>NZ_JADCDA010000002.1 GCF_020252405.1 Aestuariivirga sp.
ACGAGGGCGATCCTACTCTAACTCGGCCCGTCAAACGGCCAGCAAAATCACGATCCGTCCCTCGCCGCTGGACGGGAGTTATAACTCCCGTCCAGCGGATCTCTTTTCGCACTTTCGAACGCAATTGTCATAAGACAAGCTAGTTACACAGAGACTGATTAACTTCTGCAAATCAGGTTAGCGATCCGGTTGAGCTAAAGACCCATTTGAGACTTCAAACAAAACACCCGGCAAGAGGCCCGGTGTAATGGTGTTCAGCGATCGGAAGCCTCAATCAGTTGTCGAGGAAGCTCCGCAGTTTCCGGCTCCGGCTCGGGTGCTTGAGCTTCCTCAGCGCCTTGGCCTCGATCTGGCGGATGCGCTCGCGGGTGACGGAGAACTGCTGGCCCACTTCCTCCAGCGTGTGGTCGGTGTTCATGCCGATGCCGAAGCGCATGCGGAGCACGCGTTCCTCACGCGGTGTCAAGGACGCCAGCACGCGGGTTGTCGTCTCGCGCAGGTTGGCCTGGATGGCGGCGTCGATGGGAAGGATCGCGTTCTTGTCCTCGATGAAGTCGCCGAGGTGCGAATCCTCCTCGTCGCCGACGGGGGTTTCGAGCGAGATCGGCTCCTTGGCGATCTTCATCACCTTGCGGACCTTCTCAAGCGGCATCGAGAGCTTGTCGGCCAGTTCTTCCGGCGTGGGCTCGCGGCCGATTTCGTGCATCATCTGGCGCGAGGTGCGCACGATCTTGTTGATCGTCTCGATCATGTGCACGGGAATGCGGATGGTGCGCGCCTGGTCCGCGATCGAGCGCGTGATGGCCTGGCGGATCCACCAGGTGGCATAGGTCGAGAACTTGTAGCCGCGGCGGTATTCGAACTTGTCCACCGCCTTCATGAGCCCGATGTTGCCTTCCTGGATGAGGTCCAGGAACTGCAGGCCGCGGTTCGTGTATTTCTTGGCGATCGAGATCACGAGGCGGAGGTTGGCCTCCACCATTTCCTTCTTGGCGATCCTCGCCTCGCGCTCGCCCTTCTGCACCATGGCGACGATGCGGCGGAACTCGGGGATCTGCAGGCCGGTGGCCGTGGCGAGTTCGAAAATCTCGTCGCGGATGACCTTGATCGAATCCTTCTCGTCGTTCACGAACTTCTTCCAGCCGAACTTGGCCAAGCGGCCCACACGCTTCAGCCAGTCGGGGTCCAGCTCGTTCGACTGATATTCCCTCAGGAACTCGGGCCGCGGCACCTTGTAGGTCTCGGCAAGGCGCATCAGGCGGCCTTCAAGCGCGTTCAAACGCTTGTTGATGTCGTAGAGCTGCTCCACCAGCGCCTCGATGCGGGCGTTGTTGAGGGAGAGCGACTTCACTTCAGCCACGATCTCCTCGCGCAGCTTCTTGTAGCGGCGCTCCTGGGAGGGCGAGAGCTCCGTGCCCTCGGCCACTTCCTGGTCCTGCAGCTTGCGCAGCGACTTGTAGCTCCTGGCGATGTTGTCGAAAATCTCGAGGACCTTGGGCTTCAGCTCCGCTTCCATGGCGGAGAGCGACACGCCGAGGTCATCGCCCTCGTCGTCATCCTCCTCCTCGACCGGCGGCTTGTCGAAATCCTCAGGGCTCAGCACATCGCCGAACTCGTCATCGGCCGACGGGCGGCGCACGGCGGCGGCCACGCGCTTGGCCTCGGCGCGCTTGGCTTCGGCCTTCAACTTCACTTCTTCCTTGGGCGGAACGTAGGGAGCGGGCGTCTGCACCGGGCCCTGCTTCTTCGCGTCGGGGCCGGCATAGGTGGCCTCGAGATCGATGATGTCGCGAAGGAGAATCTTGGCTTCGTTGAGCTCGTCGCGCCAGATGATGATGGCCTGGAAGGTGAGCGGGCTTTCGCAGAGGCCGGCGATCATCGCTTCGCGGCCGGCCTCGATGCGCTTGGCGATGGCGATTTCGCCCTCGCGCGAGAGAAGCTCCACCTGCCCCATCTCGCGGAGATACATGCGGACGGGGTCGTCGGTGCGGTCGGCGGGCGTCTTGGCGGCTTCAACCTTGATGAGCGCCGTTTCGGAGGACTCGCCCTCGGCCTCGGCCTCGACCTTGGCGGCGAGGTTTTCGGACTCCTCCTCGGACTCGACCACGTTGATGCCCATCTCGTTGAGCATCGCCATGATGTCCTCGATCTGTTCCGGGCTGGTCTCGTCCGACGGCAGAACGGCGTTGAGTTCATCCAGCGTCACGAAGCCGCGCGCCTTGGCGAGCTTGATCATCCGCTTGACGGCGGCATCCGACAGATCGAGGATCGGCGAATCCGAACCGTCGCCCTGCGTTTCCGGGGCTTCGGCGTCAGTGCCTTCGGCCTGCTGGTCATGATCGTCCGGGGCGGGTGCGCGCACTTGGGCTCGGGCCATGAGAAATCCTTGAAATTCAAGCGGAGGGAACCCGCCATAGCAACATTGCGATTCGGGGTCAAAAGCTAGGAAGCGCGCGTTAAGCGCCGCTTAAGCCAGCCATTGCAACCGAACCCGTTTCGGATCGCCTCAGGTGATGGCGTCAATCTGACGGCCAGAGGCGGCGCCAAAGCCCTCGATCTGGGCTTCCGACCCCGCATGGGACGACAATTGCTCGCGCACGGCCTTCAGCGCGTTCTCATTTTCCACCGTCGGATCGGCGGTCCATGCAGCCTCGGCTGCACGCACCTCCTGCTCGAGGGTGATGGTTTTCCGGTGTCTGGCGATCATCTGACGAAGGCCGGTGCGGGCGTCACCCTGCGCAGCCCCGCTCCCAAGGAACCATTCGTTCAGCCGCTTCGCCTGGGCTTCCAGGCGGTCCAGAAGAGGACCGAACCCCACATTGATAAAGTGGGCCTTCAGGACCGCGCCGTCAAGACCGGCACCCAAGGCCGCGCTATCTATGATCTGGGTACGGAGGGAGTCAAGCTCCGGCACGCGCATCTCCAGGGTGGAGAACTCCTCCAGAAACTCATGCAGCAAATCGGGATGGTTCACCAGACACAGCGTAATCAGCCCCTCCCGCAGAACCGCCTGCGACGTGGGATTGGAGACCAGCTGAGAGCGCCTGAGCGCCAAAGACGGCGGCTGCTGCAGGTCCCACGGCCGCATGCCGGGTTTGAAGGGACGGTTTCCGCCTGTCTTTCCAAAAGCCTGGCGGCGGTTGCCGGGGCCCCGGTTGCCGCCCATGGGGGCAAAGAGCGCACGCATCCGCTCGCCGAACTCGGCGAGATAATGTTTTTTCACAACATCGTCGTTTATGCTGTTGAGAAAACTCCGCAAATCCTTCTCGAACTGGGCGCGGCGTTCGGGCGTCGACCGGTCATTCTGGGCCAGTGCCCGCTGCCACAGCATGTCGGCGAGCGGCTGGGCGCCGTCGATCACCTCGCGCACCGCGCCGGGGCCCTGGGCTTTCAGGAGGTCGTCCGGGTCCTGCCCCTCAAGGAGCAGCGCAAAGCGCAGCGAGTGGCCGGGTTCGAGCAGCGGGAGGGCCTGGTCGAGCGCCCGGTAGGCGGCCTTGATCCCTGCCCCGTCGCCGTCGAAGCACAGGATGGGCTCGGCTGCCTGTTTCCACAGCATCCGAAGCTGGTCCTCGGTCAGCGCCGTGCCGAGGGGGGCCACAGCCTGCGGCAATCCGGCGCGGTGCATGGCGATAACATCGACATAGCCCTCCACCGCGATGATCTGGCCCTTCTCATGGGCGGGTCCGCGGGCCTTGTCCAGGTTGTAGAGGACACTGCCCTTGTGGAAGAGCGGCGTTTCCGGCGAGTTCAGATATTTGGCCGGCACGTCCCTCGACAGCGCCCGGCCGCCAAACGCGATCACCCGCCCGCGCGGGTCACGGATGGGGAACATCACCCGGTCGCGAAAGCGGTCATAAGCGACGGGAATGTCGTCGCCGGAGATCACCAGCCCGGCCTCGGCCATCTGCTCCACCGAAACGCCCTTGTCGGCGAGGTGGCTGCGCAGCGCCGAGCGGTCGTCAGGCGCATAACCCAGGCGGAACTCCTTCTGGATGGCGGGAGGGAGCTGCCGGTCGGCGAGGTAACCCCGCGCGCGGGAGCCGCGCGCCGCCTGGAGTTCGGCCTCGAAGAACCCGGTCGCCATCTCCATCACATCATAGAGGTTCGCCCGCTGCTGCTCCCGTTGCTGGTCGGCCTCCGACACGACAGGCATGGGGAGCCCCGCCTCCTGCGCCAGCCTTTCGACGGCCTCGGGGAAGCTCAGGCCCTCCTTTTCGACGAGGAAGCGGAACACGTCGCCCGAGGCCTTGCAGCCGAAGCAATGGTAAAACCCTTTCCGGTCATCGACGTGGAAGGAGGGCGATTTCTCGCCATGGAATGGGCAGCAGGCCCAGAAGTCGCCCTTGCCCGGGTTCGACTTCTTCCGGTCCCAGGTAACCTTGCGACCGACCACCGAGGAGATGGAAACCCGGTTCCTGATGTCTTCAAGAAAGGACGGAGGCGCCTGCATGCCTGATCATGTGCGCCGTTTGAAGGGGGAGTTCAAGCCGCGCTCTTCATTCCTCTCCACCACCGCGCGGAGCCAAGGAGCGGACGCAATCACCGCAGCACCGGCGCCTCGGACACCAATTCCTTCCGGCTCTTGAGGTGGCGGTACAAATGCCCCTCGATCCCGCGGAAGCCCCACAGCGTCAGGTAGGTCAGCGCCAGGTAAATGATCCCGATGGTGATGAACATCTCATAGGGGGCAAAGGTCCGCGCGATCACCACCCGCGCCGCCCCCGTGAGGTCCATCACGGTGACGAGGCTGGCGAGCGAGGTGGACTGCAGGATGAACACCACCTCGTTGGTATAGGCCGGGAACAGGATGCGCATCGCGATGGGAAACTTGATGCGGCGCAGGATGGTGAAGGGGCTCGTGCCCATCGCGCGCGCCGCCTCGATGTCGCCCAGCGGCACGTTGCGGAGCGCCCCCGCGACGATCTCGATCGTGTAGGCCGCGGTGTTCAGCGTGAAGGCGATGAGGCAGCACCAATAGCCATCGCGCAGGATGAACCACAGAACCGAGGACCGCACCGCCTTGAACTGGGCGAGGCCGTAGTAGATCAGAAACAGCTGGATCAGCATCGGCGTGCCGCGGAAGAAATAGGTATAGGCCCAGATCGGCCCGCTGATGAACCTGTTGGGCGAGGTCCTGAGCACGCCCAGCGGAACCGACAGGATGATGCCGCCGATGACGGTGAGCACGGTAAGCTGCAGCGTGACGGCGAGGCCGGAGAACAGGTCCGGCAGGCTGGTCCAGATCAGGCTCAGATCAAAGGAGGCCACCGCCTCAGCTCCGCCGGAAGCCGGAGGAGGCCCAGCGCTCCGCCCGGATGCGCAGCACGTCGGACACCGCCGTCATGGCGAGGTAGAGCAGGCACGCGATGAAGAACACGGTGAAGGGCATGTGGGTCGGAGCCTTGATCAGGTCCGCCTGCCGGGCGAGCTCGGTGAGGCCGATCACCGATGTGATGGAGGTGGCCTTCAAAAGCGTGAGCCAGAGATTGCCGAGGCCCGGAATGGCCAGCCGCCAGGCCTGCGGCAGCTCGATACGCAGGAAGACCTGGGCGTTTGACATGCCATAGGCCTGGCCCGCCTCGCTCTGGCCCCCGGGAACCGCGAGAAAGGCGCCGCGGAAGATTTCGGTGGCATAGGCGCCATAAACGAAGCCGACGACCAGCGTGCCCGCCATGAAGGCGTTGATGTCGACCCGCACCTCGCCGCCGCCGAGCGACAGCAGCCACTGCAGCAGCAGCGTGCCGCCATAGTAGACGAGCAGCATGAGCACCAGTTCGGGGATGCCGCGGATGACCGTGGCATAGGTTGAACCGATGGCGCGCAGCAGGCGGTTGTTTGACAGCCGGGCCAGCGCGCCGAGAATGCCCAGCGCGAGCGCCACCATCATGGCCGCCACGCCGACCGACAGGGTTATGAGCGCCCCGTCGATCAGCAGGTGGCCATATCCTTTCAGGTCAAGAAAGGCCGGCAGGGCCAAGGATCAGCCGCCGTAAATATCGAAATCGAAATACTTGTCGTTGATCTGCTTGTAGGCGCCGTCGGCGCGCATGTCCTTGATCGCCTGGTTGATGGCGTTCAGCAGCTCCGTCTCACCCTTGCGGACGCCGATGCCTTCGCCCTTGGAGCCGAAGGCCGTCTCCGGCCAGGTGTTGCCGACACGGGCGAAATCATCCTTCGAGTCTCCTGCGAGCAGGCCGTTCTGGAGCACGATGAAGTCATCGAAGCGCGCGTCCACGCGGCCCGCGGTCGCGTCGAGGTCCGCACTTTCCGACGTGTCATAGACCACGATCTCGGCCTGCGGCCAGGTCTTGCGGGCATAGCTCTCGTAACCGGTGGAGCGCTGCACCCCAATCTTCTTGGCCGCAAGCGTAGCCGGGTCGACATAGCCGTCGGGGCCAACTATGATACCGGAATTCTTGTTGGCCACAAGGCCCGTCGGGCTCTGGTAATAGGGGATCGAAAAGTCGATCTTTTCCTCGCGCTCCGGCAGGATGCCCATGGAAGCGACGATCACGTCATATTTCTTGGCGATGAGGCCGGGGATCATGCCGTCCCAGTCCTGCTTGATGATTTCGCACTGGGCATCGAGCTTCACGCACATGGCCCTGGCGAAATCGACGTCGAAGCCCTGAAGGCTGCCGTCAGCCGCGACGAAATTATAGGGAGGATAGGCGCCCTCGGTGGCGATGATGAGTTTTTTCTGCCCGGCAAGCGCCGGACCCGCCAGCATGGCGAGGCCGAGCGCCACGGCGGCGATCTTCAGCAGTTTCATGTGAGTTCCCCAGTTTAGGACGCCGCAGATTTAGGCCCCGATTGTGACAGTTTGTCCAGAGCGGGAAATCCCGTCATGATGGCGACATGTTGCGGGAAATGTACAACATTCAGCGGGGCATGGGCCGCGGCCGGCGGATCGACCACTCCCGGATTGCCGGAGCTGGCGCGTGCACAACTTCCCCGGTCAGGCGGCGTGCCGCACGCGGGCGTCGCCTTTCCCGCCAACGCCCCCGGACATGGCGCTTGAGCATGATCTGGCGGCCAGGGCGGGGCGGTGAAGAAGGCTTGATCCGCCGCCGCATCGCATCCAAAGTGAGGCGGGACATCAGACAACCGGCTTTTTGAAGGAGACGCCAATGCCCATCGCCTATACTGCCCATGCCACCTCCACCGGCGGCCGCGACGGCCACGGCCGCACCGATGACGGCAAGCTCGACGTGCAGCTGTCGCTCCCTAAGGAAATGGGCGGCGACAACAAGGGCACGAACCCCGAGCAGCTCTTCGCCGTCGGCTATTCCGCCTGCTATCTCGGCGCCATCCGCTTCGTCGCCGGCAATGAGAAGGTGACGATCGCGCCGGACGCCTCGGTCGCCGCCCATGTGGGCGTCGGCCCGCGCGAAGACGGCCGCGGCTTCGGCCTTGAAGTGGCGCTCGATGTGCACCTGCCCGGCCTCGACAAGGCCCAGGCCGAGGACATCACCGCCAAGGCCCATGTGGTGTGCCCCTATTCCCACGCCACCAAGGGCAACATCAAGGTGACCACAAAGATCGTGTGAGGCCTGGCCCAGATGACTTGCACCGGTGCGGGGCAGCCTGGCGGCCCCGCATTTTTCTTGGGGGTGACGCCTCCACCCATGCGGGCCGCCGCAAGGATTTTTTGGAATATAGTCCTTTTTTGATCTTGACTTTCTTCCTAGGGTATGCTAAATGTCCAACAACGCGCTTTCTGCTGATTGACATTGTGAATCTTTTTTGAGCGGCCCCGCCCTTGGCCGCGATCCGCTCCACGCCGCCGCCCCGGCGTGGGATGGGATCGCGCTTCGGGCGTAGCCCCTGCGGCAAGCAGCCTGCCTCCGTCACCTCGAAAGGTCTGCATAGCCAGCCTCGTGCTTACGCGCCCTTTGACAGAAACCTACCCCTGCGATAGATGGTGCAATCTGCGATTGTTCCCTCATCCACATGGAGAGACGCCGTGCTGACGCCCACGAAGCCGCCGGAAACACGCACACTGATCCTGAGCAACGATCCTGAGACGCCGTGGGACGTTGTGGTGGGACTCCTCCGCACCGTTTTCGCGATGACGCCGGAAACCGCCGAGGCGGTGACACGCAAGGTGGACAAGGAGGGGCAGGCCTGCTTGGGCCCGTATCCCGCCAATGTTGCAGAAGCATTTCTTGCCGCGGCGATCGAGGCACGGGGATTGCACCCGCTCAACATCCGGATCATGGCGGATGAGGATGATGGGCCGCGCTGTGCCTTTTGCGAAAGGCTCACGCCCGAGGGACAGCGGCGCTACACGCGGGGCAAGGCGACCATCTGCCAGGATTGCCTTGCCGCCGGCTACGCCCAGTTCCGGTCCGATGGCGGCGAGCGCCCCGATTTCGGCTATGCCTTCCAGGCGCTGGGCTGGCACTTTGCGGGTATCCCGAAGAACCTGATCACCTCCACGGCGCGGGGCTTTCCCGGCCACATGCGCGCCGACGTGCAGACGGCGGTGAGCAGCTGCTTTTCCAGGCCGGACAGCATCATCTACGGCGTGCTTGAAGAATACCGCTATGAGACGCTGACCTTCGCCAAGCTCATGTCGCAGAGCCGCTCGCCCTCAATGATCGCGCAGGCGGAATACGAGGACCTCGACATCGGCAGCGGTGAGCCCGTGAAGTGCCTGAGGAATGGCTTCTGGCTGCTGCACGATAACGACATGCCCTATGTCGTGGTGCTGTCGGAACACCGCGAGTTCGACAGGGAATTGCAGGTCCGCATCGAAATCGCCGCCCCCATCGGCGAACAGGGCCGGGCGCTGACAGCACGCTGCTTCAAATTTCTTGAGGATGAGGTGGAGGCGGCACGCAGCTATCGGGGCAAAGTCCTGTCCTTTGAGGCGAAGGGCCGGTATCGCGGCCAGTCCGGCGGCATGATGGTGCATCGCCTGCCGCCGGTGTCGCGCGAGGACGTGATCCTGCCGCAGGACACGCTCGCGCTGCTGGACCGCAACCTCCTCGACTTCGTGGAAAACCGCGAGAAGCTGCGGGCGCTTGGGCAGCCGACGCGCAAGGGTATCCTGCTCTATGGCCCGCCGGGCACGGGCAAGACGCACACCATCCGCTATCTCGCTCACAATCTGCCCGGCCACACGACGCTGCTGATCACCGCGCAGCAAGTTGCAAAGCTCGACCAGTATGTGCTGCTGGCGAGGCTGCTGCAGCCTGCCATGGTGGTGATCGAGGACGTGGACCTGATCGCCCGCCAGCGCGAAAACATGAACGGCCCCTGCGAGGAGTCGATGCTTAACGAGCTGCTGAACGAGATGGACGGGCTGAAGGGCGACGCCGACATCATCTTCGTGCTCACCACCAACCGGCCGGAGCAGCTGGAGGAGGCCCTGGCCGGGCGGCCGGGCCGCGTGGACCAGGCGATCGAGATCCCGCTGCCGGACGAGGCGTGCCGCAAACGGCTCATCTTGCTTTATGGTGGCAATCTGGCACTGGGTGACCCGGTGGTGGCGGAGGCGGCGGCACGGACCCATGGCATGAGCGCCGCCTTCATCAAGGAGATGATGCGGCGCATCGCCCAGCTGACATTGGGGCGTGACGGAGGGACGGTTTCCTCAGCCGACATGGCGCATGCCATTGACGACATGCTGTTCTCCGGCGGCCGGCTGAATGCCCGGCTGCTCGGGGCGGAGACCACCTGAGAGCATGCCGTTAGCGCTGAAGTAGGTTTCATTCCTTTGGATCATGCGCCGGCTTTCGCCGGGGTGACAGCTGGAAGGCGACCGGGCGCGCTCTTCCGCCTCCCACATGCGCGAACTTGACCGGCACCCTTTGACGGCCACCATTTGACGGCCACCACATGGGATGGTCGGCGCGAGCCTGACCATCATGCGTGTTGGAAGGAGAGAGTCCGCAAAGTCAGCATCGCCGGGGACGATCCCGGAGAGGACAAGATGACCAGCTGCTCCACGCCGCTTGACCTCAGTTCTGACGGGACTTGATGCGCCGGATGGGGCGAGGGACGCGACACAGGCTTCGTTTTGACCAGTTTTCCAAGGCTCCTGTTGACCCAACGCAAAGCCTGGCGAATGTGCAAGCAGCGGTTTGCGACCGGTGGGAGCTTACATGATGCAAAATGGAAAATGGGAGGAGGATCTAACCCGCGCCATTGACAGGCACGTGGGCCGCCGGTTGCGGACCCTGCGAACCTCCCGGCGCCATTCGGTGCTTCGTCTGGCGACGCTGATGGGACTGCCGGCCTTTGACCTCGCTCGCATTGAGAGCGGAACACGGCGCCTCTCCATTCCCGAACTATGGACGCTCACGCGCATATACGGGGTCGAACCCCGCTTTTTCTTCCGGTTCGACAGGCGTGGAGAAGACAAAGTTGGAAATTATTAGAGCAGGTTTCGGGTTCAGAGGACTCGAAACCTGTTCTATCTTTATCTCTCTGCTTGGTCGCATTTTAGACGGTCAACCGGTGTCCACTTGACCTGAAAATGCTTTAGGCATGGAACGGTCCGTCAGGGCGGTGAGGATGCATGCACGGTCGATTTCGCAGGCCACCGGGGAGCCAGAATCGCGGCGAGGCCGAGCAATGCCGGATAGACGAGGTTTGAACCCTGCCAGGAACACAAGACGACGACGAGCCCGACAACAGCCGCTGCAAGCAAGCGGGGTCCCGTGCCGGGCATCAGACGGAACAGGGACGCCCCGGCAATGCCATAGAGAATGAAGAAATTCTGCCCGGCCAGCGCCAACATGCGATCAAGGCCGAAATGCCATATTTGGTCAGCGATGAGCACACAAAGCAAGGTCGCGACCGTCGCCAAGGCGGCGCGAACAGGCCTGCCATTCCAGGTGCCTGCGAACCAACCCGGAAATTGCCCTGACCGGGCAAGGCTGAAGACGAGCCGGGATACGCCCCAGACCGCGCCTGTGAGATTGGCGAAGACGATCAGACACGCCGTAAGGCCCACAGCGCTCGGCCCGATTGGCCCAAGCACGGGCCCTACAAAGCGTATGAAGGGCGCTTCATAGACCCCTTCGAGGTCAAATCGGCTGGCGGTAAACGCCGCGCCCCCATAGAGAGCGCACACCAGCAGAAATGAGCCAACCATCGCCTTCGGAAAGTCGGTCGCGGGGTTGCGGAACTCCTCCGCGATCCCTGCGCCGATTTCCCAACCGGTAAAGGCGAAAAAGATCATCATGAACGGGGCAAACGCGCCCGCGATTGGATAGGCGAGGCCAACAGACGTGATCCTGGCGGGTGGCGCCGTTACGACTCCTATGGCGATCATCGCGGCGACGACCAGAACGGTCGCGGAGGCCAAAGCTGTCATCACGCGTGCCGCCCCGTCACCCGGAAGGAGGTGGGGCACAAGAGAGAGCGTCACCAATGCGAGAGCATAAAGTGACGCAGACCCGGGCAAGACCTGTGCCAGGTAGTGGCCGCCGACGAGAGCGATCGACGGCAGCCCGAACGCCACCGCGCCCAGCAGCAGGAAGGCCGCGACACGTTGTGCCGCTGGCCCGAAAGCCTTCCCGGCATAAGCGGCGATGCCTCCCGCGTCGGGATACCGTCGGCCGAGGAGAACGAATACGAGAACGAGCGGCGTGGCCGCGATGGCGCAAACGGCCCAGGCCAGGGGCGCTTGAGACCCCGCAACCTTCTGGACCAGACCGGGAAGAGTCAGGAGCCCAGCGCCCACGACAATGTTGAGGAGGATGGCGGCCCCTCGGGTCGCAGTGAGCGTGCGCCCGAGTTCATCACCCATTGCGCGAAGCCTGCTGGGTTGACGCCGCCGAGATGGCCTCTGGCTGCTCCGCGTCGTCAGGCGCAGCACCTGTCCGCGCCTTGAAGGGGCACCGGTCAGTTCGTGGTTCATTGGACTCCATTAGGCCGTATTGCCACCATTCGATCTCGCCAGCCTCATAACTCCCGAGCGTTGGGCTGTGCGCCAATCCATCATAGGCTTCGATCCGGTCGCGGATTCGCTGGCGTATTTTCCGGCCCGATGGCGTATCGCCCGCCACCCTGTCAAAACGCTCGCGCGGATTGATCACGAGTGTAAGCGCCGGTCCCAGATTCCTGCTGCGGCGCAGGCGATGGGCGGGATTGCTGATGTTGACGAAAATCTGCACCCCCAAGAAACACATGGTCCAGTAAGGCATGTGAGGATCGTTCGCGACAGTGCCGGGCCAGGGCACCGGATCGACATCATGCCAGAATTGAAGGACGCTCCACGCGACCTGGTGATAGCCGGCAACGCCCGGCGCAGCGACGCGTTCGGGGTGGAACACCATGACAAGAGGCTCCGCGGTGGCCGCAGAACCATCCCAGCTTGCTGCGCGCTTCAGATATTCAGCAAGATCAGATGCAGACTTCATAAAGGACGCCTTGCTGAGATCATCGACAAAGGAAAAGACAAGCCGTTTGGTGCGGCTCGCATGCTGAGCAAACAGGCAGGGAAACTGGCCTGTTATGCCGATATGATCGACGATAGATAATGCCACGTCCTTCCGCCACGGCACATTTGGCATCATCGCGTCAGCCATTTCAAGCTGATTTTGCAAAACTAGCATCGGAAAGCTCCTCATCTGCGGGAATAAAGGCTTCACGAGCTAGGAATTCTGTAGCATCATAGAGAAGGTGAGAATTTGATCAGTTTTGATCATTTTGACCAATAACGAGATGCGCTTGAGCCATTGTCATGCAGGATGAACCAGCACCGGTGCGTCCCTTCAGGCTGAACGCCAATGACCGGGCCATTCTGGCCTTGCTGGAGGAAGACGCCAAACGAACAACCACTGAGATTGCGTTGAGTCTCGGTATCTCACGCACCACGGTAAAAACCCGCATTGACCGCATGCGGGACCGCGGCGTGATCAAACGCTACACAATTGAGCTCGAAAGTCCGTCCGCTGGGGATGGACGTCCGTCGACGGCGTTCTTTGCCGTGCAACTGAAGCGTCCGATCTGCCGGATTGTCTACCAGTCCATCCGCGGCTGGCCGGAACTCCTGCAGGCGTGGTCCCTGACGGGGGATACGGATTTCCTGGTGCTCGTTCGCGCCACGGACAGCGAGCGGATCGAATACCTGCGGGAACGCCTCATTCGCCACCCGGAGGTGAGCAAAGTAACCACACACTTGGTCTTGCAGGATTGGGTCCGCAGGGTTTCACCGCCAGCGGATGCAGCGGGCTTGCGATAGGCTGGCCCCCAGCGCATGTTACGATCAGGCGGAACCACCCGATCGGCAAGATCATGCGCTAACCCAGCAGCGCCTTCACGATGGCGCCGGCCTTGCCCATGTCCAACTGACCTGCGAACCTGGCCTTGAGCTCCGCCATGACCTTGCCCATGTCCTTGACCGAGGTGGCGCCGAGCGCGGCGATGACGGCGGCGACGGCGGCCCTGGCTTCCTCGCCGGACATCTGTTTGGGCATGAAGGACTGGATGACCGCGATCTCGTCGCGTTCGTTCTGGGCGAGTTCCGGGCGGCCGCCCTGCTCGTAAGCCGCGACCGAGTCCTCGCGCTGCTTCACCATCCTGGCGAAGAGCTCGGCGAGGCCCGCATCGGAGGTCAGCGCCGAATCATGGCCCTCGGTGCGGCTGTTGATGTCCTTGTCCTTGATGGCGGCCTGCATCAGGCGCAGCGTGCCGAGGCGCTTCCTGTCGCCCGACTTCATCGCATCCTTGACTGCCGCCGTAATGTCGTCGCGCAGGGCCATTTTGCCTGTTCCTCCCGAAAATCAGGGTTCGGGCCACGTGTAGAGCGGATAAGGCTGCACCGCAACCTTGACGGCCCGGCCCCCGTCCCCTAACCAGCCGCAAGTCCCCGGGAGTTACCCATGCCGAGCCCCAAGAAGCCTCCCAAGGCCAGGAAACCCGCACGCCCCAAGTTCGGCGACTGGGACCAGCCCCGCGTGACGGCGCTGCTGGTGCTGGCGGACGGTACGGTGATCGAGGGCTTCGGCGTCGGCGCCGAGGGCGAGGCGGTGGGCGAAGTCTGCTTCAACACGGCGATGACAGGCTACCAGGAGGTGCTGACCGACCCCTCCTATGCCGGGCAGATCGTGACCTTCACCTTCCCGCATGTGGGCAACGTCGGCGCCAATGACGAGGATATCGAGACGGCGAACCTCGCTGCCTCCGCCGGTGTCGTCGGCTGCGTGATCAAGGCGGAGATCACCGAGCCCGCCAACTATCGCTCCGCCAGGCATTTCGACACATGGCTGAAGACGCGCGGCATCATCGGGCTTTCCGGCATCGATACGCGCGCGCTGACCGCCCGCATCCGCGAGAAGGGCATGCCCAATGGCGTGATCGCGCACAACGCCAGGGGCAAGTTCGACCTGAAGAAGCTGAGGCAGATGGCGGCCGGCTGGCCGGGCCTCGTCGGCCTCGACCTCGCGAAGGAGGTGTCCCTCACCCAGAGCATGCACTGGGACGAGATGCTGTGGGACTGGAGGGACGGCTACCGGACAGTGACGTCCGCGCCGTGGAAGGTCGTCGCCGTCGACTACGGCCTGAAGCGCAACATCCTGCGCTGCCTCGCCTCGGCGGGCTGTGACGTGACAGTGGTGCCCGCCACCACCAAGGCCGGGGATATTCTCGCCATGAAGCCGGATGGCGTGTTCCTCTCCAACGGGCCGGGCGACCCGGCGGCGACGGGCGAATATGCGGTGCCGGAGATCAGGAAGCTGGTGAGTTCCGGCAAGCCCGTTTTCGGCATCTGCCTCGGCCATCAGATGCTGGGCATCGCGCTGGGCGCCAGGACCGTGAAGATGCACCAGGGGCACCATGGCGCCAACCATCCGGTGAAGGACTTCACCACCAACAAGGTGGAGATCGTCTCGATGAACCACGGCTTCGCGGTGGACCGTGACTCGCTGCCCGCCGACGTGGTCGAAACGCATGTCTCGCTGTTCGACGGCTCCAATGCGGGGATCGCGCTGAGGGACAGGCCGGTGTTCTCCGTGCAGCATCATCCGGAGGCCTCGCCCGGGCCGCAGGACTCGCACTATCTGTTCAGGCGTTTCGTCGGTTACATGGAGAAAGCCAGGCGCTGATGTCCTTCGCCGAACTCGACCATCTTTGCCGCCGCCTTGAGGCAATCGGCCATGCCGAGGCGATGCTGGGCGTGGACGAGGCGGTCAACATGCCCGAGGGCGGGGCTGAGAACCGCGCCGAGGCAATGGGCGTGCTCGCCTCCATGGCGCATGAAATGGCCACGGCCCCGCATGTCGCCGGGTGGATCGCCAGGGCGGAGAACGAGGAGCTTGACACCGCACAGAAGGCGGCGGTGGCGGAGTTCAGGCGCGGCTACATCAACCGCACCTGCCTTTCCTCCGATTTCGTGGCCCGCCAGGTGAATGCGGCGCTCCGCTGCGAGCAGCTGTGGCGAAGCTTGCGCGCCAGGAACGACTGGAACGACTTCCTCCCTTCCTTCGAGAACATCGTGGCTCTGGCGCGGGAAGAGGCGGCGCGGCGCGCGGAGGTGCTGGGGCTCCCGCCCTATGATGCGCTGGTGGAGCAATATGACCCCGGCAGCCGCTCGGCCGAGATTGCGCGGGTCTTTGCGGACCTCAAAGGGTTCCTCAAGGACTTCATTCCGCAAGCGCTTGAGGCGCAGGCTCGGCGGCGGGCGAAGCATCCGTTGACGCCCTTCGCCGGCCCCTTCCCCATCGAGACGCAGAAGGCGCTGGGGCTGGAACTGATGAAGGCGGTGGGCTTCGATTTCCACCACGGCCGGCTCGACATCTCGCATCACCCTTTCTGCGGCGGCGTGCCGTCTGACGTGCGCATGACGACGCGCTACCAGACGGATGAGTTTCTCTCGTCCCTCATGGGCATCCTGCACGAGACCGGCCATGGGCTTTATGAGCAGAACCTGCCGCATGACCTGTCGCACTGGCCCTCGATGAAGGCGCGCGGCATGGCGATGCATGAGAGCCAGAGCCTGTTCCAGGAAATGCAGCTGTCGCGGCGCCGGGAGTTCTGGGAATTCGCGCTGCCGAAGGCGCGCGGGATCCTCGGGCTGGGGGACATCACGATCGATGATCTTCTGGCCCATGTTCACCGCGTGGAGCGCGGCTTCATCCGCGTCGATGCCGATGAGGCGACCTATCCGCTGCATGTGATCCTGCGCTTCGAAATCGAGCAGGATCTGGTGACGGGCAAACTCGCGGCGAAGGACGTTCCCGAGGCCTGGGACGCGAAGATGCGCGAATATCTGGGGCTGTCCACCGCCGGCAATTTCAGGGACGGCCCGATGCAGGACGTGCACTGGCCGTCAGGCGCCTTCGGCTATTTCCCGAGCTATACGCTGGGCGCAATGATGGCAGCCCAGCAATGGGCCGCGATGGAGCGCGCCGTGCCGGATGCGGCAGCCCGGATCGCGAAGGGCGACTTCTCGGGCATCAATGCGTGGCGCAAGGAAAACATCTGGTCCAAGGCCTCGATGCTGTCCACACCGGAGATCATGCGCCAGGCAACGGGCGAGCCGCTGAATGCCGGGTATTTCGAAGAGCACCTGAAGCGGCGGTATCTCGGCTGAGCGGGAAACGTCACACAACTGTTTTGTGGCGGACCTACGCGTCTCGGCTTAACCTTTTTGCCAAGGAGATTCCGATGCGCGCCTTCCTACTCAGCACTGTCTTCGCCCTTTCGGCCACCGCGGCCTTTGCTTCCGGCGTCACTGTTTCAGAACTCAAGCTTGATGACTTGCCGCTCGGCCAGGTGACCTATCCCGGCGGCAAGACGCTGACGCTGGTGCGCGGCATTGGCTCCGCCGCCTTCCGCGACCCCAATGATCCGGCGGGCGTGGTCTGGACGCTCACTGACCGCGGCCCCAATCTCGACTGCGAGGGCATCGAGGAACTGACGGGCCTCGGCATCGACACGCTGTGCGCCGGCGACGACAAGGCCAAGAATTTCCCCATGCCGGACTTCAACATCACCATCCAGAAGGTCGAGACCGGTGCGGACGGTACGGCCAAGGTGACCGAGACCATTTCGCTCAAGGACAAGACCGGAAAGCCGGTGGGCGGCCTGCCCTTCGCCGCCGATGGCATCAAGATGGAAGCCGCCTTTGACATGAACGGCAAGCCGCTCACCGGCGTCAACGGGCTGGACAGCGAGGCGCTGGTGCGCCTGCCGGGCGGCGGCTTCCTGATCGCCGACGAATATGCGCCCTCGATTGTCGAGGTGGCGGCGGACGGCACGCTGGTGAAGCGCCATGTTCCGGCTGGCCTCGAAACGGCGCTGGCCAATGACGGCGTCGAGGTGGTGGGCACGCTCCCCGCCATCATGGCCAAGCGCTACATCAACCGCGGCCTCGAGAACCTTGCGCTCTCGCCCGACGGCAGCACCATCTATGCGCTGATGCAGAGCCCGCTCGCCAACCCGGACAGCGATGCTTACAAGAAGAGCGCCAACACACGCCTGTGGAAGATCGACCGCGCCACCGGCAAGGTGCTGGGCGAATATATCTATGTGATGGATGACGCCGCTTCCTTCGTTGCCGACAACAAGAAGGAGCCGCAGAAGCAAAACGCCGTCCGCATGAGCGAAATGGTGGCGATCGGCAACGACAAGCTGCTGGTGGACGAGCGCATCAGCAAGACCACCAAGTTCTATGTGATCGACCTCGCCACGGCGACGCCGCTGGACGCGTCATTCGATGATGCGAAGACGGCGCCCTCGCTCGAGCAGATGAGCGCGGCGGACCTCGAGGCCAAGGGCATCAAGCCGGTGGCGAAAATGCTCGTGCTCAACTCGGACGACGTCGAGGGCATGCCCAAGAAAATCGAGGGCGTGGCGGTGATGAGCCCGACCGAGATGATCGTGTTCAACGATTCGGACTTCGGCATCGAGGGCGACGCCAACAAGGCTCTGAAGGTGACCTTCCCGGCGCCCGTCCTGCAGTAAACCCAACAAGATCGGGACTCTGGGCTCCGGCCGTTTGGCCGGGGCCGCTTCTCATGGCGCGGACGAGGGTTCGCCCCGCCGCAGAACTGCCTGTGCCACTGGAGGTGCAGCGCACCGCCAAGGTCATCGGCGCCCCGTTGGAAGCCGCCCCTGTGGTGCATGTCGAGGATGCGGGCACGCTGGCCGCCCTGCGGTCGGTCGATTTTGCCGACATCTGCATCACCTCTGCCCTGACACTCGCCGCCGATCCCGCCCCGGCCGAGGCGTTCCGCCTGCCCGAAGTGCCCGGCGTAGGCGTGGTGTTTGAACTGGCCGAAGGGCAGAAATGCCGACGCGGCTGGAAGATCCTGCCCGATGTCGGCAGCCACAAACACCCCCACACCTGCGCGAGGTGCAACGACGCGCCGGGGTAGCACAGGTGCGCGGCCACCTGGCTGACCGACAGGCCGATCAGCGGCGCAGCGCTGTGCGGCTTTGTCGGGCAGGGTCCTGTCCCACCCTGGGCCACGGCGACATCGGCATTCCAGACACTCCCGGCAGCCACAAGGCCGCAGCCATCCGCCGGGCAGTCCGGGCCGGGGTGCTGGGCTGCGCCTTCATCCCGCGCACAGTGCCGACACCGCAGGCATCCGGCAGGTCTTGGCGAGGCTCTGACACCTGCCGCGAACGGCAGCGGACCGCAGCAAAGAAGCCAGCCCGATAAGGATCGGTGGCCCGCCTGACCTGTTCACAGCGCAGCAACACGAACACGGCCCCGGAAACTCGGGCTATGGTCCCGTCTGGGGGCAGCCTGTTCCGGTCTCAGGCGACCAGAACGCGTTTGCCTGTGCCAGCTTCAGCATCAAGGCCCACATTTATTCCTTGCGGGTTCGCATCTCTATTTGGCCGCAGATGAATAAAGCCATCTTGATCGTCAGCAGCAGGAGCATCCAGCCGAAGAGACCTGTTCCGTCGGCCAGCCACCAAAGGATCGGAACCTCGAAAACGTGAATGGCAACGAAAAGGACAGATACCCAGTCCGGCAACTCTGCGTAATATGCGCGTGTCGACCGCGCCGCATTGGCGACGGTGCCGGCCGCCCAGTCAAGCGCGAAAACGGCAAGCAGCGCGCCCTGCCAACCGCCAGGGCCGCTCAACCATACAAATACGGCGGCAAGGCAGCCGATCACATACATCACGGCCAGCACGGCAGGAATCGGGTCGCGTCCGTGCAGAAGAAGCATCATCTTGTATTTCCCAGACCGATTGCGGCGTGGTAGCGGAGTTCTGCCTCGGGATCAATTGTTTCTCGTCGCGATACAAAACGTCGTTGTGAGGTTAACGGATTTCGGTCTGGGGTGGCTGGTCGTGGCTTGATCTGATTCCTGTGGTGGCGGGAGGTGAGCCGTCATGGAGCAGGTTTTTGTCAGGGATCGTCTTGCGCTGATGCTGGAGCATTTTGGGGCGGTTGGGGATCCGCGGGAGGGCTGCAAGGTCCGGTATCCGTTGCGGGAGGTGCTGTTTTTGGTCACCTGCGCCATGATCGCGGGCTGCGACGACTATGGCGAGATTGCGGACCGGGGGTGTCTTCCACCGGGATTTCCTCAAGGAATACGGAGATTTCTACTTTGGAACGCCGACGGAGGACTGGCTTCGGGTGGTACTGAACCGGATCGATCCGGCGCTGTTCGAGGCCTGTTTCGCGGCCTGGGCGCGATGCCTGCGGCCCGACGCCGCCGACCTGATCGCGCTGGATGGCAAGAGCCTGCGGCGCAGCGGCGAGACGGGTGCGCAGATCAGGCCAGTCCATCTGGTCTCGGCCTGGGCCTCGACCCGGCGCCTCGTGCTGGCGCAAGAGGCGGTCGAGGCCAAGGACAACGAATGCGCCGCCATGCTGGCGATCCTCGAACGCCTGACCCTCAGGGGCGCACCCATAACCATCGACGCGGTCGCGACCAATCCGACCATGGCCGCATCGAAACCCGCACCACCACTGTCAGCCTCGAGGCCGGATGGCTGACCGGCGACCGCCGCCACCCGGGGGAACACCGCTTCCCCGGCCTCAAAAGCCTCGTCCGCTCCACCACAGAGGTCGAACGCATGGGAAAATCTCGCGCGAAACCAGATACTTCATCTCCTCCGCCGCCCTGACGCCCGAACGCGCCGCAACGGCCGTCCGAAGCCACGTCCGAAGCCACTGGGGCATCGAGAGCCTCCATTGGGTCATGGACGTCGTCTTCAAGGAAGACCAGTCGCGGCTCAGGCGGGGCCACGGCACCACAAACATGGCCCTCGTCCGCCGCCTCGCCTTCAACATGCTCCGCGCCGGAAAGGGCAAGCGATCCATCAAGACTGCCCGAAAAGCCGCAGCTTGGAACACCGAAACCCTCAAGGCAATCCTGAATGAACCACCACGTTTACCTGGACTTGTGCCCTGGCGGCCGGAAGCCATATCTTGCATTGGCGGTGAATTTCCGCCATAAGCCGCCCCGCTGTAAGGCACCCGGCCGGGGGCTGAACGGAAGGGCCAGCCGCGAACACGCGCCTGGCCAGGGGTTGAACCCCGTCTTCCCGTGTCTCCGCTCTTTCGTCTGACCGGTCTTTCGAGCCTTTCCGAGGGTTCGAAAGAGGCTCTGCGCCGGATGGTTTGCACTGTTGAAACGTAACGAAAGGCGAAATCCATATGGCTCTCTACGAGCACGTGTTCCTGACCCGTCAGGACGCTGCGCCCGCTCAGGTCGATGCCCTGACGGACCAGTACAAGGCGCTTCTCGCCGCCAATGGCGGCAAGGTGACCAAGACCGAATATTGGGGCCTCAAGTCCCTCACCTATCGCATCAGGAAGAACCGCAAGGCGCATTACACGCTCTTCAACATCGAGGGTCCCCCGGCCGCCGTGCAGGAGATGGAGCGACAGATGTCGATCTCGGAAGATGTGATCCGCTATATGACGGTCAAGGTCGAAGCGCATGAGGAAGGCCCCTCGGCCCAGATGCGCCGCCGCGAGGACCGTGACCGCCGCGAGGACCGCAGCGATTCGAACGAGGAGAGCAACTGATGTCCGCTCCGCAAGCCCGCAGGCCTTTCTTCCGCCGCAAGAAGAGCTGCCCCTTCACCGGCGAGAACGCGCCCAGGATCGACTACAAGGACGTGCGCCTGTTGCAGCGCTATGTCTCCGAGCGCGGCAAGATCGTGCCGAGCCGCATCACCGCGGTGTGCGCCAAGAAGCAGCGTGAGCTGGCCCGGGCCATCAAGCGCTCGCGCTTCCTGGGCCTGCTGCCCTATGTGCTCAAGTAAGGAGTAGCCCAGATGGACGTCATTCTTCTCGAGCGCGTCGCCAAGCTCGGCCACATGGGCGAAGTGGTGAAGGTCAAGGACGGCTTTGCCCGTAACTTCCTTCTCCGCCAGGGCAAGGCGCTGCGCGCCACCGAGGCCAACAGGGCCAAGTTCGAGCGCGAGCGCGCGGCCCTTGAGGCCCGCAACGCCGAACGCCGCGCCGCCGCCGGCGAGGAAGCCAAGGCGCTGGACGGCAAGACCTTCACGCTGATCCGCCAGGCCGGCGAATCGGGCCAGCTTTATGGCTCCGTGTCGCCGCGTGACATCGTCGACGCTGCGGCCGCCGTGGGCGTCAAGGTCGACCGTGGCCACGTGATGCTGACCAACCCGATCAAGACCATCGGCCTCCACGAGGTCGTCGTGTCGCCGCATCCGGAAGTCGAGGTCAAGGTGACGGTGAACGTCGCCCGCTCGCCCGAGGAAGCCGCAGCCCAGGCACGCGGCGAGGACCTTACCGGCCCGACCTCGGACCGCGCGGAAATCCGCGCCGCCGCCGAGGCCCTGTTCGAGGAAGCCCAGGCCGAGGCCGCCCGGGAAGACAACGCCTGAGCTCCCCGTCATCGGGATCGACCGGGGCCGCCCTTCGAGGCGGCCCCTTTCGTTTTGTCCATATCCCCTTGTGCGCGGCGGACCACGAAAATGCTTTCGGTTCAGCCTCAATCACCTATGGATGCGCAATCGGGGGAACGCCGTGATTGAAGCACCGAGGTCACGCATCGCGCTGGCGCCATGCCGGTTGCGTTCCCCTTGCCGTGTGCCACGGGCTTGCTGGCAGTCCCGTTCCCCGGACGGCTGGACTGCCGCAGCGAGGTGCGGACACCGGAACATCCGGCCACGTTCCGGACCAGACACTCTTGCGTTCCCGAAGAGATGCCTTAACCGGCGTTAACCTTGGCCAAACCAGCCTCTTGCGCAGGCCTCCAAGCTGACATTAATGTTTTGTTAACAACAAAGACCCCTGGGGGAGATGCCGGACGACGCTTCCATTGCGGAAGGGGTAAGGAGCGCAGGACCATGTACGCACTTCTGGATCGGGCACTGAAAACGGTCGTCGAAAAAGGCACGCTGCGGGTGACCGGGCCCGACGGCAAGCTGCATGACTACGGCGATGGCACAGGTACACCGGTCAACATCTCGATCAGGACGCCGCTCGCCGCCGCCAAGATCGCTGCCGACGCAGACCTCTATCTCGGCGAATGCTACATGGACGGCACGCTCGACGTTTCGGGCGACTCCACCATCTATGACGCTCTGGCGATCCTCATCGGCAATGCCCAGGCGCACAAGATGCCGAAGATCGCCAGGGCCGCGAACGCCGTGCGCATCGCCATGAAGCGCATCGACCAATACAACCCCGTCGGCAAGGCGAAGAACAACGTCGCGCATCACTACGATCTCTCCGGCGCGCTCTACGATCTCTTCCTCGACCGCGACCGGCAATATTCCTGCGCCTATTTCGAAACCGATGACGGATCGCTGGACGATGCGCAGCTGGCCAAGAAGCGCCATCTGGCGGCCAAGCTCGCGGTCAAGCCCGGCATGAAGGTTCTCGACATCGGCTCCGGCTGGGGCGGCCTTGGCCTCTACCTCGCCGAAATCTGCGGCGCAGAGGTCACCGGCGTCACCCTGTCGGAAGAGCAGCACAAGCTGTCGAACGAGCGCGCCAGGCAGCGCGGCGTCGCCGGCCGCGTGAAGTTCCACCTGAAGGATTACCGCGACCTTGACACCAGGTTCGACCGTATCGTGTCGGTGGGCATGTTCGAGCATGTGGGTGTTGGCCACTTCCGGGAGTTCTTCACGAAGATGAACTCGCTCCTCGCGGATGATGGCGTGGCGGTGCTGCATTCGATCAACCGCTCGGCGGGACCCGACGCAACGTCGGCCTGGATCAAGAAATACATCTTCCCCGGCGGCTACATCCCTGCCCTTTCCGAAGTGCTGCCGCATATCGAGAAGTCCGGCCTTTACGTCAGCGACATCGAAATCCTGCGGCTGCACTATGCCAGGACATTGCGCGAGTGGTCCCGGCGCTTCGCCGGCCACCGCGGGCGCGCGGGAGAACTCTATGACGAGCGCTTCTGCCGTATGTGGGAGTTTTATCTCGCGGCCTCCGAAATCGCATTCCGCTACATGGGCATGAACAATTTCCAGATCCAGTTCGTGAAAAACCAGAACGCCCTGCCGCTCACCCGCAGCTATATGTTCGCGGAAGAAGAACGCCTGCGCCAGATCGATTCGAAGCTGCCGCGTTTCAAGTCGGTGCTGCCGGCCGAGTGAGCACGGGGGGTGCCTCGCCCTTCCATTTCCTGCGTTCCGCTCCGTCGTTGTGGATAGCGGGCATAAGGCGCACAAAAGCGCCGCAAATCTTCTCCATTTGCCTACGGTCGCCCCATGATTCAGAATCCCGCCCTCCGCGCCATCGAGCCCGCTCCGGACGACGGGAGCTATCGTAGCCCGCCCCACAATATCGAGGCGGAACAGGCGCTGCTGGGCGCCATACTCGTCAACAACGAGGCGGCCGACAAGGTCTCGGCGTTCCTCGCTCCGGAGCATTTCTTCGAACCGCTGCACGCGCGCATCTACGAGGCGGCCACGACGCTGATCAGGATCGGCAAGCTGGCGAGCCCCGTCACGCTCAAGACCCATTTCGAGAATGACGCGACGCTGAAGGAGATCGGCGGCACGGCCTATCTCGCGCGCCTCGCGGCGAGCGCCACCACCATCATCAATGCGGAGGAATATGGCCGCACCATCTACGAACTGGCGCAGCGGCGGAAGCTCATCGGCGTCGGCACCGATCTCGTCAACGAGGCCTTCGACCCCGGCATCGAGGACACCTCGCGCGAACTGATCGAGCGCGCCGAGCAGACGCTCTATTCGCTGGCGGAGACGGGCAAATACGGCCAGGGCTTCCAGCCCTTCGCGCGGGCCCTCACCGACGCGGTGGACATGGCGGCGAGCGCCTATCAGCGTGACGGCGGCCTGTCCGGCATTTCCACGGGCCTCAGGGACCTCGACGAGAAGATGGGCGGCCTGCAGGCCTCGGACCTCATCATCATCGCCGGGCGGCCCGCCATGGGCAAGACCTCGCTTGCCACCAACATCGCCTACAACATCGCCAGGGCCTATAAGGCCGAGCACAATGCCGATGGTTCGGTGAAGGTGACGGATGGCGGCGTGGCCGCCTTCTTCTCGCTCGAAATGTCGGCCGAGCAGCTGGCCACCCGCATCATCTCCGAGCAGGCCATGATCCCGTCGGAGCGCATCCGCCGCGGCAAGATCGACGCGGACGAGTTCGCCAGGATCGTCGAGGTGACGCGCGAGATGCAGTCGCTGCCGCTCTATATCGACGCCACCGGCGGCATCACCATCGCGCAGGTGGCGGCGCGCGCCCGCCGCCTGAAGCGCCAGCGCGGGCTGGGCGTGCTGGTCATCGACTATTTGCAGCTGCTGTCGGGCTCCTCGCGCCGCGCTTCGGAGGGCCGCGTGCAGGAAGTCTCCGAAATCACCGTGGGCCTCAAGGCCCTCGCCAAGGAATTATCCGTTCCCGTCATCGCCCTCTCGCAGCTCTCCCGCCAGGTCGAGAACCGCGACGACAAGCGGCCGCAGCTCGCGGACCTGCGCGAGTCAGGCTCGATCGAGCAGGATGCCGACGTGGTGCTGTTCGTCTATCGCGAGGAATATTATCTTGCCCGCAAGGAGCCCCGCCCCAATACGCAGGAGTATTTCGAATGGCAGGAGCAGATGAACCGCGTGAACGGCGTGGCCGAGGTCATCATCGGCAAGCAGCGCCACGGCCCCACCGGCACCGTCGAACTGCAGTTCGAGGCGAGCCTCACCAAGTTCCAGAACCTGGTGCGCGCCGACTATCTGCCGGAGCGCTTCGAATAGCAACGCGCGCCGCCTGGCGCATGTTGCGATCAGGTGATTCCATCCGGTCGGAACATGCGCTAAGCCAGTCGCCGAAAGGACCTGGCCCGCAAGATGACCCCCACCCCAGAGGACCTCGCCGGCGCGGTGCTGACCATTGACCTGGTGGCGCTGAAGGACAATTGGCGGCGGCTTAACGCATTGGCCGGAAAGGCGGAATGCGGCGCCGCGGTGAAGGGCAACGCCTATGGGCTGGGCATCGCACCCGTGGCAAAGGCGTTGTGGGAGGCCGGCTGCCGCTCCTTCTTCGTGGCGCGGCCCAAGGAGGGCGAGGAGCTGCGCGGGCTTCTGCCCGAGGCCACCATCTATATCCTCGACGGATTGTTTCCCGGGCAAGCCGAATTCTATGCCAAACTGGCTCTCCGTCCGGCCCTGATTTCCATCGAGGAAGCGCGGGAATGGGCAGCGTTTGGAAGGGTTTACGGACGGAAACTGCCCTGCGCCATCCATGTCGATACCGGCATCAACCGGCTTGGGTTTTCGCCGGCCGAATTCGATGGCCTGCGCGACGACCGCGTCACCATGGAGGGGCTGAACGTCACGCTGCTGATGAGTCATCTGGCCTGCGCCGACGAGCCCTCCCATCCGCTGAACCGGCGCCAGAGCGAGGCCTTTGCGGCGGTGAGAGCCAGGCTGCCGGGTGTTGCGGCGAGCCTCGCCAACTCCAGCGGCATATTCCTCGGCGAAAGTTTCACCCATGACCTGGTGCGTCCGGGCATTGCGCTCTACGGCGGAAATCCGACGCGGAATGTTGCGAATCCGATGCTGCCCGTTGCCATTCTGGAAGGTGCCGTCATGCAACTGCGCGACGTTGCCCCCGCAAGCACGGTTGGCTACGGCGCCACGTGGACAGCCGGCCGCCCGGCCCGCATCGCCATCCTCGGCGCGGGCTATAAGGATGGCGTGCCCCGGGCGCTGTCCTCGACGCAGCCCAACGGGCCAGCCCAGGTTTTCATCAATGGCCGGCGCTGCCCGGTTGTCGGGCGGATCTCCATGGACATGATGGGGATCGACGTCACCGCCCTGCCCGAGGGTTCGGTGAAGCGCGGCGCCAGGGCCGAAATCCTGGGCCGCCATATCGGCATCGACGAGGCCGCCGGCTGGGCGGGCACCATTGCCTATGAGTTGCTGACGAGGCTGGGCAGCCGCTATGCAAGGCTTTACACCGGACTCGAATCGGACTCCCGCGCTTGAACCTTTTCGCCCATATCGGCCGCGCCACGCTGGCCATGCTCACCGAGATCGGGCGCGTCGCCATGTTTCTCAAGGACGCGCTGCTGCAGGGGCTCACCCCGAAGATTTTCCCGCGCCAGATCATCGGGCAGATGGTGCACATCGGCTACTTCTCGCTGCCCGTCGTCGGCCTCACCGCCTTTTTCACCGGCGGCGCGCTGGCGCTGCAGATTTACCTCGGCTCCTCGCGCTTCAATGCGGAAAGCCTGGTGGCGTCGATCGTGGCGCTCGGCATCACGCGCGAACTGGGGCCGGTTCTCGCGGGCCTCATGGTGGCGGGCCGCGTGGGCGCCTCGATCGCCGCGGAACTCGGCACCATGCGGGTGACCGAGCAGATCGACGCGCTGGTGACGCTGGCCACCAACCCGTTCAAATATCTCGTGGGCCCGCGCATCATCGCCGCGGTGGTGACGCTGCCCATGCTCGTCGGCATCGCCGACATCATCGGCATCATGGGCGGCTACATCGTCGGCACGCGCTCGCTCGGTCTCAATGGCTTTGCCTATATCCGCAACACGGCGGATTTCCTGGAGTTCAACGACGTGTCCTCCGGCCTCATCAAGGCCGCCGTCTTCGGCTTCATCATCGCGGTGATGGGCTGCTACCACGGCTTCAACTCCAGCGGTGGGGCACAAGGCGTGGGCCGCGCCACGACGAATGCGGTGGTGTCCTCGGCGATCCTGATCCTCGCCGCCAACTTCGCCCTCACCACGCTGCTCTTCGCGGATTGACGATGGCCGGGGCGGGATACATCGAACTGACAGGCGTGAGGAAGAGCTTCGGGGCGAAGCATGTGCTGAACGGCGTGACGCTGTCCGTGCCCAAGGGTCATTCGCTGGTGGTCATCGGCGGCTCCGGCACCGGCAAGTCGGTGATGCTGAAGTGCATCCTCGGCCTGCTGCATCCGGATTCGGGCTCGATCCGCATCGCGGGCGAGGAGGTCGTTGGCCTTCGGGGCAGCGCGCGCGACGAATATCTGGCGCGCTTCGGCATGCTGTTCCAGGGAGCAGCCTTGTTCGACTCCCTCTCCGTCTGGGAAAACGTGGCCTTCGGGCTGATCCAGGGTCGCCATATGGCGCGCTCACGGGCCCGCGACATCGCCATCGAGAAACTGGGTCAGGTGGGGCTCACACCGGAAGTCGGCAATCTCCATCCGGCGGAGCTTTCAGGGGGCATGCAGAAGCGCGTGGGCCTCGCCCGCGCCATCGCCGCGGACCCCGAGATCATCTTCTTCGACGAACCGACCACGGGCCTCGACCCGATCATGGCTGACGTCATCAACAATCTGATCGTCGACTGCGTGAAAAGGCTGGGCGCAACCACCGTGTCGATCACCCATGACATGGCGTCCGCCCGCAAGATCGCCGATGACATCGCCATGATCTTCAAGGGCGAGATCGTCTGGCAGGGACCCGCCAAGACCATCGACAACAGCGGCAACGCTTACGTCGACCAGTTCATTCACGGCCGCGCCGAAGGGCCGATCCAGATGGATGTGCTGAAGCCGTAGAGCACGTTCCGCAAGAGCGGCACCCGCTTATGCGACAAGATCATGCTCAGGCTTTTGATCTGGCGCATGTTCCGGTCAGGCCATTCCACCTGACCGGAAGATGCGCCGGGAGCCTGCGGACCCTAACGAAAAAGGCCGCCAGTGCTGGCGGCCTTTCCGTGAGATGCGCCGGAAGGCGGTCTCGAACCCGTAGCGTCAGCTCCGCTTGCCCGCGGAGGCAACGATCCGGCTCGCCGGCACAGTGAACTCACTCGACATCGGATCACCTCCTTTCGCTGTTGACGATAGAATGGAGAGTGGGGGCTTGCCGCCCGTTCGTCAAGCGGGCATTTTCGCGGCGCAGATCAAAGGACCCCCCGCATGACCGCCGCCGACATTCTGATCACCAATGCACATGTGCTGACAATGGACCCTGCACGCCCCCGCGCCGAGGCGGTGGCCATTGCCGGGAACCGCATCATCCGCGTGGGCTCGCATGACGACGTGGCGGGACTGAAGGCAAAGCACACGCGCGTGATCGATGCGGCCCAAAAGACTGTGATGCCCGGCATCATCGAGGGCCATGTGCATCTGTTCGGCGGGGCCGTCGAACTCGAAACACTGATTCTGAACGGCATGACCGGCTTCGCTACGGTGGCCGACGCCGTCGCCCGCTTCCGCAGGCAGCGCCCGGGCGAGCCCGTGCTGCTCGCCACAGGCATTGCGCATGAGGCCTTTGGCGAGCCGATCACCCGGCAGATGCTCGACCGCATGGTCCCGGACATTCCCTTCATCATGGGCTGCTTCGACCACCACACCATGTGGGCCAACACCAGGGCGCTGGAGGCGGCAGGCATCATGAATGGCCGCGATCTGCCTGTCGGCAACGAGATCGTGCTCGACCACAATGGCATCGCCACGGGCGAACTGCGCGAGCCTGCGGCCTACATGCCGGTGCAGGCGCTGACCCCGACGGGCGGGCGCGAATGGCTGGGGATGACGACGGGCGAGAACCCCAACCCGCCGGCGACGGCGGCGCAGCGCGAGCTCGACATCGGCTTCTTCAAAAAGGGCATTGCGCATGCGGCGTCCCTCGGCATCACCTCGATGCACAACATGGACGGCAACTGGTATCAGCTGGAGCTGCTGCAGGCGCTGCTCGACCGCGGTGAGATGCTGGCGCGCGTCGAAATTCCCTTCCACCAGAAGAACACCTTCGAAATCGCGCGCGTCGAGGAGGCGGCCGACATGCGCGCCAAATATGGCCGCACGCGGCCGGGTGGCGAGATGCTGCATTGCGACCGCGTGAAGGTGTTCATCGACGGCGTGCTCGAGACCTATACCGCGCTGATGCTGGAAGGCTACCCGGATCAGCCGGAGAATATGGGAGCGCCGCTGTTCACCGCGGAGGAGATGAACGAGATCGTGCGCCGCGCCGACCGGCACGGCCTGCAGGTGGCGACCCATGCCATCGGCGATGGCGGCGTCAGGCGCACGCTCGATGCCTATGAGAATGCAATCAGGACGAATGGCAAGCGCTCCTCGCGGCACCGCATCGAGCATATCGAGATGATCGACCCTGCCGACATTCCACGCCTGAAGGAGCTGGGCGTCATCGCCTCGCTGCAGCCCATCGCCGGCGTGGGTGTTCCCGGATCGCCGCATGAACCCATTCTCTCCCGCGTGGGAAGCAAGCTGCCGTGGTCCTATGCCTGGCAGACGCTGCGCGACTCAGGCGCCGTGATCGCCTTTTCCTCCGACTGGCCGGTTGCTCCCTTAAGCCCCTTCCTTGGCATGCAGGCGGCGATGACGGCCGCACCGTTAAGCCCCGACTGCCCGCCGCAGGCGCAGACTCTGATGGACACGCTGCACAGCTTCACCGCCGCCGGCGCCTACATGGAATTCATGGAGGACAGGAAGGGCACGCTGAAGGAAAATTATCTCGCCGACGTGGTGGTGCTCGATTCCGATATGGAGAAGACGCCAAAGGACCAGGTTGCCAATGTGCGGCCGGTCACAACGATCTGCGATGGGCGGGTGAGTTTCGAGGCGTGAGGCCCGTTTGAGCCTCCGCTCCGCTCGATACCTGCGGCTGCCGCCGCTCCGGAACCAACGGTGTCGGTCGGCCAGGTGGAAATCGCCCCCTTTCCGTTCCAGAAACGTTCCGGTATGACAGGGCATGGCCAAGTCCTCCCAATTCGTCTGCCAATCTTGCGGTTCCGCCTCTTCCAAATGGTCCGGCCGCTGTGACAATTGCGGCGCGTGGAACTCCATCGTCGAGGAGCAGGCCTCTGCCCCGCTCTCCGGCGCCAAGGGGGCGAGCCTGCCCAGGGGGCGGGCATCAAGGCTTGTGGGGCTGCGCGGCGAGTCTCCCGCACCGCCGCGCATCATCACCGGCATTGCCGAACTGGACCGCGTGGCGGGCGGCGGCTTCGTGCCGGGCTCGGGCGTGCTGATCGGCGGCGACCCCGGAATCGGCAAGTCCACCCTGCTGCTGCAGGCGCTGGCAGCACTGGCGCGCAAGGGCGAGCGGGTGGTCTATATTTCCGGCGAAGAGGCGATTGCCCAGGTGCGGCTCAGGGCCCAGCGGCTGGGCCTCGACGATGCCCCGGTGCTGCTGGCGACCGAGACCAATGTCTCCGACATTTTGGCCACACTGTCGGAGGAGAAGCCCCCGTCCATTGCAGTCATCGATTCGATCCAGACCCTCTGGGCGCCCTCGATCGAGGCGGCACCCGGCACGGTCTCCCAGCTCAAGGCCGGTTCCGAGGCGCTGATCCGCTTTGCCAAGCAGAAGGGCACCGCCGTGCTGCTGGTGGGCCACGTGACCAAGGACGGGCAGATCGCCGGACCCAAGGTGGTGGAGCACATGGTGGATGCCGTGCTCTATTTCGAGGGCGACCGCGGGCACCAATACCGCATTCTGCGTGCCGTGAAGAACCGCTTTGGGCCCACCGACGAGATCGGCGTATTCGAAATGTCGGACGGCGGGCTGGCCGAAGTCAGCAATCCGTCGCGCCTGTTCATGGGCTCCGGCGAGCGCCCGGCGCCGGGCACCGCGGTCTTCGCGGGCATGGAGGGGACGCGTCCCTTGCTCATCGAGGTGCAGGCGCTGGTTTCGCCCTCGCCGCTCGGCACGCCGCGGCGGACGGCGGTCGGCTGGGATTCGAACCGGCTGGCCATGATCCTGGCCGTGCTGGAGGCGCGTGCGGGCGTGCAGATCGGGCAGAACGACGTTTACCTCAACGTCGCCGGCGGGCTTAAGGTGCGCGAACCCGCGGCCGACCTCGCGGTTGCGGCGGCGCTGCTCTCCTCCCTCACCGGCACGGTGATCCCGCCCGGCACGGCGGTGTTCGGCGAAATTGCGCTGTCCGGCGCCATTCGTCCGGTGGGCCAGACCGACGCCCGCCTCAAGGAAGCCCAGAAGCTGGGCTTGAGGGAGGCCATCGTCGCCGCCACCGCGGAGCAAGTGGGCATGAAGGATCTGAAGGTGAGGGGCCTCGAGACGATCATGGACCTCGTGGCCTGGTCGGCCGCGCAGGACCGCGGACAACAGAGAATCGCCTAAAGCATTTTCAGGTCAAGTGGACACCGGTTGACCGTCGAAAATGCGACCAGACAAAAAGACAGAGCAGGTTTCGATTCCGCCAGAACGGAACATGCGCTAGGCTCAGGCGGAAATTCTTTCTATATGAATGCCGAAACCGGGTCGCCGTACCCCTCCAGGACCACGAGATGCCACTGACGCTCCTCGATTTCATCCTCATCGCCATCATGCTCGTTTCCGGCCTTCTCGCACTGATGCGTGGCTTCACCCGCGAGGTGCTGTCGCTGGTCGCCTGGGGTGCGGCGGCGGTGGCTGCCTATTTCGCCATCAAGCAGCCTGGCCTTGTGAGCTGGGTTCAGGCCAGCGTGCCCTATCTCGAGAAGGAGAACCTCGCCCAGATTGCCGTGGGAGCCTCGGCCTTCCTGATCGTGCTGATCGTCGTCTCCGTCATCAGCGTCAAGATATCGGACTGGGTGGTCGATTCGGCGGCCGGCGCCTTCGACCGCACGCTGGGCCTTGTGTTCGGCGTGGCGCGGGGTTTCATATTCGTCGCCATCGCCTATCTCTTTTATGGCTGGCTTCAGCCCTTCGACAGGCAGGAAAGCTGGGTCCGGAACGCCTATTCGCTGCCGATGATCAAGTCGGCCGGCGAGGGTCTGCTCGCTTTTATGCCGCCCGATATTGTGGACACGATCAACGACACGGCCCTTGCCACCGGCGGCGACAAGACCCCGGCCCCCGACGATGCCGCGCAGACCGACCCCGGCTACAAGAGCAACGACAGCCAGCAGCTGGACAATCTGATGGAAAGCACGGGTGGCGGCAACAGCCCGATGCCGCCTGCCAGCCAGGACACCACCGGCAACACCCGGCAACCGCCGCAAGCGCCGGGCGGACAGGACAACAGCCAATGAGCATGGACATCGATTCCGGGCTCAACGCCGACCGGCTGCGCGAGGAGTGCGGCGTGTTCGGCATCTATGGCCATCCGGACGCAGCGGCGCTGACGGCTCTCGGCCTGCACGCCCTGCAACACCGCGGCCAGGAGGCGGCGGGCATCGTGTCTTTCGACGGCGGGCGATTCCAGACCGAGCGCCGCCTCGGCCTCGTCGGCGACCATTTCTCCTCCGAGAAGGTGATCGGCCGCCTGCAGGGTTCATCCGCGCTGGGTCATGTGCGCTATTCGACGACGGGCGAAACCATCCTGCGCAACGTGCAGCCGCTGTTCGCCGAACTCGCCGCCGGCGGCTTCGCCGTCGCGCACAACGGCAACCTCACCAATGGCCTGACGCTGCGCCGCGAACTCATCGCGCAGGGCGCCATCTGTCAATCGACGTCGGACACCGAGGTGATCCTGCATCTGGTGGCGCGCTCGCAGAAGAGCCGCATGGTCGAGCGCTACATCGACGCGCTTCGGGCGCTCGAAGGCGCTTATGCGCTGGTGGCGCTCACCAACAAGAAGCTGATCGGCGCGCGCGACCCCAACGGCATCCGCCCGCTCATCCTCGGCGAGCTCAATGGCACCCATATCCTGTGCTCGGAAACCTGCGCGCTCGACATCATCGGCGCCAAATACATCCGCGAAATCGAGAACGGCGAGGTGGTGGTGATCACGGACGGCGGCATCGAAAGCCTCAGGCCGTTCCCCAGGACCCCCGCCCGGCCCTGCATCTTCGAATACATCTATTTCTCGCGCCCTGACTCCATTCTGGGCGGGCGGTCGATCTATGATGTGCGCAAGGCCATGGGCCGCGAACTCGCCAGGGAATCCGCCATCGCGGCGGACGTGATCGTGCCGGTCCCCGATTCCGGCGTTCCCGCCGCCATCGGCTATGCGCGGGAGACGGGCATTCCCTTCGAGCTCGGCATCATCCGCAACCACTATGTGGGCCGCACCTTCATCGAGCCCACGCAAACGATCCGCTCGCTCGGCGTGAAGCTGAAGCACAACGCCAACCGCGCCGTCGTCGAGGGCAAGCGCGTGGTGCTGGTGGATGACTCGATCGTGCGCGGCACGACCTCCGTGAAGATCGTGCGCATGATGTATGAGGCGGGTGCGAGGGAGGTGCACATGCGCATCTCGAGCCCGCCCATCAAGCACCCGGACTTCTATGGCATCGACACGCCGGAGCAGAAGTCGCTCCTGGCGGCCACCCGCACGCTGGAGGAAATGCGCCAGTATATCGGCGTCGACTCTCTGGCCTTCCTGTCGGTCGATGGCGTCTACCGGGCGGTGGGCTACCCCGGCCGCGACAACGCGCGCCCGCAGTTCACCGACCACTGCTTCACCGGCGATTATCCCACGCACCTCACCGACCTCGCGGGGGAAACCGGAAAGCAGCAGCTGTCACTGCTGGCGGAAGCGGGCTGATTTCACATGGCGCGCAAGCTTGAAGGACGCATCGCCCTCGTGACGGGCGCCTCGCGCGGGCTCGGGCGTTCGGCGGCAATCGCCCTGGCGAAGGAGGGCGCGCATATCATCGCCACGGCGCGCACCGAGGGCGGGCTCACCGAACTCGACGACGAGATCAAGAAGTCCGGCGGCGCTGCCACGCTGGCCCCCGTCGATATCAGGGATTTCGCCGCCATCGACCGCCTGGGCGCCGCGATCTTCGAGCGCTGGAGGAAGCTCGACATCCTGATCGGCAATGCCGGCGTGCTGGGCAAGCTGACGCCCGTGGCGCATGCGGAGCCCAAAATGTGGGACGAGGTGATGGCGGTGAACGTCACCGCCAATTACCGCCTCATCCGCTCCATGGACCCGCTGCTGCGCCAGTCGGACGCCGGGCGCGCCGTGTTCGTGACGTCGGGCCTCGCCCACAAGTGCTGGGCCTATTGGGGCCCCTACGCGATCTCCAAAGCCGCCCTCGAGGCGATGGTGAAGACCTATGCGGCCGAGATCGCCACCAGCGCAATCCGCGCCAACTGCTTCAGCCCCGGCGCCACGCGCACGCATATGCGCGCCTCCGCCATGCCGGGCGAGGACCCTATGAGCCTGCCTCACCCTGACGAGGTGGCGGCCCAGATCGTGCCGATGTGCGAGCCCTCCTTCAGCGGCAATGGCGGGGTTTGGAAATACGCGCCCGAGGGCCTGTTCAAGCAAATCTGAGAGGTGACGTGATGAGCGGCAGCCAGGCGATCGCGTGGCTCGCCAATCACCTGAACGGCCATGGCGTGGGGCCGCAGGAAGGCGGGACCGTCACCACGGGAGTGATCACGGTGTTATTCTCGGCGGGGCTGGGCGACGACATCGCGGTGCGCTTCGAGCATCTGGGCGATGTGACGGTGACGTTCTGAGATGATTGTGAGTTGAGATGGTATTCACCTGACAGTCTGGCCCGCTGGCAGGGCGCGCGGACCGCAAGAGTCAAGCGCGCCCGGACCGGTGTGGCCATGCCGCTCCGATGTGGGTTTAGGATGGAGTTGCGACTTCAACCCTGAACCTC
>NZ_JADCDA010000020.1 GCF_020252405.1 Aestuariivirga sp.
AATCCAGCTTTCTTTCAACGCGTGCTGACGCAAAGCGGGATTCCGGCCTTCGCCGGAATGACGGCATAAGAGGAGCATAAACGGTATTCTGATTTCAGTTGAACGCCCGATGCTTTAATGGAGTCAATTGACCGCCCGCCGCTCTAAGCATGCTCACGCTTTTGATCTGGCGCACCGCGCCTCGCCCGCCTCAGCCGCTGTTGTCGGACGGGCCCATCTGGCGGAGCACCAGCACCATGCTGGCATGAGCCTCGCCCTCACCCACATTGACGATCCTGTGCGGCAGGTCGCCCCGGAAGCGCAGGGTTTCGCCCAGCTTCACCCGGCGCGTCTCCTCGCCCGTCGTCACCTCGACTTCGCCGGCCAGCATATAGAGGTGCTCCACCGTGCCCTGCGGATGCGGGTCGGATTCGAGAACCCCGCCGGGCTTTGCGCGGAAATCATACCACTGCACCTGCTCGACGAGGTTCAGGGGGCCGGCGATGGCCAGCCGGCACAGCCCGTCCTGGCTTTCGAGGATGGGCACGCCAGACTTCGACTGGTGCTCCAGGAAAAGCTGCGCGCCTTCCGTGCGCAGCACCTCGTCGATCGTCGTGTCGAGCGCCCGGGAGAGCCGGTAAACGGTCGATAGGGTTGGATTTGTTTCGTTGCGCTCGATCTGGGAGATGATCGACTTGGCCACGCCGGACTGTTCCGACAGGTCGCCCAGCGACATATTGTAGGCCTTGCGCAGGCGCTGGATGGTTTTGCCCAGCGAGGGCGTCGGGTCAAAGTCCTGTGAGGGAGCGTTTTTCCTGCCGCGGCGCGTTGACATTTCGTCATCCTGAACTTAAAACTGGTGTTCGTTAAAACGAACAACCAGATGAATGGGTGTTCCGCAGGCCTCTTGATACCGCGTTTTCGTCCTGAAGTTCAAACGAATTCGCGGCCTGGCTCAAGACCCGTCCGGAAGACCGAACGTTTGGAAGAGCGAACGGGCAGCAGCAGGAGCGGATGACATGCGGTATTTTCCGATCTTCATCGACCTTCACAACCGGCCGGTCATCGTGGTGGGCGGCGCCGAGGAGGCGCTGCGCAAGGTGCGCCTGCTGCTGAAAACGGGCGCGGTGATCAATGTGATCGCCCCGGCCCTGCATGCGGAGTTCGAAGCCGAGCCGCGCGTCAACTGGATCGCCCGCGGCTATCACGCCGGGCTGCTGGAGGGCGCCGCGCTGGTCTATTCCGCCGATGCGGCGCTCAACGCGCGGGTGGCGGAGGATGCCCGGGCGCTCGGCATTCCGGTGAATGCCGTCGACAACCCCGATATTTCGTCCTTCATCGTTCCCTCGATCGTCGACCGTGACCCCGTGGTGGTGGCCATCGGCACGGAGGGCACGGCCCCCATCCTCGGCCAGGGCCTGCGGGCGCGCATCGACGCCATGCTGCCGCAGGCATTGGGCGAGCTCGCGAGGGCCGCCGAAGCGCTGCGCGAGCGCGTGGCCGGGGCCATTCCGCCCGGCAACCGCCGCCGTTCCTTCTGGAGCCGCTTCTTCTTCGGCGACGTGCGCGAGGCCTTCCTGGCGGGATCGACCTGCGGCTACCTCGCCGGTGTCGAGAACCTCTTCGCCGCGGAGGCCCAGGCGCCGCGGGGCCGGGTCAGCTTCGTGAGCCTCGGTTCGGACGATCCCGAACTCCTCACCATCAAGGCGCAGCGCAAGCTGCAGGAAGCGGACCTCATCGTGCATGACCGTGCCGCGCCCCGCGCCATACTCGAACTCGCCCGCCGCGACGCCGTCCGCATGGCCGTCAGGGGCGAACTCTATGACGGCGCCACTGACGTGCTGCTGGCCGAGGCCAGGGCGGGCAAGCTCGTCGTGCGGCTGTCGGTCAACGACGTGTCGCTTGAGGAGACCGTGTCGGTCGCCGCGGAGGGCCTGGCCTTCGAAACCATCCCATCGGTTTCGGCACTCAAGCCCGCCGAAGTGGTCGCATTCCCCGTCCGCGAGGACATTCGTGAAGAGATTTTGAGAGCCGCATCATGACCACCCCGGAAAAGGGCCAGCTCGTGACCGCCAACCGCCTGCGCGACGGCATCGCCGTGTTCCTCACCCGCGGGGGCGCGTGGAGCGAGACGATCGATGAGGCCGTGCTGGCGCAGGAGCCGCAGGCAGCCGCCGCGCTCGAGGCCCGCGCCCGCGAGGACGAGAGGAAGACCATCGTGACGGGGTCCTACCTCGTCGAAGCCGAGCGCCTCGACGGGCGGGTGCGTGCAGCGCATATCCGCGAGCGCATGCGGGCCCTTGGCCCCACCGTGAGACTGGACCTCGGCAAGCAGGCCGAGGGCAAGGGTGCGGGTTTTGCCGCATCCGAGGGAGAGTGATTGAGATGTACCGCTACGACGAGTTCGACCACCAGTTCGTCCGTGAACGCACCAACCAGTTCAGGGACCAGACGGAGCGCCGCCTGTCGGGTGCGCTGACGGAGGACGAGTTCCGCCCGCTCCGCCTGATGAACGGGCTCTATCTGCAGCTCCATGCCTATATGCTGCGCGTCGCCATTCCCTATGGCACGCTGTCCGGCCGGCAGATGCGGCAGCTCGCCTGGATTGCCGGGAAATGGGACAAGGGCTACGGCCATTTCACCACCCGCCAGAACATCCAATACAACTGGATCAAGCTCGAGGACGCTCCGGACATTCTGGACGCGCTGGCCGACGTCGAGATGCATGCGATCCAGACGAGCGGAAACTGCATCCGCAACGTCACGACCGATCATTGGGCCGGTGCCGCCGCCGATGAAATCGCCGATCCCCGTCCGGTGGGTGAGCTGCTGCGGCAATGGTCCTCGCTGCACCCGGAATTCTCCTTCCTGCCGAGGAAGTTCAAGATTGCGGTGACGGGCGCTCCGCATGACCGCGCCGCCGTGAAGGTGCATGACATCGGGCTGCGGCTGCACAAGAACGAGGCGGGCGCCGCGGGCTGGGAGGTGATCGTGGGCGGCGGCCTGGGACGCACGCCCATGGTGGGCGTGACCGTGCGGGACTTCCTGCCCCAGCATGAGCTGATCGGATATCTCGAAGCCATCATGCGCGTCTATAATCTTCATGGCCGGCGCGACAACAAGTACAAGGCGCGCATCAAGATCCTGGTTCACGAAATCGGCGCTGAGAGGTTCAAGGCGGAGGTTGAGGCCGAATATGCCCGCCGCCCGCACCCGGCGACGGACGTGGAAGAGCGCGAGCTTGCGCGCATCGCCGCCTATTTCGCTCCCCCCGCCTTCGAGAAGCTGCCGCGCTGGTCGGCATCCTTCGAGGAGGCGAAGCTTCACAGCCCCGATTTTGCGCGTTGGGCGAAGAACAACCTCGGCCCGCACCGCGTCGATGGCTATGCCATCGTCAACATCTCGCTCAAACCCGAGGGCGGCATTCCCGGCGACGCGACCGCCGGTCAGATGCGCGTGATGGCGGACCTGGCCGAGCGCCACGGCAATGACGAGCTGCGTGTCAGCCACGCCCAGAACATCGTGTTGCCGCATGTGCGGAAGGATGATCTTTTCACCGTCTGGCAGGCCCTGGCGGAGGCCGGTCTCGCGGCGGCGAACCATGGCCTGGCGGGTGACATCATCGCCTGCCCCGGCCTCGATTATTGCGCGCTGGCCACGGCGCGCTCGATCCCCGTGGCGCAGTCGATCTCGCGCAAGTTCGCGGATTCGAAGAAGCAGGACGAGATCGGCAAGCTCAAGATCAACATCTCGGGCTGCATCAATGCCTGCGGCCACCACCATGTGGGCCACATCGGCATTCTGGGCCTCGACAAGAAGGGCGAGGAATTTTACCAGATCACGCTCGGCGGCTCTTCCGCGGAGAACGCCTCGATCGGCACGATCCTTGGGCCGGGCTTCGCCGGCCATGAGGTGGCGGATGCCATCGAGACCATTCTCGACACCTATTTGAAACATCGCGAGGCGGGCGAGGAATTCCTCGCCACCTACCGCCGTCTGGGACCCAGGCCCTTCAAGGAGGCGCTCTATGCCACTGCTTAAGAACAACGTGCTGACGCCTGACAGCTGGATCAGCGTTGAGGCCGATGGCGACTTGCCGGGCACCGGCGACGTGATCGTGCCTTTGGCGCGGCTGCTGAGGGACTGGGCCGGGCTGTCGGCGCGCGGGAGCAGGCTGGGCGTGAGGCTCTCCAACACCGACAGGCCCGAGGCGCTGGGCGACGTCCTGCCGCGCCTGTCGCTCATTGTGCTGCCTTTCCCCGCCTTCAATGACGGGCGGGCCTATTCGATCGCGCGCAGCCTACGCGAAATGGGCTACGCGCAGGAACTGCGCGCCACCGGCAACGTGCTGCCCGACCAGCTGCAGTTCATGCTGCAGGTGGGCTTCGATGCCTTCGAGATCGGCGAGCGCTTCCCGTTGGAGACGTGGCGGAAGGCCTCCCGCCAGATGTCGCTCGCCTATCAGCGCGGACTGTTCCGCCGCGGGTCCGAGGCCGAAATCTGGACCGAGCGCCACACCGACGCCGAACCCTGGCTCGAACAGCCGCACGCCGGTTGAGCGCCGTCATGGACCGGGCGGTCTTCGAAAGCTATGCGGGCCTCGAGGGCCGTGAGCTGCTCGGCCCCATCCTGCGGGACTTCGCGGGCAGGGCCGCCGTGGTTTCCTCCTTCGGCGCGGAGTCGGCGGTGCTGCTGCACATGGTTTCGCAGGTCGACACGGCAGCGCCCGTCATCTTTCTCGACACCGGCAAGCATTTCTGGGAAACGCTCTCCTACCGCGCCAGGCTGATCGACCGCCTCGGCCTGACGGGTGTGCGCATCATCAAGCCGGACGAGGCGGACCTCGCGGCGGGGGATGCCGGGGGCACGCTGCACAAGACCGATGCCGACGCCTGCTGCCGCATCCGCAAGACCGTTCCGCTCGCCAGGGCGCTCGAAGGCTTCGACGTCACCATCTCCGGCCGCAAGCGCTACCATGGCGCGGCGCGGGCAACCCTCGACTTCCTGTCGATTGCCGATGGCCGGCTGAAGGTGGAGCCGCTCGCCGGCTTCTCCGCCCTCGGCATCGCGGCCTATATGAAGGCCCATGACCTGCCGGGCCATCCGCTGACCGGGATCGGCTATTTCTCAATCGGCTGCGAGCCCTGCACGCAAGCCGGCGGAGACGCCGCGGACCCGCGCGCGGGCCGCTGGGCAGGCTCGGCCAAGACCGAATGCGGCATCCACTGGACGCATAACGGCGCAACCATCGCCGCTCCGGCGCGCGCTTCGCACTGAGCTTCAGTCCACCTCGTCGGCGGGCACGATCCACGTTTCCTTCAGCGCCGCCTCGCGCCATGATTTGAAGGCGGGCGTCGAGAGGATGGTGTCCATATAGGCGCGGGTGTCTTCCGCCACGGGAACGGCGAAGGTCTCGAAGCGCGAGACCACGGGCGTGTACATGGCATCCGCGATCGAGAACTTGCCGAACAGGAACTTGCCGCCCTTGCCGAACCTGGCCCGACAGTCGCGCCACAGCTGTTCGATGCGCGCGATGTCGCGCGTCGCCTTGTCGTCGAGCGGCACGGGCTTCGGAGGCCGCCTGATATTCATCGGGCAGGCATTGCGCAGCGCGCTGAAACCCGCATGCATTTCGTTCGCCACCGCGCGCGCAACGGCGCGCGCCGCGATGGTCTTGGGCCAGAGGTTCTTTTCGGGAAAGAGCTCGGCAAGATATTCCATGATGGCGAGGCTTTCCCACACCACCCGGCGGCCGTGATAAAGCACCGGCACGCGGCCTGCCCTGGAATGTTCAGCGATCAGCTTCGCCGTTTCCGGCGTGTCGAGCGGGATCACCGTTTCGCGGAACGGGATGCCCGCCATGGAGAGCGCCATCCATGGCCTCAGCGACCATGAGGAATAGTTCTTGTTGCCGATGACGAGGTGAATGTTGCTCATGGCTTGTCTGCCTTCTTCCCGACTGTCTCAACCGGTCCGCCCGCCTCCTTCCAGGCGGAGAAGCCGCCCTTGAGGTTCAGCACGGGTTTGAGCCCCATGCGCCGCAAGACCTGGGTGGCAAGCAGCGAGCGCCAGCCGGACGCGCAATGGATGATGAACTTCTTCTCTTCCGCGAAGATCGGCTTGTGATAGGGGCTTTCGGGGTCCACCCAGAATTCCAGCATGCCGCGCGGCGCATGGAAGGAGCCGGGGATGCGCCCCTCACGCTCGATCTCGCGCGGGTCGCGGATGTCGATCACCGCGATGTTGGGCTGGCCCAGCACCGCAATGGCCTCGGCGGCGGAAACGCTCTCCACTTCCGCCTCGGCTTCGGCCATCAGTTGCCTGTGGCCCACGACGATGTTCTGTGGCATCTCCCCTCCCCTGCCGTTTCTCCTTTTTCCTCGCGCGGCGGCGGCCTGCGCGTCAAGCAAAATGCCTTCACCCCACGCAGCAGTATTCCGCAGTCTCCGCCGGGGCTCTTGCCGCAAGCCTGCTCGAGCATGATCCGCAAAAGTGGAACCGCTTTTGCGACAAGGTCATGCTCAAGCCTTGGACCTGGCGCATGTCCCGTCCAGACGTTCCGCCTGAACGGGACATGCGCTACAGCGACCTCGGCAGGTAGCGCCAGACGAAATAGCCAACGACGGCCAGCCACCCCGAGAGGATGACGAAGACCGCGCCGATCGGCAGCCACAGCAGTGCGATGGCGAAGATGAAGGCCGGGATCAGTTCCGAACAGTCGATGTAGGTGCGGTAAACGGCGGCCATTTTCTGGCGCTCATGGTGGCGCACGGCCCTGAGGAAGGGAATGCCGCCCACGCCGTCAATGGCGGAGGCCGCAACCGAGCCCGCCAGCAGGCAGGCAATGGCCACATAGGGCGAAGCGGTGCCCGCCAGCCCCGCCGCCAGCGAAGCTGCGGCGCAGACCGTGAAGGCCACCACGAGCACGGCGCGCACCCCAAAGCTTCGCGCGAAGCGGCCGGCGAACCAGGCGGTGAAGAGCAGGATCTGGCTCCCCGAAATCATGTAGCCGCCCACCCGCTTGTCGAGGCCTGCTTCCACCAGCAGCAGCGGCCCATAGATGAAGAACGTGGTCCAGAAGCAGGAGCGCCCGAAGGCAATGAGCCAGGCGAGGCGGAGCCGCGGCTGGGCGAGAAAACGCCGGACGTTGACCAGCGGATTGAAGCCTTCGGGGTTGTCCTGGGGCAGCGCCGCCGCATGGTCCGAAAGCCGCAGCCACCAGAACAGGATCAGCAAGGCCGCCGCCGCGCCAATGGCGACAAGCTGCGGCCCCCACGGCCCGTAGCTGACATAGAGCGTGACGCCGAGGGCGGGTCCGATGGTCCATGAGGCCGTCGACAGGCTGAGGCGAATGGGCTCCGAGCGGGCGAGATCGGTGCGCCTGATGTTCTCCATGATGTAGAGCTGCAGCGTGATGTTGAGCACGGCGGCGCCGAGGTTCCTCAGCAGCATGCCCAGCGCCTGGCCCGCCAGCAGGTGGGAGGCGAGCGCCAGGCTCGCCGCCATCATCATGGCGATGCCCAGCGTATAGGCCCAGCGCCGCCGCATGCGGCCGAGCAGCAAAGGCAGCAGCAGGGTTGCCGAGAGCACGCAGAGCGACACCACGGTCGAAAGTTCGCTCACCTTCTGCGCCGCGCCGAGAATATCATAGGCCTGCAGCGAGATGACGGTGGAGTTGAGCGAGCGCACGAAGCTTTCCACCGCGAAAAGCGATGCGAATGTATAGGCTCCCGCACGGCGCGGCAGCGGAAAATCGGTGGTCGAGACGTCGGCCGGCATGATTCTGCCTAACAAACGAGCATTTTTCGGGGCTGATCCGCAACTGCCCATCCCGCTGCCCCGCATGCCGGAAAGGTATGGCTTGAGACCGTCACGGGCGGGGGTTAGACAGGGCCATGCACAGCCACCATGGGCACAGCCACAACGGGCACAGCCACGAAAAGCAATCGGTCGCGCTCATCTCCATGGGGGCGAGCGCCGTGTTGGCGGGCGCCAAGTTCATCGCCGCCCTGTTCACCGGCTCGCTGGGCATCCTGTCCGAGGCGATCCACAGCCTCATCGACTTCGGCGCCACCATCATGACCTATCTCGCGCTCAGGGTGAGCGACAAGCCGGCGGATGACCAGCACCACTACGGTCACGCCAAGATCGAGAGCGTTACGGCGCTGGTGGAGACCGCCCTCCTCTTCCTCACCACCGCCTGGATCTGCTGGGAGGCGATCCGGCGGCTTCTCGGCGGGGAGACGCATGAGGTGGAGGTCACCTGGTGGGCGGTGGCCATCATCGCGGGCTCCATCATCATTGACCACAACCGCGCGCGGGCCCTGAAGCGCGTGGCGCAGAAAACCTCCAGCGAGGCGCTGGAGGCCGATGCCCTGCATTTTTCCTCCGACATGTGGAGTTCCATCGTGGTGCTGGCGGGCCTCGGCGCGGTGTGGGCCGGGGTTCCGGCGGCGGACTCGATTGCCGCCCTCATCGTCTCGGCCTTCATCGCTCATGCCGCTTGGGAACTGGGCGCGCGCACCATGAACACCCTGCTGGACGCCGCCCCGGCGGGCGCCACGGAGGTCGTGCGAGGGCTGGTCAACGACGTCCACGGGGTGCTGGCGCTAAAGTCGGTCCGGCTCAGGCCCGCGGGGGCCACCATGTTCGCCTCGATCGTGGTCGAGGTTGCCCGCACCATGCCGATCGACGACATCGTCAGGACCAAGGATGCGATCGCCGCGGCGGTGCGGGAACGCTTCCCCAACGCCGACATCACGGTGACGGCCAACCCGGTGGCGCTCGACAGCGAGACGGTGTTCCAGAAAGTCATGCTCATCGCCAGCCGGCGGAACCTCGCCATCCACCATCTCAATGCCCAGCAGATCGGCGGAAGCCTGGCCATCAGCTTCGATCTCGAGGTCGACGGCTCCATGCCGCTGGGCGAGGCGCATGACACTGCGACCGGCCTTGAGGATGCGATCCGCCATGAACTGGGCGCGGACGTGGAGGTGGAAAGCCACATCGAGCCCCAGCCTGACCGCATGCTGCAGGGCGAGGATGCGCCGCGCCAGCTTGCCGAGGAGGTGTCAGGCGCCCTGCTCCGGCTTGCCGCCGCGCATCCGCGGCTAAGCGACGTGCATCAGGTGCGGCTGCGGCGCAACGAGGAAGGGCTGTTCCTGCACTATCACTGCCGCTGCCCGCCCGCCGAAACGGTGGAGCAGGTCCATGACTCGATCGACCGGGTCGAGGCCGCCCTCAAGGACCGCTTTCCCGGCATCCGCCGCGTCATCGCCCATGCCGAGCCCCTGGGGGCAGAGGGACACGCTCCTTAAACGCGGCCAGTCGCCGGATCTTGATCGAAACGTTCCGCCGCCTTGGAGAGCTCCTTGAGGCGCTCCGCCTCGCTCTTGGGCACCTCCACCCGGTGGGCGACGCCGAAGGCCTCATAATAGGCGAATTCGAGAGGAACCATGACGCTGTGCAGCTGAACGGAGCGTGCGAGGTTGCGCAGCTCAAGGATCATGTCGGCGAGATATTCGGCGGTCTCACGCTGGCGTTGCTCCAGGCTGGGCAGTTCCTGCCGCGCCGAATCCACGGGCACCGGGGCAAGTTTAGGGGCTGCGCCGCGCCGTTTACTCATGCCGTCCTCCAGTTGCGTCACTTTCCGGGATTGCACTCTACGCGTGCTATTGTGAAATAAAAGCAACCTAACCTTGAATTTAGACTGTGAGGGGTAGAAAAGTTCCCACGGCTTGAACCCGTGGGACGATGCCTATATGACGCCGTGAAACCTGATCGGGAACCTGCATGACCGTCGTCGTCGTTGAATCTCCGGCCAAGGCCAAGACCATCAATAAGTATTTGGGAAAGGATTTCAAGGTCCTGGCTTCCTACGGCCATGTCCGTGACCTGCCCGCCAAGGATGGTTCCGTGCGTCCTGAAGCCGATTTCGAGATGGACTGGGAGGTGGATGGCAAGTCGGCCAAGCGCCTCTCTGACATCGCGGCGGCGCTGAAGACCGACGACCGGCTGATCCTCGCCACCGACCCCGACCGCGAGGGCGAGGCCATTTCCTGGCATGTCATGGAGGTGCTGCGGAAAAAGGGTGCGCTCAAGGGCAAGGCGGTGCAGCGCGTGGTGTTCAACGCCATCACCAAGTCCTCGGTGCTGGAAGCCATGCGGCGCCCGCGCGAGGTGGACGTGCCCCTGGTCGATGCCTATCTGGCCCGCCGGGCGCTCGATTATCTCGTCGGCTTTTCGCTCTCGCCGGTGCTGTGGCGCAAGCTTCCCGGTTCGCGCTCCGCCGGCCGCGTACAGTCGGTGGCGTTGCGCCTGATCTGCGACCGCGAGCTCGAAATCGAGGCCTTCCGCGCCCAGGAATACTGGACCATCGACGGCGTCTTCGTGACCCCCAGGGGCGAGGAATTCCAGGCCGCGCTCAATTCCATCGCCGACAAGAAGCTTGACAGGCTCGGCATCAAGGACGAGGCCACGGCGCGCGCCATCGAGCAGGCGGTGAAGGGCCAGCCCTTCAAGGTGGACTCGATTGAATCGAAGCCCGCCCGGCGCCACCCCTATCCGCCCTTCCGCACCTCCACCCTGCAGCAGGAGGCCTCCCGCAAGCTCGGCTTCTCGTCGGCCCGCACCATGCAGATCGCGCAGCGCCTCTATGAAGGCGTGGAACTGGGCGGCGAGACGGTGGGCCTCATCACCTATATGCGGACCGACGGCGTCGATATGGCGCCGGAAGCCATCGCCGCCGCCCGCAACGCCATCCTGAAGACTTTCGGCGAACCCTATCTGCCCTCCGCCCCGCGCCTCTACACCAGCAAGGCCAAGAACGCGCAGGAGGCGCACGAGGCGATCCGCCCCACCGAAATGTCGCGCCAGCCCAAGGACGTGCGCCGCGCGCTGGATGACGACCAGCTGGCGCTTTATGAGCTGATCTGGAAGCGCACCATCGCCTCCCAGATGGAGAGCGCCGAGCTTGAGCGCACGACCGCCGACATCGGCGCCGATGGCAAGGATGGCAAGCGCTATGCGTTCAGGGCCAATGGCTCCGTCGTCAGGTTCGACGGCTTCCTGCGCGTCTATCAGGAGGGCCTGGACGATGCCGAGGACGAGGATTCGAAGCGCCTGCCCGCCATGGCGCGCGGCGACTCGATCGGGGTCAGGAAGATCGGGGGCGTGCAGCATTTCACCGAGCCGCCGCCGCGCTATTCGGAGGCCTCCCTCATCAAGAAGCTGGAGGAGCTGGGCATCGGCCGCCCGTCGACCTATGTCTCGATCCTCGAAACGCTGCGCACCCGCGGCTATGTCCGGCTCGACAAGAAGCGGCTGATCCCGGAGGACAAGGGCCGCGTCGTCACCGCCTTCCTCGAGAGCTTCTTCCGCCGCTACGTCGAATATGATTTCACCGCCGGCCTCGAGGAGAAGCTCGACCAGGTCTCGGCCGGCGAGATCGACTGGAAGCAGGTGCTGCGCGACTTCTGGCGCGACTTCACCGCGGCCCTGGACGACGTGAAGGAATTGCGCGTCACCAATGTGCTCGATGCGCTGAACGACATTCTCGCCCCGCATATCTTCCCGCCCAGGGAAGATGGCGGCGATGCCCGCGCCTGCCCGTCCTGCGGCGGGGGCCGGCTGTCGCTGAAGCTCGGCAAGTTCGGCTCCTTCATCGGCTGCTCGAACTACCCCGAGTGCAAATACACCCGGCCGATGACCCCGGGTGCCGAGGGTGCCGACGCCATGCCCGCCGAGGGCGTGCTGCTGGGTGTCGATCCCGAGACCGGCGAGAAGGTCACGCGCCGTGCTGGCCGCTTCGGCCCTTACCTGCAGCTCGGCGAGGCTATGGAGGGCGAGAAGCCGCAGCGCGCCTCGATCCCGCGCAACCGGAAGCCCGAGGACATCACTCTGGAAGAGGCGCTGAAACTGCTCTCGCTGCCGCGCGAGGTGGGTCTCCACCCCGAGACGGGCAAGCCCATCGTGGCGAATTTCGGCCGCTACGGGCCCTTCGTGCTGCATGACGGCGCCTATGCCAATCTCGAAAGCCCGGAGGATGTCTTTACGGTCGGCATCAACCGCGCTGTCGATATTCTTGCCGAGAAAAAGGCCCGCGGCTTCCAGCGCCCCAGGGCGGGCGCGCTCAAGGATTTAGGGCCCCACCCGTCAGGCGGCGGCAACATCCAGGTGATGAAGGGCAAGTACGGCCCCTATGTGAAGTTCGGCACGGTCAACGCCACCCTGCCGAAGGGCAAGGACCCGGAGCAACTCACCATCGACGAGGCCGTGGCGCTGATCGCCGGACGCGGGGGCAAGAGCCCGGCGAAGAAGCCCGCCAAGAAGGCGGCGGCGAAGAAGGCGCCGGCGAAGAAGGCCGTTGCGAAAAAGGCCGCGCCCGCGAAGCCAGCGAAGAAGGCCGCGAAGAAGGTCACGAAGACGCCGAAGGAAGCGGCGTAGGCGGACCCCACCCCCCCACTCATCATGCCCGCGCTCGTCGCGGGCATCCTTTTCCGGCGCTCACAAAAGATCGCCGGGACGAGCCCGGCGATGATGGGAGGCGGGAAGGCGGCGATGATGGGAGGTGCAGAGGGAGCGATGGGGGGTGGAGGAAAGTCCTCGCGGTTCTACTTCAGCTTCCGGATGATCACCTTGAGCTCCGGTTCCTCCACGGCCTCCGCGGCGTCCGGAACAGAGAACCACCGCAGCTTCCGCTGGCCCTGCTCCGGCCAGTCCGGGTGCTGGATCATCTGTTCGAGGGCGAAGACCTCGACCCTTGTCGGCTGCACCTTGCCGTTCTCGAGCCGCTTGCCATATTCGAATTGGCCGATGGGTTTCTCGCTCACCTGGCCGCCCAGCCCCGCTTCCTCATAAGCCTCGCGTGCCACGGTTTCAGCCGGGGACAGGCCCTTGATCGGCCAGCCCTTGGGGATCACCCAGCGGCCCGTGTCGCGCGACGAGATCAGCAGCACCTCGCGCCTTCCGCCGCTGTAGCGCCACGGCAGTGCCCCATATTGCTTCTTCGCGACCGGCATTTTCACGGCACCTGTCCAGAACATTGAATCGGGCTCCCGAATAAACCGAACCGGAAGCCCACACTCAGAGATGATGGCCTTAAGATTGCGTTCCTGTGATGACTTTCAAGGATTTTATCCAACGCAATTGACGCAGGCCTGACCCGGAAACGCCCGCCAAACCGCTGGATTTCGGCCCCGAAAACCGGCCAGAGCATGATCCGCAAAAGTGGAACCCGCTTTTGCGATAAGATCATGCTCCAGCCATTAATCTGGCGCTTGTTCTTTTCGATCAGGTGATTCCACCTGATCGGAACATGCGCTACACCTTGATCCATGGCCAAACGCCCCGCTCCCAAGTCCAAACCAACGAAGGCCGCCAGGCCAGTTGCCAAGCCTCAGCTCCCCAGCGAGGCCGATGTTCTGGGCTTGATCCAGTCCTCCCCCTCAATCCTGGGCAAGCGCGAGATCTCGCGCCATTTCGACATCAAAGGCGGCGACAAGGTGGCGCTGAAGGCCCTGCTCAGGGGCATGGAAGAGAAGGGCCTGCTGGCCAAGCGCGCCCGCAGGTTGATCGACCGCTCCGCCCTGCCCCCCGTCACCGTGCTCGAAATCATCGGCGCCGACCGCGACGGCGAGGCCTATGCCGAACCCGTGGAATGGGACGAGCGCGTGGCTGGCAAGCCGCCGCATGTGGTGATCGAGGGGGCGGAAAAGGCCCCGCGCAAGGGCGACCGGGTGCTGGCCAGGATCCAGCCCTCGAAGGATGGCCGCTACAGGTTCCGCGGCCGGGTCATCAAGCTGCTGCCGGGCCGTTCCGGCAAGGTGCTGGGCGTGTTCCGCGTGCAGCCGGGCCTTGGGGCGCGCATCATTCCGGTGGACAAGAAGGCCCGCCACGAGCTGCAGGTGCCGAAGGGCGAGGAGAACGGCGCGCTCGACGGCGAGCTCGTCGAGGCGGAAATCATCAAGGACCGCGGCCACGGCCTGCCCTCGGCCCGGGTGCGCGGGCGGCTGGGCGACATGAACGACCAGCGCAACATTTCGCTGATCGCCATCAACCACCACGGCATTCCGAACGCGTTCCCGGAGCGCGTGCTGAAGGAGGCTGAAAGCCTCAAGCCCTTCGCGCGCGGGCGCCGCACGGACCTCCGCTCCGTGCCGCTCCTCACCATCGACCCGAAGGACGCGCGCGACCATGACGACGCCGTGTGGGCCGAGATCGACGGGGCCACGGGCGGCGCCAATGTCATCGTCGCCATTGCCGATGTCGCGGCCTATGTGCGGCCGGGTACCGCACTTGACCGCGAGGCGCGCATCCGCGGCAATTCGGTCTATTTCCCGGACCGCGTGGCGCCGATGCTGCCCGAGCGCATCTCGAACGACCTCTGCTCCCTGCGCGAGCAGCAGGAGCGCCCGGCGCTGGCCTGTTTCATGAGCTTCGACAGGTCGGGCCGCAAGACCGGGCACCGCTTTGAACGCGTCATCATGCGCTCGGCCGCCAGGCTCGCCTATGAGGAGGCGCAGGCCGCCATCGACGGCCGCCCCAATGACAAGACAGAGCCGCTGCTCGAACGCGTGCTGCGGCCCCTGTGGGCGGCCTATGCCATCTTGCTGAAAGGCCGCAATGCCCGCGAACCGCTTGAGCTGGACTTGCCCGAGCGCCGTTTGGTGCTCGACGCCCATGGCCTCATCGAACGCGTGGTGACGCCCGAACGCCTCGACGCCCACAAGCTGGTCGAGGAATTCATGATCCAGGCCAATGTCGCCGCCGCCGAGGAGCTGGAGAACCGCAGGACGCCGCTGCTCTTCCGCGTCCACGACCAGCCGTCGGAGGAAAAGCTCCGCGCACTGGCCGAATTCCTCCGCACCGCGAACATGAACTTGCCCTTGGGCCAGGTCGTGCGCCCCAGGCATTTCAACAGCTTGCTGAAGGAGGTTGAGGGCAAGGATTATCAGCACGTGGTCAATGAAATGGTGCTCCGCACCCAGGCCCAGGCCATCTACGACCCCGTCAATAAGGGCCATTTCGGCCTGGCGCTGCGCCGCTATGCGCATTTCACCTCGCCCATCCGCCGCTATGCCGACCTGATCGTCCACCGCGCTCTCATCACCGCGCTGGGCTTCGGCCCCGACGGCCTGAGCCCGGACGACATCGCGAGGCTGCCCGAAACCGCCGAGATGATCTCCGATGCCGAGCGCCGCGCCATGGCGGCCGAGCGCGAGACCATCGACAGGCTGATCGCCGCCCATCTCGCGGGCCATACGGGCGCCACCTTCCGGGGCCGCATCGGCGGCGTGGTCAGCGCCGGGCTTTTCGTGAAGCTGGACGGGAATGGCGCTGACGGCTTCGTGCCCGTCACCACGCTGGGCCGCGAATATTTCGTCTTCGACAAGGCCCGCCACGCCCTGACCGGCGAACGCTCCGGCGACACCTATCAGCTGGGCGACCGGCTGGAGGTCAGGCTCGTCGAGGCCACCCCGGTTTCCGGCGGCATGCGCTTCGAGGTGGTCTCCGAAGGCAAGGAGGGAAAACCCGCGAACCGCCGCGCCGCGCGCGCGGGGGCCAAGCCCCTCCGGGGCAAGAAGCCCGGGGGCCATAAGCGCTCACCGCGCACACCGGTGCGGTGATCATCGCGCCCGCCGTTTCATCATGGCGAAATCGCGCAAGGCCGCCGCCAGCCGCGATCTCCGTGGCGCAGCGCCGGGCCGGGACAATCGCCCCCTTCGGTAACGATGCCTGGTCCGGAGCCCGACACGCCGGGCGTGTTGTGCGGCAGGCCCCTTGTGTGTATCCTAAGCACTTGGTGCGGGCCGCGCCTTGCGTCGTCATTTCGTCTTGATCCCGGCGTCCGGTGGAGGTGGAGTTGGCCGTTATGTGGGTTCTGACGGGGCCGAAATCGGGTGACAACCGGCAGGTGATGAGGGCTGCCGAGGCTTCAGGTTTGACATTTGAAGGCCGCCACATCGTGTTCCACGGCGCCAATCTTGGGCGGAAGCCTATGGTGCGGGCGAGCCTTGATGGCGTTGACAGAGAGCGCTCGGACAGGCTTTGCGGGCCCTGGCCCGGCATTGTGCTGGTCATCGGACGGCACCTGTCCTGTGTCGCACTGTGGATCAAGAAGCAGTCGGGCGGCGCCACGCGCATTGCCTTGTTCAACGCACCCAAGGGCCGCGGCCGGGATTTCGATCTCGTGGTCCTGCCGCCCTATTACCGCCAACAGAACCGCGCCAACGTGCTCTCCATCCGCGCGCCGCTCATCGGCATCGATCCCCCAAGCATCGCCCAGGCCGGGCGCGATCTGGCACGGACACTCGGCGCGGGCCAACGCCCGATCCACGTTCTGCTGGTTGGCGGTGACATGGGCCAGCGCAAGCTGGAACCCGGCTTCGTTTCAGGCATCTATCGCCAGATGCGCGACGGCTTCGCGGCCGGGGGCACCATCCATGTTTCCACCTCGCCGCGCACGCCGCCCCGCGTGGTCGAGACGCTGCGGCCCATGCTCCGCCCGCAGGACTGCCTGCATGTCTGGCGGCCGGACGCCACAGCGAATGCCTATCTTGGCCTTCTGGCGCATGGCGAGAGTTTCACCGTCACCGCCGACAGCCTGTCCATGCTGATTGAGGTGGCGCGCCTCGGCAAGCCGCTCGTCATCGCCGAACCTCCGCGCCGCCGCGGCCTTGCAGGGCTTAAGGACTGGGCGAGCGACCTGCTGCGCCCGCGCGACCTCCGCCATGCCCTGGGCATGCTCTACGCCGGCGGCTTCGCAGTGCCGCTCGGCATGCCTCCCCAACCATCTGGCGGCAGGCTGCCGGACGATACTGGCCTCGTGGCCAGTCGGCTGCGCCTGCTGGCCGGGGCGGAGGCTGAACCGGTCATCCGCCATTGTCCCCCAGTCCCCACAGCAGGCCGCGTCACACAATGAAACCCACCGTCTTCGTTCACACCAATGCCAAGCAGATCGTTGGCGCGATCGTCTCGAAATACTCCTTCGGGCGCTTCGCCGCCGATCCGTCGGCCTTCGAGGTGAAGCTCATCGAAACCGCGTCCTATTCCTGGATGCGCGACTATGAAGGCAAGCTCTTCCTCCGCGACGGGCTGAAGCGCCGCTGGCTCAACGACGATCTGCAATCATTCACCGTGCTTCGTTTCGCACCGCCGGAGATCATGCGTCACGAGGGGCGCTCGCTGGTCGTCGATCCGGATGTCTTCTGCATTTCCAGCATCAACGAGCTGCTGGCGCGCGACATGGGGGACGCGGCCATTCTCGCGCGCCACCGCACGGGCAGCAAGGAGGCGGCCTGGGCATCCAGCGTCATGCTGCTCGACAACGCCCGGCTCACCCACTGGAACCTGCGTGAGAACTTCGACGAAATGTTCGCCTTCAAGCGCGATTACATGAAATGGATCACCCTGCTGACGGAACCGCAGGACAAGATCGCCCCGCTCGAGAGCGTGTGGAACGACTTCGACCGGCTCACCCCCGAAACCCGCATGATCCACAACACGAAGCGTCAGACCCAGCCCTGGAAGTCGGGGCTCCCGGTCGATTTCCGGCCGCCGGAATCGCGACATGGACTCACGCCGAAAAACCTTTACCACCGGCTGCGGCGCAGCCTGTTCGGCGACTATGGCCTGCTGGGCAGCTACAAGTCGCACCCCGATCCCAACCAGGAACGTCTGTTCTTCGCGCTGCTGCGCGAATGCCTCGACAGGGGACTGGTGAGCGAAGCCATGTTGCGGCAGGAAATGAAGCATAACCACATACGTCATGACGCGCTGGATCTGGTCCGCCGCACCCCCACGCTGGACGAGAAGCCGCTTTTCGCCGCTTGACCGGCGGGCGAGGCTCCGGCGCACGGCCAGCACCCGGCGGTGAGCGAAGCGGTGCATGAACACGCGGCCGTTTTTTCAAGCCGGGCAAGACTTACATGCCGCCCAAACGGATCGCCGGCATGTTCAACATGCGCCTGAGTTCATCGACCTCCATCACGCGGCCGATATTCTTGAGAAAATGCGCCCGGAGCTTGTCTTTTGCCCCCATGTCACTCCGCCGCAGCGAGATTGGTGATGCTCTTCATCGAAACAGCATCAAGAATCCGTCGGCCTACCGCTGCGGCGACCGGAGGCGGAAACGCGTTGCCGACCTGTCGATAGCTTGCCGTCTTTCCACCCATGAATTCCCAATCGGCCGGAAAGCCCTGTAACCTCGCGACCATCGGAACGGTGAGTTTTGGCATTCCTTCGAAATCCGGTTCCGGCGCTGAATTTGCAATGCCAAGCCCGTTCACGCCCAGTTCCTTCCAGGCCTCGCGGGCACGGGTCGGACCAAGATCGGGACCGCCGTGCTTTTTTGAGCCGCCGACAACAGTTGGAGCGATCCGGTTGGCGGCCTCTTTCCATCTTGCGGCCTGCCGCCAACCATTCGCCGACATCAGTCCGAAGAGCGCCTCTCCCACGGTCCTGGGCGCCACCTTCTCCGCCTCGCCGGGCCAGGAAAATCTCTCGGCGGCAAATTTCCTGATGGCCACCAGGAGAACGCGGGGGCGCAGCTGTGGGACGCCGAAATCCGAGGAATGCAAGAGCGCCCAGCGCGGCCTGTAGCCAAGCCTATCGAGCCGCTGATCGATCATCGCGCGATAAGCCGCAAAACGCGGATCGAGCAGACCCTTCACATTTTCGAACATCACCGCTGTTGGCTGCAACTGGTCAACCAGACTGATACCCACGTTGAACAGATTGCGCTCGTCGGCTTCGCCAAGTTGCCTGCCCGCGACAGAGAATGGAGGGCAAGGCAACCCGCCCGCAAGCAGATCGACACCCCTGAGCTTCGACCAGTCGAAACTCTGGAAAAGATCATGTTCAATGACGTTCCAGTGAGGCCGGTTCTTGCGCTACGTTGCACACGCCGCGCGGTCGTTCTCAAAGAGAGCTGCGTGTTCGAAACCGGCTTGCTCAAGGCCGAGCGCCTGACCACCGGCCCCTGCGCACAGTTCAACAGTCACGGGAGCCATTGATTCTCTCCAAGCTGAAATCCGTCTTACTCCGGGAGTCAGGCGCCGCAATAGATTTTCGGAACAATACAGGAACGTGCATGTCGCTTTCAACACTTTTCGCGTATTGCCCAAGCCCGCCGCTTCATTCAGCTCCTTGCGGCAGACCGTCGCGCAGACCAAAACCATCTTCAATTCGACCGCCCCCTCCCCCATCCTCGGATCCCATGACTGTCAGCGTCAAATCCCCCACCCTCCACCTCGCGGAGCCCCGGTCATGGAAGCAGGCCATGTGGCGTGGCATCACCTGTTCCTGCCCGGCCTGCGGCGAGGGGCGGATGTTCGGCCGATATCTCAAGGTGGCCGATGCATGCCCCTCCTGCGGCGAGGCGTTGCACCACCACCGCGCCGATGATGCGCCGCCCTATTTCACCATGATGATCGTCGGGCACATTGTGGTGCCGCTGGTGCTCGTGGTGGAGAAGATCTGGCATCCGGACGTTTCGACCCATGTGATGATCTGGACCGCCGTCACCCTGTCCATGACCTTCGCCCTCATGCCCGCCGTCAAGGGCGCGATCGTCGGCCTGCAATGGGCGAACCGCATGCATGGCTTTGACCCGGCGCAGCGCGACGGCGTGCATCCCGCAGGGCCATGACCTACGATCACCCGGAATTCGCCGGCTCCAGGCTCCATGCCAGGGTGCAGCCCCCGAAGGACTCCGCCACTCTCATGCTGGTGCGGGGTGGCGCGGGCGCGCCGCGCATCCTCATGGGCCGGCGGGCCAAGGGCCATTCCTTCATGCCCAATAAATTTGTCTTTCCGGGCGGAAGGCTTGATGCCGCCGACTGCCGGGTGAAGCCGGGCCGGGACCTCCACCCCGCCACGCTGGCCAAGCTCCTCCACCGCATGCGCGGCAAGCCCAGCGCGGCCCGCGCCCGCGGCCTCGCCCATGCCGCCCTGCGCGAGACCTGGGAGGAAACGGGCCTGCTGTTCGGCCGCAGCCGGCCGGAGGACGCGCCGAACCTTTCGGGCCTCACCCTGTTCATGCGCGCAATCACGCCGCCCGGCCGCACGAGGCGCTTTGACTCCCGCTTCTTCGTGGCCGATGCCGAAAACCTCTCCAACATCGACCGGCCGCACCACGATGGCGGCGGCGAACTCCTCGCCCTGTCCTGGCTGACGCTGGACGAAATCGCCTCCCTCGACCTGCCGCTCATCACCATCGACGCCCTGAAGCGGCTGAAACCCTTCCTCGACCGGGGCCATCTTCCGCCCCCGGATTGCACCGCATCGTTCCAGTATCTCCGGGGCAAGCAGTGGATGGAGGACGAGATCGGGTCCCCCGGCGCGTATTCCGCTCAGGCGGAATCACCTGATCGATAAGAACACGCGCCAACTCATATGCCGGAGCATGCTCTTACCGCAAAGGCGGGTTCCGCTTATGCGGACCATGCTCCAGATCAAGACCCTGTACCACAACTGGGTGCACGACGCCTACATTCTTAACAATTGTGTTGCGATCCGCTTATAAGTCGTTCATCGGCGCGGCATAAGACTAATTCGTCGGCCACCCGCAGATGCGTAATACCCTTTCTCTAAAGCGAAGAGCGCTCAAGTCGAATCATGTGATCTTGCGACGCGCGGCCTGTCTTCTCCCGCTCCTTCAGCGGGAGAAGAAGGGACCCGTTGCTGGATAAGCAACGGGGAGATGAGGGGACTTGTCTGCCGCTCGGGCGGCGGGCGGTCATGCAGAATCGGGTTCTTTTCCCTCCCCCTTGTGGGGAGGGATTAAGGGTGGGGGTCCCCGGGCTCAGGTCTTTGAGAATTGGACTCCTGGGCCCCCCGCCCCTGCCCCTCCCCACGAGGGCAGGCGAATCGCATATTGAAAAAGTCCTTGCGGATCAGGGCCATTGGGACTCGATAGGCAGGCAGCTTCTGTTGGGAGGTTTGCCATGTCTGGTTTGCTGGACTATTTTTCTGAGA
>NZ_JADCDA010000021.1 GCF_020252405.1 Aestuariivirga sp.
ACGACTCCGGGAAGCCGGAAAACCCTTCAAGGTCGCCCTCGTCGCAGCCATGCACAAGTTCCTCACCATCCTCAATGCCATCATGCGAGACAACACGGAGTTCCGCCACAGCTACTGAAAATCGACAGTTGCTTGTCCCGGGCATCTTTTTCGCTGCCACCAAAAAGGATGGCCGGGACGAGCCCGGCCATGATGGGTGGGAGAAGGTGGAGCCGTGAGCTAGCCGCCCTGTATCCTCGGCAGCAGATAGATTTCCGCGCCCTCGGGCAGTTCCTTTCCCCAGTCGTCGCGGTAGATGCGGCCGTTGATCGACACGGCCACGCCGCGCGCCAGGTGCGGGGCCATGCCGGGGTAGGTTTCCTCGAGCTTGCGGAACAGTTCGCGGATGGTTTTGGCGTCGACTGAAACGGTGGGCGCTCCGCCCGCTGCCGGACGGAGCGCCCCCCAGAGGTGTATCTCGGCCAATCAGGCCTTCTTGGCCGCCTCGAGCGCCTTGAGGACGCGCGGGGGCGACATGGGAACATGCGTCATGCGGACGCCGAAGGCGTTCGACATGGCGTTGGCGATGGCGGCGAGCGGCGGAACGATCGAGGTTTCGCCGACGCCGCGCACGCCATAGGGGTGGTTGGGGTTGGGGATCTCAAGGATCTGCGTGTCGATCATCGGCAGGTCGGAGCACACCGGGATGCGGTAGTCGAGGAAGCCCGCATTCTGCAGGCGGCCATCCTTGCCGTAGATATACTCCTCGTTCAGCGCCCAGCCGATGCCCTGGGCCGCGCCGCCCTGGTACTGGCCTTCCACATAGGCCGGGTGCACCGCCTTGCCGGCGTCCTGGATGACCGTGTAGCGCAGGATTTTGCTCCGCCCGGTTTCGGGATCGACCTCGACGTCGGCGATATGCGTGGCGAATGACACGCCTGCGCCGTCAGCGACGATTTCGGAGTGGCCCGCGATGGGGCCGCCTGTGTTGACGGCGGCCGCCGCGATCTCCTTCAGCGAGAGGGGCGCGAGGTTGCCGTACTTCTCGCCCACCGCCTTGGCGTGGCCGTCTTCCCACTTCACGTCGTCCACCGGGATTTCCCACATCCTGGCGGCGCGCTCACGCAGCACGGTGATGGCGTTGCGGGCGGCGAAAATGCCGGCCATGGACGACGAGAAGGTGCCGCGGCTGCCGTCGGTCATGTCATTGTGGCCGAGCGAGCCGGTGTCGGCCACGATGCACTTCACCTGCTCGTAGGAAACGCCCAGTTCTTCCGCAACGCACAGCGCGATCGAGGCGCGCGAGCCGCCGACGTCGACCGTGCCGACCGTCAGCGTCACCGAGCCGTCGGGCCCGACGTTGATGTCAGTGCAGGTCTGGCCGCCGAAGTTGAACCAGAAGCCGCAGGCCATGCCGCGGCCCTGGTTCTTGCCCAGAGGTGCGGACATGTGCGGGTGCTTCTTGGCCGCTTCCAGCGTGGCGCCGATGCCGATCGGCCCATAGACCGGGCCGTAGGAGGCCTTGGTGCCCTGCCTGGCCGCGTTCTTGATGCGGAAGTCCACCTCGTTCATGCCGATCTTGTGGGCGAGCTCGTCCATGACGCTCTCGACCGCGAAGGCCGCCATGGGGGCCGACGGCGCGCGATAGGCGGCGGTCTTCGGGCGGTTCACCAGAACCTCGTAGCCGACGGTGCGGACGTTCTTGAGATCGTAGCAGGCAAAGGCCGTCATGGAGCCGAGCTCGGCCCACATGCCGTAATAGGGGCCGCAGGAGAAGCGCAGCGTGGCGTCCGCCGCCACGATCGTGCCGTCCTTCCTGGCGCCGATCCTGACGTCGATCGAGGTCGCAGACGTCGGACCCGAGGCGCGGAACACCTCGTCGCGCGTCATGGTGATCTTCACCGGGCGGTTGGCCTTGCGCGACAAGGCGAGCGCCACCGGCTCCGCCCAGACATGCGTCTTGCCGCCGAAGCCGCCGCCGATTTCCGAGGAGGTGACGCGCAGCCTGGAGACGTCCATGCCGAGCAGCATGGCGCAGTGGTTGCGGTAGACGAAGTGGCCTTGCGTGCAGACCCAGAGTTCGCCCGTGCCGTCGGGCGAGACGGAGGCCACGCAGGCATGCGGCTCGATATAGCCCTGGTGCGTCTGCTCGGTGCGGAAGGAACGCGTGACGATGACGTCGGCCTGCTTGAAGCCCGCGTCCACGTCGCCGTGCCCGAACTCGGTGCGCTTGGCGATGTTGGAGGGCTTCGTGGGCCTGGGCTCCACGCCCTCGGTGAGGAGCCTGGGGTTCACCAGGGGGGCTCCGGGCTTCACCGCCTCGTCCACGTCGGTGACGTGCGGCAGGACCTCATAGTCCACCTTGATGAGCTTCAGCGCCTTGCGGGCGGTGGGCGCGTCCACAGCGGCGACGGCGGCCACCGCGTGGCCGTCATACTTCGCGACGCCGCGCGCCATGCAGTTCTCGAGAATGTCATACATCGACTGGTCGCCGCCGGTGTGATCGGGCAGATCCGCCGCGGTGACGATGGCCTTCACGCCGGGAAGCTTCTCGGCCTTGGACGTGTCGATCTTCCTGATCCTGGCGTGCGCGTGCGGGCTGCGCAGCACGAGGCCGACGAGCTGGCCCGGCATGCTGAAGTCCGCGCCATAGCGCGCGCGGCCCGTCACCTTGTCGAGGCCGTCGGGGCGCAGGGGCCGCGTGCCCACGCTCTTGAAATCCGTCCTGGCGAGGACCGGATCGTGAATGACGGTCGGCGTCACGTGGTTCGGCGCATCCTCGAAGGGATGGGCCATGGTGCTTTCAGAAGCCATTGTCTTAACCCCTCATAACCTTGGCGGCGTCCTGGACGGCGCGCACGATTTTGTCATAACCGGTGCAGCGGCAGAGATTGCCGGCCAGACCGAAGCGGATTTCTTCCTCGGTGGGATCCGGGTTCTTTTCCAGCAGCGCCTTGGCGGCCATCAGGAAGCCCGGTGTGCACACGCCGCACTGGAGCGCGGCATGCTCGATGAACTTGGTCTGCAGCGGGTGCAGCTCCACGCCGTGGGACATGCCCTCGACCGTCTCGATCTCATGGCCTTCCGCCTCGACGCCGAGCATGAGGCAGGCGCACACGACGCGGCCGTCAACCTGCACCGAGCAGGAGCCGCAGTCACCCGTGCCGCAGCCCTCCTTGGCGCCGGTCAGGCCAAGGCGGTTTCTCAGCACGTCGAGCAGCGACTCATGCGGATCGCAGGCGAACTCCACATTGTCGCCGTTGATGGTGGTGGAAACGAGAACGGCCATCTTACTTACCTCCCGCGCGCTTGTATGCGATCTCAGCGGCGCGCCTGGCCAGCACGGCGGCAACCTTGGTGCGGAACTCGACGGTGCCGCGCTTGTCGTCGATCGGGCTGCAGGCGGCCGACGCGGCCTCGCCCAATTTTTCGAGCGCCGTGCCGTCAAGCTTCGTGCCGACGATCGCCTTGGCGGCGGCCTTCACCAGCACAACGGTGGGAGCAACCGCGCCCAGCGCCACGCGGGCATCCTTGATCACGCCCTTGGCGTCGAGCGTCAGGCTGACGCCGGCCGAGACCACCGCGATGTCCATCTCGCTGCGCGGGATGAAGCGCAGATAGGCGTCACCCGATTTGCCCTTGCGGGCGGGAAGCTCGATCGCCTCGATCAGCTCGCCCTTCTTCAGCGCGTTCTTGCCGGGGCCCACGGGAATGTCCTCGACGGCCACCTTGCGCTTGCCCCTGGGACCCTGGATCACCGCCCTGGCGCCGGCGGCGAAAAGCGCGGGAACACTGTCGGCGGCGGGCGAGGAATTGCACAGATTGCCCACCACGGTGCAGCGGCTCTGCACCTGCTTCGAGCCGATGAGGCCCGCGGCCTCCACCACGCCCGGCCAGGCCTTGATGAGCGCCTTGTTCTCGTTCATCTCCGCGCAGGACACCGCCGCGCCGATGGTGAAGCCGCTCGCGGTCTTCCTGATTTCGCGCATCGGCTTGATGCGCTTGATGTCGACCACGAGATCGGGTTCGACGAATCCGCCCTTCATGCGCACGAGAAGGTCCGAGCCCCCCGCGAGCACATAGGCACTGCCCTTGGCCTTGGCGAGCAGGCCGACTGCCGCCTTGGTCGTTTCTGGTGCTTCATATTGCATGGTGCGTCACCTGTTTAAATATCGGATGGCATTTTGGGCCACCCGGACCCCAAAGGTCAACCGCCGTGCGTGCCGGCCGCGCGAATAAGACGCGCGGGAGACCCGGCCATGCCGCGGCGCGGCGTTGACTTGCAGGCGCGCTGCGGTGGAATGTCGCGCGCGGACAACGGGAAACGTCGGGAACAGGCCATGCAGGCGGCGGAAAAGGCAGATGGCGGGGCGGCGGAAGCCCGGATGAGGGCGCTTCCCCTGTGGAAAGGCCCCATCACCGTCACGCCGCTGAAGGGCGGCGTCAGCAACGCGAGCTTCAAGGTCACCGATTCGACCGGAAGTTATGTGGCCCGGCTGGGTGGCGACTATCCCTTCCACCAGGTTTCACGCGAACGTGAAGCGATTGCCTCGCGCGCCGCCTTCGAGGCCGGGCTGTCGCCGGAACTGGTCCACGCCGGGGACGGGCTGATGGTGCTGCGCTTCGTGGAGGCCCGCACCTATGCGGAGGCCGATGTGCGCGCCAATGCGGGGGCCTGCGTCGACATCCTCAAGCGCTGCCATGCGGAGATGGGAAGGCGCATCACGGGGCAGGGCGCGGTTTTCTGGGTGTTCCAGATCCTGCGCGACTACGCCGCGACGCTTCAGCGGCATGGCCACCGGCTGGCGGGCGAGGCGCCGCGCTGGGCGAAAATCGTGGACCGGCTGGAGGCAGCACAGCTGCCGCTCCCCATCGTCTTCGGCCACCATGACATATTGCCCGGCAATTTCATGGACGACGGCAAGAGGCTCTGGCTCATCGACTGGGAGTATGGCGCGTTCGGAACCGCGATGTTCGATCTCTCCTCGATCTCCGCCAACAACTCCTTCGATGCGGCGGGCGAGACGCTGATCCTCGAGCGCTATTTCGGCCGCGAGCCGACCGAGGCCATGTGGCGCGCCTTCCATGCCATGAAGGCGGCGAGTGCGCTCCGCGAGGCGGTGTGGGGCATGATCTCGGAACTCTTCCTCGCCGCGCCCGGCGTCGACTATGCCGCCTATGCGAAGGAATATCTGGGCCGCTTCGACAAGGTCCACGCGGATTATCTCGAGAGATACGGAGCCTGATGCGATGAACCGCAGCCGTTGCGAAGCCCTGGACGCGCAAGACCCGCTCGCCCACAAGCGCGCCGCCTTCTCGATTCCCGAGGGGCTCATCTATCTCGACGGCAATTCGCTGGGCGTGCTGCCCGTCAACGTGCCCGCCCGCCTCGCCGAGGTTGCGGCCAGGCAATGGGGCGAGACCCTCATCAAGTCCTGGAACGAGCATGGCTGGTTCCACCTGCCGCGGAAGATCGGCGACCGCATTGCACGGCTGATCGGCGCCCCGGCGGGCAGCGTGATCGCGGGCGACACCATCTCGGTGAACCTGTTCAAGCTTCTGGGCGCGGCGGCGAAGCTCAACCCGGCGCGGCGCGTGATTTTGTCCGACACGGGCAATTTCCCCTCCGACCTCTATGTGGCGCAAGGCTTCCGCGGCCTGATGGATGACGGCTATGCGCTCAAGGTCGTCGAGCCCGGGCAGGTGATGGACGCGATCGACGAGAGCGTGGCCTTCACCATGATCACCGAGGTGGACTATCGCACCGCGCGCCTCCACGACATGAAGGCGGTGACCAGGCGCGCGCATGATAAGGGCGCGCTGACCATCTGGGACCTCGCGCACTCGGCGGGCGCGACGCCGGTGCAGCTTGCGGCGGCCGACGCCGATTTCGCGCTGGGCTGCACTTATAAATATCTGAACGGCGGCCCGGGGGCGCCCGCCTTCCTCTATGTGAAGTCGGACTTGCAGGACAAGGTGCGGCCGCCGCTCTCGGGCTGGTGGGGCCATGCCGCGCCCTTCGCCTTCGAACCCGAGTACAGGCCCGCGCCGGGCATCATCCGCAACCAGTGCGGCACGCAGCCCATCCTGTCCATGGCGGCTCTCGACGCCGCGCTCGACGTCTGGGACGATGTCGACATGACGGTGCTGCGGCGCAAGTCCCTCGCGCTGTGCAAGACCTTCATCGACCTCGTCGAGCAGCGCCTCGCGCCGCATGGCGTGATGGTGGCAGGCCCGCGCGACATGAACGGGCGCGGTTCGCACGTGTCGGTCCACCACCCGCAAGGCTATGCCGTGATGCAGGCGCTGATCGCCGCCAATGTGGTGGGCGACTTCCGCGCGCCGGATATGATGCGCTTCGGCTTCGCGCCGCTCTACACCAGCTTCACGGAGGTGTGGGACGCCGTCGACATCCTCGCCCGCATCCTCGACAGGGCTGAATGGAACGAGCCGCAATTTCTGGCGCGGAAGGCGGTCACGTGATCATCGACATCACGCAGGGGCTTTCCCCCGGCATGGCGGGCTTTCCCGGCGATGCGGCCTATGAGGAGGCCTGGACTTTCCGGCTCGGCCCCGGCTGCCCCGTCAATGTCTCGCGCGTGTCCTTCTCCGTGCACTGCGGCACCCATGCCGATGCGCCGCTGCATTACGACGCGACGGGTGCGCCCGCCGCCGCCTTGCCGCTGGAGCCCTATATCGGCCCCTGCCGCGTCATCGATGCGCGCGGGGCGGGGCCGCTGTGCATGCCCTCCGGCATTGCCGCCGCACTGGACGATGCACCCCCGCGCATCCTGCTGCGGCTGATGGATGCGCTCGACCCGAAGAGGTGGCCCGGCGGCTTCCGCGCGCTGGCCCCGGAGACGGTGGAACTGCTGGCCTCGAGGGGCGCAATGCTCGCCGGGATCGACACCCCGTCGGTCGACCCGGAAAGCTCGAAGACCCTCGCCGCCCATCATGCCTGCCGCAAGGCCGGCATGCGGATTTTGGAGAACCTCGCGCTCGCGCATGTGGAGCCGGGCGACTATGAACTCATCGCGCTGCCGCTGAAGTTCGAGAACCTCGACGCAAGCCCAGTGCGGGCCGTGCTGCGCTTGTTCTGACACATTGCGGGATGGTGTCCGGAAACAGGCTCTGGTCCAGGCAACGGTCAAAGCTGGCGCATTTCCCTGCCCATGGCCTTTCTGCTATCACTGCGCATCGCCTGGAGGAGAATTGACCGATGAACAAGCCTGTGAACCTGGACGGCGCGACCAACTGGGAGCCCTCGCCCAACAATCTTGAGCCGTTCTGGATGGGCTTCACGCCCAACCGCGCCTTCAAGAAGCGCCCGCGCATGATCGCCCGCGCCAAGGACATGCACTATTACGACATGACCGGCCGCCCGATCCTCGACGGTTCAGCGGGGCTGTGGTGCTCGAATGCCGGCCACTGCCGCGAGCCCATCGTCAACGCCATCCAGAAGGCGGCCGCCGAGCTCGACTTCGCGCCAACCTTCCAGTTCGGCCACCCCAAGGTGTTCGAACTCGCCTCGCGTCTTGCCACCATGGCGCCGGGCGACCTGAACTATGCCTTTTTCTGCAACTCGGGCTCGGAGGCCGCCGACACGGCGCTGAAGATCGCGCTGGCCTATCACCGGGCCAACGGCGAGGCGAGCCGCACCCGCCTGATCGGGCGCGAGCGCGGCTATCACGGCGTGAACTTCGGCGGCATTTCGGTGGGCGGCATGGTGGCCAACCGCAAGTGGTTCGGCGCCATGCTGGCGGGCGTCGATCACCTGCCGCACACCTACAACCGCAAGGAACAGGCCTTCACCAGGGGCGAGCCGGAGTGGGGCGTGCACCTGGCGGACGAGCTTGAGCGTCTTGTGGCGCTGCATGACGCCTCGACCATCGCCGCGGTGATCGTGGAGCCGATGGCGGGCTCGACCGGCGTGCTGCCGCCGCCCAAGGGTTATCTGAAGCGCCTGCGCGAGATCTGCACCAAGCACGGCATCCTGCTGATTTTCGACGAGGTCATCACCGGCTTCGGCCGCCTTGGCCATGCCTTTGCCGCCGAGCGCTTCGGCGTCACCCCGGACATCCTGACCTTTGCCAAGGGGGTCACCTCCGGCACCGTGCCGATGGGCGGATGCATGGTGCGTCAGGGCATCTACGACAAGTTCATGAACGGGCCGGACCATGTGATCGAGCTGTTCCACGGCTATACCTATACCGGCCACCCGATGGCGGCCGCGGCGGGCGTTGCCACCATGGACCTCTATCGCGACGAGAAGCTGTTCGAGAACGCCAGGAAGCTTGAAAACGTCTGGGCCGAGGCCGCCTTCACGCTCAAGGGCCACCCGCTGGTCGAGGACATCCGCACCCTGGGCCTCGTGGCCGCCATCGACCTCAAGCCGGTGGAGGGCTCGCCGGGACTGCGCGCCTATAAAGCCATGGAGAATGGCTTCCATGACGTGGGCATGCTGGTCCGCATCACTGCGGACACGATTGCACTCTCGCCGCCGCTGATGATCAACGAGAACCAGATCGACGAAATCTTCTCCGACAAGATGCCGAAGATCCTGGCCTCCGTGGCCTGATCGCAAGAAGTTCTACCGCAGTTGCGAAGGCCGGAGGGCAACCCCTCCGGCCTTTTTGCGTGGGACAGCGGAAAACGGGGCTTCCCGGAAAGGGCGATTCATGCAATCCCATAAGCAGTTGCTCGGAATCGTGACCGAATCATTGCCGGGCGGAACACGTGACGGGGTAAAGGGTCGAGGCAGAATGTCACGACACATGGCGCCGGTGATGTTGGGGCTCACCGCTTTTCCGCTGGCTGCGATCGGAATTGCGGCCTACATCGTCGCGTCCGCCGGGCCCCAGATGATGGCAGTGGCGGGGGCGATCCTGCTTCTGTCCTGCTGCATCCTGCTGACCGTGACCGTGGCGGTGGTGAAGCTGCAGCGCCATGACGAATGGCTGTGGCTGCAGCAGGATTCGCTGCGCGGGCTGGCCGTGAAGTCCGACGATCTTGCAACGCGCCTCGGGAGAGTGGAACATCTGCGTGGCGACACGGTGACGACCGCCGAACTCGCCGCCGTATCGCGCGATATGAAATTGTTGCGCCGCGAACTCCATGATTATGCGGGCGCCCGGCAACAGTGGCGCCATAATGGCCCGGAGGCGGAGCCCCCGGCCGCCGCCGCCGCGCCGCCGCCCCAGCCGGGCAAGGCCGCGGGCCGCGAGGAGCTGACGCTGCTGCTCGAGCCGGTGGTGGACCTGGCATCCGGTTCGACCAGCCATTATCGCGCGATGGTGGGGCTGACCGATGCCCTCGGCAAGCTGATCGGCCATAACGATGTGATACTGAAGGCCGATCAGGGCGGCATGCGGCCCGCGCTCGACCTGCGCATGGTGAAGATGGTGGCCCCGGTGCTGCGCCGCCTGCGCAACCGCAATCCCGGGCTTCGCGTCTTCGTGCCGGTGGGCAGGGCGACGCTCGGCGCGCCTCAGGAAGCGGCAAAGCTGATGGCGCTGCTGCAGAAGGATGGCGACGTGGCGCAGGGCATGGTGTTCGAATTCGCCCAGCAGGATTTGGGAAGCCTCGACGCGGCGGGGATCGAGAACCTGGCGAGGCTCGCCCGCAACGGCGCCACGCTGGCGCTGCGCGAGGTCTTTCTCGGCGGGCTGGACCTGGCCGCGCTGCGCCAGATCGGCGTGCGCTTCCTGGCCTTTCCGCCGCATGCGGTGGATGCCGGAAACGGCCCCCATGCCGCCTGGGCCGATTTCGCCAGGCAGGCGCGCGCCTTGCAGATTCAGGTGATCGTGGGCGACGTGAAGACGCCCCAGCAGGCCGCAGCCGCAAGCCGCGCCGCGCGTTTCGGCTATGGTCCTTTCTTCGCTCCGCCGCGCAAAGTGAAGCCCGATGCCGGCATTGCGGCCTCCGCCGCGCGCACGGCCAACGCCGCCTGACGGCGCGCCGCCCGTCATGCAGGAACTCTCCGACGCCTATCCCATATGGTTCTGCGACATCTGGGGCGTCGTGCACAATGGCGTGACGCCGTTTGCCGTAACGGTGGCGGCGCTGAAGCGGCACCGCGCGAGGGGCGGCGCCGTCATCCTCGTCACCAATTCGCCGCGCAGCAATCTGGGTGTGGAGAGACAACTGCTCGAAATCGGCGTTGACCCCGCCTCGCATGACCGCATCGTGACCTCGGGCGACGTCACGCAGGTGCTGATGAGGCTGCATGGAAGCAGGGGCGTTTATCACGTGGGCGCCGCACGCGACCTGTCGATCTATGAGGGCACGGGGGTGGCGCGCGTTGGCCTCGACGCGGCCGAGGCCGTGCTGTGCACCGGGCTGTTCGATGATCTCAACGACAGGCTCGGGGATTACGAGCCGCTGCTCGACGATATGAAGCGGCGCGGACTTGCGATGATCTGCGCCAACCCGGACAAGATCGTCAAGAAGGGCGAGCGCATTCTCTATTGCGCGGGAAAGCTTGCCGAGATGTATCAGGCGCGCGGCGGCGAGGTGCTGATGGCGGGCAAGCCCTTCGCGCCGATCTATGACCTCGCGCTGGCCGAGGCCCGGCGCATCCGCGGCGCGGATGTGGCCGCGGCGGATATCCTGGCGATCGGCGACGGGCCGGACACCGATATCCGCGGCGCCGCCGATTATGGCCTTGACGCGCTGCTTGTTGCAGAAGGGGTGACGGATGCGGGCGAGGGGTTGCATGCGGCGGAGGCCCGGGTGCTGAACGCCGTGCCGCATGCCCGCATCGTGGCCACCGTCCATGACCTGTCATGGCACGGCGCGCCGCAGACGTGATAAGGGACCGGAATGCAAGCGATCGCGGGCCTGTCGCCTGTTCCTGAAGCCTGCCGCGGCGGCGTCGCCGCCATCGGCAATTTCGACGGCGTGCACCGCGGCCACCAGGCGCTGCTGGCGCGGGCGGCGGCGGAGGGCGCGCGGCTTGCAATTCCGTGGGGCGTGATGAGCTTCGAGCCGCATCCCCGCAGCTTCTTCCGCCCGGACGAGCCGGTGTTCCGGCTCACCCCGGGGCCGCTGAAAGCGCGGCTCGTCGCGGCGCTGGGCGCCTCCTTTCTGGCGGTGCTGGATTTCGACAGGGCGCTTTCGGAACTTACGCCCGAGGCGTTCGTGCGGCTGCACCTCGTGGAGCGGCTGGCGGTGAGGCATGTGGTGATGGGTTATGACTTCCACTTCGGCAAGGGCCGCAAGGGGGGGCCCGCCACCATGACGGAGCTGGGCGCGAAATTCGGTTTCGGCGTCACCATCGTCGAACAGGTGACGGATGAGGGCGACCGGCATTCGCCCTTCTCGTCGAGCAACATCCGCCAGGCGCTGCGGCACGGACACGTGACGGCGGCGGCGCGCGAGCTTGGCTATCGCTGGAGCGTGCTGGGCGAGGTGGTGAAGGGCGACCAGCGCGGCCGCACCATCGGCTTTCCGACGCTCAACATCGTGCTGGACAAGGGGGCGGACCCGTTCCGCGGCATCTATGCGGTCAGGGTGCGCGATGCTGAGACGCCCGCTGCCCCGGTGTGGCAGGGAGCAGGCTATTTCGGCGACCGACCGACGTTTGACACCGGGCGCACCTTCCTTGAGGTCTATCTCATCGGCTTTGCGGGCGATCTCTATGGGCGGCATCTGTTCGTCGAGTTCATCGACCTGATCCGCCCCGACAGGCGCTTTGCGTCCATCGATGAACTGGTCACGCAGATGAAGATGGACTGCGACGCGGCGGTGAAGCGGCTCAACGCGCCGGACGATGCGGTGACGGCGTTTCCGCTCGGCAGGCTGCAGGCCGAGGGGAGGATATAGAGCATTTTCAGGTCAGGTAGACACCGGTTGACCGTCGGAAATGCGACCAAAAAAGAGATGGAGCAGGCCCTGCTCTTCAGTCCGGCTTCTGGGTGGAGGGATCGAGCAGGCGGTGCAGGTGGACGATGAAATAGCGCATCTGGGCGTTGTCCAGCGTCTCGCGCGCTTTGGCCAACCAGGCCCGATGGGCCTCGGCGTAATTGGGGTAGAAGCCGACGACGTCGAGCCTGTGGAGGTCCTTGAAAGTAACGGATTTCACGTCGTCCAGCTCGCCGCCGAAGACGAGGTGGAGAAGCTGCTGGCCGGGCTCGGGCGTGCTCTTCGTCATGCAGACCTCTGGCAGTTCAGGGCATCGATCAGCGCCGCATGGCGCTTCGCACCCGCAGCAACGAGGCCTTGCTGCCACGGCTCAGGCCGGTTGTAAATGTATCCTTCGCCGGTGGCGCCCGAGACCCGCCCGCCCGCCTCGGCGACCAGCAATTCGCCCGCCGCGAGGTCCCAGTCATGGCGCCTGCCGATCGAGACCGCGCCATCCAGCCGCCCGGCCGCGACATGCGCAAGCCGCAGCTGCAGGGGAAGCGAGCCGGGGGGATCGGCGGCGATGCCGAGATGGGTGAGCCGGGCCAGAGCCTTGCTGTTGCCGGCGATGCGGGCGCCTGCGAGCGAGACGGGATCGGGCATGCTGAGGCGCGCGCCATTGAACGTTGCGCCCCGGCCTTCAGCAGCGGTGAAGAATTCATCACGATGAGGCGCGAAAACGGCGGCGAGCACCGGGCGGCCGTTGACGGCGAGGGCCGCCGCCACGCACCACTCCTTGCGGCCCTCGAGGAAGGCGCGGGTGCCGTCGATGGGGTCGATGATCCACAGCCGCTCACGCGCCATGCGCGCCCGCGGATCGTCGGCGGTTTCTTCCGACAGCCAGCCGTCACCGGGCCTCGCGGCGCGGATACGCTCTTCGAAGAGGCCGTTGATGGCGAGGTCGCCCTCGGTGACATGGCTGCCGTCAGGCTTGGTCCAGTGCTTCAGGCTCTTCTGCCTGCCGAGCGTGAGGCCCAGTTCGCCCGCCTCGCGCACCACGTCGAAGAGAAGCCCGGCGTCAGACACCGGCAATGGTCAGGCCCTCGACCAGGCAGTTGGGGGCCGACACCGAAGAGCGGAATTCGAGGTTGGAGGCCGGGCGGACGGTCTTGAACATATCCTTCAGGTTTCCGGCGATGGTGATCTCGCTCACCGGGAAGGTCAGCTCGCCGTTCTCGATCCAGAAGCCGGAGGCGCCGCGGCTGTAGTCGCCCGTCACATTGTTGACCGAGGAGCCGATGAGCTCGGTGACGTAGAGGCCCTGCGCGATGCCCTTGATCTGGTCTTCCGGCGTTTCCCTGCCCGCAGGCAGGAAGACGTTGGCGGTGGAGGGCCCGCCGCGCGAGCCCTGGCCCGTGGGCTGAAGCCCCAGTTGCCGGGCCGAGCGCAGGTCGAGCACCCAGCCGGTGAGGATGCCCTTGTCGATGAGGTTGCGCCTTGCGCAGGCCAGCCCCTCGCCGTCGAAGGGGCGCGAGCCGTGGCCCCTGAGCATGTGCGGGTCCTCGACGATGGTGATGTGCGAACCGAAAATCTGCCGGCCCAGCGCATCCTTGAGGAAGGAGGCGCCGCGCGCGATGGCCGCGCCATTGATGGCGCCGAGCAGATGGCCGATCAGCCCTGAGGCCACGCGCCGGTCATAGATCACCGGCACGGACTGCGACTTCACCTTGCGCGGGTTGAGGCGCGCCACCGCGCGCCCGCCCGCGCCGCGGCCCACCGTCTCGGGGTCACGCAGGTCGACAAAGTGGACAGCGGAGGAATAGTCGTAGTCGCGCTGCATGCCGAGCCCCTCGCCGGCGATGGCCGACACCGAAACGCCCACGCCGGTGCGCCGGTAGCCTTGCGCGAAGCCGTTGGAGATGACGATGCCCACCGAGGTTTCCGAGCGCGATGCGTCCGCTCCTGACGACTTGGTCACGCCCCTGACGGCGAGTGCGGCAGCCTCGGCGCGCCTCGCCAGCTCCTCGAGCTTCGCCGGGTCAGGCAGGTCATCGGCGGCGAGGTCGAGTTCGGGGATTTGGGTCACAAGCTGCTCCGGGTCCGCGATGCCGGCATGGGGGTCCGGCGGGGCGAGCCTTGCCATGCGCAGGGCATTTTCGGCCAGACGGTGGATCGCCTCCCTGGTCAGCACGCTGCCGGAGACCGAGGCGGAGGATTTTCCCGCGAAGACCTTGAGCGAAAGGTCGCGGGCCTCCGCCTGCTCCACCTTCTCGATCTTGCCGTCGAGCACGGAGATTTCGGTGGAGCGGCCGTCGGCGGCCACGGCGTGCGCGGCGTCGGCGCCGAGTTTGCGGGCGTGGGCCACGGCCTCGCCCGCAAGGGCAATAAGATCGTCGGTCATGCGAGGAGCGAATCCAGAAAAAAGCCAATGGCGATGATGAGGCCGAATATGCGGTTGGAGCGGAAAAGTTCAAGACAGCGGGCGCCATTGTCCGGCTGGAAGCGGGCCAGTTGCCACGCGCCCTGAAGTGCGGCCCCCGCCACGCCGGCATGGGCGATGATGCCGCCGCCCGCCACCCAGGCCGCAGCATCGATCAGAATGATGGCGAGCGCGAAGAACAGGCTGAGCCACCAGATCGACTGCCCGCCGAACCTGAGGGCCGTGGACTTCAGGCCGATCAGCGCGTCGTCCTCCTTGTCCTGGTGGGCATAGATCGTGTCATAGGCGAGCGTCCAGGAGATGCCGCCGGCATAGAGGAGGAGAGGAGCCAGCGACAGCGACCCGTGGACCGCCGCCCAGCCCACCAGCGCGCCCCAGTTGAAGGCAAGCCCCAGCACCGCCTGCGGCCAGTAGGTGATGCGCTTCATGAAGGGATAGACGGCGACGATGACAAGCGAGGCCGCCCCCGCCGCCACGGTGAACCAGTTGAACCGCAGCAGGACGGCGAGGCCCAGGAGGCAGAGCAGCACGAGGAAGGCCAGCGCCTGCGGAACGCTCACCTGGCCCGCCGGGATGGGGCGCAGTCTTGTGCGCTCCACGCGGCCGTCAAAGTTGCGGTCGGCGATGTCGTTCAGGGTGCAGCCCGCACCGCGCATGATGACGGCGCCGGCGAGGAAGAGCGCGGCATACCAGAGGTTCGGCATGCCGCCGCCCCTGGCGGTCTGCCCGAGCGTCAGGCCCCACCAGCAGGGGAGCAGCAGGAGCCACCAGCCGATGGGCCTTTCGAGCCGCATCAGCCGGGCATAGGGGCGGACCCAGCCTGGCAGCGCGCGGTCCGCCCAATGGTCCGGCAGCGCGTCCGCAATGCACGGTTCGGAGTGACTGGCTTCGCTCATGGGGGCGGTGTACACCGGGCGCAGCATGAAGACCACCCCTCGCCTTCACCTTGATGCCGGGCTTGCCGCTCAGCGGGAGATCGCTCTCGACCGGGAGCAGGCGCATTATCTTGGAGGCGTGCTGCGGCTTGGTCCGGGTGACCCTGTCTCGGTGTTCAATGCGCGCGACGGGGAGTGGCTGGCCCATCTCACCGGAGTGACGAAGAAGGGTGTCGGCATCCGCTGCGAGCGGCAGGTGTCGGCCGTCACGCCACCGCCCGACATCGACTATTGCTTCGCGCCGCTGAAGCATGCGCGGCTCGATTATGTTGTGCAGAAGGCGGCCGAGCTTGGCGCGCGCCGTCTGCGCCCCGTCATCACCCGGCGCACCATTGCGGAGCGGGTGAACCTCGACCGCATGAGGGCCAATGTCATCGAGGCGGCCGAGCAGTGCAACCTCGTGTTTGTGCCGGACGTGCATGAGCCGGTGAAGCTGCCCAGGCTGCTGTGCGACTGGGAGACGGAGCGCGCGCTCGTGCATTGCGACGAGACGGCGGCCATCGCCAACCCCATCGAGGCGCTGCGCCCGCTCAGGGCGCCCGCCGCGGTTCTGATCGGGCCCGAGGGCGGATTCACGGAGGAAGAGAAGGCGCTGCTCGCATCAGCACCCTTCGTCACGGCGATTTCACTGGGGCCGCGCATCATGCGGGCGGACACGGCGGCGGTGGCGGCCTTGACGCTGCTGCAGGCCGTGCTGGGCGATTGGCATCACAAGCCCTGATGGGTCCATTCCGAATCTTCGCTTGCCCGAAGAGGGGCCGCCCGCCTACATGCCCGGACACAGTTTTGACAGGATCGACACCCCTTGAGCGGACCCGCCCCCGACACGCCAAAAGCGCGCATGCCGATCGAGACCAAGGCCCAGCTCATCGGGGAGCTGGCGTCTGGCTCGAAGCCCAGGTCCGCCTGGAAGATCGGCACCGAGCACGAGAAGTTTCCCTTCCTCACCGACACGCTGCAGCCGGTGCAATATCATGGTCCGCGCTCCATCAAGGCGCTGCTTGATGGGCTGAAGGACCGCTATGGCTGGACCGGCGTCCATGAAGGCGAAAACATCATCGCGCTGTCGGACCCCAAGGGCCTCGGCAATGTCTCGCTGGAGCCGGGCGGCCAGTTCGAACTCTCCGGCGCGCCGCTTGATACCGTGCACGAGACCTGCGAGGAGGTGCATGAGCACCTGAGCCAGGTGCGCGAGGTGGGCGACAGGCTGGGCATCGGCTTCCTCGGGCTGGGCGCCTCGCCGCTGTGGAGTCTCGCCGAAACCCCGGTCATGCCCAAGGGCCGCTATGGCATCATGGCGCCCTATATGGACAAGGTGGGAACCAGGGGCCGCGACATGATGTTCCGCACCTGCACCGTGCAGGTGAACCTCGATTTCGCCTCGGAAGCCGACATGGTGAAGAAGCTGCGCGTGTCGCTGGCGCTGCAGCCCGTCGCGACCGCGCTGTTCGCCAATTCGCCCTTTCTTGACGGCAAGCCGAACGGATTCCTCTCCTATCGCTCCGAGGTCTGGCGCGACACCGACAATGCGCGCGCCGGCATGTTGCCCTTCGTCTTCGGGGATGGCTTCGGCTTCGAGCAATATGTGGACTATGCCCTCGATGTGCCGATGTATTTCGTGATGCGCGACGGCAAATACATCAACACCTCGGGAGAAAGCTTCCGCGCCTTCCTCGACGGCCGCCTGCCGCAGCTGCCCGGCGAGAAGCCGGTGATGAAGGACTGGGCCGATCATCTCACGACGATCTTCCCCGAGGTGCGCCTCAAGAAATATCTTGAGATGAGGGGGGCGGATTCGGGCCCGTGGCGGAGGCTCTGCGCGCTGCCCGCGCTGTGGGTGGGGCTGCTCTACGAGCAGGCCCCGCTCGATGCGGCATGGGACCTCGTCAAGGACTGGACGGCGCAGGAGCGCCAGAAGCTGCGCGACGACGCGCCAAGGCAGGCGCTGCACGCGACGGTCCGTGGGCGGAAGGTTCAGGACATCGCGAAAGAGGTTCTCAAAATCGCCCGCGGGGGCCTTGAGGCGCGGGGGCGGCAGGGCTGCAAGGGCAGGACGGAAGCGGCCTTCCTCGATCCCCTCGACGAGATTGCCCAGAGCGGCAGGACGGCGGCCGAAAACCTGCTCGCGCTCTATCACGGCGACTGGCGCCAGGACGTGACGCGGGTGTTCCGCGACTTCGCCTATTGAGGCCTGCCGCTCACTCCGCGGCCATCATCCCCACACTGAAGTTGCCCAGGCTTTCGGCCACGTGGCGGGCGAGAGCCTCCACGGCGGAGCTGCCGCGGCCGGGCTTTCTCATGAGACCGATTTCGAAGGAGCCGAGCGGCGGGAAGCCGTCCTTCCCGGTGAGCACGCGCATGTCGGGGCGCACGCACAGTTCAGGCACCGCGCCCACGGCGAGGCCCGACTGCACCGCGGCATTCAAGGCGTTGGAATTGGAACTCGAATAGGCCACGCGGTATTTGCGGCCGATCCGGTCCAGTGCTTCGATAACCGTGGAGCGCCATTCGCAGCCGGCATGCGTAATGGCGAGCGGCATCACATCCAGCAGATGGGTCGAGTGGCGGGCCGAGGTGACCCAGACGAGCGGCTCGCGCCGCACCGGCTCATCGGTCTGGACATTGCAGCCGAAGGTGACGAGCGCCAGGTCCAGCTCTCCGCGCCTGGTGCGTTCGAAGAGGACGGAGGTGTTGAGACACTCGACATCCACCGTCACCAGCGGGTGGGTGCGGGCGAAGCGGGCGAGGATTTCGGGCAGGAAGCGGTCGGCATAGTCATCCGGCGTGCCGAAGCGCACCGTGCCGGTGAGCTCCGGGCGCTTGAAGGTGGCCACCGCCTCGTCATTGAGCGACACCAGCCGCCGCGCATATTCGACCAGCCGCTCGCCGTCCGGCGTGAGGCGGCTGGCCCGCCCGTCACGCGCGAAGAGGGGTCGGCTCAGCAGCTCCTCCAGCCGCTTCATCTGCATCGAGACGGCGGACTGGGTCTTGTTCACCTCCTCGGCGGCGCGGGTGAAGCTGCCGGTGTCCGAAATGGCGAGAAAGGTCTTCAGAAGGTCGATGTCAAGGTTGGGGATCATGGCATAACCCATCAGTGATTGTGATCAATACCATAAGATACATTCGTTGGATAAATCAATGGTCCTCGTGCATTCTTCAACCATCGCAAAATGAATGCGGCCCCACGGCAGGGGCCAGACGGCGGAAGGGGAATGGTCCACTCCGTCAACGAGGAGGACTTTGCCATGGAAGACTATGCCCTGCATCGTGCTGAAGCCGCGGAAGCCACGGGAAGCCTGGCGCTGTTGTGGAACCTGCTCCGCAACTGGGGGGCCCGCCGGGCGGTTGCCCGGCTTGACGCGCTGGACGACCTCCTGCTCGACGACATCGGCGTCACCCGCCCGGAGGTGCGCTGGGCGGCAGGCCTGCCGCTCAGCGTCAATGCCGCGCTGGAGCTGGAGGAACGGGCCAACCGCCGCCGCCGGCACGGGCTGTGAGCGGGCTTATCCGGCTGCCTTGGTTGCGCTGCGTCTCACGATGGCATAGGCGGCGATCACCGATGCAATGCCGAAGATGACGGAGCCCAGCGCGGTTCCCGCCAGCAGCCCCTCCGGGCCGCCCATGCGCGCCCCGATCATCGCGAAGGGAATGGTGCCGAGCGTTGCCTTGGCCCAGTTGAACCAGCTCGACAGCGTGGGCCTTCCCAAATTGTTGAAGGCGGCGTTCGCCACAAACTGGCCGCCGGTGAAGGCCCAGCTGATGCCGATGAAGGTGCAGAAGAAAACGACGAGATCGCGCGAGCGGCCGGCCGCGTTGAAGGCCTCGGCGATCTGGTGGCGGAACAGGAACAGCAGGAGCGAGGTGAGGAGCGTGTAGATGGCCGAGAAGATCAGCCCGTCGGTGAGTGTCCTGCGCACCCGGTCATGGCGCCTGGCGCCGTAGTTCTGGCCGATGATGGGCCCCACCGAACCGGCCAGCGAAAAGATGATGCCGAAGGCCACCGGCACCAACCTCCCGACGATGGCGAAACCCGCCACCGATTCATCGCCGAAGGGGGCTATCCCATAGGTGATATAGGCATTGGCAAAGGGCTGCGCGAGCTGGGTGAGGATGGCCGGGAAGGCAATGGCCCAGAGCGGCGGGAAATCGCGCTTCAGGCCGCCAAGCCGGAACGGGTTGATGAAGCGGTGCACCCGCACGACGCCATGGAGCCCGATGCCGAAGGACACGATATAGCCCAGCACCGTGGCCGCCGCGGCGCCCTGGATGCCCCAGCCGAAACCGAAGATGAAGACGGGGTCGGCGCAGGCCGTGACGATTGCGGTGGACAGCGTGATGTACATGGCCCGCCGCGCATCGCCCAGGCCCCGCAGAATGAAGGAACACGAGATCGCCCCGGCGATCAGCACATAGCCGGGCGACAGCGTCCAGATGAAAAGCTGCGCCAGCCGCCGCGCCTCGCCATGGGCGCCGAGCAGCGCGAGCAGCGCGCCGCTCCCCAGGTCGATGGCGAGCGTGATGAGCGACGCGGTGATGAGCGCGAACATCAGCGCGCTGGTGGCGAACTGCCGCGCCCGCTGCCGGTCGCCCGCGCCGACGTTGCGCGCCACGAGTGCCGCCGCCGCAATGCCGCAGCCGATCGACACCGACAGGTTGGAGAACACGATGGTTCCGGCATAGCCCACGGCCGCCGTCACTTCCGTGTCGTTCAGAAGCGACAGAAAGAAGAGGTCGACGAGATCGACCATGAACAGCGACATGAGGCCCACCGCACCGGTGAGCGTCATCACCACCACATGGCGCATGGTGGAGCCGGTGATGAAGGGGGCGGCGCGCATCTCCCCGTCTGCGCGGCTCATGCGGCAAGGCCCATGCCGCGGACGGCGGGCAGGAGCTGATCGTGGCTGACGAAGTGGTGGCCCTTGAGGCCCGCCAGGCGCGCGCCCGCGACGTTCGACTTCTTGTCGTCGATGAACCAGCAGCGCGCCGGATCGGCGCCCATGCGCTCCATCAGCCTGGTGAAGCTCCTGGGGTCCGGCTTCCTGAGGCCGAATTCGAAGGAGTGGTAATGCTCGGCGAAGATGGCGGCACAGGCGGGAAACAGCTCGGCGAGGGCCGCCCTGGTGAGCGGACCGTTGTTGGAATAGATGGCGATGCGCACCTGCTGGCCCACCGACTTCGCCAGCGCCAGCATGTCGGGCCAGGGCGTCATCGCCTCGCGCCGCGCGTCCACCCATTGACCGCGGGTGAGCGGGAAACCCAGGCGGCGGGCGAATTCGCGCAGATAGTCATCGGGGTCCGGGTAATCGCCCGAATCGGCGGCATCCTCGAACCCTGAATCCCAGATGGCGGCGCGGATGTCGCGCGGCGTCTGGCCGGTGATGCGGGCCAGCGCCCTCAGCCTGCGTCCGAGATCGTAGCGGCACAGCACGTCGTCCATGTCGAAGATGACGGCCTCGGGCTTCATCTCCTCAGGCGGCCGTGCCGCCGACGGTGAGCCTGTCGATGCGGAGCGACGGCTGGCCCACGCCCACCGGCACGCCCTGGCCCTGCTTGCCGCAGGTGCCGACGCCGGAATCAAGCGCCATGTCGTTGCCCACCATGGAGATGCGGGTGAGCGCATCGGCCCCCGCGCCGATGAGGGTGGCGCCCTTCACCGGCTGGGTGATCCTGCCATCCTCGATCAGATAGGCCTCGGTGCAGGAGAATACGAACTTGCCCGAGGTGATGTCCACCTGTCCGCCGCCGAAGGACTTGGCGAAGAGGCCGCGCCTGATCGAGCGCCGGATCTCCTCCGGATGCCTGTCGCCTGACAGCATGTAGGTGTTGGTCATGCGCGGCATGGGCGCATGTGCATGGGACTGGCGGCGGCCGTTGCCGGTGGGGGCCGCACCCATCAGGCGGGCGTTCATCCGGTCCTGCATGAGGCCCACCAGAATGCCGTCCTCGATCAGCGTGGTGCAGCCGGACGGCGTGCCCTCGTCGTCGATGGTGATGGAGCCGCGGCGTCCGGCGATCGTGCCGTCATCGACGATGGTGACGCCCCTGGACGCCACCCGGTTTCCCAGCATGCCGGTGAACACGCTCGTCTTCTTGCGGTGGAAGTCGCCCTCAAGGCCGTGGCCCACCGCCTCATGCAGCAGAATGCCGGGCCAGCCGGGACCCAGCAGCACGTCCATCTCTCCGGCCGGGGCCGGACGGGCTTCAAGCGACACGAGGCTCTGGCGCAGCGCCTCCCGGGTGGCGGCCATCCAGACATCGTCGGTGAAATAGGAAAGCGGCTCGCCGCGGCCGCCCAGGCCATGGCTGCCCTGCCCCTGTTCCCTGCCGTCGGATGAAACCACCGAAATGTTGAAGCGGACCAGCGGCCGCACGTCACGGTAGCTGGAGCCGTCACCGCGCAGGATTTCCACCGCCTGCCAGTCGGCCGACATGGAGACTGAAACCTGCTTCACCCGCGGGTCGAGGCCGCGGGCATAGGCATCGGCCTTCTCGAGCAGCGCGACTTTCCCGGAAAAGTCCATGGCGTCGGACGGGTTGGCATCGGCATAGAGCTTGCGGTTGGTGCGCTCCGGCGCCACCGCGTGGACGACGGGGCTTCCGGTGGCCACGGTGCGGCACACATCGGCAGCACGGCGCAATGCGGCAACCGAGAGGTCGGTCGCATGGGCATAGGCGGCGGTCTCGCCCCTCACCGCGCGGAGGCCAAAGCCTTGTGTTTCATCGAAGCTTGCCGATTTCAGCTTGCCGTCGTCCCAGACCAGGCTTTCGGTCTGGCGTTTCTCGACGAAGAGTTCGCCATCCTCCGCATCCCGCAGCGCGTCGGCCACCAGGGCTTCCGCCTCGGCGCGGCTGAAATCGTCGGTATCGAAGAGCGAAACGGGGGCAGAGTCGGGCACGGGTTCACCTGTTGGGTCAGACGCTGTGACGCCTCAAGATAGGCGAGCGGCGCGCATTCCGCCAGAAATGAAAAGGGGGCCGCTCCGGCGAAACGGCCCCTGTCCGATGCGGGAAAAGGGCGGATCAGCCGCCGCTGCTGGCCTTGTCAAGGGCGGCAAGCGAGGCCGAGAAGCCATCAAGCGACAGCTTCATCGGCAGGCCGATGCCCGGCGCCTCATAGATGATGAAGTTGGCGGCCTTGCCCTTCTTGAGCTTCGCCAGCGTGTCGGGGCTGGCTTCCGCGAATGCCATGCAGATCTGCGGCATGCAGCGGGTGAAGGGCACGCGGCCCACCGCATTGCCGTCAATCTCCAGGGCCACGCCGGTGGGCAGGAACACGCCGATGGGCGCGATCACCCGCATGTTGTAAAGCGGCTTGCCGTTCTGCTGGGTGCTGACGATGACGAGCGTCAGCGAGGCCTTCGGGTTTTTCTCGCTGGTGGTGACCTGAACCATGCCGCACTGGCGGCCGCCAGGCTGGCCTTCCGTGGCCGGCACGGTTTCGCACTGCACCTTCCACTGACCGTTTTCGGCGATCAAATCGATCTTGGGGGCTTGCGGCTGACCGGGCTGGGCCGCCTTGCTGGCGCGGGGGCCGAACTGCGGCTGCTGGCCGCCCGCAGGCGCCTGCTGATCCTGCTTCTGGACGGCGGTGTTTTGGGCGGAAGCGGCGCCGGACAGACCGAGGCTGAGCGCGATGCCGAGGGAGGTGAGGGCGAGCAGGCGGCTCGGCTTGAGTGTGATTCGCACGGAGTTCTACCTTCTGTAATCCCGACCTGGCGGGTTTAGCGCCGCCTTTTGGCCTGCACAACCCGCATTCGTTGCGGATATTGCCGGCGCGCTGCTTGCCTGCCGGATCGGCGGCGGTCGGTTTCGGGGGGAATTGGGGCGGAATTCCGGTGGCGGCCGGGGCAGACCACGGCACGACGTTTTGCCGCGCCTGCCCAAGTTGCGGCGGGGCGGCGGATGTGGTTCACACTCACTATCTGGGGTGGGGGTCCCGTGAACGGCCGCAGCCCCCACTGTCCTTGTGCGTTTACCCGCAAGGCCTTGATTGAGAGAGGGTTACGATGACGTTTCGCAACACATTGACGGCAGGACTTGGCCTTGCGGCAGTCCTCGCATGGGCCCCGGCGGCCTGGGCCATCGATGGCTATGCCCATCCCTGGCAGATGGGTCTGCAGCCGTCGAACTCACCCTCGATGGTCGGCATTCACAGCCTGCACAATTATTTGCTGGTGGTCATTACGGCGATCGTGCTGTTCGTGCTCGGACTGCTGGTCTATGTCATGACGAAGTTCAACGCGCGGGCCAACCCGGTGCCGTCCCGCACCACGCACAACACCACGGTTGAGGTGCTTTGGACGGTCATTCCCATTATCATTCTTGTGTCGATCGCCGTCCCCTCCTTCAAGCTGCTTTATCTCCAGCGCGACATCCCCGCCGCCGACATGACCATCAAGGTCATCGGCAACCCCTCGTGGAACTGGACCTATGAATATCCTGACCTCGGCCTCAATGAGGACGGCTCCGCCAAGGTCTCCTTCACCGCCACGCTCGACGACAAGGCGCGCGACATCAAAACCGCCGAAGAGGCGAATATCCCCTACCTGCTCAAGACCGACAATCCGGTCGTCGTGCCGGTGGACAAGACAGTCAAGCTCATCGTCACCTCCGACCCGGACGGCATCATCCACGCCTGGACGATCCCGCAGTTCGGCATGAAGATCGACGCCATCCCCGGCCGCCTGAACCAGGACTGGTTCCACGCCGAGCGCGAGGGCGTGTTTTTTGGCCAGTGCTCGGAACTCTGCGGCAAGGACCACGCCTTCATGCCGATCGAGGTGCATGTCGTCTCGCAGGCCGACTATGACATCTGGGCCAAAACCGCCCAGACCGCCGGGCTTGAAGAAGCCTACAAATATCTCGCCAGCGCGGAAGCCGCGGACGGCAAGCTGGCTCAGAAGTAACCGGGAACGAGGCATTCAGAATGGCACACGCAATCGCCGCGCACGACGACCACCCGACGGGCTGGAAGCGTTACGTCTATTCGACCAACCACAAGGACATCGGCACGATGTATCTGTGGTTCGCGATTTTCTCAGGCGTCATCGGCGGCATCCTGTCCATCCTTATGCGCATGGAGCTTGCCGAGCCTGGCATCCAGTATTTCCAGGGCCTCGCCACCATGGTTTACGGCACGCCGGCTGACGCCGCGGTCGATGCCGGCAAGCACATGTACAATGTGTTCGTGACGGCGCATGGCCTGCTGATGATCTTCTTCATGGTCATGCCGGCGATGATCGGCGGCTTCGGCAACTGGTTCGTGCCGCTGATGATCGGCGCGCCCGACATGGCCTTCCCGCGCATGAACAACATATCCTTCTGGCTGCTGCCGCCGGCACTGGTCCTGCTCGTCATTTCAATGTTCGTCGAAGGCCCGCCCGGCGCCATGGGCACGGGCGGCGGCTGGACCATCTATCCGCCGCTGTCGACCACCGGCCAGCCCGGCCCCGCCATGGACTTCGCGATCCTCGCCCTGCACATCGCCGGCGCCTCGTCGATCCTCGGCGCCATCAACTTCATCACCACCATCTTCAACATGCGCGCGCCGGGCATGACGCTGCACAAGATGCCGCTGTTCGTGTGGTCGGTGCTGGTCACGGTCTTCCTGCTGCTCCTGTCGCTGCCGGTTCTTGCCGGCGGCATCACCATGCTGCTGACCGACCGCAACTTCGGCACCGCCTTCTTCGTGCCTTCGGCCGGCGGCGACCCGGTGCTGTTCCAGCATCTGTTCTGGTTCTTCGGCCATCCGGAAGTCTACATCCTCATCCTGCCCGGCTTCGGCATCATCTCGCAGATCGTGGCGACCTTCTCGCGGAAGCCGGTGTTCGGCTATCTCGGCATGGCCTATGCCATGGTGGCGATCGGCGTCGTCGGCTTCATTGTGTGGGCGCACCACATGTACACCGTCGGCCTCGACGCCGACACGCAGGCCTACTTCGTCGCCGCCACGATGATCATCGCGGTCCCGACGGGTGTGAAGATATTCTCGTGGATCGCCACCATGTGGGGCGGGTCGATCGACTTCAAGGCGCCGATGATCTGGGCGCTGGGCTTCATCTTCCTGTTCACCGTGGGCGGCGTGACCGGCGTGGTGCTGGCCAATGCCGGCGTCGACCGCGTGCTGCACGACACCTATTATGTGGTGGCCCACTTCCACTATGTTCTGTCCCTCGGCGCCGTCTTCGCCATTTTCGCGGGCTGGTACTACTGGTTCCCCAAAATGTATGGCTACACATACAATGAAGGGATCGCCAAGCTGCACTTCTGGGTGACGTTCATCGGCGTGAACATGGTGTTCTTCCCGCAGCACTTCCTCGGTCTCGCCGGCATGCCGCGCCGCTACATCGACTATCCGACGGTGTTCGCGGGCTGGAACCAGATCTCCTCCTACGGCTCTTATATCTCGGCCGTGGGCGTTTTGATCTTCCTCTACGGCGTGTACGACGCCTTCGCCAAAAAGCGCCAGGCGGGCGACAATCCGTGGGGTGCCGGCGCCACAACGCTGGAGTGGACGCTGTCGTCTCCTCCGCCGTTCCACCAGTTCTCCACCCTGCCGGTGATCAAGTAAGCCCGCTGACGACACGATGAGCGACATCAACGCCCAGCTCGCCGAAATCCCGGCCGCCGAATCCGGCGGCCAGGGCACGGTGAAGGACTTCCTCGCGCTGCTCAAGCCGCGGGTCATGTCGCTTGTCATCTTCACGGCCTTCGTGGGGCTCGTCGCGGCGCCGGGCACGCTGCACCCCTGGCTTGCCTTCGTGGCGCTGCTGGCGATCGCGGTGGGCGCGGGTGCTGCAGGGGCCCTCAACATGTGGTATGACGCCGATATCGACGCGGTGATGAAGCGCACCGCGAAGCGCCCTGTTCCCGCCGGTGCCGTCACCCCTTCGGAAGCGCTGGGCTTCGGCATGGTGCTCGCCGCGGGCTCGGTTCTTGTGCTGGGCCTGCTGGTCAATGTGCTGGCGGGCGCGCTGCTGGCCTTCACCATCTTCTTCTATATCGCCATCTACACCATGTGGCTGAAGCGGCTGACGCCGCAGAACATCGTGATCGGCGGCGCGGCGGGCGCCTTCCCGCCGATGGTCGGCTGGGTGTCGGTGACGGGTTCGGTCGACCTCGGCTCCATCGCGCTGTTCCTCATCATCTTCACCTGGACGCCGCCCCACTTCTGGGCGCTGGCCCTGTGGAAGAAAATCAATGAGGATTACTCAAGGGCCGGCGTGCCCATGCTGCCTGTCGTCGCCGGCGCTGGCGAGACGCGCCGCCAGATCCTGCTCTATTCGCTTCTGCTCTTTCCGGTGACGCTGTTTCCGGCGCTGACCGGCACGGTGGGCTGGCTCTATCTCGCGGCCAATACCGGGCTGGGGCTGGTGTTCATCTGGCATGCCTGGCGGGTCTATTCGCTGCGCGAGGGCCAGGAGGCGGAGATTGCCTGCAAGAAGCTGTTCGGCTTCTCCACCATGTGGCTGTTCGTCGTCTTCGCGCTGATCCTGGCCGAGCGGGCGGTGGGCATTCCCAGCTTTGCGCCGGTCCTCGGATGAAGGATGCGATGACCAATACCCCCTTCGGACCCGAAGACATGGCGCGCCGCAAGAAGCGCGCCATTGCCATGGCGGTGATTCTTGCCGCCCTCGTGGTGCTGTTCTTCGTCACGACCGTCGTCCGTCTGGGCGGCTCGGTTGCAATGCGGAGCCTCTGATGAAGCAGCACCGGAATATCCGCGTCGTCGCGATGTCAGCCGCCACGGTGGCGGCGATGATCGGGCTCACCTATGCCTCGGTGCCGCTCTACCGGCTGTTCTGCCAGGTCACGGGCTATGGCGGCACGGTGCAGCGCGCGCAGGCGGCACCGGAGCAGGCCATCGACAAGGCCGTGTCGGTGCGGTTCGACGCCAACACCTCCGGCAAGCTCGACTGGGCGTTCCACCCGCTGCAGACCACGCTGAGGGTGAGGCTGGGCGAGCAGAACATGGCCTATTACGAGGCGGCGAACCATTCCGGCAGGGCGGTGACGGGCAGCGCCGTGTTCAACGTCTCGCCGCCGCAGGCCGGGGCCTATTTCAACAAGATCCAGTGCTTCTGCTTCACCGAGCAGACGCTGCAGCCCGGCGAAAAGATCGAGATGCCCGTGACCTTCTTCGTCGACCCGGATATGCTGAAGGACCCGGACGCCGCGGGCATCGATGAAATCACCTTGTCCTATACCTTCTATCCGGTGGACAAGACCAAGGCTGTGACGGAGGCCAAGACCGAGGCCCCCGCCAGCGTCGCGAATTGAGGAGCAGGGGACATGGCTGACGCCAACGCCAAGAATCACGATTACCACCTGGTCGATCCAAGCCCATGGCCGTTCGTCGGCTCCATTTCGGCTTTTGTGCTCGCCGTTGGCGCGGTGTTCTGGATGCACGGGGATTTGAGCCCGGCGGTGATGCTTCTCGGCTTCGCCGGGGTGCTCTACACCATGTTCATGTGGTGGCGGGACGTCATCATGGAGGGCGACCAGCAGCACCACACGCCGGTCGTGGCCCTCCACCTGCGCTATGGCATGCTGATGTTCATCGCCTCGGAGGTGATGTTCTTCGTGGCCTGGTTCTGGGCCTTCTTCGACGCCAGCCTGTTCCCCGGCGAGGCGATCCAGGCCTCGCGCGCGGTGGCAACCGGCGGCGTCTGGCCGCCCAAGGGCACGGTGATCTTCGACCCCTGGCACCTGCCGCTGATCAATACGCTGATCCTGCTCACCTCCGGCACCACCATCACCTGGGCGCACCATGCGCTGCTCAACAACGACCGCAAGGGGCTGCGGATGGGCCTGCTGGCGACGGTGCTGCTGGGGGTGCTGTTCACCATGGTCCAGGCCTATGAATATTCGCATGCCGCCTTCGCCTTCCACCGTGACAATGGCGGCAATATCTATGGCTCGACCTTCTTCATGGCCACGGGTTTCCACGGCTTCCACGTCATCATCGGCACCATCTTCCTCCTCGTCTGCCTCATCCGCGCCTCGCGCGGGGCCTTCACGCCGAAAGCGCATTTCGGCCTTGAGGCGGCGGCCTGGTACTGGCACTTCGTCGATGTGGTCTGGCTGTTCCTGTTCGCCTCCATCTATATCTGGGGCTCGGCGGGCGTGATCATTCCGGAGGGCTGACCGCCGGGTTTTCTGCTAAACCGGGGCCGCAACGGACAACCGCTGCGGCCCCTTCGCTTTCGAGGACTGGATGAACGACGTCCATTACCCCAACCTCTCGCCCCTCAAGACCGGCCTTGCCGGCGCCTGCCCGCGCTGCGGCCGGGGCAAGCTGTTTGACGGCTATCTCACGGTCGCCGACAAATGCCGGAGCTGCGGGCTCTCCTATCAATTCGCCGATGGCGGCGACGGGGCGGCGTGGTTCGTCATGCTCTTTGTCTGCGTCGCCGGTGTCGGCTCCATCCTCGGCGTCGAGGCGGCCTACAGCCCGCCCTATTGGGTGCATGCGCTGATTGCCATTCCGCTTCTCATCATCCTGCCCATGCTGCTGCTGCGCCCGGTGAAGGGCCTGCTCATCAGCCAGCAATGGAAGACCGGCGCCAGCGAAGGACGCCTGCAGAAATGATCCGCCCGCACGAGCGCCCGCCGCGCATCTGGCCGGTCGTGGCGGCCAGCGTCATCGGCCTCGCCATCCTCGTCTCGCTCGGCGTCTGGCAGGTGAAACGTCTGGCCGCCAAGGAGGCGCTGCTCGCGCGGCTCGCCGCCAATGCGGCCGCGGCTCCGGTCGATCTGCCGACGGCGCTCGACATGTCACGCGCGGGCAGCAACGTCGAATTCGTGCGGGTGAAGTTCACCGGCTCCTACAAGAACCAGCCGCGCATGAAGATGCTCTCGGGCTATGCGGGCGGGCAGGGCTGGACCATCATCGCGCCCGTTGCGAGCGAGGACGGCTGGGCGGCGATCGTCGACCGCGGCCGGCTGCCCGGCCAGAAGCTGGACAGCTATACGCTGCTCGAGGGTCCGCAGGAGATCGAGGGCGTCATCCGCACCCATCCCAATGGCCAGGGCTATTTCGACCCGGTGAATGATCCCGCATCCGGCATGTGGCATTGGTGGGACGTCAAGTCCATGCTGGCGGCGAGCGGCCTGCCCGCGGAGCTTAAGCCCTTCCCCTTCGCCATCCAGCTGGTGCCCACGGAGAATGGCGTGGAGTTCCCCAGGCCGCAGGAGCCCAAGGCCGATCTCGCCAACAATCACCTGGGCTATGCCATCACCTGGTTCGGCCTGGCGGCAACCCTGCTGGGCGTCGCCGGCTTTTATATCCTCGACCTGCGCCGGCGGCGGAAGAACTGGCATGACCTGAGCTGAGGGAAAGCTCCGCTTGAAGGCCTGCGGGCCGGGGGCTAAAGCTGCCCCAATCCTTGAGGGGTCACGGCCTTGCGTTATGTGTCGACACGGGGCGAGTCCCCGGAACTCGGTTTCGAAGACGTTCTGCTCACCGGTCTCGCCCGCGACGGCGGTCTCTATGTGCCGGCCGTCTGGCCCGAGCTGCCGGGCCGCGCCCTCGCGCATTTGCAGGGCAGGAGTTATGAGGATGTGGCCTTCGCGGTGATGCACCCCTTCATCGGCGGGGCGATCCCGGAGGCGGACCTCAGGCGCATGATCGCGGAAGCTTATGCGGGTTTCGGCCACCCGGCGGTGGCGCCCCTGAAGCAGCTTGACGACAACCAGTGGCTGCTTGAGCTTTTCCATGGCCCCACGCTCGCCTTCAAGGACGTGGCGATGCAGCTCCTCGCGCGGCTGATGGACTGGGCGCTGGCCGGGCGCCGGACCAGGGCAACGATCGCCGGCGCCACCAGCGGCGACACCGGCGGCGCCGCGATCGAGGCCTTCAAGTCCTCGCAATATGCCTCGGTTTTCATGATGCATCCCCATGGCCGCGTGTCGGAGGTGCAGCGCCGCCAGATGACGACGGTCGAGTCGGCCTCCATCCACAACATCGCCATCGAAGGCAATTTCGACGACTGCCAGGCCATCGTGAAGGCGCTTTTCAATGACCACGCCTTCCGCGATCACGTGGGGCTGGCCGGCGTAAACTCCATCAACTGGGCGCGCATCATGGCGCAGACGGTCTATTACGTGACCGCCGCGCTGTCGCTGGGAGCGCCAGGCCGCGCGGTGAGTTTCTCGGTGCCCACCGGCAATTTCGGCGACATCTTCGCCGGCCTCGTGGCCAAGCGCATGGGCTTGCCCATCGACCGGCTGCTGATCGCCACCAACGTCAACGACATCCTCGACCGCACGCTGAAGACCGGCCGCTACGAGCAGCGCGGCGTGAGGCCCTCGACCAGCCCGTCGATGGACATTCAGATCTCCAGCAACTTCGAGCGTTTGCTGTTCCTCGCCTATGCCAGAGACCCCAATGCGGTGCGTCATTTGATGGCGGGTCTCGCCCAGTCCGGCAGCTTCACGGTCGGCGACCGCGAGCTCGAACAGATCCGCCATGAATTCGGATCCGGTGCCGCGGACGAGGCCGAAACGGCGCTCACCATCCGCGAGACCCTTGCCCAGACGGGCGAGCTTCTCGACCCGCATACGGCGGTGGGCTATGCAGTCGCGCGGAAGGCGGAAGCCTCGGCCAGCCCCATGGTGACGCTCGCCACCGCCCATCCCGCCAAGTTCCCCGATGCGGTGGAGAAGGCCTGCGGTGTCCGCCCCGGCCTGCCGCCGCGCCTCTCCGGCTTGCTGACGGCCAGGGAACGGTTCACAGTATTGCCCAATGACGTGGGCAGCGTGCGCGACTTCATTCTGTCGCGGCAGCAGGCCTGAACGAGAGCAAGCGCATGAGCGTCGAGATCACCCGCCTCAACAACGGCATCCATGTCGTCACCCACCACATGCCGCATCTGGAGACGGCGGCAATTGGCATCTGGGTCAAGGCCGGGGCACGCGACGAGCGGGCGGACGAGAACGGCATCGCCCATGTCCTCGAACACATGGCCTTCAAGGGCACGCCGCGCCGCTCCGCCCGCGCCATCGCCGAGGACATCGAATCCGCCGGCGGCGAAATCAATGCCGCCACCGGCATGGAGACCACGACCTATTATGCCCGCGTCCTCAAACAGGACTGGGCTCTGGCGCTCGACATCCTCGCCGACATCTTCACCTCGCCGGCCCTCGACGAAGACGAACTCGAGCGCGAGCGTGGCGTGATCCTGCAGGAAATCGCGGCAGCACACGACCAGCCGGATGACCTGGTCTTCGACCTCGCCCAGGCTGCGAGCTTCGGCGGCCATCCGCTGGCCCGCTCCATCCTCGGCACGCAGGAACTGATCGGCGGCGTGACCCGCCAGCAGATTCTCGACTGGCGCAACCGCAATTACGGGGGCTCGCGCATCGTCGTCGCGGCGGCGGGCCATATCGATCACAAGGCCTTCGCGGCGGAGGCCCGCGCCCTGCTCGAAAAGATCGGGCAGGGCACGGACCCGCAACGCGAAACGCCGCGCTTCCTGCCCACCTGCTGCACGGCGGAAAAGCCCCTCGACCAGGCCCACATCGTGCTCAGCTTCGAGGCGCCGGGCTACCGCCACCCGGACATCTATGTGCTGCAGGTGCTCTCCAATATCCTCGGCGGCGGCATGTCGTCGCGCCTGTTCCAGGAGCTGCGCGAGAAGCGCGGCCTCTGCTACAGCGTCTTCTCTTTCGGCTCGGCCTATGAGGATGCGGGGCAGGTGGGCGTCTATGCCGCCACATCCCCCGAACACTCCAACGAGCTTCTCGACCTCACCTCGCAGGTGATGCTGTCGGTGGCGCGGGCGGTGACGGAGGCCGAAGTGGCGCGCGCCAGGGCGCAGCTCAAGGCCAGTCTGGTCATGAACCTCGAGAGCGCCTCGGCCCGGGCCGACCAGATCGCCCGCCAGTTCCTTGCGTTCGGCGTGGTGCCAGCGATTTCGACGCTCGCCGCCAGGATCGAGGCGGTGACGCCCGAACAGGTGCGGGCGCTGGCGGAGCGCCTGTTCCGCCATCGGAAGCCGGCCTTCAGCGCCGTCGGCCACATTGCCGACATGGCGGACTACGATAAGATAGCCGGGCAATTTTCGTAAGCAGTGATATGGCTTTCCTCCGCTCACCCTTCGTCGGCGACCCGCCCCCCACCCTTCGGAATGGCCGCGCGCTGATCCGCGTGCCGGACATGGCGGATTACGAGCAGTGGGCGGCGCTCAGGGCGCAGAGCCGCGACTTCCTCACCCCGTGGGAGCCGCTCTGGCCCGCCAACGACCTCACCCGCACCGCCTTCAGAAGCCGCATCCGGCAGTATTGGCGCGATATCGACGAGGACCTGGCCTACCCCTATTTCATCTTCGACCGCGGGGGCGAGGTGCTGGTCGGGGCGCTCACTTTGTCCAATGTGCGCCGTGGCGTCGCCCAGACGGCGACACTCGGCTACTGGATCGGCCAACCCCATGTCCGCAAGGGCTACATGACCGCCGCCGTGGGGCTGATCTGCGATTTTGCCTTCCGGCACCTGGGCCTGCACCGCGTGGAGGCGGCCTGCCTTCCGCACAACGTGCCCTCCATCGGCCTCCTGCACAAATGCGGCTTCGCCTATGAGGGGCAGGCGCGCGGCTACCTCAAGATTGCCGGCGAATGGCGCGATCATCTTCTGTTTGCGAGGCTTTCGGGGTAGCGCAGGTTTCGATTCAGCAGACCCGAAACGCCGCTCTGTCTTTTTGCCTTGTCGCATTTTCGGCGGTCAACCGGTGTCCACTTGACCGGAAAATGCTTTGTCCTTTGTTTTGTCGCATTTTCGGCGGTCAACCGGTGTCCACTTGACCGGAAAATGCTCTGACACACAGTAACCCTGTGGTGTAACGTTCCTTGTCATGAGGACGCGCCTCAGCTTAGGTAATCCGATGAGGTGTGGTGGACCCAGGGCGGGAGGCTTTCCAGCCGGCAATCTGCTGTTCGTCGTTCTGCTGCTGGCAGCCGCACTGGGGCTGGCGCGGCCCGGCCTTGCCGTGGACATCGTGGACATTTCGCGGGCGCTACCGCAGCAGGACCTCACAGGCCTCCTCGCCGGACTGCAGACGCCCGAGCGCGAGACCGTCATCCGGCGGCCGCATGGCGGCGAGGGCCCGTCCGGGCAGATGACGCTCACCGCAAAGGCGCCAGGGCCGGTGTTCAACTGGGTGACCGCCGCCTTCAGAAACACGTCCAAGGACCCCGTTTCCGTCGTGCTGGCCGTGCCGCACCAGGGCTTCACGGGCTCCGGCTTCTATCCCCCGCGGCTGGTGGGGCCGCGCGTCTATGGCACAGAGCTGGCGGGGGCCGGGCAGTTGAGCAATCTGCCCCCGGCGCCGGGCGAAAGCGCCTATCTGCTCAGCCTGCCGCCGGGTGGCGCGGTGTCGGTCGCCTTCGAGGTGACGGGCGGTGCGCTCCCCGTCACCATGTGGCAGCGCGCCGCCTTCGACGCGCACAAGGACTTCATCTCCTTCTTCCGCGGCGCGCTGCTCGGCATTTCGGTGCTGATCGCGCTCGCCATGATCTTGCTCTACGGCTTCCGGGCGCGTGCGCTCTTCCCGGTGGCGGGCGCTTTTGCGCTGGCCTCCACCGGCTTCCTGCTGCTGGAGGCGGGCCACCTTACCGTGCTTACCGCCCAGTCGGGCATGACGGGTTTCACCTTGCAGGTGCTGCGGGCCGTCTTCGAGGGGTTGATGGCGGGCTTCCTGCTGCTGCTTCTGGCCATGCTGGCGGATCTTGGCCGTGTCTCGCGCATGGCGGGCAACCTGCTGCTGATCGCCGCCTGCCTCGCCTTCGCCATTCCGATCTATGGCATCGCCGAACCGATGCTGGCCGTGGCCCTGGCGCGTCTGGTCTTCGCGCTCACCGCGGTGGGCGGCTTCGTCCTCATCGTTTATCTGTGGTGGCGCGGCGGGGTGAAGGCCGAGACGGCGGTGCTGAGCTGGACCGCCGTGCTGCTGTGGACCATGCTGGCCATGCTGGCCGCACTGTTCAGCGATCCCGGCTCCTCGATTGCCGGGGTGGTGGCGGTGGGGCTAGTGGCGCTGCTCGTGATGCTGGGTTTCGTTTTGGCGCATCACGCCTTCGCGCAGGGCTATCTGTCGCGCCACTTCTTCCGCGAGGCGGGGCGCCATGCCCTGGCCCTCGCCGGGGCGCGCGCCTTCGTGTGGGACTGGCAGCCGGAGGACGGCGAACTCTTCCTCAGCCCCGAGATCGCCCGCGCGCTGGCCCAACCCGCCAATGCCTTCGAGGACGCGGCGGGCGAGGCCTTTCTCGAACTCATGCACCCGGCCGACCGCTCCGCCTATCTCGCCACCATCGCGGAGGCGGAGGCTGACGGCCGGAGCCCCATCGAGCGCAAGTTCCGGCTCCGCCATGGCGATGGCGGCTACCGCTGGTTCGAGCTGAGGGCGCGCTCCATCACCGGCGGCAACGGCTATCGCGCGGCGCGCTGCATCGGCACCGTCACCGACGTCACCAATGCCAAGATCGCCGAGGAGCGCCTGCTGAAGGACGCCGTTTACGACATGGTCACCGGCCTTCCCAACCGCGCGCTCTTCGCCGACCGGCTGCAGCGGGCGATCGACGGGCTGGAACCGGGTGCGGCCACCGGACTGTTCGTGCTGCTGGTCGACCTTGACCGCTTCAAGACCGTCAACGACGCCATGGGCCACGCGGCGGGTGACGCGCTTCTGTCCATCATCGGCCGCCGCCTCAAGGCCGAGGCGGACGTGGCGGACACGGTGGCGCGCCTGCCGGGCGATCAGTTCGCCCTTCTCTATCACGAGGCGCCGGGGGGCCGCGGCGTGGATGCCTTCGCCCAGGCGCTGCTCGATACGGTGGGCCGCCCGGTGAAATTCGAAGGCCAGGAATATTTCCTCACGGCCTCCGTCGGCGTCGCGCAGTACCGGCCGGGCGAGCAGGACGCCGAGCGGCTGATGAAGGAAGCCGCCGTGGCCCTCTACGAGGCGCGGCGCAAGGGCACGGGCGCGGTCGAGCTGTTCAACCCGGCCATGGTCGATGACCGCGCGGAACTGGTGGTGCTCGAGGCGGAGCTGCGCCGCGCCATCGAGAGGAACGAGATAGAGGTCCATTACCAGCCCATCGCGCGGCTTGCCGACATGCACCTCGCGGGCTTCGAGGCGCTGGTGCGCTGGCGCCACCCGGCGATGGGCCTCCTGGCGCCCGAGAGCTTCCTGAGCCTCGCCGAGGAAACCGGCATGATCCGCGACATCGGCCGCGTGGTGCTGAACGAGGCCGGCCGCCAGCTCGGCATCTGGCAGCGCGCCTACCGCTCGGCCGAGCCCGCCTTCATCGCTGTCAACATCTCGTCGGCGCAGCTCATCGAGCCGGGCCTGCTCGACGACGTCAAGCAGATGATCGGGCGCGAGGGCCTGCTGCGCGGCAGCTTCAAAATCGAGGTCACGGAATCCCTCGTCATGGAATATCCGGAGCGCGCGGCGCAGATTCTCGAACGTTTCCGCGAATTGGGCGTCGGCCTCTCCTGCGACGATTTCGGCACCGGCTATTCCTCGCTCTCAAGCCTGAGGAAGCTGCCCTTCGACACGCTGAAGGTGGACCGCAGCTTCATCTCGCAGGAGGCGCAGGACCGCCGCGCCGGGGTGATTCTGCGGTCGATCATCGCCATGGGCCACGAGCTTGGCCTCTCAATCGTGGCCGAGGGCATCGAGAACCAGGACCAGGTCGACCGGCTTGGCGGGCTCGGCTGCGACTATGGCCAGGGCTTCTTCATCGGCAAGCCGATGTCGGCGAAGCAGGTGAACGAGGCGCTGGCGGGCCTGCCCTATGCCCAGACCTCCGGCCGCACCGCCATAACCTGGCTGTGGGAGCGCGCCATCAAGGACCCGCCGCCGGAACCCGCGCTGCGCCGGATGACGGCCGTGGATGTGCAGCGCCCCGAGCCCGAAAAGCGCCCGGCGCGCCCCTATCCGCGCCGCCGCATGGAGCCTGACCCCGTGCCGAAGCAAGAGCCTCTGCCGGCTGAGGCTGGGGCTGAGGCTGAGGCTGAGGCTGAGGCGGTGCTCCCGCCCTCCGGCGCGGCGTCCGGGGCAAATTCGATCATTGTGGAAGAGATCATTGCCGCCGTTGAGGCGGGCGAACTTCCGCCTTCGGCTGACGCCACTGAGGCAGCGGTTGCCCCGGCCGCGACTGAGCCTCCCGCGGCCGAGCCCGTGCCTGAAGCTGCAAGTCCCGAGGCTCCGCCCCCGCGCCGCCGGCGCATGCGGCAGCGCCAGGTGGCGCTGCCCGGCGCGGGCGAAGCATAGGCTTCAGGCGTGGCCTGAATCGCGCGACAGCATGGCGGGGTCGATCTTCAGCTTGCGCAGCGCCGCGGTGTAGCGCTCATCGAAGCCGATGCCGAAGACGATGTCCTCGTCGGCAGGACAGGTGAGCCAGCCATTGTGCTGGATCTCGTTCTCGAGCTGGCCCGGCGCCCAGCCGGAATAGCCGAGCGCCAGCACCGCGCGCTGCGGCCCTTCGCCCCTGGCCATGGCGCGCAGAATGTCCACGGTTGCGGTCAGGGCGATGTTTTCGGTCACCGGCAGGCTCGAATCGGCGGTGAAATAGTCCGACGTGTGCAGCACGAAGCCGCGGCCCTGTTCCACCGGCCCCCCGAACAGCACGGGCATCTGCATGAGCTCGCCTGGCGGTGCTGGCGCATCTTCGCCCGCCATGTCAAGCTGCGAGAGCAGATCTCCGAAGCACATCATCGGTGTGATCTTGTTGATGATGATGCCCATCGCGCCCTGTTCCGAATGCGCGCACATGTAGATGACGCTGCGATCGAAACGCGGATCGCCAATGCCCGGCATGGCGATCAGCAATTGCCCGTCGAGATAGGGACCCTTGGTCATGCCGTTTCCCTTGTGTGGCGCGAAGCATAGAGCATTTTCAGGCCAAGTGGACACCGGTTGACCGTCAAAAATGCGACCAAATCAAGAGATCGGGCAGGTTTCGATTTCACTGAACCGAAACCTGCGCCAGATCAAAAGCTTGAGCATGATCTTACCGCAAGAAGCGCAGCGGGCCGAGGAGGGGAACCGTTTGCAGTGTTGCCTGAAGATCGTGCCGCAGGCCGGCCTGACGCGAAGGTGATTGGCGGGGCTTCGCTTTTCTTCCATAAAGAGCCATCATGACGATCCGCCTTGCCTTCGCCGCAGCCCTCGCCCTCGCGCTCCCCGCCGCCGCGGACGGCAAGCCATGGCGCGTGTCGCTGACCGGCGATCGTTTCGACGGGGCCGCCTGGCATACCGGCGTGCTGATCGAGCTGGCGCCCGGCTGGAAGACCTATTGGCGCATGCCGGGCGATTCCGGCATTCCGCCGGAATTCACCTGGACGCCCTCGCGGCCCGCCAAGGTCGATGTCCAGTTCCCCGCGCCCGCGCGCCACATCGACAAGGGCGGCGAGACCGTCGGCTACCTGCAGGACGTGATCTTCCCCGTCACCGTCACGCCGGAAGGGCCCGGCGCACTGGACCTGAAGCTTGGCCTGTTCTTCGCCGTATGCAAGGACGTCTGCATTCCCGCCCAGGCCGAGGCCTCGATCTCGCTCGGGCTGGAGCAGCGCGATCCTTTGGGCAGCGCGCGCGTCGAAGCTGCGCGTTCCGCCGTGCCCGCCGCCGGCCATGCCATCACCAGCGCGGAGATCCTCAGCGACGGCGGCAAGCCCGCGCTCAGGCTCACGCTGACGGAAAGGCCCGGGGACATTTTCGTGGAAAGCGCCACCACGGCCTATTTCCACGCCCCCGTGCTCTCGGCGGACGGCCGCGAGGCGCGGCTCGCGATCGGCAGCCTCGCCGATGCCGCCAGGCTCAGGGGCCAGACCGTCACCATCACCTATCTCATCGGCGGCAAGGGCTATGAACAGACCCTGACGCTTCCCTGAACCCGATAAAGCCAGAAGGACGACAGCCATGACCATCAAGCCGGGCGACAAGCTGCCCAACGTCGAATTCACCGTCACCACCGCCGAGGGGCCGCAAAAGATGCCGGCCGACGTGATCTTCGGCGGCCGCAAGGTGGTGCTGTTCGGGCTTCCCGGCGCCTTCACGCCGACCTGCAACATGAACCACCTGCCAGGATTCCTGCTGGCCTGTGACGACATCAGGGCGCACGGCGTGGACACCATCGCCTGCACCGCGGTGAACGACATCTTCGTGATGAAGGCCTGGGGCAAGTCAACCGGGTCCGAGGGCAAGATCCTGATGCTGGCGGACGGCAATGGCGAATTCGCCAAGGCTGTGGGCCTCGAGCTTGACCTTGCGGCGGCCGGCATGGGGCTGCGCTCCAGGCGCTATGCGATGATCGTCGAGAATGGCGTGGTGAAGACGCTCAACATCGAGACCGAGAAGGGGGTCAATGTCTCTGGTGCGGAGACCATCATGCAGCAGCTGAAGGCTTGATTTCAGCCGATCTTTGCAGCGCGTGCCGGGCCATCGCGTGGTTGGAGGGGGTGATGGGAACTTTCGCCCAGGCCTCGATCGCCATTGCGGCGGAAGTGCAGCCGCAGGCGACGGCGGATGGCGGGCCGCCGTTCACGCGCGGTGTTCTGAAACGCCATGATTCCTGTCAGAGAAACGGCCCGCCCCCTATAGTCCCCGCCGCATGATTCGACTGTTCCGACGCCTGGGGCTTCTGCCCGCACCGGTCCGGGGCGCGCTCGCCGCAATGGCCGGCGCGCTCATCGCCTTGGGCTTGCCGCCGCTCAACGGGTGGCCGCTCGCCTTCATCGGTTTTCCGTTGTTCCTCGCGCTGCTCGATACCGCGAAGCGCTCCAGCTGGCACCGCGGTTTCGGCCTCGGCTGGGCCTTCGGGCTGGGCTATTTCGCCGTGGCTTTCCACTGGATCGGCTTTGCCTTTTTTGTCGAGGCGGACGCTTATCTGTGGATGATGCCCTTCATGCTCGGCATCCTGTCCGGCGGAATGGCGATCTACTGGGGTCTCGCCGGGCTTCTTGCCAGGCGCTTCGGCGGCAGCGGGCTGCAGCTGGCGCTCGCCTTCTCCGCGCTGCTGGCGGCGGCGGAATGGCTGCGCGGCCATCTCTTCACCGGTTTTCCCTGGGCCGCCCCGGGGCTCCTCGTTGATGGCATGGGCGGTGTCGCACAGGCGGCCTCGGTCATCGGCATGACAGGGCTCACGCTGCTCATCGTGCTGTGGGCGTCGCTGCCCTATGTCTTTCTCTCCGGCGGGCGGCGGCTGAGTTTGGCGGGCGGGGCCATCCTCCTGCTGCTGCCCGCGCTGTGGGGCTGGGGCGAGTTGCGTCTCGCGGGCGCCACGGACGCCACGGCGCCGGGCGTCGCCATCCGCATCGTCCAGCCCAACCTGCCGCAGAAAGAGAAATGGCGCGAGGACAATGCCCGCCGGATCTTCGACGACCTCTTGCAGCTGTCGATGCTGCCCACGGCGGAACGGCCGGACGGCATCGACGGCGTCACCCATCTGATCTGGCCCGAATCGGCGGTGCCCTTCCTGATCGACGAGAGTCCGGTGGCGAAATCGGAGCTGAAGCCGCTGCTCGGCGGCCGCACCGCGCTCATCACCGGCGCGGTCCGGGCCAGCCGTGAAGGCGATGGCGCGGAGCCCGCTGCGCACAACAGCATAATCGTATTCGACGGCATGGCAGAGGTTGCAGCACGCTATGACAAGTGGCGGCTGGTGCCGGGCGGCGAGTTTCTGCCCCTGGCCTGGGCGCTGGAGCCCCTGGGCTTCCGCCAGGTTGTGCAGACTCCGGGCAGTTTCGTTCCCGGCATCGGCCCGCGCACCGTCATCCTGCCGGGCGGAATCAGGGCCGGCCTCACCATCTGCTATGAGGCGATTTTCCCGGACCGGCTGGTGGACGACGCCGACCGGCCCCAGGTGATCGTCAATGTCACGAATGACGGCTGGTTCGGGCGCTCCACCGGTCCCTGGCAGCACCTGGCACAGGCGCGGCTGCGCACGATCGAGCAGGGGCTGCCCATGATCCGGGCTGCGAACACCGGCATTTCCGCCGTCATCGACCCTTATGGCCGAATACTGCGGATGTTGCCGCTGATGGAGAAAGGGGTGGTTGATTCTCCGCTGCCGATGGCGATTTCCGTCACAGCCTATGCGCGGATGGGCGACTTCTGGTTGCTCTTTTTGACTGTATTTGCAATCAGCCCCGCATTTCTCGCGAGATTTTCGGCCTCGGGGAGATAGAATGATCAAGGCAGCCTCTTTTTCGGCGACGCGGCCCGGTTTTGGGGTTAAAGCAATTGCGCGCTATGGTTTTGTAGACTACACGTTGACATGCTTGAGATTTGGCGAGCAACGTAATGACTGGCAGCTTTGTTGCAGAACCAGGCATCAGACCGGCAAGCATCAGGTCTGAGGACAAAATGACACGACGCGATCCTAATTACGTAGACGTTCATGTGGGCAGCCGCATCCGCATGCGCCGCCAGCTCGTTGGCGTGAGCCAGGAGAAGCTGGGCGAATTGCTTGGCATCACCTTCCAGCAGGTCCAGAAGTATGAGAAGGGCGCCAACCGCATCAGCGCGAGCCGCCTTTATTTCACCGCCAAGATTCTCGGCGTTCCGGTTCAGTTCTTCTTCGAGGAACTGCCGGGCGTGGAGGAGCGCAGCGGCATGGGCGAGGCCCGCGACGAGGATGCCGTGCTCGCCGCCCTGATGAATGTCGAGGGCGTGACGCTGGCCAAGGCCTTCCGTGACGCCGACAGCGTCAACAAACGCAAGCTGATCTCCACCATCGCCCGCGTGATTGCCGAAACCAAGGAGTGACTTTGCGGGTCTCCCTTTAGCCGGGGCCGCCTTGACCGGCGTCCGCAACGCTGTCAAAAAGCGCGCGGCTTGACGCAAGAGGGGCCCTGAGAATCACATGTCACGCAAGAATTACGTGTTCACCAGCGAGTCGGTCTCCGAGGGCCACCCGGACAAGGTGTGCGACCGGATTTCCGACGAGATCGTCGATCTGTTCTACCGCGAGGCGCTCGCGCAGGGATTCGATCCGTGGGCTGTGCGCGTGGCTTGCGAGACACTCGCGACCACCAATCACGTGGTGATCGCCGGCGAGACCCGCGGTCCCGCCACGGTCACCCACGCCAAAATCGAGGCTGCGGCGAGGAAGGCCATCAGGGACATCGGCTACGAACAGGAAGGCTTCCACCATCAGGACGCCAGAATCGTCATCATGCTGCACAGCCAGTCGGCTGACATTGCCCAGGGTGTGGACGCCGCCGGCGAAAAGAAGGAAGAGGGCGCGGGCGACCAGGGCATCATGTTCGGCTATGCCTGCGACGAGACGCCGGAACTGATGCCGGCGCCGCTCTATTATTCTCAGAAGATTCTGAAGCTCCTTGCCGAGGCGCGCCATTCCGGCAAGGAGAAGCACCTGGGGCCAGACGCCAAGAGCCAGGTCTCCGTGATCTACAAGAACGGCAAGCCTGTCGGCGCCTCGCAGATTGTTGTGTCCCACCAGCACACCAAGGAGGACCTGACCTCGGCTGACGTGCTGAAGATCGTGAAGCCCTATGTGCGGAAGGCCCTGCCCAGGGGCTGGATCACCAAGGACACCGTCTGGCACGTGAACCCCACGGGCAAGTTCTTCATCGGCGGCCCCGATGGCGATGCCGGCCTCACCGGCCGCAAGATCATCGTCGATACCTATGGCGGTGCGGCCCCCCATGGCGGCGGCGCCTTCTCCGGCAAGGATCCGACCAAGGTTGACCGTTCGGCGGCCTATGCCGCGCGCTACCTCGCCAAGAACATTGTCGCAGCGGGCCTCGCAAGGCGCTGCACCATCCAGCTCTCCTACGCCATCGGCGTCGCCCAGCCGCTGTCGATCTACGTCGACACCCATGGCACCGGCAAGGCGCCGGAGGCGAAGCTCGAAAAAGCGCTGGCCAGGGTCATGGACCTGTCGCCCCGCGGCATCCGCGCGCACCTCAACCTCAACCGCCCGATTTATGCGCGCACCGCGGCCTATGGACATTTCGGCCGCGCGCCGGAAAAGGATGGCGGCTTCTCATGGGAGAAGACCGACCTCGCGAAGGCGCTCAAAGCCGCGGTGAAGTGATCATCCCGGCCGAAATGCGGTTCCAGTTCTACGGGCGGCGCAAGGGGAAATCCTTGCGCCGTCATCATTCCGGCCTGATGGACCAGCTGCTGCCGCATCTGCGCGTGGCTCTCGATGATCCGCTGGCGGGCATGGCTGACCGGCGCTGGCTGGAAATCGGCTTCGGCGGCGGCGAGCACCTTGCCCACCAGGCCGAACTGCATCCGGATGTCTCGTTCATCGGCGCCGAGCCCTTTGTCAACGGTGTTGCCAAGATGCTGGCCCTTGTGGAGGAGAAAACCCTCGCCAATGTCCGGATCCACGACGCCGACGCGCGCCCGCTGCTGCAAGCACTGCCCGCGGCGGGTTTTGAGCGCATATTCCTCCTCTATCCCGACCCCTGGCCCAAGGCGCGCCACAACAAGCGCCGCTTCGTGAGCCCGGAAAATCTCGCGCAGTTCCACCGCGTGCTGAAGCCCGGGGGACTGTTCCTCTTTGCCAGCGACTTCGGCGGCTATGTGTCCTGGACGCGCCAGCATGTGGCCGCCCATGGCGGCTTCACGGAGGAGGGCGATCCGCTTGCGCCATACGAGAACTGGATCGGGACGCGCTACGAGACCAAGGCGCGGCACGAGGGCAGGGGATCGAACTATCTGAGGTTCCGGCGGAAGGGCTGAACCAAGCTCGAAGCTGGCCTGTCGGCGACCCTCCCGAACGCCCCCAACACCGCCCCTTGCGAAATGGCCTGGAAGCGCGTATGTCCGGTCCAACTTAGGTTCACTCACATAGCCACGAAAGTGGAGATAGGGAGTGGGTCCCGGTCCCGGGGCCCGCTTTTTTTATTGCCTGAAAGGGCTTCGATGACGACCGAAACGGACACCAGACTGGCCCGCGAGACGGGCCCCGCGCAGCGGGTGGCGGCCCTGTCCGAACCCGTGCTCGCCGGCATGGGCTTCAGGCTCGTGCGGGTGAAGATGAGCGGCCCCACCCTGCAGATCATGGCGGAGCGGCCGGACGGCACCTTCACCATCGACGACTGCGAGGCGGTCAGCCGCGCCATGTCGCCCATTCTCGACGTCGAGGATGTGGTCTCCTCGCGCTATCACCTTGAGGTGTCCTCGCCCGGCATCGACCGGCCTCTGGTGCGTCCGTCGGACTTCGAGTCCTGGGCAGGCCATGAGGTGAAAGTCGAGATGGCCGTGCCGGTCGCCGGCCGCAAGCGCTTCAAGGGAACCCTCGAAGGCTGCCATGAGGGCGAGGTTCGCCTGTTCATCGAGAACCCGGAAGGGGCATCGAAGGAACCTGTGCTGATCGGCGTGCCCTTCGCCGATATCTCCGATGCCAAGCTTGTTTTGACCGACGCGCTGATCGCGGCGGCCAAGACCCGCCTGGCGGCCAGGGGCTATGGCGACGGCGCCGAGATCGACGAAGACCAGATTTCGCAGAAAAGGAGCGAAGACAATGGCTGATTATGGCGTGAGCGCCAACCGGCTCGAACTGCTGCAGATCGCGGACGCCGTGGCGCGCGAGAAGTCGATCGACAAGTCGGTCGTGCTGCATGCGATGGAAGAGGCGATCACCAAGGCCGCCAAGGCCCGCTATGGCGCGGAGAACGAGATCGTCGCCGAGATCGATCCGCGCACCGGCGAAACCCGCCTGCAGCGCCTGCTTCTCGTCGTCGAGGAGGTGGAGAACGAAGCCACCCAGGTCAGCCTGGCCGATGCGCAGCGGAGGAACCCCGCCGCCAACATCGGCGACCAGATCGCCGAGAGCCTGCCCCCCATCGAGTTCGGCCGCATTGCCGCGCAGAACGCCAAGCAGGTCATCGTGCAGAAGGTGCGCGATGCCGAGCGCGACCGCATGTATGCCGAATACAAGGACCGGATCGGCGAGATCGTCCATGGCGCGGTGAAGCGCGTCGAATATGGCAATGTCATCGTCGACCTCGGCCGAGGCGAAGGCATCATCCGCCGCGATGAATCGCTGCCGCGCGAAACCTTCCGCCCCGGCGACCGTGTGCGCGCCTATGTCTATGACGTGCGCCGCGAACAGCGCGGGCCCCAGATCTTCCTGTCGCGCACGCACCCTGAATTCATGGCCCGCCTGTTCGGCCAGGAAGTGCCGGAAATCTATGATGGCGTGGTCGAGGTCGTGTCGGTCGCCCGTGATCCGGGCAGCCGCGCCAAGATCGCGGTGCGCTCGAAGGACAGTTCCATCGATCCGGTCGGCGCCTGCGTGGGCATGCGCGGCAGCCGCGTCCAGGCCGTGGTCAACGAGCTGCAGGGCGAGAAGATCGACATCATCCAGTGGACCCAGGACGTGGCCTCCTTCGTGGTGAATGCCCTTGCCCCCGCCGAAGTTTCCAAGGTCGTCCTCGACGAGGAATCCGAGAGGATCGAGGTGGTGGTGCCGGACGAGCAGCTCTCCCTCGCCATCGGCCGCCGCGGCCAGAACGTGCGGCTGGCCTCCCAGCTCACCGGCTGGGACATCGACATCATGACGGAAGCCGAGGAGTCGGAGCGCCGCCAGAAGGAATTCGCCGCGCGCACCGAGCTCTTCGTCTCCGCACTCGACGTCGACGAGACGCTGGCCCAGCTTCTCGCGTCAGAAGGCTTCGCCACGGTCGAGGAGGTGGCCTATGTCGATGCCCGCGAAGTGGCCTCCATCGAAGGTCTCGACGAGCAGACCGCCGAAGAGCTGCAGAACCGGGCGCGCGAGTTCCTCGACCGCCAGGCCGCCGAGCTCGACGCGCGCCGCGCCGAACTGGGCGTGCTCGACGAGCTGAAGGAGATCGAGGGCCTCACCCCCGCCATGCTCGTGGCGCTCGGCGAAGCCGGCCTCAAGTCGATAGAGGATCTCGCCGGCTGCGACACCGACGAGCTGATCGGCTGGACGGAGCGCAAGGCCGGCGGTGCGGTGAAGCACAAGGGCGCCTTCTCCGACCTTGAGGTCTCCGCCGAAGAAGCCAATGACCTCATCATGAAAGCCCGCATCCATGCAGGCTGGATCGAGGCGCCGGTGGAACCCGAAACGGAAGAAGAAGGCGGGGTGGAAGCCTGACCGGGGCCCACGTCAACGGGGAGGCGGACCAGCCCTTGGCGGACCGCATGTGCATCGTCACACGCACGGTGAAGGACGAGGCGGAACTGATCCGCTTCGTCCGCAGCCCGGAAGGCGTGGCCGTGCCCGACCTCGCCCGGAACCTTCCGGGGCGTGGCGTGTGGGTCAGCCTTGACCGCAAGCTGCTGGACCAGGCCATCGCCAGAAAGCTCTTCGCCAGGGGCTTCGGAGCGGAGACCGCCATCCCGCCCGGTCTCCCCGACATCGTATCGGCGGTCCTCCGTCAGCAGGCGCTGTCGCTGCTCTCGCTCGCCAAGAAAGCGGGCGAGGCCGTGTCTGGTTTCACCAAGGTCGAGGACATGCTGGGGCGCGGCCGGGCGCGGCTGCTGTTTCATGGAACCGATGCCAGGCCGGATGGTTGCCGCAAGCTCGACAAGCTCGCGCAACCCGGAGCCGTCGAAAAGATCGTTCTTTTCGAAATCCGCGAATTGGATTTGGCTTTTGGCCGCCCAAATGTGGTACATGCTGCCGTTGCCAAGGGAGGGCTTGCCGAAAAGCTCTCCGCAGCCGTGCGCCGGATCGAGACGTTTGCGGGCCGTATGACCGGCCCAGCCGAGGACCTGAAGAGAAAAGATGACTGATAACAACGACAAAGACCGCAGGCCCGAGGGCAACCGCCCGGCTGGGGGAACGCTGACCCTCAAGCGGCCGTCGATCGAGCAGAGCAAGGTCAGGCAGAGCTTCGGCGCCGGACGCTCAAAAACCGTTGTGGTCGAAACCAAGCGCAAGCGCTTCGGTGACGACAAGCCCGCCGCCCCGCTTGAGCCCAAGGCAGCCCCGCGCGTCACACCGGTGACGCCTGCTCCTCCATCCAATACCCAGACCCCCGCCGCGCCCAGGCCGCAGTCCACCCAGCGCTCCGGCGTGGTGCTTCGCACGCTGACCGCCGAAGAAAAGGAAGCGCGTGACCGGGCGCTTGCCGGCGCCCGCGTGCGCGAGGCCGAAGACCGCAAGCGCCAGGAGGAGGAGGCCCGGCGCCGCGCCGATCAGGAGGTGCGCGACCATGCCGAGCGTGAGGCCGCGGCCAGGCGCAAGGCCGAGGATGATGCCCGCCACCGCGCCGAGGATGAAGCCCGCCGCAAGGCTGACGAAGCCGCCAAGAAGCTCGCGCCCAGGTCCGCCCAGGCCAATATCGTCACGCCGGCCACCGCACCCACCAAGCCGGTCACCGGCAGGGCCATGCCCGCCCCCGCCAAGCGCGTCCATGACGAAGAGGAGGCGCCGCGCCGCTCCTTCCCGGGTGCGGTGAAACGCGAGATCAAGGCGCCCGTTCCGGCGCGGCCCACCAAGGCTGGTGATGCCGACCGGCGCCGCGGCCGCCTCTCGGTCGGCAATGCGCTGAACGAGGATGACGAGCGCGCCCGTTCGGTCGCCGCCTTCCGCCGCCGCACCGAGCGCCTGAAGAAGCAGACGCAAGGCTTCCAGATGCCCACCGAGAAGGTGAGCCGCGAGGTCACCATTCCGGAAGCGATCACCATCCAGGAACTCGCCAACCGCATGGCCGAGCGCGCGGTGGACATCATCAAGTTCCTGATGAAGCAGGGCGAGATGCATACGATCAACGACGTGATCGATGCCGACACCGCCCAGCTCGTGGCCGAGGAAATGGGCCACAAGGTGAAGCGCGTGTCGGAATCCGACGTGGTCGAAGGCCTCGCGGGCGATACCGATGCGCCGGAGCAGTTGAAGCCGCGCCCGCCGGTCGTCACCATCATGGGTCACGTCGACCATGGCAAGACCTCGCTGCTCGACGCGCTGCGCAAGACCAATGTCGTCTCGGGCGAAGCCGGCGGCATCACCCAGCACATCGGCGCCTATCAGGTCGAGACACAGAACGGCGTTGTCACCTTCATCGACACGCCCGGCCACGAGGCCTTCACCTCGATGCGCGCGCGCGGCGCCAAGGCGACGGACATCGTCGTCCTCGTCGTCGCCGCCGATGACGGCGTCATGCCGCAGACGGTCGAGGCCATCAACCACGCCCGTGCGGCCGACGTGCCGATCATCGTGGCGATCAACAAGATCGACAAGCCCGCCGCCAACCCGACCCGCGTGAGGAACGAACTCCTCAAATACGAGATCGTGGTCGAAAGCATGGGCGGCGACACGCTGGAGGTCGAAGTCTCGGCCTTGAAGGGCACCAATCTCGACAAGCTTCTGGACGTGATCCTGCTGCAGTCGGAAGTCCTTGACCTCAAGGCCAACCCGGACCGTGAGGCCGGCGGCATGGTGGTCGAAGCTCAGCTCGACAAGGGCCGTGGCCCCGTCGCCACCGTGCTCGTGCAGCGCGGCACGCTGAAGCTCGGCGACATCTTCGTCGCGGGCTCGGCATGGGGCCGCGTGCGCGCGCTGGTCAACGACAAGGGCCAGCAGGTGAAGGAAGCATCGCCCTCGACGCCGGTGGAGGTGCTGGGCCTCAATTCGGCGCCGGAGGCGGGCGACCAGTTCGACGTGGTGGCGAACGAGGCGCGCGCGCGCGAAGTCACCGAATACCGCGAGAGAAAGCGCCGCGAGACCCGCGGCGCGGCCTCCGCACGCTCCTCGCTCGAGCAGATGATGTCAGCCATCAAGGAGGGCGCCAGCGAGTTCCCGATCCTCGTCAAGGCGGATGTGCAGGGCTCGGCGGAAGCGATCGTGCAGGCCCTGGAAAAGATCGGCAACGCCGAGATCAAGGCCCGCGTCATCCACTATGCGGTGGGCGGCATCAATGAGTCCGACATCGGTCTTGCCGAGGCCTCCAAGGCCGTGGTGCTGGGCTTCAACGTCCGCGCCTCGTCCCAGGCGCGCGATGCCGCCGAGCGCGCGGGGATCGAGATCCGCTACTACAACATCATCTATGACCTGGTTGACGACATCAAGCAGGCCATGGCTGGCAAGCTCGCGCCCGAACTGCGCGAAACCTTCCTCGGCAATGCGAAAATCCTCGAGGTCTTCAACATCACCAAGGTGGGCAAGGTTGCAGGCTGCCAGGTCACCGAAGGCGCCGTGCAGCGCGGCGCCAAGGTGCGCCTGATCCGCGACAATGTGGTGATCCACGAAGGCACACTCTCGACCTTGAAACGCTTCAAGGACGAGGTGAAGGAAGTCCCCGTGGGCCAGGAATGCGGCATGGCCTTCGAGAACTACCAGGACATCCGCGCCGGCGACGTCATCGAATGCTTCCGCGTGGAAAAAGTCCAGCGCACGCTGGACTGATCCGAGACATGAGCAAAGCCAGTGCCCCCTCCCAACGCCAGCTGCGCGCCGGAGAGCTTATCCGCCATGCGCTGGCGGACATCTTCCTGCGCGGCGAATCGGGTGACCCCGATCTCGAGCGGCTGAATCCGACGGTGGTCGAGGTGCAGATCTCGCCCGACCTCAAGATTGCCACCGCCTTCGTCCGCACGCTCCAGCCCGGCAAGGAGCAGGCGCTGCTCGAAGCTTTGAACCGCAACAGGCGCTACATCCGCGGCCTCGTGGCGCCGAAGCTCGAGATGAGGTTCACGCCGGAGATTCGCTATCGCGTGGATACGGCGCTCGACTACGCCAGCCACATTGACGAGATTCTCCGCAGCCCGGAAGTGCAGCGGGACCTGGACAAGAAATAGACCACCCCCTAGAGCGGCGGGCGGTCAATTGACTCCATTAGAGCGGCGGGCGGTCAATTGACTCCATTAGGATTTCCCTCCCCCTCGTGGGGAGGGGTAGGGGTGGGGGGCCCACGAGTCCAATTCTCCAAGACCTGAGCCCGGGGACCCCCACCCTTAATCCCTCCCCACAAGGGGGAGGGAGAATGATCGCGATTCTATATGACCGCCCGGCGCTCTAAT
>NZ_JADCDA010000022.1 GCF_020252405.1 Aestuariivirga sp.
GGCGACGGCGCGGCCAACCAGGGCCAGGTCTACGAGACGTTCAACATGGCGTCGGTCTGGCAGCTGCCGGTGGTCTTCGTGATCGAGAACAACCGCTATGCCATGGGCACCGCGGCCACCCGTTCGACGGCGGTTTCCGAACAACTCGGCGCGCGCGGCGCGGCTTTCGGCATTCTCTATGAGCAGGTGGACGGCATGGATGTCCGCGCCGTGCGCGATGCCGCGGAGCGCGCCATCGCGCACTGCCGCGCGGGTGAGGGGCCTTACATCCTCGAAATGCTCACCTACCGCTACCGCGGCCATTCGATGTCGGACCCGGCCAAATACCGCTCCAAGGAAGAAGTGCAGAAGATGCGCGAGGAGCATGATCCGATCGAGCAGGTGAAGGCCCGCATCCTCAATGGCAAGCTCGCCAGCGAGGACGATTTGAAGAAGATCGACGCCGAGATCCGCGCTCTCGTGACCGAGGCCGCGGAATTCGCCCAGAACGATCCGGAGCCCGATGTGTCCGAGCTCTACACCGACATCTACGTCAACGCCTGAGCCGGGGACGCCAATGCCATCCATTCTCATGCCCGCCCTCTCGCCCACCATGGAAGAGGGCAAGCTCGCCAGGTGGCTCAAGAACGTCGGCGACATGGTGAAGCCCGGCGATGTCCTCGCCGAGATCGAAACCGACAAGGCGACGATGGAAGTCGAAGCCGTCGATGAGGGGCCGCTCACCGCCATCCTCATCCCCGCCGGCACCGAGAACGTGAAGGTCAACACGCCCATCGCCGTCATCGGCGAGGCGGATGCCGCCCCCGCACCCGCACCCAAGGCCGATGCGCCAAAGCCGGCGGAAGCCCCGCCCGTCGCGGCGCCCGCTGTCATCACCTCCGCCGCACCCGCCGACACCGGGGTTCCCGCCGGCGCCGAGGTGGTCACCATGACGGTGCGCGAAGCGCTGCGCGAGGCCATGTCGGAGGAGATGCGCCGCGATCCGGAGGTCTTCCTCATGGGCGAGGAAGTGGGCCAGTATCAGGGCGCCTATAAGATCTCGCAGGGCATGCTGGACGAATTCGGCCCGCGGCGCGTCATCGACACGCCGATCACCGAGCACGGCTTCACCGGCCTTGCCGTGGGTGCGGCCTTTGCGGGCCTCAAGCCCATTGTCGAGTTCATGACCTTCAACTTCGCCATGCAGGCCATCGACCAGATCATCAACTCCGCCGCCAAGACGCATTACATGTCAGGCGGCCAGCTGAACTGCCCCATCGTGTTCCGCGGCGCGTCGGGTGCTGCCGCCCGGGTCGCCGCCCAGCACAGCCAGGACTATGCCGCCTGGTATGGCCACATCCCCGGCCTCAAGGTGGTGATGCCTTATTCGGCGGCTGACGCGAAGGGTCTGCTCAAATCGGCGATCCGCGACCCGAACCCCGTGGTCTTCCTCGAAAACGAGATCCTCTACGGCAGGAGCTTCGAGGTTCCCAGGGTCGATGACTGGCTGGTGCCCATCGGCAAGGCCCGCATCGCGCGCGCGGGCCATCACGTCACCATCGTCTCCTTCGGCATCGGCATGACCTATGCCCTGGCCGCGGCGGAGAAGCTCGCCGCCGAGGGCATCGAGGCCGAGGTCATCGACCTCCGCACCATCCGCCCGATGGACCTCGCGGCCATCATCGGGAGCGTGAAGAAGACAAACCGCTGTGTGTGCGTGGAGGAGGGCTTCCCGCAATTCTCGGTGACGAGCGAGATTGCCGCCCAGATCATGACCCATGCCTTCGATTACCTCGACGCGCCCGTCGCACGCGTCGCCGGCAAGGACGTACCCATGCCCTATGCGGCCAATCTCGAAAAACTGGCGCTGCCCAATGCCGATGAGGTGGTCGCCGCAGCAAAGGCTGTGCTCTATGTCTGATCACGATCACCACCACCATCACAACCATCATGGCGAGATGCACCCGCACCAGCTGGAGCCGCCGCATGAGGTGTTCCACGATCCCAAGGCCGGAGAAGTCGCCCGCGCCTGGATCACCGGCGGTGGCTTGAGCCTGTCGCTCCACGCCATGGCCTTCGGCACGCCGGATGTCTGGGGCCATGTGCTGGCCGGCATGGCCCAGCAGGTCGCCTCCGCCTGCGCCGAGATGGGGCACGGCAACCCGTCTGACAATTTCGCCGCGATCCGCAAGGTGCTGAACGAGGACCTGACCAAGGTCGCCGCCCAGCTCTCGCCGCTGGCCAACAAGGCCTGAGCAGCGGTCTGACATTACCCGCCGCCGGAGCCGGCATCCGGCGGTGAAGGCCAAGACGAATGGGGAACACCGCCTATGCCCGTGAACGTGCTCATGCCCGCCCTGTCGCCCACCATGGAGAAGGGCAAGCTTGCCAAATGGCTCAAGAAGGAGGGTGACGCCGTCAGGTCCGGCGACATCCTGGCCGAGATCGAGACCGACAAGGCAACGATGGAAGTCGAAGCCGTCGATGAAGGCACGCTCGGCAAGCTGCTGGTTGCCGCCGGAACCGAGGACGTGCCCGTCAACACACCCATCGCCGTGATCCTCGGCGAGGGCGAGAAGCTGGGCGATGCGCCCGCCGCCGCAGCCCCCAAAGCCGCCGCTCCCGCCGCCGCTGCACCCGTTTCTGTCGCAGCTGTCGCTCCCGCTCCCGCTGTTGCAGCGCGGACTGAAGGCGCCCGCGTCTTTGCCTCGCCGCTCGCCCGCCGCGTGGCCCGGCAGAAGGGCATCGACATTGCGGCCCTGCTGGGGTCAGGCCCCCATGGCCGCATCATTCTAAAGGACGTGGAGACCGCCACGCCCGGCGCTGCTCCCGCCCCGGCTCCTGCCTTCGCCGCACCGCCGTCGGATGCGCAGGTGCTCAAGCTCTTCGCCGAAGGCTCCTACGAGCTCGTGCCGCATGACTCGATGCGGAAAGTGATCGCGCGGCGTCTGACGGAGTCCAAGCAGACCATCCCGCATTTCTACGTCTCGGTGGATGTTGCCCTTGACCACCTGCTGGAGCTGCGCGAGCGGTTGAACCTGCAGGCGCCCAGGGACAAGGAAGGCAAGCCCGACTGGAAGATTTCGGTCAACGACTTCATCATCAAGGCCATGGCCATGGCGCTCATCAAGGTGCCGGACGCCAATGTGTCCTGGACCGAGAACGCCATGGTGAAGCACAAGCACGCGGACATCGGCGTGGCGGTGTCGATCCCCGGCGGCCTCATCACCCCCGTCGTGCGCAGTGCGGAGACCAAGGGCCTCGCCCGGATTTCATCCGAGATGAAGGACTACGCGGCCCGCGCCCGCAACCGCAAGCTCAAGCCCGAGGAATATACCGGCGGCTCGGCGGCCATCTCCAACATGGGCATGATGAATGTGAAAAGCTTCGCGGCCATCGTCAACCCGCCGCACGCCTCGATCCTCGCCATCGGCACGGGCGAGCGCCGCCCGGTGGTGCGCGGGCAAGACATCGTCATCGAACAGCAGATGACCATCACCCTCTCCACCGACCACCGCTGCATCGACGGCGCGCTGGGGGCCGAGTTCATCGGCGCGATCAAGGCCTGTCTCGAAGAACCCGGCCTGATGCTGGTGTGACGGGCATGAAAAACATCCTCGCCTTCGGCGACTCGCTCACCTGGGGTTTCATCGCCGGCACATTCGAGCGCCACCCTTTCGACATCCGCTGGCCCAACGTGCTGGCGGCGGGCCTTCACGGCAAGGCGCGTGTCATCGAGGAGGGCCACAACGGCCGCACCACGGTGTTCGACGATCCCACCACCTTGGATGACCGGAACGGCGCGCGCATCCTTCCCGTGCTGCTGTCCACCCACACGCCGCTCGATCTCGTCATCATCATGCTCGGCACCAACGACATCAAGTTCGCCAACCGCTGCCGCGCCTTCGATGCCTCGATGGGCATGGCGCGCCTGATCGAGATCGTGCAGAAATTCTCCTTCCTGCCGGCCTACAAGACGCCCCAGGTCCTGATCATGTCCCCGCCGTCGCTCGTTCCGACCACGGACGAATGGTTCAACGATCTGTGGGGCCACGCCATCGAGGAGTCCAAACTCTTCGCCCGGCACTATGCACGGGTCGCCGAGGAGATGGGTGTCCACTTCTTCGACGCCGGTTCGGTGGCCAAGGCGGACGAGACCGACGGCGGCCACCTGGATGCCGCCAACACCAAGTCCATCGGCACAGCACTCGTGCCGGTGGTGCGGGGGATTATGAATTTGTAGTTCGATTTATAGTGCCGTCATCCCGGCGAAAGCCGGGACCCCGCTTTGGGCGGTTGAAGCGGGGCCCCGGCTTTCGCCGGGGTGACGGACCTTGGAAAGTGAGGACGAAGCACCATGGCCGACACCAGTTTCGACATCATCATCATCGGCGGCGGCCCAGGCGGCTATGTGGCGGCGATCCGCGCGGAACAGCTGGGCCTCAAGACAGCCGTGGTGGAGCGCGAGCACCTGGGCGGCATCTGCCTCAACTGGGGCTGCATCCCGACCAAGGCGCTGCTCCGCTCGGCCGAGATCTATCACTATATGAAGCACGCCAGGACCTACGGCCTCTCTGCCGACAACATCTCCTATGACGCGCAGGCCGTCGTCCAGCGCTCGCGCGGCGTCTCGGGCCGCCTGAACGGCGGCGTCACCATGCTGCTGAAGAAGAACAAGGTCACCGTCATCTGGGGCGAGGCGAAGCTGACGAAGCCAAACGAGATTGTTGTAAGCAAGCCTTCGAAGCCCGCCGTCCAGCCGCAGGCACCCGAGCCGAAAGACAAGCTGGGGCCTGGCGCCTACACCGCGAAGAACATCATCATCGCCACCGGTGCGCGCCCGCGCGTGCTCCCCGGTCTCGAGCCTGACGGCAAGCTGGTGTGGACCTATTTCGAGGCGATGGTGCCGAAGGCCATGCCGAAGTCGCTTCTCGTCGTCGGCTCCGGCGCCATCGGCATCGAGTTCGCCTCCTTCTATAACGCCATGGGCGTGGACGTCACCGTGGTCGAGGTCATGGACCAGATCATGCCGGTCGAGGACGCGGAAATCTCCAGGATCGCCCAGAAGCAGATGGAGAAGCAGGGCCTCAAGTTCCGGCTGGCCGCCAGGGTGGCGAAGCTTGACCGCCATGCCGACAGCGTCACCGCGACGATCGAGGCCGGCGGCAGGAGCGAGACCATCACGGTTGACCGCGTCATCTCCGCCGTCGGCGTCCAGGGCAACATTGAGGGCTTGGGGCTTGAAGCGCTCGGCGTCAAGACCGAGAAGGGCTGCATCGTGACGGACGGCTACGGCCGCACCAGCATTCCCGGCGTCCATGCCATCGGCGACGTGGCGGGTCCGCCGATGCTCGCCCACAAGGCGGAGCACGAGGGCGTCATCTGTGTTGAGAAGATCAAGGGCCTCGATGTCCACCCGATGAGGAAGGATCAGATTCCCGGCTGCACCTATTGCCACCCGCAGGTGGCGAGCGTGGGCCTCACCGAGGCGAAGGCCGGGGCGGCGGGCCATGAGCTGAAAGTCGGCCGCTTCCCCTTTCTCGCCAACGGCAAGGCCATCGCACTGGGCGAGGACCAGGGCCTGATCAAGACCATCTTCGACGCGAGGACCGGCAGGCTTCTGGGCGCCCATATGGTTGGCGCCGAGGTCACCGAGCTGATCCAGGGCTTCGTCATCGCCATGGGGCTGGAAACCACCGAGGAGGAGCTGATGCACACCGTCTTCCCGCACCCGACCCTCTCCGAAATGATGCATGAGAGCGTGCTCGACGCCTATGGGCGTGTCATCCACATGTGAGCCATGCCTGCCACAAGGCCGCTTGATGGCGGCAGGGGCAAGGCCTATCTCTGAGAACCGAACGTTTGGAAAGCCACCATGGTCACCGTCCTCGACAACAAGCTCAAGGCCCGCCACCCCGAAAAGGCGCACAAGCCGGACACGCCGATCCTCAGGAAGCCGGAATGGATCAGGGTCAAGGCGCCGGGCTCGGCCGTCTATGCCGAAACCCAGAAGATCGTGCGCGACAACAAGCTGGTCACCGTGTGCGAGGAGGCGGGCTGCCCCAATATCGGCGAATGCTGGTCGAAGAAGCACGCCACCTTCATGATCATGGGCGACACCTGCACCAGGGCCTGCGCCTTCTGCAACGTCAAGACCGGCATGCCGGACCAGCTCGCCGCCGATGAGCCCGCAAAGGTTGCTGACGCCGTCGCCCGCATGGGCCTCACCCATGCCGTCATCACCTCGGTCGACCGTGACGACCTCGCCGATGGCGGTGCAAGGCACTTCGCCCGCACCATCGCGGAAATCCGCAAGGCCTCGCCCGCCACCACCATCGAGGTGCTCACCCCCGACTTCCTGAAGAAGGACGGGGCCCTCGAAATCGTCGTCGAAGCGAGGCCGGACGTCTTCAATCACAATCTCGAAACGGTCCCCGCGCTCTATCTCAGGATCAGGCCGGGCGCGCGCTACTTTCATTCGCTGCGCCTGCTGCAGCGGGTGAAGGAGCTTGACCCCGCCATGTTCACCAAGTCCGGCATCATGGTGGGCCTCGGCGAAACGCGCGAGCAGGTGATGCAGGTGATGGACGACATGCGCTCGGCCGCCATCGACTTCATCACCATCGGCCAGTATCTCCAGCCCACCCGCAAGCATGCGGCGATCGACCGTTTCGTGACGCCGGACGAGTTCAAGGGTTACGAGACCATCGCCTATGCCAAGGGCTTCCTGATGGTGGCGTCCACCCCTCTCACACGGTCCTCCCACCACGCGGGTGAGGACTTCGCCAGGCTGCGCGCCGCCCGGGCCCGGCGCGGCTGATGCCCAGTTTCAGCGTCACCCGCTCTGTTCCCTACACGGCGGAGCAGGTCTTCGCCATCGCGCGTGACGTGGCGCGCTACAAGGAATTTCTTCCGCTGGTGAGGCGCTCCCTCGTGCGCCACGCGAAGACGCATCAGGACGGCACCGAAACCTTCGAGGGCGATCTGACTGTTGCCTACGAAAAACTCCGCATCGAGGAGGTGATGACAAGCCGCGTCACCGTGGACCCGAAGGCCCTCACCGTCACCGCCCTGTCGGACGAAGGCCCCGTCAGGCGCCTTGAATCCGAATGGCGCATCCTGGCCACGGGCGAGAACCGCTGCGACATCACCTTCACCGTCGACTACGAGTTGCGCAGCCGCATGCTGCAGATGCTGTTCTCCGGCATGTTCGACTTGGCGGTGCGCAAAGTCATGTCCGCCTTCGAGGACCGCGCAAGGCAGCTCTACGGGCCGACGATCCCGTAGGCCATTTCGATGGCCACCCGCACCGTCTCCAGCCGCACCGCCCCGCGCCCGATGCCGCCCAGCCGCAATTCACGATGAACGGCCGGGAGCCCCCGCCGCGCCGCCGCGCAATGGACGAGACCCACGGGCTTCGCCGCCGTGCCGCCGCCCGGTCCGGCCACGCCGGTCACCGCAACCGCCACATCCGCCGCGCTGTTGGCGAGTGCCCCCTCCGCCATCGCCCGCGCCACCTCCTCGCTCACCGCCCCATGCCGCGCGATGAGGTCCGGCGGCACACCGATCATCCGCACCTTCGCCGCATTGGAATAGGTGACGAAGCCGCAGTCCAGCGCATCCGATGATCCGCTCACGGAGGTTATCAGCCCCGCAATGAGCCCGCCGGTGCAGCTCTCCGCCGTGGCGAGCATGAGCCTGTTGCGCCGGCACCGGTCGATGAGCGCCGCGGCGCGCGCGGTGAGGTCCGCGGGGAACACCGGAGTTAAACCGTCATCCCGGCGAAAGCCGCGACCCAGCTTTCCGCATGGCGGTCGCCCGAAGCTGGGCCACCGCTTTCGCCGGGGTGATGGCAATCATTGGGGTGTTCGCGCCTCACGGCAGTCTCACCGTCACCGTCGCATGGGCCATGATGCCTTCCTTCCGCCCGATCGCGCCCAGCTTCTCCATCGTCGTGGCCTTGATGGCGATGCGCGAGGGGTCCACATGCAGGAGCGGCGCAAGATGGGCCCGCATGGCGGCCACATGCGGCGACACCTTGGGCGCCTCGGCCAAAACCGTGATGTCGGCATTGGCGATGATGCCGTGCCTCGCCTCCAGCAGGTCCACCGCCTTCATCAGGAAGATGCGCGATTGCGCTCCCTTCCATTGCGGGTCGGAGGGCGGGAAATGCGTGCCGATGTCGCCTTCGCCGATGGCGCCGAGGATGGCGTCCGTCAGCGCATGCATGGCGACATCGGCGTCGGAGTGTCCCTTGAGCTTCCGCGCATGGGGAATGGCGATGCCGCACAGGATCACCGCGTCACCCTCCTCGAAGGGGTGGACGTCGATGCCTTGGCCCACGCGCATGTCGGGGCGCGCCTGCAGCTGGCGGCCGGTCATGTCGCGGTCGGCCAGCACGATATCGTCGGCGGTCGTCAGTTTGCGGTTCTCCGGTTCGCCCATGATCATGGATATGGCAATCCCGGCATGTTCGGCAACCGAGGCATCGTCCGTCAGCCCCTGCGTGTGCTCTGCCTCGGCCTTGCGGTAGGCGGCAAGGATACCGTCATAGGTGAAGCCCTGCGGCGTCTGCGCCGTCCAGATCGAGGCGCGGTCCACGGTGCGGCTCACCAGGCCGCCGGGCGCGAATTTCAGCGTCTCCGCCACCGGCATGCCGGGCACGGCGGCGGGGAAGCGGTCGAGCCACGAGATCACATCGTCGATCAGCGCCGCCGATACGAAGGGCCGCGCCGCATCATGGACAAGCACCTTCGAAGGCCTGTGCCTCCCCACCGCCTCGATGCCGATGCGGCACGACTCCTGCCTGGTCGATCCGCCGATCACGGGCAGCGGCAGGTCGAGGCCCGTCACCGCCTCGGCGAACATCGCCTCGTGGCCCTCGCCGATGACGGGCTGAACATGGCTGACGGAAGGGTGTTCCAGGAAGGCCCGGCAGGTCCACCAGATCACCGGGCGGCCCCCGATCAACTGGTATTGTTTTGGTCGTCCGCCCCCCGCGCGCAGGCCGGAGCCACCGGCCACGATCACTGCCGCAACTGTCATGTCACTGATCTATCGCATGATCCGCAAAAGTGGAACCGGTTTTGCGACAGGATCATGCTCAAGCATATGACCTGGCGCATGGCCCGTCCGGTCGACTCCGCCTCACCGGACCATGCGCGGGCAAGCGCATTCCCGCCCCGCAAGAAAGGGACTTGACGCGGTGCAACATCAGACTATCGTGCCTTGTAATTATACAGCACAGGCCGCTGATCAAAAAATGGGCATCAAGATCGGCCCCATCGAAACGCGCAACCGGGTTTTCCTGGCGCCCATGTCGGGCGTGACCGACGAGCCCTTCCGCACCATTGCGCATGAGCATGGCGCCGGCCTTGTGGTGAGCGAGATGGTGGCGGGCGAGGAACTGGTGAAGGCCCGGCCTGACATGCTGCGCCGCGCGCTGGGTGCGGAGAAGCTCTCGCCCTTTGTCATCCAGCTCGCCGGCCGCGAGCCGCATTGGATGGCGGAGGGTGCGCGCGTGGCGCAGGACATGGGTGCCGAGATCATCGACATCAACATGGGCTGCCCGGCGCGCGAGGTGACGGGCGGCCTTTCGGGCTCGGCCCTCATGCGCAACCTTGACCATGCCGAAAAGCTCATCGCGGCCACCGTGCGGGCCTCCTCCGTTCCGGTGACGCTCAAGATGCGGCTGGGATGGGACCGCAACTCGCTCAACGCGCCCGAACTCGCGCGCCGCGCCGAAGGGCAGGGGGTGGCGCTGGTCACCGTGCATGGCCGCACCCGCTGCCAGTTCTATGGCGGCACGGCCGATTGGGCCGCGATCGCCCGCGTGCGCGAGGCGGTCTCCATCCCGCTCATCGCCAATGGCGACGCCGCCTCGGTGGACGGCGCGCGCGAGATGCTGGCGAAATCGGGCGCTGACGGCGTGATGATCGGCCGCGGCGCCTATGGCCGCCCGTGGTGGCCGGGCGTCATCGCCGAGGGCCTGGACGGGGGCACGGGGCTTGCCGAACCGGCGCTTGGCGAGGAGGCCCGCATCGTGGCCGAGCATCATGAGCGCATGCTTCTGGCCCATGGCGCGCACCATGGCAACCGCGTGGCCCGCAAGCACATCGGCTGGTCTGTCACAAGGCTTGCCGAACGCCACCACATCACGCCCGGACAGGCTTCCGAATGGCGCGCGGCGCTGCTCCGCACCGATGACAATGACGCGGTGCGCGGCGGACTGCGCCAGCTCTACGACATCGTCCAGGAAAGGGCCGCGGCATGAATGCTCCCCTGAATGACCGCCCCCCCGCGCCTGACGCGCCCATGCCCAAGGCGGTGGTCGATGCGCTGCCCAACCCGCTCATCGTGCTGGACGAGGCCTGCCGCATCCGCCTCGCCAATGTCGCGGCGGAGGATTATTTTCAGGCCTCCAGCAACATGCTGCTGCGCCACAAGCTCTCCGACCTCGTGCCCTTCTCAAGCCCGGTTTTCGGCTCGATCGCCCAGGCCCGGGCCAGTGCGGGCGTGGTGAACGAATATTCCCTCGCCGTCGGCACGCCGCGGCTCGGCGGCGAGCGCCTGGTGGATGTGCAGGCCACGCTGATGCATGACGATCCGCGCTACGTGATCCTCATGCTGCTCGAGCGCTCCATGGCGCACAAGATCGACCGGCAGCTGACGTCACGCGGGGCCGCGCGCTCGGTCTCCGGCATGGCCACCATGCTGGCGCATGAAATCAAGAATCCGCTCGCCGGCATCCGCGGAGCCGCGCAACTGCTCGAGCCCGCCCTCAATTCCGATGACCGCGCGCTGGCCCGCCTGATCTGCGAGGAAACCGACCGCATCCGCGACCTCGTGGACCAGATGGAGGTGTTCTCCGACGAGCGCCCGCTGGAGAAGAGCCCGGTCAACATCCACGCCGTGCTGGAGCGCGTGAAGCGCCTCACCACCGCCAGCATGGGCGAGGGCGTCAGCGTGCGCGAGGACTATGACCCCTCGCTGCCGCCGGTGCTGGGCAACAAGGACCAGCTCGTGCAGGTTTTCCTCAACCTCGCCAAGAACGCGGCCGAGGCCATCGGGAACAATGCGCAAGCGGGCGAAATCCTGCTCACCACCGCCTTCCGCCCCGGCATCCGCCTCACCGTGCCGGGAAGCTCGGAGCGCATCACGCTGCCGCTGGAAGTCTGCGTGCATGATACGGGGCCGGGCGTGCCGGAGGAGCTCCGCCCCAACATCTTCGATCCCTTCGTGACCACCAAGCCCGGCGGCAAGGGGCTGGGCCTGGCGCTTGTCGCCAAAATCGTGCGCGATCACGGCGGCATCATTGAATGCGCGGACCGCGGGCGCGGCGCCACCTTCCGCGTGCTGCTGCCGATGCTGCGCGGCGCCGCCGCTCCCCGTGACTTCGATGGAGACGACACGCCATGAGCGGCAAGACGGTCCTGATCGCGGACGACGACAGCGCCATCCGCACCGTGCTGAGCCAGGCGCTGAGCCGCGCGGGCTATGCCGTGCGCTCCACCGCCACGGCGGGCTCCCTCTGGCGCTGGGTCGCCGAGGGGCAGGGCGATGCGGTGGTGACTGACGTCGTGCTGCCCGACGAGAACGCCTTTGACGTCATCCCCCGCATCAAGAAGCTGCGCCCCACGCTGCCCGTCATCGTGATGAGCGCCAAGAACACCATCATGACGGCCATCACCGCGGCCGAGCGCGGCGCTTACGACTATCTGCCCAAGCCCTTCGACCTCAATGCGCTGGTCCAGACGGTGGGCCGCGCGCTGGAGCAATCGCAGAAGCCAGCACCCTCCAGGGGCGCGGGCCAGCCGGAGCTGCTCCCCATCGTCGGCCGCTCGCCGGCGATGCAGGAGATCTACCGCATCATCGCCCGGCTCACCCAGACGGACCTGACCGTCATGATCGCCGGCGAATCCGGCACCGGCAAGGAACTCGTGGCGCGCGCGCTGCATGACTATGGGCGCCGCCGCAAGGGACCCTTCGTCGCTGTCAACATGGCGGCGATCCCGCGCGAGCTGATCGAGTCGGAACTCTTCGGCCATGAGAAGGGCGCCTTCACCGGGGCCACCTCGCGCCTGGCCGGCCGCTTCGAGCAGGCGGAGGGCGGCACGCTCTTCCTCGACGAGATCGGAGACATGCCGCTCGAAGCCCAGACGCGCCTTCTGCGCGTCCTCCAGCAGGGCGAATACATGACGGTGGGCGGCCATGCACCGATCAAAACCAACGTCCGCATCATCACGGCCACGCACCGCGACCTGCGCCAGCTCATCAACCAGGGCTCCTTCCGCGAGGACCTGTTCTACCGCCTCAACGTCGTGCCGCTGCGGCTGCCGGCCCTGCGCGAGCGGGCCGAGGACATTCCGGACCTCGTGCGCCACTTCCTAGCGCAGGCGGTGAGGGAGGGCCTGCCGCGCAAGGATGTCTCGCGCGAGGCGATCGAGCGCCTGCAGGCCCACCGCTGGCCCGGCAATGTGCGCGAGCTGGAAAACCTGCTGCGCCGCATGCTCGCCATCGAGATCGAGGACACCATCTCCTCCTCCGCCATCGACCGGGAGCTCACGGCGGCGCCCGTGCGGCAGGGGCCGGATCCCGCCGATGTCTCCGGCACCGGCCTGCCGGATTTCATGGAGAACTATCTCTCCCGCTATTTCGCCAGTTTCGGCACGGGGCTTCCACCGGCGGGGCTTTATGAGCGCATTCTGGCGGATGTGGAGCCGGCACTGCTGCGCGCCGTGCTGGCCGCCACCGCCGGCAACCAGCTGCGCGCGGCGGAGCTTCTGGGCATCAACCGCAACACCCTGCGGGCAAAGCTGCGCGACCGGCAGGTGAAGGTGATCCGCGGCCTTGGGTGACGTCACGCCGGCGCATGTTCCGCAAATGTGGAACCGCCGGGGAACTGTCGCAAATGGGCCACAATTACTGTTGATTTCCGGCAACAGGTTCTGCTGAACAGGTTGCATGATCGAAGCCGCGCAAATCAGGCTGCTCGACCGCGTCCGCCGCTTCACGGGGGTGACCGGTTTCGTGCTCGTCCTTGCCGGCGTGGCCTGCGGCCTGGCGACCTTCGCCATCCTGACCGGCATGACGCCGATCACGCCCACCAGCGAAAACACCCTGCTGCTGATGCTCGTCAACGGCGCGGTGCTGCTGGTGCTGACGCTGCTGATCCTCGGGCAGATCCTGTTTCTGCTGATCGAGCGGCGGAACGGCACGCCTGGCGCCTCGCTGCAGCTGCGTCTTGTGTCGCTGTTCAGCGTCATCGCGGTGGTGCCCGCCATCGTGGTCGCGGTCTTCGCCACGGTCACGCTGAACCGCGGCCTGGATGCGTGGTTCTCCCAGCGCACCCGCGCCATCGTGGATTCCGCCGTCTTCGTTGCCGAAACCTATGTGCACGACCATGGCGAGGCCGTCCGCAATGACGTCGCCCAGATTTCCGCCGATCTCTCCCAGCACCGCGAACTCCATGACAGGGACCCCACCAACTTCATCCGCCGCGTTGCCAACCACGCGCTGCTGCACGGGCTTCCCGCCATTTTCATCTTCGACCCGGCGAAGCAGAAGGACGGCAAGCAGGAGTTCATCGCCCGCGTCGTGGCGCGGGAGACATTCTCGTTCTTCCCGCCGAACCAGGCCTATCTCGACCAGGCCGACAAGGGCGAACTCGTGGTGATCCAGCCGGGCGCGGGCGGCAACGTGGTGCGCGGTCTCATCAGGTTGCCGAATTTCGACAATGCCTATCTGATGGTCTATCGCGTCATCAATCCGTCGGTGCAGAAGCAGCTGCGCGACGCGCAGGAGGCCAAGAAGGAATATGACCGGCTGATGTCGCAGCGCCTCGGCGTGCAGCTGACCTTCGGCATGATGTTCGCGCTGGTGGGCTTCATCCTGCTGCTCGCCGCCATCTGGGTGGGCCTGTGGTTCTCGGACAAGGTGGTGGCGCCCGTGGTGCGCCTGCTCGATGCCGCGCGCCGCGTCTCGGGCGGCGAGCTCGACGCCAAGGTCACCGTGGTGGAAGGCCCCACGGATCTCCAGACCCTCTCCAACACCTTCAACCTGATGACCGATCACCTGAAGCAGCAGCGCGACGATCTGGTTGCGGCGAGCGACGCCATCGATGCCCGCCGCCGCTTCACCGAGGCGATGCTGGCGGGCGTCAGCGCCGGGGTCATCGGCATCGATCCCTCGGGGCGCATCTCGCTCGTCAACCGTTCGGGCCTGACGCTGCTCGGCAGCACGGAAAGCGATCTCATCGGACAGCCCGCCGAGGTGGCGCTCGCCCCCTTCCTGCCGATCTTCGAGCAGGCGCTCACCCGCCCCTCGGGTTTCGCCGAAGGCCAGGTCGATATCGAGAGGAAGGGCGAAAGCCGCAGCCTTTTCGCGCGCGTCACCACGGAGAGCTCGGAAGACGCGGCCCACGGCCACGTTCTCACCTTCGACGACATCACCGAGCTCGTCTCCGCCCAGCGCAACTCCGCCTGGGCCGACATCGCGCGCCGCATCGCGCATGAGATCAAGAACCCGCTGACCCCCATACAGCTCTCGGCCGAGCGCCTGAAGCGCAAATACGGCGGCCAGATCCACACCGACAAGCACGTCTTCGACCAGTGCACGGACACGATCATCCGCCAGGTCGGCGACATCGGCCGCATGGTGGACGAGTTCTCCTCCTTCGCCCGCATGCCGAAGGCCGTGCCGGAGCCGCAGGAGCTCGCCGCCATCGTGCGCGAGGCCACCGTGCTGCAGCGCGTCTCCTCCTCCGACATCGACATCGAGCTCGATGTCAGCCAGGGCGAATTCGTCTTCCCCTTCGACCGCCGCCTGATCACCCAGGCCATCACCAATCTGGTCAAGAACGCGCGCGAATCCATCGAAACCAGGCTGCAGGGCCAGCCGGAGCCGCGCGGCCGCATCGAGCTGATTGCCGGCAATCGCCAGGGCCACCCCTTCATCCGCGTCACCGACAACGGCATCGGGCTGCCGCGCGAGAACCGTCACCGCCTGGCCGAACCCTACATGACAACGCGCGAGAAGGGCACGGGCCTTGGCCTCGCCATCGTCAAGCGCATCATGGAGGAACACGGCGGACGCCTCATCCTCGAGGACGCGCCCGCGGCGGACGGCATCCAGGGCGCCCGCGTCACGCTCCTCTTCGACAGGATGGCCGCCCAGTCGAGCGCGGCGGAATGAAAGTGCAGGAACTCTGAATGGCAGCTGACATCCTCATCATCGATGACGAGGCCGACATCCGGGAACTCATCGCGGGGATCCTCGAGGACGAGGGCTACGAGACCAGGCTTGGGCACAACTCCGACGCCGCGCTGGCCGAGGTGGCGCAGCGCCGCCCGTCCCTCATCATCCTCGACATCTGGCTGATGGGCTCGAAGCTTGACGGGCTCGATCTCCTCAACATCATCAAGGAGAAGCACCCGGAGGTTCCGGTCATCATCATCTCCGGCCACGGCAACATCGAAACCGCGGTCGCCGCCATCAAGCGCGGCGCCTATGAGTATATCGAGAAGCCCTTCAAGGCGGACCGCCTCATCCTTGTCGTCGGCCGTGCGCTGGAAACGTCGCGGCTCAGGCGCGAGAACGAGGAGCTGAAGGGCCGCTCGGGCGCCGAGACGGAGCTTCTTGGCCAGTCGGCCGCCATGCGCCAGCTGCGCCAGCTTTTGAAGAAGATCGCCCCCTCCAACAGCCGCGTGCTGATCACCGGCCCCATGGGCGCGGGCAAGGAGCTGGCCGCGCGCACGCTGCACGCGCTCTCGCTGCGCGCCGAGGGCCCCTTCGTCACCTTGAGCGCCGCCGCCATGGCGCCCGAGCGCATGGAGGAGGAGCTCTTCGGCGTCGAGGACGGTTCGGGCGCCATGCGCCGTGTGGGCGCGCTGGAGGAGGCCCATGGCGGCACGCTCTATATCGACGAACTCGCCGACATGCCGCTCGAAACCCAGGGCAAGGTGCTGCGCGTGCTGGTGGACCAGACTTTCCTGCGCGTCGGCGGTGCGAAAAAAGTGAAGGTCGATATCCGCGTGGTGTCCTCGACCAGCCGCGACCTTGCGGGGCTCATCGAGGCCGGCCGCTTCCGCGAGGACCTCTATCACCGCCTCGGCGTCGTTCCCGTCGCGGTGCCGGGCCTCGCCGAACGCCGGGAGGATATTCCAGACCTCATCCACCACTTCGTCAAAAGCTACTCCGCCGCCTCGGGCCAGCCGGTGCGCAAATTCGCCGACGATGCCATCGCCGTACTGCAGACGCGCGACTGGGCGGGCAATGTGCGTGAGCTCCGCAACAATGTGGAGCGCATCCTGATCCTCGCCGGCGGCGAGGGCGCCCCGGAGATTTCCGCCGCCATGCTTCCCTCCGACACCGGCGGGGCAGGGGCGGCGACCGCCACCTTCGGCATCGAGCATCTGCTCGTCTATCCGCTGCGCGAGGCGCGCGAGGCCTTCGAGCGCGATTACATCACCGCCCAGCTCGGCCGCTTCGGCGGAAACATCTCGCGCACCGCCCAGTTCATCGGCATGGAACGCTCCGCGCTCCACCGCAAAATCAAGCTCCTCGGCCTCGCCGGCCGCGGCGAGGAAGACACGGAACTGTGAAATTTTCCGGGAGGCGGTTTCGTGTTAGGCTCAGGCCCGCCACGGCCCGAGCAAGAGAACAGGACAAAAACGATGGCCCAAGAAAAGCAGCAAAACCTTCAGGACACTTTCCTCAACCATGTGCGCAAGCAGAAGATTCCGGTGACGGTGTTTCTCGTCAATGGCGTAAAGCTTCAGGGCGTGATCACCTGGTTCGACAACTTCTGCGTTCTTCTCCGCCGGGATGGCATGTCCCAGCTGGTCTACAAGCACGCCATTTCGACCATCATGCCCGGGGGCCCGATCAGCCTGTTTGACGAAGAGCAGGCCGCCGGTTGACCGCGCGCGCAAAGAACAAAGGCGGTGCGGGCGTCGACTTCCAGATCGAAGGCAAGGCCGCGACCCGCGCCATCGTCATCCACGTGGACCGGCGTGACCGCGGCGCGCCGCCCGGCTCCGGCCGCGCTGCCGTGGCGCGGCTGGAGGAGGCGGTGGGCCTCGCCCTCGCCATCGATCTCGAGATTGCGGGCCAGATCGTGGCTCCGGTCGCCGCGCCCAAGCCCGCGACGCTCCTGGGCTCAGGCAAGGTGGAGGAGATCGCGGCGCGCGTGAAGGAGACGGAAACTGAACTCGTCGTCGTCAACGCTCAGCTCTCCCCCATCCAGCAGCGGAACCTCGAAAAGGCCTGGGGCTCCAAGGTGCTGGACCGGACTGGCCTCATCCTTGAGATCTTCGGCCGCCGCGCCTCGACGCGGGAGGGCGCCCTGCAGGTGGAACTGGCCCATCTCGAGTACCAGAAGAGCCGTCTGGTCCGCTCCTGGACCCATCTGGAACGCCAGCGCGGCGGCTTCGGCTTCCTGGGCGGCCCCGGCGAAAGCCAGCTCGAGGCGGACCGCCGCTTGATCCAGGAGCGCATCAGCCGCATCGAGGATCAGCTCGAAAGCGTGAAGAAAACCCGCGCGCTGCACCGCAGGGGCAGGGCGCGCGTGCCTTATCCGGTGGTGGCGCTCGTGGGCTACACCAATGCCGGCAAGTCGACGCTCTTCAATCGCCTCAGCGGTGCGCAGGTCCTTGCCCGGGACCTGCTGTTTGCAACGCTTGATCCCACCATGCGGGTGATCGAACTGCCGCACGGCCGCAAGATCATCCTGTCCGACACGGTGGGCTTCATCTCTGACCTGCCGACGTCCCTGATCGCCGCGTTCCGCGCCACGCTGGAGGAGGTGCTCTCAGCGGACGTCATCCTCCACGTCCGCGACATCGCCCATGACGATTCGGAAGCCCAGGCCGGGGACGTTGACCGCGTGCTGGAGGAGCTGGGCATTGATGAACTCCGCCGCTCGCGCATCATCGAGGTCTGGAACAAGCTGGACCTGCTGCCGCCGACGGAGCGCGCCGGCCGCGAGGTCCAGGCGCTGCGCAAGCCCGGCTGCGTGCTGGTCTCCGCCGTCACGGGTGAGGGGCTGGACCCGCTCCTTGAGCTGATCGAGGGCCGGTTGGGGGCGGAGGACACCGTCTACGAAATCCTGCTCCCCCCGCAGGACGGCCAGGGCCAGGCCTGGCTCCATGACCGCGGCGAGGTGCTGAGCCGGAGGAACTGCCGGGACGGCCGCGTTCTCATGAAGGTTCGACTAACGGCCGACAAGGCCGGCCAGGCCCAGTCACGCTTCGGCACGGCAATGAAGCTGCTGGGCCAGCGCGAGGTGGCGGCGGAATAGGAACCGAATCACCCGCCACCAACACCCTCTCCCGCAAGGCGGATGAGGACGCCCCAGCGAAGTTGGGGCCGGTGAGGGGACGTCCGCCGGCAACGCAGCGGCTGGCACGTCTCCTGGCGCATGTTCTTCTCGTTCAGGCGATTGCGCCTGAACGGAACATGCGCCAATCAGCCGATCTTGCCTTTGGATAGAGCGCCGGGCGGTCAATTGACTCCATGAGGGTTCCCCCTCCCCACAAAGCCCCGCCCTCATCTTTCCTCTCCCCCATCGGGGGAGAGGGCAGGGTGAGGGGGTCTGTCCGGGTATGAACCTGCTACATCCCTGACAGAATAGACCGGCGACATTCCTGACAGTTTAGTTTGAGCCTTCATATGGAGGCTTGATCGATGCCATTCAGGGAGACGTCTCGATTGGAAGA
>NZ_JADCDA010000023.1 GCF_020252405.1 Aestuariivirga sp.
CAAAAACCGACGGCGCCTACCACGTCCATTACCGCCACCAACGCATCGCCAGCTTCGATCTCGCAAAGCCAACCCAACAATGCTAAAACCGTTACCTATGTCCCCGAACACCCGTTACCTATCTCCCCGGTCTGTACACCACAAGGGGGAGGGGAAATTCCATTCCCAGGCACGCCATTGCGCCGGCAAGAGCCCCCCTCCCCCTTGTGGGGAGGGGTAGGGGTGGGGGTGGCCACGAGTCCCGCATCTCAATAAACCCGCGCCTTGGGCTTGATGTAATCAATATCGCTGGACATGGTGAAGTCGTGCACCGGACGATAGCCCAGCGTCACCGTCTTCCTGTCGCGGTCGGCCCAGGCCAGCGTGTGCTTCATCCAGTTGGCGTCGTCGCGGGTGGGGAAGTCCTCGCGGGCGTGCGCGCCACGGCTTTCCTTGCGCGCCTCGGCGCTCGCCACGGTTGCCGCGGCCTGCAGGATGAGGTTCTCGAATTCCAGCGTCTCGATCAGGTCGCTGTTCCAGACGAGCGAATGGTCGGAGACCCTGATATCGTCGATTTCTTTCCACACCTCATTGAGGCGGTTCACGCCCTGCTGCAGCGTCTCCCCGGTGCGGAACACGGCGGCGTCCTCCTGCATCGTCTTCTGCATGCGCGCGCGCAGTTCCGATGTCGGCGTCTTGCCGTCGGCGAAGCGATAGCGGTCGAGCCGCGAGACGGAGAATTCGCCCGCGTCGGCGGGAAGATCCGCATGCGGAGAATTGGGCTTCACCAGTTCCGCGCAGCGCAGTGCCGCGGCGCGGCCGAACACCACGAGGTCGATCAGCGAGTTGCTCCCCAGGCGGTTTGCGCCGTGGACGGACACGCAGGCCGCCTCGCCCACCGCCATCAGGCCGGGCACCGTCTTCTCGGGGTCCGCCATATCGCCCGCCAGAACCTCGCCGTGATAATTCGTCGGGATGCCGCCCATGTTGTAGTGCACGGTGGGCAGGATCGGGATCGGCTCGCGTGTGACGTCGACACCCGCGAAGATCTTGGCCGACTCGGAAATGCCCGGCAGCCGCTCATGCAGCACCTTGGGGTCCAAATGCTCGAGGTGCAGGTGAATGTGGTCCTTGTGCTCGCCCACGCCGCGGCCCTCGCGGATCTCAATGGTCATCGAGCGCGAGACGACGTCGCGGGACGCCAAATCCTTCGCCGTCGGCGCATAGCGCTCCATGAAGCGCTCGCCCTGGCTGTTGGTGAGGTATCCGCCCTCGCCACGCGCGCCCTCGGTGATGAGGCAGCCCGCGCCATAAATGCCCGTGGGGTGGAACTGCACGAATTCCATGTCCTGACAGGGCAGGCCGGCGCGCAACACCATCGCGTTGCCGTCACCCGTGCAGGTGTGGGCCGAGGTCGCCGAGAAATAGGCGCGGCCATAGCCGCCCGTCGCCAGGATCGTCTCATGCGCGCGGAAGCGGTGGATCGAGCCATCCTCCATGTTCATGGCGACGACGCCGCGGCAGGCACCGTTTTCCATGATGAGGTCGAGCGCGAAATACTCGATGAAAAACTCGGCCGAATGGCGCAGCGACTGGCCATACAGCGTGTGCAGCATGGCGTGCCCCGTGCGGTCCGCGGCGGCGCAGGTGCGCTGCACCGGCGGACCCTCGCCGAAATTCATCATATGGCCGCCGAAGGGCCGCTGATAGATCTTGCCGTCCTCGGTGCGCGAGAAGGGCATGCCGAAATGCTCGAGCTCGTAAACGGCAGTCGGCGCATTGCGGCAGAGATATTCGATGGCATCCTGGTCGCCCAGCCAGTCAGCGCCCTTCACCGTGTCATACATGTGCCAGCGCCAGTCATCCGCCCCCATATTGGCGAGCGACGCCGCAATGCCGCCTTGCGCCGCCACCGTATGCGAGCGGGTGGGGAAGACCTTGGAGATGCAGGCCGTGCGCAGCCCCGCCTGCGAGGCGCCGAGCGCCGCGCGCAAGCCCGCGCCGCCCGCCCCCACCACGACCACGTCATGCGTGTGGTCCGTCACGGGATAGGCGCGGCCCCCGGCGGTGAAGCTCTGCGGGGCTTTCTTCCTGGTTTCGACAGCAGCCATCAAAGTCCGAAGCTCATCTTGAGAATTGCATGGACGCCCGCCAGCGCCATCACCCATGCGAAGAAGGTGTTGAGCAGCAGCAGGGCATATTTGGTCGGGTTGGCGTGCGCATAGTCCTCGATCACCACCTGCAGGCCCAGCCGCATGTGCCACACGAGATTGAGGATGGTGAGAGTCATCAGCAGCGCCACGATGGGGTTCTGCATGCTCGCCACGATCTCGGCGCGCGAGGCGCCGCGGTGGACGAGGATATAGCCGATGAGGAACAGCACGAGCGGAATGCCGGCGACCGCCGTCACGCGCTGGCGCAACCAGTGTTCGGCGCCGGCCTTGGCCGAACCGAGGCCCAGGACCTGGCCGAGCGGGGTCTTCTTCAGCATCACGACACTCCCAATCCAATGGCCCAGACGGCGAGGGTGAGGATGATGGAGCCGGCAAGCGACAGCCTGGCGCCCATCTCGACATGCCTGAGCCCGAAGCCGCGGCCCATGTCCCAGATGAGGTGGCGGATGCCGCCCAGCGTGTGGTGGATCAAGGCCCAGGTGAAGCCGAACAGCACCAACCTGCCGGGAACGCTGGCGAACACGGCCTGCACCATGTCGAAATACGGGTCAGAGGTTGCGGCGGCGGTGAGCCACCAGACGAGCAGCAGCGTGCCGGCATAGAGCGCCACGCCGGTGATGCGGTGGGCGATCGACATCAGCATCGTCAATCCGCCGCGGTAAATCTGCAGATGCGGCGACAGCGGGCGCCTTGCGTTTCTGGTGTCTGCCATTTTGCCTTTTCCCGATTCACGGACTGGGACTTGTACCTTGTGCGCTGCAGTATCGCAAATACGCCGAAAGGCTCAGGCCGGTTGGGCCTTGAGACCGCTTGACGCAGATCGTGGATGCATCAGGCTTCCCCGCCCCGTCCGCGACCTCAAGGAGGCGGAGGTCAGGCTGACGCCGGTCTGGAGGCTGAGCCGGTATTGTTGAGGTAGAGTGCCCCCATCAGCACGGCGAGCGACACGAAAAGCCAGATATCCGCGCCACCATAGAAGGCAAGCGCGATGACCACCGCGGCAGGGGTGGAGAGATAGACGGCCTGCACGGTGAAGACGGCGCCCTTCTCCTGAATCAGCGTGAAGAAGGCGATCCTCTCCAGCGTCCACATTCCGCAGGCCAGCAGCACCGTCCAGTAAGCGGAGGCGGGGAGCTGGCCGGGGGACCAGGGCGGGGCGAAGAGCAGCAGGAAGGGCACGGCGAGCAGGCCCGACCAGGTCGATTCCGCAACGCCCGCAGCCATCGGATGGCAGCCATGCGGCCACCAGATCGAGGCGAACCAGTTGTAGGCCGAATAGAGAATGGGGAGTGAAAACGCGGCGATGAGCCACCAGGAGAACTGGCCGGACAACATGCCCTGGCGCGTGACGACGAGAATTGCGGTGGACAGGAAACCAAGCAGGATCGCCAGCAGGCGGCGGGGTGCGGCATTCTCGCGGCCCGTCACCAGCGCCACGAGGTAGTTGACGATGGGGGCGGTGGAGATGATCAGCGCCATCTCGGTGGGCGGCACGTGGCGGGCGAAGAACAGGCCCAGCGCGAAGGGCAGGTTCATCAGCGTGGCGCAGCCAAGCCCAAAGAACTGCAGGCTCTTGCCGCCGATCCAGTCAATGCCGCGAATCTGGCAGATGGCGGCGAGCGCGGCCGCCACCCCGATGCCCGTCAAGAAGATGATGTGGGACACCGGCACGCCCAGAACGCCCCAGTGCCGGTAGAGGCTGGGGGAAATCCCCCAGAACAGGCCGAGGGCGAGAAACAGGCTCAGGTGCCGGGGGAAGGTCATGATGCTTCTTAGACAGGAGTCTGATTGCAGGCTATACAGCGCATGGTCAAAAGAGCCGTAAATCGGCATGTCTGGGAGGAATGCGCCTATGTCCGAGAAAGTCTATCCCGTCCCCGCCTCGTGGAAAAAAACGGCCTATGTGGACAATGACGGCTACAGGAAAATGTATGCCGAGTCGATCAAAGACCCGGCCAAGTTCTGGGCCAGGCATGCCAAGCGTCTGGACTGGTTCAAGGCGCCCAGGAAGGTCAAGAACGCGACCTATGCCTATCCCAAGGTTTCGATCAAATGGTATGAGGACGGCGTCCTCAATGTCTCCCACAACTGCATCGACCGCCACCTGAAGAAGCGCGGCGAGCAGGTGGCCATCATCTGGGAAGGCGACGACCCCTATTACGACAAGAAGATCACCTACAACGAATTGTATGAGCACGTCTGCCGTTTCGCCAATGTTCTGAAAAAGAACGGCGTCAGGAAGGGCGACTGCGTCACGATCTACCTGCCGATGATCCCCGAGGCCGCCTATGCCATGCTGGCCTGCGCCCGCATCGGCGCCGTGCACTCGGTCGTTTTCGGCGGTTTCAGCCCGGACTCATTGGCGAGCCGCATCAACGACGCCAATTCGAAGCTGATCATCACAGCCGACGAGGGCATGCGCGGCGGCCGCAAGGTGCCGCTCAAGGCCAATTGCGACGACGCGCTGAAGCGCTGCGCCGGCAATGAAAAGGTCGTCGTGGTGCGCCGCACCGGCGGCCAGGTGACGATGGCCCCGGGCCGCGACGTCTGGTACCACGAGGAGGCCGCGACCGTTCCCGCCAGCTGCAGACCTGAGAAGATGAAGGCGGAGGACCCGCTGTTCATCCTCTACACCTCGGGCTCGACCGGCAAGCCGAAGGGCGTGCTGCACACCACCGGCGGCTACCTCGTCTATGCCTCGATGACCCACCAGTACGTCTTCGATTACCACGACGGCGACATTTACTGGTGCACGGCGGATGTGGGCTGGGTGACGGGCCACAGCTACATCGTCTATGGCCCGCTGGCCAATGGCGCCACGACGCTGATGTTCGAGGGCGTGCCCAATTACCCGACCAGCTCCCGCTTCTGGGAGGTGATCGACAAGCACAAGGTCAACATCTTCTACACCGCCCCCACCGCCATCCGCGCGCTGATGGGGGCAGGCGAGGGGCCCGTCGCCAAAACCTCGCGCAAGTCACTGAGATTGCTGGGTTCCGTGGGCGAGCCGATCAATCCGGAAGCCTGGGAATGGTATCACCGCGTGGTCGGCGACGAGCGTTGCCCGATCGTCGACACATGGTGGCAGACCGAAACCGGCGGCATTCTGATCACGCCGCTTCCCGGGGCCACCAGGCTGAAGCCGGGTTCGGCGACCCGGCCCTTCTTCGGCATCCAGCCCGGTCTGGTTGACGACAAGGGCGTGATCCTCGACGGGGCCGCCTCCGGAAACCTTGTGATTCTCGATAGTTGGCCGGGCCAGATGCGCACCGTGTTCGGCGACCATGACCGCTTCGTGCAGACCTATTTCTCGACCTATAAGGGCATGTATTTCACCGGCGACGGCTGCAAGCGGGACAAGGATGGCTATTACTGGATCACCGGCCGCGTCGATGACGTGATCAACGTGTCCGGCCACCGCCTGGGGACCGCGGAAGTCGAATCCGCACTGGTCGCGCACCCTAGGGTGTCGGAAGCCGCCGTGGTCGGTTATCCCCACGATATCAAGGGCCAAGGCATCTATTGCTACGTCACTTTGATGGCCGGCGAAGAGGGCGACGAGGATCTCCGCAAGGATCTCGTGGCCCATGTCCGCAAGGAAATCGGCCCGCTGGCCACGCCCGACAAGATCCAGTTCGCCCCGGGCCTGCCCAAGACCCGCTCCGGCAAGATCATGCGCCGCATCCTGCGCAAGATCGCCGAGGACGATTTCGGCGCCCTGGGCGACACCTCCACACTGGCCGACCCCAGCGTGGTCGATGACCTGATCGAGAAGCGCCAGAACAGGCGCGGCTGACGGCCAGTCCGGACTTGCCGGCGGGCGGGGGTGCGATCCTCCCGCCCGCTGTGTTTTCGGCGGTTGCGGGAGCTTGATTTTGGACTGCGGGGGCAGTGTCCCCGGACGTGTTGTATAAGGCCGCGCGCGGAGCCCCGGCGTAGCGCAGCGCGCGGCCGTGTCCATGGGAGCGGATATCTCACGCATGCCGGGCAGAGCGCCTGACATCAGCCGCGCCAGGCGCCGCTTCCAGCCCCTTTCTCATCGCAATAGGGCAGGTTCCGGTTCAGTGGAACCGAAACCTGCCCTATCTCTTTGTCCGGTCGCATTTTCGACGGTCAACCGGTGTCCACTTGACCCGAAAATGCTTTCACGTGATGGGAGTTGACGCGACAGGGCCGGGAAAACCTGTAATATGGCGGAATGATCCTGATCACCGACCGCGCCGGACGATTGTCCTGGCTGAAAACCCTGTGCCTGCTGGTGCTTGTGGCCCCAGCGGCCTGGCTGGCCTGGCGCGCCCTGAACCATGATCTGGGCCCCCGCGCCATGACAGAGGCGCTGCACGTGACCGGGCAATGGGCGGTGCGTTTCCTGCTGGCGGCACTGGCCGTAACCCCGCTGCAGCGCCTGTTCCGCTGGAACAGGCTGGCGCTGATCCGGCGCATGCTGGGTGTTGGCGCCTTCGCCTGGGCGGCCGGGCACCTGCTGCTCTACATCGCCAGCCAGGGCTATGACCTGCCGCATGTCGCGAGCGAGATCATCCACCGCTACTACCTCGCCATCGGCTTCGCGGCGCTGGCGGGACTGGCGCTGCTCGCCGCCACCTCGACCGACGGCATGATCGCGCGGCTGGGGCCATGGTGGAAGCGGCTGCATCGCGCGGTCTATGCGCTGGCGGCCCTCGCCATCCTGCATTTTTTCATGCAGTCGAAGCTCGATGCCAGCGAGGCGACGCTGATGGCGGGATTGTTCCTCGCCCTCATGATCTATCGCCTGGCCTTCCACCTCCGCCTGCCGGTGAACGCCATCATGCTGGCGGGCGTGGCGGTGGCCGCTGCCGCCGCCACGGCGCTTGTCGAATTCGCCTGGTACGGGCTGGCCACCGGCGCCAATCCTTGGCAAGTGCTTGCCGCCAATCTTCATGCCGCGCAAGGCCTGCGCCCGGCGGTGGACGTACTGCTGCTGGCCCTGGGACTTGGCCTCTGCGTCGAGGTCCACCGGCGGCGCAAGGCGCGCGCCCCGGCTGCCGCCCTTTCGCCGCGGCTTTCGCGCGGCGCATGAGGCAATGCGTCAGCGCCTGACGCGTATTGAGGTGATCGGGAGGGCGATGTTCAGGGGCCGTTGGCAGGTTGTTGCGGCGGCGGTGCTGTGGGTGCTGGCGGGCGCCCTTGCGCGGGCCGAGGACGCGCCGCACGGCGGTCTCGTGGGCAGTGCGGCCTGTGCCGGATGCCACGCGGCGGAGGCTTCCGCCTGGGCCGGCTCGGATCACGCCTGGGCCCTGAAGACACCTGATGCCGCGAGCGTGCTCGGCGACTTCAACGATGCATCGGTCACCAACGGAAACGTCACCACGCGCTTCACCACGAAGGATGGAAAATATATCGTCGAAACCGAAGGGGCGGACGGCAAGCCAGCGCGTTTCGAGGTGCGCTACACCGTGGGGCACAGGCCGCTGCAGCAATACCTGGTCGAGACCGGGAGGGGCCGGCTGCAGGTGCTCGACCTTGCCTGGGACGCGGCGCGGAAGAGGTGGTTCCATCTCTACCCCGGTCAGGACGCGCCGCCGGGCGACGGTCTGCACTGGACAGGCAGCTACAAGAACTGGCAGGCGCGCTGCGCCACCTGCCACCAGACCGGTTTCAGCAAGGGCTTCGACTTTCCCACGCGCACCTACAAGAGCCACTGGGCGGAACTCACCGTGGGCTGCGAGGCCTGCCATGGGCCGGGCGCCGCGCATGGCGCGTGGGCGAGGACGAAGACCGGCGGGGACCCCTACACGGCACTGCCGATGGGGCCTGGCCACCAGGCGCAGGAGATCGGCGTGTGCGGGCCCTGCCACGCGCGCCGGGAGGCCTTTTCGCAGCTGCAGCCTGCGGCCGGTGCGCCATTCCATGACAATTATGCGCTCGCCCTGCTGACGCCGGATCTCTATTTCCCTGATGGCCAGCAGAAGGACGAGGTGTTCATCCTCGGCTCCTTCCTGCAATCGAAGATGAAGGCCAGGGGCGTCACCTGCTCCAACTGCCACGAGCCGCATGGCGGCGGGCTGGTGGCGGAGGGCAATGCGGTGTGCACGCAGTGCCACGGCCCGGCGGGCAACGACACCTTCCCCTCGCTGCGCAAGGCCGATTTCGACACGCCCGCGCACCACAACCACAAACAAGGCAGCGAGGCCGCGCAATGCGTGAGCTGCCACATGCCGGAGCGCAGCTACATGCTGATCGATCCGCGGCGCGACCATTTCTTCAGGAGACCCGATCCGCTGCAGTCGAAGGCGGCGGGAGCGCCTGACGTATGCACCGGTTGCCACGCCGGCAAGACTGCCGAATGGGCGGCGGAGCAGATCGCCGCATGGAAGCCCGCCGGAGACAGAAGCTGGCAGGACCGTTCGGCCTTCATCGCCTTCACGAACGGCGACCGCACGGAGCAGACCATCGCCGGCCTCACGCGCTACGTGCTCGACCGGGAGCACCCGGCCATCGCCCGCGCCACCGCGCTCTCGGCGCTGGGACCGGCGGGTTCCCTTTCGGCGGCGGACGCCGGGCACGTGTTGAAGGATGACGACCCGCTGGTGCGCGCGGCCGCCACGGGGGCGCTGGGCCAGACCGATATCCAGGAGCGGATCGCCCTGCTGATGCCGCTGCTCGCCGATCCCGCCCGCAGCGTGCGCCAGCGCGCGGCGGTGGAGATTGCGGGCACCGGGGCCGCCAGGCTGCCGGCGCAGGACGATGCGGCCTACCGCAAGGGGCTGCAGGACTTCGTGGATGCGCGCATGGCCAATGCCGACATGCCGGAATCGCATGTGGCGATGGGCGGCCTCGCCCTCAGCCTTCGCCAGTGGGACGAGGCGGAGAAGGCCTTCAGAACAGCCGCGGAAATAGACCCGCAGATGGCCTCGGCCTGGCTGGTGCTGGCGCAGCTGGCCGACGCGCGCGGCAATGCCAGGGGCGCGGAAGATGCGCTGAGCGCCGGCATCGCGGCGTCGCCGCGCAACGCCGACCTGCTGCTGGCGCGCGGCGACCTCGCGGCGCGCCAGCAGAAATTCGACGACGCCCTGGGCTGGTACCGCCGCGCACAGGGCGCAGACCCACGCCGCTCCGACGTTTGGATAGCCTCCTCCATCGGCTATGCGCTGAAAGGCGACAGGGTGGCCGCCGCCGAAGCCGCCAGCCGGGCCCTGGCGCTCGACCCCGGCGTGGCGCTGCCCCAGGAGCTGGAGCAGTTCCTGGCGCAGCCGAAGTGAATTGATTTCGGCCCACGCAGCACGCGGGAATTCAAGGAAGAGTGCGCGCCGGGGCGGGGCGGGGCGCGGTGAGCGCCGCGTCCGCATTCGCTTCCGTCAGCGGGCTGAAACCCACGGCCCCCGCGGCCACGATGGCAGCGGCGCGATTGATTGCGCGGCGCTTATCCGCCACATTCACGCCCGGTGGAGGACCCCCATGAACGTCAACGGACGGCATTATCGCACGATCTGGCTCAACGCCGATGGCTGGGCGGTGGACATCATCGACCAGACGAAGTTTCCGCATGTCTTCGAGGTGGTGACGCTGCGGACGCCCGAAGAAGCCGCCTTCGCCATAAAGGACATGCTGGTGCGGGGCGCACCCCTGATCGGCGTCACCGCCGCCTATGGCATGGCGCTGGCGATGCGGCAGGATGCCTCTGACGCAGCCCTTGAAGGCGCCTATGAGTTGCTGGTGAAAACCAGGCCCACCGCCATCAACCTCAAATGGGCGCTGGACGGGATGATGCGCGTGCTGAAACCGCATGCCGCAGGCGGGCGCGCGGCGCAGGCCTATGCGCGCGCCGCCGCGATCGCCGAGGAGGACGTGGCAATCAACCAGGCCATTGGCCGCAACGGCTTCGCGATCATCAGGAACATCGCCGCGCGAAAGGGCCCGGGCGAAACGGTCAACATCCTCACCCACTGCAATGCCGGCTGGCTGGCCACCGTCGACTGGGGCACCGCCACCGCACCCATCTACACCGCGCATGATGCCGGCATTCCGGTCCATGTCTGGGTGGACGAGACCAGGCCGCGCAACCAGGGCGCCTCGCTCACCGCCTGGGAGCTGCTCCACCACGGCGTGCCGCATACGGTGATCCCGGACAATACCGGCGGCCACCTGATGCAGCATGGGCTCGTTGACATGGCCATCGTGGGCACCGACCGCACCACGGCGCGGGGCGACGTGTGCAACAAGATCGGCACCTACCTCAAGGCGCTGGCCGCGCACGACAATGGCGTGCCCTTCTATGTGGCCCTCCCCTCACCCACCATCGACTTCACGGTGGTGGACGGCGTTCGCGAAATTCCCATCGAGCAGCGCGGCGGACACGAGGTGTCGCACCTCACCGGCCGCACGGAGGACGGGCGCATCGAGACGGTGGAGATCGTGCCCAGGGGTTCGAAGGTGGCGAACTATGCCTTCGACGTGACGCCGGCGCGCTTTGTAACGGGCCTCATCACCGAGCGCGGCGTGATCGCGGCAAACCGCGAGGCCATCGCCAGGGCCTTCCCGGAGCGCGCGGCTCAGTAGCGCGCCATGTCCTGCCGGATGCGGCGGGCGGCATCCGTGACGGATTGGATGGTGGGATAGCGCTCCGCATTGACCATCATGTCGCGCGCCAGGGTGAGGGCGCGGGCCTCGCAGGTGGCGCGGCGGTCCTTGTCTTCGATCCATTCGAGATCGATGTTGTGGGCGAGGCCCAGGATGCGGCGGATTATCTCGGCGGCGGCGAAGCCCACCGTGTCGGTCCACAGCCGGTCCATGTAGGCCTGCCGCTCCACCGCGAGCCGCGCCTCGCCGTCGGGCCCCTGGAAGAGCGACACGGGATAGGCATCGCCCGTCGGGTTGTCGCGCCAGAGCTGCAAGAACGCCTCGCGGAAAAGGGCGATGATCCGTTCAAGCGTGGAGAGCACCCAGCCGCGGTAGGAGTCGCGCGCGCCCGGCTGCGCCTCATGGCCGTCCTGAGCGAAGAAATTGACCAGGAAATTGGCCACGACGGCCCCAACGTCGAAGCCCATGGGGCCGATGAAGGCAAATTCCGGGTCGATCACCCGTGTGTCCTCCGGCGTCAGCATGATGGAGCCCGTGTGGAGGTCGCCATGCAGCAGGGCCTCCGCCGAGGACAGGAACTTCAGCTTGAGGCGCGAGACAGCCACCTTGAGGTCGCCATCCCCGCGCCAGCGCGCGGCGTAGGGGTCAAGCTGCGGCGAGGTCCAGCGGTTGAGCTCCGCCACGCGGTAGGGATCGGTGAAGATCAGGTCTTCGGTGATCTTGCACAGCGCGGTGTTGTCGGCAAAAGCGGCGATAAGGGCCTTCTTCCTGTCTGCCGTCAGCGCGAGGTCGGAGGTGAAATAGAGGGTGCGCGCCATGAAGCGGGAGATGTCGGCGGAGAATTTCGGGTATTCCACACCGGCGATCATGCCGCGCCGCATGATGATGTGCGGCTCCAGCAATTCCATCACGATGAGGGCCAGCGTCTCGTCATAATGACGGATGGCCGGCGTCAGCGCGCCCGTGAGGCGGGCCTGCCAGGTGAGCGCCATGTGCTCATAATGCGCGCGCGACAGCGGCAAGGGCCAGCTTTCGCCGACGAGGCGCACATAGGGAAGCGCCTGCTTCACCGCGACGCCACCCGAGGGTCCCTTCACGATGAACACGAGGTTCAGGTTGCCATCGCCCACTTCGGCGATGGACCACTGCCCGGGCGTGCCGCCAAGAATGCGGCGCACCGCATCAATGCCTGAAAGATATGCGCCAAGGGTTTCTGGTTTCTGGGGGGCGTAGCCGTCTCGGGTTTCGATCATTGCAGACATGCGGTTTGCTGATGGGGACGGCCGCAGTGAGCACCGAAATCCGCGGCAATTGCAAGCCGCACGCCGCGCGGAGACCGCAGTTTTGCAATCGCGAAGACTTTGATGCCCTGCAGCATTCGCATATGATCACACAATAGCGCTGGACAATCTGCAATCTCTATCGGATGTTTTGATCGATCGGCGTCCTCAATACAGTCGGCCGAAGAAGCCGGCGGGCGCGCGAGAGACCATCAGCTTTGGAGGAGGATCAACGCAATGCTCGACGAGCTCATCAAGGAAGCCGCCAACCGGCGTGACGTGTTCAAGAAGCTGGGCGCCACCGCGCTCGGCGCCGCCCTGCTGGCCGATGCGGGCTTCGACCCCGCCATGGCCCAGGCGCTCGCCCCTTCGGGCAAGCCCATGAAAGCCGCCTTCTCGAATGCCGGCCTGCAGGCCACCTGGTGCGCCCAGGGCAAGCAGGCGGCGGAGGCCTGGGGCAAGCTCATGAATGTGGAGGTGACCTGGTTCGACGGCGAACTCTCCGCCACCAAGCAGCGCGCCGCCATCGACAACATGGCCTCGCAGAAGTGGGATTTCGTAGCGATCCAGACCTTCGGCATCGGCACGCTGACCGACCCGATCAAGAAGATGATCGACGACGGCACGCCGGTGATCGCCATGGACACGCTGGTGGCCCCTCCCGGCGCCGTGCCGCTGCATACCTTCATCGCGCCCGACAACATCATGATGGGCTCGGTCGTCACCAACGCCCTCGTCAGCGCGATGGGCGGCGGCGGCAACATGGTGATGACCCAGGGCGCGCTCGGCCACTCCGGCGCGCAGGGCCGCGCCAAGGGCTTCCACCAGGTGGTCGACGGCAATGCCAACATCAAGGTGCTGGACGAGCAGCCGGCTGACTGGGACGTGACCAAGGTGGCCCGCATCTGGGACTCGCTCCTGACGCAGTACCCGGACATCAAGGGCGCCTTCTTCCACAATGACGACATGGCGCTGGCCGCCCACAACGTCATGAAGGCCAAAAACCGCACCGACATCCTGATCGCCGGTGTCGACGCCATGCCGCCCGCCGTGAACGCGGTGCTGGAAGGCGTGATGGTGGCGACCGTGCGCAACCCCTCCTGCCGCATCCATGGCTGGTCGGTGGCGGCGGGCGTGGCCGCGGTGCAGGGCGGCGAGAAGGCCGGCAAGGACATTCCGGACTTCATCCTCGCCGACGGCCCCGTCATCACCAAGGAAACGGCTCAGGGCCATCTCTGGCTGCAGAAGAACTTCCTGATCTGACCGGCTTGCGATGGCCGATCAGTCACACCGGGCGGGCGGGGGCCAACAGCCCCTGCTCGAGCTATCCAACGTGTCGAAGCACTTCGGCGGCGTGATGGCTCTGCAGAACGTCGACTTCACCTTGCTGCCCGGCGAGATCCACGGCCTGGTGGGCGAGAACGGTGCTGGCAAGTCAACCACCATGAAGATCATCGCCGGCGTCCATACCGACTTCGACGGAACCATGAAAATCGAGGGCCGCGAGGTGCGGCTGCGCTCGGCGGGCGACGCGCTCAGCCATTCCATCGGCATGGTGCACCAGGAACTCTCGGTCGTTCCGGATCTGACAGTCGCCGAGAACGTGTTCCTCGGCAACCAGCCGCTCACCGCCATCGGCGCCATCGACTGGGGCCGCATGAACCGCGAGGCGAAGCAGCTGATCGCCAGCCTGGGCCTCGACATCGATCCCACCACCACCATGGGCTCGCTGCCCGTCGGGTTGCAGCAGCTGGTTGAGCTCTCCCGCGTTCTGTTCTCGGGCGCGCGGATCATCATCCTGGACGAGCCCACATCGGCGCTGTCGCCGCCTGAGGTGAGGCAGCTCTTCGAGGTGCTGCGGCGGCTGCGCGCCGAGGGCCGGTCCATCGTCTTCATCTCGCACTTCCTCGATGACGTGCTGGACATTTCCGGCCGGGTCACGGTGTTCCGCAATGGCAGGAAGGTGATCACCGAGGAGACGGCAAAGCTCACCAAGGACATGGTCATCGCCCACATGATCGGCCGCGGCTCCAGGGGCATGCACATGGGCGAGGAGGCGGAGCTGAAGGGCGATGACGCCAAGCCCGTCGTGCTGTCCGCCGCCCGCGTGAGCGACGGCAGGAATCTGCGCGACGTCTCGATCGAGCTGCGCGCGGGCGAGATCACCGGCGTCTATGGCTTCATGGGATCGGGCCAGATCGAGCTGGCGCGCGCGCTGTTTGGCAAGGCGCCGCTGCGGCGGGGCTCGGTCAGGCTCGACGGCAAGCCGGTGCGCTTCAAATCCACCGCGGCAGCCCGCGCCAGTGGCATCGCCTTCGTGCCGGAAAACCGGCGCATGATGCTGTTCCGCCAGGAGCCGGTCTACAAGAACGTGTCGATCTCCATCCTCGACCGCATCCACCGCATGTGGCTGAAGCCGCGCACGGAAAAGCGCATCGCGGAATCCCACATCAAGGACCTGCAGATCCGGCCGCCGCGCACCGCCATTCCGCTGGGCTCGCTGTCGGGCGGCAATCAGCAGAAGGTGGCGCTTGCCAAGTGGCTCACCCACCTGCCCCGCGTGCTGATCCTGTCGGAGCCCACCCGCGGCATGGACGTGGGAGCGAAGGAAGACGTGATCCGCATCGTGAAGTCGTTGCGTGACAAGGGTGTCGCCATCCTCGTGCTCTCGACCGAGCCGGAGACGATCCTGACGCTGGCCGACCGCGTGACGGTGATCCGCAAGGGCACGGTGGCGCGCGAATTCGCCACGGGACGAATCGAGAAGGCCGACCTTCTGGCGGCGGCATAAGTTTTCGGGGGAGACGGACAAACCATGACGACCGCCGAATCGGCAGCGCCCAGGAGCTTCTCGGTCAAGCGCTTCCTCGCCGACCAGCTGCGCAACATCGCACCCGTTTTCACGCTGGTGGCGCTGGTCGTGTTCTTCAGCTTTGCGTCGACCTCCTTCCTGACGCTCGACAACATGCTGAACATCGTGCGCCAGCTGTCGATCACCGGCATCATCGCGGTGGGCCTGACCTTCGTGATCCTCACGGCGGAGATCGACCTCTCGGTCGCGGCGGTGGCCAATGCGGTGGGCATCACGGTGGCCTATTTCACCATCCAGCCGGATTACGTGAACATCGCCAACATTCCGCTGCCGGGCTGGATCGCCATCATCCTCGCCCTTCTCTCGGCCCTCGCCTTCGGCCTCGTCACGGCCTTCGGCATGACCTTCATCGGCATCCCGTCCTTCATCATGACGCTGGCGATGATGCAGATCGCCAATGGCGTGTCGGCGCTGCTGGTGCGCGGACAGATTGCGTATCAGTATCCCGATCTCGTCACCACGCTCGGCGCCGGAACAGCCTTCAGCATTCCACTCGGCGTCAACGCCGCGGGCAAGGCGATGTTCATTCCCATCGGCTGGCCGATCATCGTCTGCATGGTCTTCCTGCTCGTCGGGCACCTGGTGCTGACCTATACGCGCTATGGCCGCTACATCTACATGGTGGGCGGCAACCGCGAGGCGGCGGAGTATTCCGGCGTCAACGTGAAGTTCATCATCGGCTCGGTGATGGTGATCTGCGCCATGTGTTCGGGCATCGCGGGCATGCTGGGCGTCGCCTATTTCGGCTCGGCGCAGCAGAACCAGTTCGACACCTTCCTGCTCGACGCCATCGCCGCCGTGGTGGTGGGCGGCACCTCGCTGTTCGGCGGGCGCGGCGGCATCGGCAACACCATCATCGGGCTTCTCGTGCTCGGCGTGGTCAACAACGGGCTCGACCATATCCAGATCGACTCCTTCCTCAAGATCCTCATCCGGGGACTGATCCTGCTCGCGGCGCTGATCATCAACGTCTATGCGCAGGTCCTGAAGGAGAAGCAGGCTGATCTCGACTGAACAGGGGGCGGTTGATCCCGCCCACCGTTCAGTGCGTAGTCAAGCCGATGACCGCTCCAGCGCTTTATTGGCTTCGCAACGACCTGCGCCTCACCGACAATGCGGCCCTGACGGCGGCGGCGGCACAGGGGCCCGTGATCTTCCTCTATGTGCTCGATGACGGGACGCCGGACGGCTGGCGCCTCGGCGGCGCCTCGCGCTGGTGGCTGCACAAGAGCCTCGAGGCGCTTTCCGCCAGGGTGCGGCTGGTGCTGCGCCAGGGGGCGGCGGACAAGGTGATCGCGGAGGTGCTGGCTGAGACGGGAGCGGCGTCGGTCCACTTCACCCGCGACTATGCGCCCTGGTCCGGCCAGATCGAGCACCGCGTCAAGGCGCTCGCCGAGGCGGCGGGCGCATCCTGCCGTCGCTATGGCGGCTTCCTGCTGCATGAGCCGGAGTCGATCCGCAACGGATCGGGCGAGGCTTACAAGGTCTACACCCCCTTCTCCAAGGCCTGCTTCGCCGCGGGTGAGCCAAGGCCCCTCAGGCCTGGCCCGCCCATCACGCCCTGGACCGGCGCGGTGAAGAGCGACCGGCTGGAGGACTGGGAGCTCGTTCCCCGCCGACCGGATTGGGCCAAGGGCTTTTCCGCGGTCTGGACACCGGGCGAGGCGGGTGCCGCGGCGCGGCTCAAGACCTTCATCAAGAACGGCCTTGCCCATTACGCCGATGAGCGCGACCGGCCCGACCGCGAGGTCACCTCCGGCCTTTCGCCACACCTGCATTTCGGCGAGATCAGCCCCGCACAATGCTGGCACGCGGTGCGCCGCGCGCAACTCGACGCGGGCGGCAAACTCGACAGGCCAGCCGGGAAGTTCCTGAAGGAAGTGCTGTGGCGGGAATTCTCCTATCACCTGCTGCACCACTGGCCGACGCTTCCCGAAAAGCCCTTCCGACCGGAGTTCGCGGCGTTCCCGTGGGGCGAGAACCCGAAGGCGCTGGCCACCTGGCAGAAGGGGCGCACGGGCTACCCCATTGTCGATGCCGGCATGCGCGAGCTTTGGGTGACCGGCATCATGCACAACCGCGTGCGCATGATCGCGGCCTCCTTCCTCATCAAGGACCTGCTCATCCCGTGGCAGGAGGGCGAACGCTGGTTCTGGGACACGCTGGTCGACGCCGACATCGGCAACAATTCCGCGAGCTGGCAGTGGGTGGCGGGCTGCGGAGCGGATGCCGCGCCCTATTTCCGCATCTTCAACCCGGTGCTGCAGGGCGAGAAGTTCGACCCGCAAGGCGCTTACGTGCGCAAGTGGCTGCCAGAGCTCAGGCACATGCCCGATGAATTCGTGCATCGCCCCTGGGAGGCGCCGGCACTGGTGCTGAAGACCGCCGGGGTTGAACTGGGCCGCAACTACCCCCATCCTGTCATCGACCACGGCACGGCGCGCGACAGGGCGCTTGACGCCTTCAGGGAGATCAAGGGGGCCGCATGACCAAGCTTCTCGGCATCACGGGTTCGCTGCGCAGGGCATCGTCCAACACCGGCCTGCTGCGCGCCCTGAAAAACATGGCGCCGGCGCATGTCTCGCTCGAGATCGCGACGCTGCACGGCATCCCGATGTTCAACGAGGATGACGAGGCGGCGACGGGCAAGCCCGACAGCGTGAAGGCGCTCGAGGCGAAGATCCGCGCGGCGGATGGCATCATCATCGCCTGCCCGGAGTATAATTTCTCGGTGCCCGGCGTGCTGAAGAACGCCAATGACTGGCTGTCCCGCGGCGGTTCTCCCTTCCGGTGGAAGCGCGTCGGCATCGCCGGCGCGGGCGGCGGGCAATTCGTCGGCACGGCGCGGGCGCAATATCACCTGCGGCAGAATTTGCAGGCGCTGCAGGCCATCACCATGCCGCGGCCCGAGGTCTTCGTGAACCACAATGAGGAGAAGTTCGACGCGGACGGCAACCTCACCGACGCGGAGACGAAGCGCTATCTCGCAAAATGGCTGGAGGCCTTTCTGGAGTGGGTGGAAAAGCGGCCCTAGAGCGGCGGACGGTCATGCAGAATCGGGGTCTTTTCCCTCCCCCTTGTGGGGAGGGATTAAGGGTGGGGGTCCCCGGGCTCAGGTCTTTGAGAATTGGACTCGTGGGCCCCCCACCCCTACCCCTCCCCACGAGGGGGAGGGAAATCCTAATGGAGTCAATTGACCGCCCGCCGCTCTAATACTACAGTTGCGTCTGCGTGGTGAGTCTTGCGCGGTAGTGGGCCTCGGCGGCATGGGCTTGGTGAACGCGCCGCCAGAGTGACCAACTGAACACGAAGGCGCGTTTGACAGGTGGCGGAAAGACAAGCCGCGC
>NZ_JADCDA010000024.1 GCF_020252405.1 Aestuariivirga sp.
CCTTCATCAAGCGGATCGCACGAAACATCCTGCAAACCGCCGACCACAACCCAAAGCGCCGCATCAGCCAGCGCATCAAGGCTTGCAACTGGGACAATGACTACCTTATCAACGCTCTAACCCATATGCGATAGCCCTGCCCACGAGGGGGAGGGATTAAGGGTGGGGGTCCCGGGCTCAGGTCTTTGAGAATTGGACTCCTGGGCCCCCCGCCCCTGCCCCTCCCCACGAGGGGGAGGGAAATCCTAATGGAGTCAATTGACCGCCCGCCGCTTTAACACAAGGGACGGATGAACGAGGTACTATCCATTCGATAATCCGGGTGTAATGAATTCAATGGCTTTGAGTAAGGAAGCGGGTACTTCGTCGCTGGTAGCGTATGTGGGAATACTGCTTACAGTCCGTTTTTCAAAATCAGTATTCGCCAAAACGATCTCGATCGGGACGATTCGGAAGATAGTGTGGCTGTCAGTGGATTGGTTTTGCGAAGATGACTGATACTTCGATGACGTGCCTATCGCCAGGCGCTCCACGAAGCTAGGAAAAATGGCTGGGATCGTTTCGGTCCATAAACCGCAAGGAACAGCACTCGAGGTAACCGTTCTCAGTCGCGAGACCGGCGCGATGAATACATCTTCCTCAAGAGCTTCCATTTGAGTGTCGCAAGCCGCGTTCCATGCCCAAGCCGATTCTATTGCGGCAGAGGGCGCAAAGGCCTCCTCGCAGTCTGGCCTTGCGATAAAGTCTCGAACAAATTTGTCGTTTGCTCTCGACCAGTTGGCGAAATAGCGCTCGGCGCCGAAGTTTTCCAGATTCTCAGTCTCCTCGTTGACGAACTTGCCTGGAAAGCCTTTGTTGAATGCTGAGACTTCTGCAATGGCCTCGCGAATAAAAGTTTTTGACCGATTGTAGTTGAGGATAAAGCCAATTGCGTGGTTGGGATTACCCTCCTCATCGGCATCACCAAATGGATTGAACTCTATCGTAAAGGAGCACCCGGTAACATCGTTGTCGTAGATGATGTAGCTGCCTTCGAAAGAGTAGTTTGTGCGGCTCCTGAAATACTCCCTTACCCTTTCGAGCGCTGAGAGATCAGGCTGCGGAAAGGTCAGAAGACTGCTCACGTCCTACCGCGTCGGCACCGGCGTTTCGCCGCGATAGTCGTAGAAGCCGCGGTTGGTCTTGCGGCCGAGCCAGCCGGCTTCGACATATTTGACCAGCAGCGGGCAGGGGCGGTATTTCGAGTCCGCCAGCCCGTCATGCAGGACCTGCATCACCGAGAGGCAGGTGTCGAGGCCGATGAAGTCCGCGAGTTCCAGCGGACCCATGGGGTGGCGCGCGCCGAGCTTCATGGCGGTGTCGATGGCCTCCACGCCGCCAACGCCTTCATAAAGCGTGTAGATCGCCTCATTGATCATCGGCAGCAGGATGCGGTTGACGATGAAGGCCGGGAAATCTTCGGAGACCGCGATGGTCTTCCTGAGAGAGGTGGCGAATTCCTTGGCGACCGCGAAGGTCTGCTCGTCCGTGGCGATGCCGCGGATCAACTCGACGAGCTCCATCACCGGCACGGGGTTCATGAAATGTATGCCCATGAACTTCTCTGGCCGGTCCGTCGCGGCGGCAAGCCTGGTGATCGAGATCGAGGAGGTGTTGGAGCCGACGAGGCATTCAGGCTTCAGATGCGGGCAGAGGGCGGTGTAGATCTTGCGCTTGACCTGCTCGTCCTCAACCGCGCTTTCGATGACGAGGTCATAGCCGCCGAAGCCTTCATAGCCATGCACCGGCTTGATGCGGGAGAGTGCGGCGTCACGGTCGGCCTCGGACAGCTTGCCGGAACGGACGCGGCGGGCGAGGTTGCCGTTGATCGTGGCGAGGCCGGCCTCGATCCGCTCCTTGCTGACGTCATAGAGGCCAACGTCATAGCCCGCGAGCGCGCAAACATGCGCAATGCCGTTGCCCATCTGACCAGCGCCGATGACGCCGACTTTCTTGATCTGCATGATAACAAAGCGCCTGAATTCAGTTGCCGCCGGAGCCTATATCGCGCCTATTTGCAGGGCAAGAGCGTTTCGCACTCGCAGCAATAGCCGTTTAGTTCGGGGTTTGTGGCGTCTGCACGGATGAGCGGTGAATTGATGTTTTCACATCAGGAAATGAGTGATGGATTTTTGTCCGTGCAAAGAAAAAGGGCGGCCGGGGCCACCCTCTCGGGCACCTTGATGTGGGGCGGTCACTTGCCCAGCTTGGCCAGTTCCGCGTCGAATTCCGGCACGGCGGCGAACAGGTCGGCGACGAGGCCATAGTCCGCCACCTGGAAGATCGGCGCCTCCTCATCCTTGTTGATGGCGACGATGATCTTGGAGTCCTTCATGCCGGCGAGGTGCTGGATGGCGCCCGAGATGCCGACGGCGATATAGAGGTCGGGGGCCACCACCTTGCCGGTCTGGCCGACCTGATAGTCGTTCGGCACATAGCCCGCATCGACCGCCGCGCGCGAGGCGCCGACGGCGGCGTTGAGCCTGGAGGCGACTGAATCGAGCAGCCTGAAATTGTCGCCGTTCTGCATGCCGCGGCCGCCGGAGACGACGATCCTGGCCGAGGTGAGCTCAGGACGGTCCGACTTCGACAGGTTCTCGCCCTGGTAGGAGGAGAGGCCCGGGTCCTGAGCCGCATCCATCCGCACGATTTCGGCCGAGCCGCCTTCGCCCGCCGCGGGGAAGGAGGCGGTGCGCACGGTGATGACCTTCTTGGGATCGGTCGACTGCACGGTCTGCACGGCGTTGCCGGCATAGATCAGGCGCACGAAGGTGTCCGCCGACCTCACTTCCGAGATGTCGGAGACCTGCATCACGTCGAGCAGTGCCGCAACACGTGGCATGAAGTTCTTGCCGTTGCCGGTGGCCGGCGAAACGATGTGGTCATATCCCGGCGCCAGCGAGACGATCAGCGCGGCCATCGGCTCCGCCAGCGGGCGCTCGAGCGTGCCCGAGTCGGCGTGCAGCACCTTCTTGACGCCATCGAGTCTGGCGGCCTGAGCGGCAGCGCCGGCGGCGTTGTTGCCGGCCACCAGCACATGCACGTCGCCGCCCATCTGGGCCGCGGCGGTGAGCGCCTTGTGGGTTGCGTCCTTGATCGACGCATTGTCGTGTTCGGCGATGAGGAGGACAGCCATCAGATTGCTCCCGCTTCCTTAAGTTTGGCGACGAGTTCGGCGGGCGAGCCCACCTTGATGCCGGCGAGGCGCTTCGGCGGCTCCTCGGTCCTGACGACCCTGAGGCGCGCGGTGGTGTCGACGCCGTAGTCGGCGGGGGTCTTCTCATCCAGCGGCTTCTTCTTGGCCTTCATGATGTTGGGAAGGGATGCATAGCGCGGCTGGTTGAGGCGGAGGTCGGTGGTGACGACCGCGGGGAGCTTCACGGTCAGCATCTGCAGCCCGCCGTCGATCTCGCGGGTGATTTGCGCCTCGCCCGAACCGGACTCCAGCTTCGAGGTGAAAGTGGCCTGCGGCCAGCCCAGCAGGGCGGCGAGCATCTGGCCCGTCTGGTTGCAGTCGTCGTCGATCGCCTGCTTGCCGAGGATGACGATCTCCGGACCTTCGGCCTCGACCACGCCCCTGAGAATCTTGGCCACCGCGAGGGGCTCCACGAGATCGTCAGTCCTGATCAGGATCGCCCGGTCCGCGCCCATCGCGAGGGCGGTGCGCAGCGTCTCCTGCGCCTGGGCCGGCCCGATGGACACAGCGACGACTTCCGCCGCCTTGCCGGATTCCTTGAGGCGCACCGCCTCCTCGACGCCAATTTCGTCGAAGGGGTTCATCGACATTTTGACATTGGCCAGTTCGACACCCGAACCGTCGGCCTTCACACGGATCCTGACATTATAGTCAACGACCCGCTTCACAGCGACCAGGACTTTCATTCTGTTCCTCGATTTGGCGGTCTTCGAAAAAGTGGCCGGACCCTAGTAAGGGCAAAACCTCAAGTCAATTCCAGCAACGCCGCTTGATGGCCGAATGCGACCTACCCCTTGGGCAAGAAGCTGCCATTGGGCTCCAGCCGCATCCAGAGGCGGCGGCGGATGGCGTAGGTGAGCCCGGCTCCCGCGATGAAACCGCCGATATGGGCCGCCCAGGCGATGCCGGCCTCCGGGTCCGACCGGTCCCTCCACCAGGAAAAGACCTGCAGCACGAACCAGCCGCCCAGCACCCAGAAGGCGCCGATGCGGATGGGAATGCGCAGAAACAGCAGGATCCACACGCGGGCTTTCGGAAACAGAACGACATAGGCCCCGAGGATGCCCGAGACGGCGCCCGACGCGCCAACCAGCGGCATGCGCGAGCCGGGACCCAGCATCACATAGAGCAGGGCCGCCACCACGCCGGACATCAGATAGAGGAAGGCAAAGGCGGCATGGCCATAGGCATCCTCGACGTTGTCGGCGAAGACCCAGAGGAAGAGCATGTTGGAGATCAGGTGCCACCACCCGGCGTGCAGGAACATATAGGTGAGAAGGGTCAGCGGCTCGGGGATGGGGTTATAATTCAGGATGGGCGCGGCGCTGTGGGTGAGCTCGCCCGGAACCACGCCCCAGCCAGACGCAATCTGGTCCAGCACGGCTTCGGAGTTGAAGGCGCCGGTGGTGAGATACATCGCCACGTTCAGCGCGATGATGAGAATGGTGACGGCCTGGAAGCGGATGACCTTCAGCGGCGTTGAATCGTGAAGGGGAACGAACATGGGGCTTACGAAGCATCCCTCGTCTTGCCCGGCGCCCACAGCACGTCGCCCGCACCCGACGTGGCATTGGCCCAGCGGCTGGCGACGAAGAAGAAGTCCGAGAGCCGGTTCACATAGGCAATGGCCCCCTCGCTCACATGTTCGCCCTCATGCGAGGCGAGCTCGACGATGAGGCGCTCGGCACGGCGGCAGACGGTGCGCGAGATGTGGAGACAGGCGGCGGCGGGGTGGCCGCCCGGCAGCACGAAGGAGCGCAGCGGCGAAAGCCCGCCATTGAGTTCGTCGATCTCGGCCTCGATCCTCTCATACTGCCTGGGCAGAATGCGCAAGGGTTCGTAGCCCAGGTCCTTGCCCGTGTCGGGCACGCAGAGGTCGGCTCCGAGGTCGAACAATTCGTTCTGGATGCGCGCCAGCATCTGGTCCAGCTTCTGCATCCCGGGCGAGCCGGTGTGAAGCCGCACCACGCCGAGCGTGGAATTGGTCTCGTCCACCGTGCCATAGGCCTGGATGCGCAGATGCGCCTTCGACACGCGCTCGCCGGTGCCGAGTGCGGTTTCCCCGGCATCGCCGGTGCGGGTGTAGATACGATTGAGAACGACCATGGAGCCTGCCTAACCCGTGCCGGTGACGAATTCTACTCGTTTCTGAGCAGCGGACCCGGCTTGGCCGAAAGTGCACGCCAGGTGACCGCGAGACCGCCCGTCACCGTCACCGCCATGGCGATCAAGGCCGTGAGAACTGCGGTGGGTGCTGAGAAGCTCCACGGAATTTGCAGGATGAAATGCGACAGGAACCAGGACGCAGCAGACCCGGCGCCAAGGCCGAAGAGCGCCGCCGCAAGCCCCAGCCCGGCATATTCGATGACGAAGGCGCCGATGAGCTGGCGCCTGGAAGCGCCATAGGTTTTCAGCACCACGGCCTCGTATAGCCGTTCCGAAAGGCCGGCGGCCAATGCGCCGGCGAGCACCAGAACGCCGGTGAGCAGGGTGAGGATGTTGGCGCCGCGGATCGCCGCCAGCATCTTTTCGAGGAGCCCGCTCACCATGTCGATGGCGTCCTTCACCCGCACCGCGGTGACGGAGGGGTGGGCGCGCGCCATGGCGTTCAGGAGCTTCGCCTCGTCGCCGCCCTTCATCTCCACGGTCACCAGGTGGTTGTGCGGGGCGGCCTTCAGCGTGCTGGGGGTGAAGACCATGACGAAATTGATGCCGAGGCTTCGCCAGTTCACGGCGCGCAGGTTCGCAACCTTCGCCGTGATGTCGCGGCCCAGCACGTTCACCGTGATCTCGTCGCCGATCCCGACCCCGATGCCGTGGGCAATCTCGTCGACCAGCGACACGAGCGGCGGGCCGCTGTAATCGGCGGGCCACCACGCGCCATCGACAAGGCGCGAACCCTCCGGCAGCGTCGCGGCATAGGTGATGCCGCGGTCGCCGCGCAGCGCCCAGCTGGAATCCGGGCTGGCCTTCACCTTTTCGGCGGGAACGCCCTTCACCGCGGCGACGCGGCCGCGCAGCATCGGCGTGTTGTTCACATGGGTGACGCCCGGCTCCCTCATCAGCGCGTCCTTGAAACCCTGCAGCTCGCCATTCGGCACGTCGATGAAGAAAAACGCCGGGGCGCGCTCGGGGATGGAGGAGGTGAGCTCCTTCGAGATGCTGCGGTCGGTCAGCGCCAGTGTGACGAAGAGCGTGAGGCCAAGGCCAAGCGCCAGGATCACCGAGGCCGCGGCCGAACCGGGGCGATGGATGTTGCCCACGGCATAACGCCAGATGGCGGAACGGCCGCGCGGCAGGCGTTCGGCGCCCCAGACGATCAGGCGCGCCAGGGCCAGCAGCACAACGAAGCTGGCGGCCAGGCCGCCAAGAAACCAGGCCGTCACCCTGACGTCTTCGAAAGCATGGAAGGTGAGCGCCGCCATCAGGACCAGCGCGAGCAGGATGACGAGGAAGGCGGTAAGCCCCGGCCAGCCGCGCACCGGCACGATGCGCGAACGGAAGAGCGCCGAAGCCGCCACCTGCCGCGCATGGGCGAGCGGCCACAGCGCGAAGGCCAGCGTGGTGAGCAGGCCAAGCAGGCCCGCGAAGACCAGCGGCCACGCGCTGAAGTGCTGCGACAGCGGCACGGGAATGATCCGGCCGAACAGCCAGGCGATGACCGGCGGCGCCATGGCGCCCGCGGCGAGACCCAGCGCAATGGCAATCAGCGCCACGAGGATGATCTCGGCGAGATAGATGCCCATCACGTCGGCGGATGACGCGCCGAGGCATTTGAGCGTGGCGATGGAGCCCAGCTTGCGGGTGACGAAGGCCTGCACGGCATTGGCGATGCCCGCACCGCCCACGATGAGCGAGGCGAGGCCCACAAGCGTCATGAAATAGCCGAGCCGCTCGACGAAGCCATCGGCCCCTGCGGCGGCATTGTTGCGGGTGCGGATGCGCCAGCCGGCATCCTTGAATTGGGTTTCGGCTTCCTTCTCGACCGCCCTGGCGGCGGCGGGCGAGGCGTCCGCCAGCTTCACGCGGTAGCGATAGGTGACAAGGCTGCCCGGCTGCACGATGCCGCTGGCCGCGAGCGTCGCGGGAGAGATCATCAGGCGGGGCCCGAGCACCAGCGTGTCGGACAGCCGGTCGGGCTCCGCCTTGATCAGTGCGCGGATCTCGACCTGTGCATTGCCAAGCTTCACCATGGCGCCGGGCCTGATGCCAAGGCGGCCCAGCAGCAGCGGGTCGGCGGCAGCGCCAGCAACGCCGTCCCTGGTGGCGATGGCATCGGCCAGCGGCATGCCGCCTTCGAGTTCCATCGTGCCATAGAGCGGATAGCTGCCGTCAACCGCCTTCACCTCGACCAGCGCGGTGTTGTCCGGCGTGAGCGCCATGCCGCGCACCGTGGCAACCTTGCTCAGCGTGCCCTTCGACGCGATGAAGGCAAGCTGCGGACCGGTGGCCTGCTGGTGGATGAGCGAGAATTCGAGGTCGCCGCCCAGCAGCGGCTGGCCCTGCTCATCGATGCCGCGCTCCACCGCGGCCGAAAGCGCGCCGATGATGGCGATGGTCCCGGTGCCGAGTGCGAGGCAGGTGAGGAAGATCCAGAAGCCCTGCAGCCCCGAGCGCAGGTCGCGGCCTGCGAAGCGCAGCCAGAGCGCCGGGTTCACGTGGTGGCCCCGGACACGATCTTGCCGTCCAGCACCTCCGCGATGCGGTCGCAGCGCCGGGCCAGCGCGCGGTCATGGGTGACGAGGATGAGCGATGCGCCGCCCTGTTCCTTCACGTCGAAGAGCAGCTTGACGATCTGCTCGCCGGTCACGTGGTCAAGGTTGCCGGTGGGCTCGTCGGCGATGATGATCTTCGCTCCGCTGGCGAGCGCCCGGGCGATCGCCACGCGCTGCTGCTCGCCGCCCGAGAGCTGGCCCGGGTAATGGTCGAGGCGGTGGCCGAGGCCCACCCGCTCCAGCCGGCCGGCGGCGGTCTCCATCGCGCCCGTGGCGCCGCGGAATTCCAGTGGCACCGCCACGTTCTCCAGCGCCGTCATGGTGGGAATCAGGTGGAAGGACTGGAACACGATGCCCACATGGTCGCGGCGGAAGGCGGCGAGCGCGTCCTCGCCCAGCCCGTTGAGCGATTTTCCCGCCACGACCACCTCGCCCGACGAGGCCTTCTCCAGCCCGGCAATCACCATCAGCAGCGTGGTCTTGCCGGAGCCGGACGGGCCGACGACGCCCAGCGCCTCGCCCGGCCTCACCTCCAGGTCCACCCCGCGCAGGATATCGACGTTGCCGGCCCGGCTGGGCAGCGTCAGATGGACGTTCCGGAGGGAGACGGCGGCGGTGCTCATCGTGTCGGACATGGTTTTCGTTACGCTCTCAGGCGAGGTCCGGATGCTTGAACCGGACAACCATGGCGCTTAAGTGACCATCATGCTGAAACTTTTCTTCTCCCTTGTACTTGTCGTGCTCATGGCCGGCGGCGCTGCCGCGGCCCCGCAGACCATTCTGGCCCTGGGCGACAGCCTGACCGCCGGGCTGGGACTGGGACCCACGGAAACCTTTCCGGCCAGGCTCGAGGCCGCCTTGAAGGCGAAGGGGCATGACGTGAAAGTGATCAACGCGGGCGTTTCCGGCGACACCGCCGCCGACGGCGCCGCCCGTCTGGACTGGGCGCTGAGCGAGCCGGTCAATGCCGTGATCGTGGAGCTTGGGGCCAATGACGCGCTGCGCGGGCTGCCCGTGGCGCAGGCGGAGGCGGCCCTCGACGGGCTTCTGACCGCACTCGAACGCAAGAAGCTGCCCACCCTGCTCGCCGGCATGAGGGTGCCGCCCAACATGGGGGCGGATTACCAGCAGCAGTTCGACGGCATGTACCAGCGCCTCGCGGCGAGGCGCCCGACGGTGTTGCTTTATCCTTTCTTTCTTGATGGCGTGGCGGCGGACCCGAAGCTGAACCAGGCGGACGGCATGCACCCCAACCCGGCCGGCGTTGACGCGATCGTCGCCCGCATGCTGCCCAGCGTCGAGCAGCTTCTGGGCAAGGCTGGCGGAAATTAGGGCTTGGGATTGGCGAAATTCGCGATACCGTGAAACGGTCGCGATCCGCCCGTCCTTCATCGCAAAGGAGGCCGCGCATGCCACGACTCTTCACCGGTGTCGAAATCCCGGATGATGTGGCCCTTGACCTCGACCTGATGCGGGGCGGCATCAGCGGCGCCAGGTGGATCGACCGCGAAAGCTATCACATCACGCTGCGCTTCATCGGCGACATCGACGGGGGGCTGGCCCGCGAGATCAGCCATGAGCTTGAGGGTGTGGAGGCCCGGCCCTTCAAGCTCCGCCTTGCAGGCTGTGGCGTGTTCGGCGGCAACAAGCCCCATTCGCTGTTCGCGGGCGTCGAGGAAAGCCCGGAACTCCGGAGGCTGCAGTCGATCCATGAGCGCATCTGCCAGGCGCTGGGCCTGCCGGCGGAACAGCGCAAATTCGCCCCGCATGTGACGCTCGCCCGGCTGAAGGATCCGGACCCGCGGGCCTTGCACGCTTTCGCCGCCTCCCATAACCTCTACAAGAGCCGGGTCTTCGGGGTGGGGTGTTTCGTCCTGTTCTCGTCGCGCCCGTCGCGTGGGGGTGGTCCCTATGCGGTCGAGAAATCCTATTGTTTGCAGGCAGGTTTATGACGGACAAGGCACTGGTCGGGGTCGAACGCGCCAAGGCGCTCCATGAATTGCACGGCTGGACGGAGGCCAAGGGGCGGGACGCCATCACCAGGACCTATCAGTTCAAGTCCTTCTCCCAGGCCTGGGGCTTCATGAGCCGGGTGGCGCTGTTCGCCGAGAAGACCGACCACCACCCGGAATGGACCAATGTCTATGGCCGCGTGGAGGTGACGCTCACGACACATTCCGCCGGGGGCGTGACCGAGAAGGACGTGGCGCTGGCCAGGAAGATGGAAAACCTCGCGAATTCGTGATCGCTTTGTGGCCTTCCTGAATTTCCTGTAACTTGCTCCACAATGGGTGTGAACCCATATTCGCAACGAGGTTTTCTGGAGGAACGAAACTATGGCTGACACTCGCTTTCAAACCCAGGGCAGGGCCCAGTCCGGGGCGGAGATCGACCAGGGGCTCCGCTCCTACATGCTGGGCATCTACAACTACATGGCGCTCGGCGTGGCGCTTACCGCCGTCATCACGCTGGCGGTCGCCGCCAGCCCCGCGGCCATGGCCACCGTCTACTCGCTCAAGTGGGTCTTCTTCATCGCCATCCTCGGCATGGGCTTCTTCGCCCCCCGGATGATCCTGTCCGGCAACACCGCCGTCGCCCAGGCGGCCTACTGGGGCTATGCCGCCCTCTGGGGCCTCGCCATCGCCCCGATGGTTGGCACCTTCCTCGCGGTCGATTCCGGCATGGTGTTCCAGGCCTTCCTGATCACCGCCGTGACATTCGGTGCGACGAGCCTCGCGGGCTACGTCACCAAGCGTGACCTGTCGGGCTTCGGCGGCTTCTTCATGATGGCCTCGATCGGCATCATCATCGCCATCCTGATCAACGCTTTCTTCGTCCAGTCGACGATGATGTCGCTGATCACCTCGATCATCACGGTGCTGCTGTTCGCCGGCGTGACCGCCTGGGAGACCCAGCAGATCAAGGAAATGTATGTCGAGGGCGATGCGGCGGGCGTGGCCAAGGGCAAGTCGATCATCGGCGCCTTCATGCTCTACGGCAGCTTCATCACGCTGTTCGTGAACATCCTCAACATCCTCGGCATCATGCGCCAAAACTGAGCGCTGGCCGGGAGACGGGACGACGGACCCCGGCCTGCCAAGGCCGGGGGTCTGCTTTCAGACGCTCGACAGTTTCGGCGTCTTCGCCAGCACGCGCAGCACGGTGGCCAGGTCATGGCCGCGCTTGAGGATCAGCCCGGTCTGCGCCACCACCGAATACATGCCCTGCCTTCTGGCCAGAGCCGGGTCCTTGACGATGCGGTAGAGCG
>NZ_JADCDA010000025.1 GCF_020252405.1 Aestuariivirga sp.
AGAATTGGACTCGTGGGCCCCCCACCCCTACCCCTCCCCACGAGGGGGAGGGAAATCCTAGTGGAGTCAATTGACCGCCCGCCGCTTTAAAGGATTTTCAGGTCAAGTGGACACCGGCTGACCGTCGAAAATGCGACAAAACAAATAGATAAAGCAGGTTTCGATTCCACTGAACCGAAACCTGCTCTATTGTGCCGCTCAGGGTTAAACAGGAGGATCGACAGCATGACGAAACGATTGGCATTTGCCGCCGTGCTTCTGGGCGCCATGGCCGGGGCGCTGGCCTTGCCGGTGCAGGCCGAAACTTACAAGATGAGCACGCCCATTGCGCCTGGCGTCGCCACGCCGGATTCGATGGACTCCTCGATCGGCCCCCTCAAGCTCCGCGACGGCTTCCCGACTCCCGAAACGAAAGAGAAGATCTGGGACAATCTCGACCGCTCGCGCGCGCTGCAGGCCTATCTGCTGGCCATTCCCATCGTCAACCAGGCGGGCATGCGCGACACGCTCCTGAAGTTCGGCCCGGTCAACCGCACCAACGTGATCTGGGAAAACCTCGTCGATCCCAAGACCGTCGAGCTGACCGCCAATGACAACACCATCTACAGCTTCATGTGGATCGACACCAGGCAAGGCCCGGTGGTGGTCGAGATTCCGCCGAGGGTGCTGGGGACCATCAATGACTTCTGGTACAAGTGGGTGGTCGATGTGGGCATCACCGGCCCTGACAAGGGGGCTGGCGGCAAATACCTGATCCTTCCGCCGGGCTACACCGGCGAGGCGCCGGAAGGCTATATCGTCGTCCGCCCAACCACCTATGGCATGTGGACGGTGTTCCGCTCCTTCCTGGTCGATGGCAAGACGGGCCCTGGCGTTGAGGATGTGAAGAACAATCTCAAGATCTATCCGCTGGCCGATGCCGCCAGGCGCACGCCCGCAACACTGGTGAATGCCTCCGGCATTCCGTCCAACTTCGTCATGCCCACCGACTATTCCTTCTGGGAGCTGCTGAACCAGGTGATTCAGGAGGAGCCGCCCGAGGGATCGGACCCGACGACACTCGGCCTCTTCGCGTCGATCGGCATCGAGAAGGGCAAGCCCTTCAACCCCGATCCGCGCATGAAGGCGATCCTCACCGATGCCGCCAATATCGGCGCGGTCACGGCGCGGGCGCTTGCCCTCGACATCCGCGGCCGCGACGCCTTCTTCTATCCCGACGGCAAGAGCAGCTGGCGGCTGCCCTTCTTCGGCGGCTACAAGTTCCAGTCCCAGCCCGGTGTCTCGAACCTTGATGGCGCGGCCTTCTATTATTTCTTCGCCACGGGCGTGACGCCCGCGATGGAAGAGAAGATGGTGGGCAAGGGCTCGCAATATCCCTGGACCGCGCTCGATGCCGACGGCAAGCCCTTTGACGGCGGCAAAACCTACAAGCTCACACTGCCGAAGAACGTGCCGGTTGCCGATTTCTGGTCGGTCATCGTCTATGACGTCCAGACCCGCTCGATGCTGCAGACCAACCAGGCAGCACCCAGCGTGTCGAGCCAGAACAAGGACGTGAAGGTCAATGCCGATGGCTCGGTTGACATCTGGTTCGGCCCGAAGGCTCCGGAAGGCATGGAGAGCAACTGGGTCGAGACCATTCCCGGCAAGGGATGGTTCATGATCCTCCGCCTCTACGGCCCTCTGGAACCGTGGTTCGACAAGACCTGGCGTCCGGGCGAGATCACGCTGCGGCAATAGCTCCACACCCAAACGTCATCCCGGCGTTCCATTTGCGCCGGCACCCGAAGCTGGACCTGGCCTCAGCCGGGGTGACGCCAAGGAGGAGGCCAGGGCATGATCCGCAAAAGCGGAGCCGCTTTTGCAACAAGATCATGCTCAAGCTTTTGATCTGTCGCATGTTCCGTTCGGGCGGTTCCGCATGAACGGAACCTGCTCTGTCTCTTTGTTTGGTCGCATTTTCGACGGTCAAGCGGCGTCCGCTTGACCTGAAAGTGTTTTAAGCGGCGCCCTCGCGCGAGGGGGACGGCAGGCGGCCTTCCGGGGTCATGTGATCCACCGCCTCCGGCAGCACCTGGGCCAGGCGCTTCACCAGCTCCGCGCGGGAGAGGCCTGTCTGCTGCGCCAGCCGGTCGAGCAGGTCCGGCCCCAGGGCCTGGTCCATCTCGTTCTCGTCCACGGGTTCGTTCCGGCCGGTCGAGACCCAGCTCTCGGCCTTCTGGCCCAGGCCGGAATTGCGGAAATGCTCGATCAGGTCGCTGAGGCCACCGCTGGCGGCGGCCCCGGTGTCGCCGCCCGGCGCGGGCGGCGCCGCAGCCCCCGGATTCTGCAAGTTCCTGACGAATTCCCCGATCTTTTCGCGGTTCTGATAGCCGGCGACGGCCACCAGGCCCAGCAGCGCGGCGATGGAAGGCATGCGGTTCGACATGAGACGCTCCTGATGTGTGCCCGCCAAGAGTTGACCGTGGCCGGCAGGGATTGCAACTGTTAGTTTGACGATCCGGGGACGGGCAGGTTCATCCCGCCGTCAAGCAAGTCCGGTACTCATCGCAACACACGGAGGGAAAAGCGGTGTTTTACATCATAGGCACGATTGTTATCGGTTTCTTGGCAGGTGTCGTCGCCAAGTTCCTTGTGGGGGGCAAGAACGAGCCGTCGGGTTTCGTGCTCACCGCCATTCTCGGAATCGTGGGCGCTTTCGTCGCCACCTGGCTGGGCCAGGCCATCGGCTGGTACGGGCCGGACGAGGGAGCGGGCTTCATCGCCTCGATCATCGGCGCGATCATTGTGCTGGCGGTCTGGGGGGCGATCGCCAAGAACCGCGCGGGCTGAGCCGGAAAGCTGGCTGAAAAGGGCGGGACGGGGCTTCGCCCCGCCCTTTCTCCATGTCGTTTTCAGGCTATCGGTTCGGTTTCGGACCGGGCATACAACCGGCCATCATGGCCAATCTCATCGTCACCTACTGGCGCGACATACCTTCCGCGGTTTCGGTCAAGGCCGGCCGCAAGGAGGAAAAGCGCATGCTGGCCGACCGTTTCCAGGAAGCGATCGACATGGCCGCCATGCGGGGCGGCGCCTCCGACACCGACAGCTATCTCGCCGACTGGCGCCGGGCCGAGCCCGTTCCGGTGGGTGACGACCTTGCGGCGGAGGTCGAGAAGGCCAGGGCCGGGATCGAGGCGGCCTTCACCCAGGACAGGCTCAAGACCCTCATTGCCAACGGAGGCAAAGCCCAATGACCCACACCCTCGTCGCGTCCGCCACGCGTGAGCACATCATCGGTTTCGACCGTCCCTTCACCGTCATCGGCGAGCGCATCAACCCCACGGGCCGCAAGAAGCTCGCCGCCGAGATGCAGGCCGGCAACTTTGACACGGTGATCAGGGACGCGCTGGCCCAGATGGAGGCCGGCGCCCATATTCTTGACGTCAATGCCGGCGTCACCGCGGTGAACCCCAATGAGTCCGAGCCGCCGCTCATGCGCCAGACCCTCGAGATCGTGCAGTCGGTCTGCGACCTGCCGCTGTGCATCGACAGTTCCGTCTCCTCCGCCCTCAAGGTGGGTCTTGAGACCGCCAGGGGCCGTCCGCTGGTGAACTCCGTGACCGGCGAGGAAGAGAAGCTCGAGGCCATCCTGCCGCTGGTCGCCAAGTACAATGTCGCCGTGGTCGCCATCTCGAACGACGAGACCGGCATCTCGGAAGACCCGGACGTGCGCTTCGCGGTGGCGAGGAAGATCGTCGAGCGCGCCGCCGACCACGGCATCAAGCCTCATGACATCGTGGTCGATCCGCTGGTCATGCCGATCGGCGCCATGGGTACGGCCGGCCAGCAGGTGTTCCGCCTGGTGCGCCGCCTGCGCGAGGAGTTGAAGGTCAACACCACCTGCGGCGCCTCCAACATTTCCTTCGGCATGCCGAACCGCCGCGCGCTGACGGGCTACTTCCTTGCAATGGCGGCGAGCCATGGCATGACCTCGGCCATCATGAACCCGCTGCATGACGAAGACATGCACGCCATTTTCGGCGCCAATGTGCTGAACGGCACGGATGCGCACTGCAAGTTCTGGAACAACAAGTTCCGCGATATGGCCCCCGCGCCCTCGACCGCCGCGCTGCCGCCCGGCGAGGCAGCGCCAACGGCCGAGGAGCTTGCCGCCCGCCGCGCCGCGCGCGAGGCGCGCCGCCGCCGCTGAGACGCTTGCTTCCCCCTCCCCTTGCGCGTGGGGGCGCCATTCGTGAGGAGCCGTCCGCAATGACCGAAACGAACCCTCTCATCGTCTTCACGCCTTCGGGCAAGCGTGGCCGCTTCCCCGTGGGCACGCCGGTTCTTCAGGCCGCGCGCGCCTTGGGGGTCGACATCGACTCGGTGTGCGGCGGGAGAGCGATCTGCGGGCGCTGCCAGATCGATGTGGGCGAGGGCAGCTTTGCCAAGCATGGCATCGCATCAGCCGCCTCGCATGTTTCGGGCATCACCGGGGTCGAGGAGCGCTACGGCAAAATCCGCGGTCTGCCCCAGGGCCGCCGCCTCTCCTGCCAGACGCGGATCATGGGCGATCTCGTCATCGATGTGCCGCCGGAGAGCCAGGTCCACAAGCAGGTTGTCCGCAAGGAGGCCGACACCCGCGCCATCGAACTCGATCCGGCCACCCGCCTGTGCTTCATCGAGGTCGAGGAGCCCGACATGCACAAGCCGTCCTCCGACCTCGAGCGCGTCTACAAGGCGCTGAAGGATCAGTGGGGCATCGACAATCTCTCCTGCGACCTCCCGATCGTCTCCGACCTGCAGAAGACGCTGAGGAAGGGCGAGTGGAAGATCACCGCCGCCGTGTTCAGCCGCGCGCCCGGCGGCGGCAACCGACTCGCCGCCATCTGGCCGGGCTTTCATGACAAGGCCTTTGGGCTCGCCATCGATGTGGGCTCGACCACGATTGCCGCACACCTCACCGATCTCTCGACCGGCGGGGTCACGGCCTCGGCCGGGCTGATGAACCCGCAGATCCGCTTCGGCGAAGACCTGATGAGCCGCGTCTCCTATGTGATGATGAATCCGGGCGGCGAGAAGGAGATGACCGCCGCCATCCGCCAGGCGCTGAACACGCTGGCCGAGGACGTGGCCAGACAGGGCGGCATCGAGCTCAGTGACATTCTGGAAGTCGTGCTGGTCGGCAACCCCGTCATGCATCACCTGTTCCTGGGGATCGATCCGGTCGAGCTCGGCGGCGCCCCCTTTGCGCTCGCCACCGGCCTCGCCGTCACCTGCCCGGCGAAGGCGCTTGACCTGCGGCTCAACCCCGGCGCCTGGGCCTATGTTCTGCCCTGCATCGCCGGCCACGTGGGCGCCGACACGGCGGGCGTGGTGCTTTCCGAAGCCCCGCATGAGCAGGACGAGATCATGCTGGCCGTGGACGTCGGCACCAATGCCGAGATCGTGCTGGGCTCCAGGGCCCGGCTGCTTGCCTGCTCCTCACCCACCGGCCCCGCCTTCGAGGGCGCGCAGATTTCGTCGGGCCAGCGGGCCGCCCCCGGCGCGATCGAGCGCATCCGCATCGACCCGGGGACGCTGGAGCCGCGCTATAGGGTGATCGGCTGCGACAAGTGGTCGGACGAGGAAGGCTTCGAGGAGGCGATTGCGCAGACCGGCGTCACCGGCATCTGCGGCTCCGGCATCATCGAGGCGATCGCCGAGATGTATCTCTCCGGCGTGATCAATCAGGATGGCCTGATCGACGGATCGCTGGCGGAGCGTTCGCCGCGCATCGAACCCCACAGGCGCACCTTCAACTATGTGATCCGCGCCCCCAGGGAAGGCGGCAACGAGCACTGGATCCGCGTGACGCAGAATGACGTGCGCGCGATCCAGCTCGGCAAGGCGGCGCTCTATGCCGGCGTGCGCCTGCTGATGGACAAGCTTGGCATTGAACAGGTCGGCAAGATCCGTCTTGCCGGCGCTTTCGGCAGCCACATCGATGTCAAGTATGCGATGATTCTCGGCCTTATTCCGGATTGCGATCTTTCCAGGGTGCAGAGTGCCGGCAATGCCGCGGGCACCGGCGCGCGCATCGCGCTGCTCAACAAGAAGGCGCGTGACGAGATCGAAAGCGTGGTGCGCCGCATCGAAAAGATCGAGACGGCGGTGGAGCCGATGTTCCAGCAGCACTTCGTCGAGGCGATGGCGATCCCCCACAAGACTGCGCCTTTCCCGCAGCTGTCGAAGGCCGTCACCTTGCCGCCGCCGAAGGATGTCGTCACGGCCGGTGATGACGGTGCGGAGCGCCGGCGCCGCCGCCGTGGCTAGGGTAGGTTCCGCAAAAGTGGAATCGCCTGGCCGGATCATGCTCCAGATCAAAAGTCTGAGCATGATCTTATCGCAAAAGCGGTTCCACTTATGCGGATCACGCTCCAGTCAGCTGCCTGCGCGGTGAAGATAACTTGGGATTGCCTTGAACCGCTCTTCAGGCTAAGCAAGCGGGTATGACAGCCTGGGCGTCTGGGTTGTTTACCGCCATTCTCCAGACAAAACCGGAAAGATAATGCCACTTTCGAAGAGACAGATTGCACATCTCAACAAGATCATCGCGACAGCCCGGAGGATGCTCGACACCGCGCATCTGGAGGACGGCCGGGCCGGTGGCGCGGTAAGGCGCCGCCGCCGCTCGTCAGTCGAGACCGGGAAGATGCGCGCCGACATTCTGGCCAAGCGCGCCAAGGGCGTGCCGGCCGCCAAGCTCGCCGAGAAATATGGCGTCAGCACTGCTTACATCTACATGATGAAGGAATAGCGGGGCGTCCTCCGCAACTTGCTGGAGTCAAGCGGCGTGACGTGGCTTGCGAACAGCGCGAAGATTCATTTCTGCCACGGGGTGCAACCCGATGCTTGAACCGCTGATGACGGTGCTCGCACGCACCGGTCTCGACGCCGTCGTGCTGGTGCCCGGCGCCAATTTCCGCCGCGTCTTCCGCAAGGACTTCCACCAGATGGAACGGCCGCTTGCGGTGATCGTTCCGCGGGAAGGTTCAGCCGTTGCCGTGGCGCCCCAGCTCGAAATGGGGTCATTCGCGCCCATCGGCTTTCCCGGCAAGGTGTTCCCGTGGCGGGACGAACAGGGCTACATGGGCGCCTTCATGGCCGCGGGCGAAGCCCTTCCGCAGCTGCGCGAGGGCACGCGAGTGGGCGTCGAGGGCCAGCGCATGCGGGTGTTCGACCTTTTTGCCCTGCAGCAGGCCCTGCCAGGCGCGGAATTCGTCGACATTCATGGCGAGATATCGAAGGTGCGCCTGCACAAGACGCCTGAAGAGGTTGAACTGCAGCGCAAGGCGATCCGGATTTCCGAAGCAGCCCTTGAGGCAACTCTCGCCGAGGTGAAGGTCGGCATGACGGAGACGGAAGTCGAGCGCATCCTGCTGCGCAACCTGTTCTCGCAGGGTGCCGACGGTCTGTCCTTCGCGCCGATCGTTGCGGCGGGCGATAATGCCGCGAAGCCCCATGCCCATGCGCGGCCGGACTACCATCTCAAGCCCGGCGACGCGCTGCTGATCGACTTCGGCGGCGCCTGCCAGGGCTACTGCGCCGACATCACGCGCACCTTCTTCGTCAGGGAAGTGTCGGACTACGACCGCGCCTTCTACGAGACGGTGCTGGCGGCCAACGCGAAGGGCCGCGAGGTTTCGCGCCCCGGCATCACCGCCTCCGACGTCGATGACGCCGTGCTCACGGTTCTCGAGCAATCGCAATTTGCGCAGTTCGCACGCCACAAGACAGGCCATGGCCTCGGCCTTGACGTGCACGAGGCGCCGCAGATCATGCGCGGCAACAGGGATTTGCTCGAGCCCGGCATGGTCTTCACCATAGAACCCGGTCTCTACCGCGAGGGCGAGGCCGGTGTGCGCATCGAGGACGATGTGGTGGTGACCGAAAACGGAATCGAGTGCCTGACGAGCTTCCCGCGGGAGCTGCGGATTGTGGGTTAAATCATGCGCCAGATCAGAGGCTTGAGCATGATCTTATCGCAAAACCGGTTTCACTTTTGCGGATCACGCTCTAAATCTCACCCCACTGCGCGTTGTCGATCTCCAGACCCTGTGCCGCGGCAAGGCCCAGCTTTTCCCCGTAGGGATTTTTGTGGCGCTCGCCGCCGACCGCGAATGACGGGTCCACCGGGCAGCCCAGCCCGACGTTCCCGCGCACCGCGAAAGGCAGCATGTAAAGGCCGTGGCGGACGTTGCGCAGGAAGGCGCGGCCATTGGCGGCGACGTGGCGCATGATGGCGGGCGCCAGGAAGGCGCAGGAGACATGCTGCAGGTCGAGGCCCAGCGCATCGCGCGTCAGCTCCAGCGTGTGGCGCTGGTCCTTCAGGGCCTCGCCGAGAATCTTCACGCCGGAATAACCGCAAGCCTCAAGCCAGACGGTGGCCCACGCGATCTCGGCGGCGTCAGGGAGGTCTCCCAGCTTTTTCGTAAGTTCGGCTTCGGCCGTCTGCATGTCGAGGCGCATAAGGGAGCAGCTTATACTTAAACCCCGCGCGCGGCAAAGGAACCGAAGCGCTGTTTGATGCGCCGGACCAGCTGGTCGCGCACGTCGCGGTAACTGCCGAGGATCTGCTCGCGGCTGCCGGCCGTGATGGAGGGGTCGAGCGTCGGCCAGTATTCGGCATCGATGGCCATGGTGCGGGTCATTTCCAGCGCGCGGTGGTGCGCCTCGGGGGAGAGCGAGATGACCACGTCGAAGCTCGAATCCTCCAGGTCGTCGAAGCCCTGAGGCCGGTGCTTGCCAAGGTCGATGCCCATCTCGTCCATGACCGCGGCGACGAAGGGATCGGCCGATCCGGGCCTGACGCCGCAGGAGGCGATAAAGACGCGCCGGCCGTAAAAATGCCTCATGATGGCGGCGGCCATCACCGAACGGATGACGTTCTGCGTGCAGGCGAAGAGGACGGCGCTGGGAAGATCTCCCGCCATCTCCTGAACCTAGCCCCGCCAGTGCAGGACGCAGACAAGGGTGAAGAGGCGGCGCGCCGTGTCGAAGTCCACCTCCACCTTGCCGTTGAGCCGCTCCCTGAGGAGTTCACTGCCCTCGTTGTGAAGCCCGCGGCGCGCCATGTCGATGGTTTCGATCTGGCTTGGCGTGGCGGTGCGGATCGCCTCGTAATAGCTTTCGCAGATCAGGAAGTAATCCTTCACGATGCGGCGGAAGGGCGACATCGACAGGCCGATCAGCGTGAGGCGTTCCGCCGCGTTGTTCAAGACGTCGAGGATCAGCCGGCCGTCGGCGGTGGAGAGCCTGAGGCGGTAGGGGCCTTCCGGCCGGCTGAGCAGCGTGAAGCTGTTCTCCTCCACCAGATCATAGATGGCGACGCGGCGTTCATGTTCGGCTTCGGGCGATGGGCCGGGGCCTATGGTCGCGTCGAGCTCGACGGCGCAGAGGCGGGTTTTCGGTTTTTCCGTCATGAGGGGAGGATAAAGCATTTTCAGGTCAAGTGGACACCGGTTGACCGTCGAAAATGCGACCAGACATCGTCATTGTGCAGGTTTCGAGCCCACTGAACCGAAACCTGCTCCGGCCGGGGGAGGGCCGGAGAAGCCAGGGCGGCGGTGAAAGGCTGGCGTTACGCCGGGTCTTCTTCTTCCCCGTCCCCGATGCCGTGGCGCGGCACGGCGATCGCCGCCCAGGCCGGCCCCAGGTCCGTCATCTGGCATTCCAGGCATTCGACCGAGAGCCGGATGGTGGCGCCTTCGGAAAAGCTCAGCAGCACCTCGCCCGAGGGCGCATCGCGCTCGGCGAAGGTGACGGAGAGGAGCGAGAGCACCTCGTCCTTCTCGAGGCGGTTCACGTGAAGCGTCCTGACGCCAAGCACGCGGTCGAAGCGGAGCCCGGTGCGGCGGCGCTGCGGCGTGTCCGCATCGTCCCAGGCGAAGCGGTTGGCGAGCAGCACGAACTTCTTGCGCTTCGGATCATAGCTCATGTCGCCCGCCAGCAGGACGGCGTCCTGCATCTGGGCGGAGACGATGGCAAGGTCCTCGGTGTCGAGCGCGGAGAGCCGGAGCATCGGATGACTCAGCCCGAGATGCGCGCCACGTCGGCGCCGCAGGCGGAGAGCTTTTCCTCCAGCGTCTCGAAGCCGCGGTCGAGGTGATAGACGCGGCTGATCATCGTCTCGCCCGCCGCCGCAAGTCCGGCGATGACGAGGGAGACCGAGGCGCGCAGGTCGGTGGCCATCACCGGCGCGCCGGTGAGCTTCCTCACGCCGCGCACTTCCGCGGTGTCGCCGTGGAGGTGAATGTCGGTGCCAAGACGCGCCAGCTCCTGCACATGCATGAAGCGGTTCTCGAAGATCGTCTCGCGGATCACCGACGTGCCGGTGGCCATGGTCATCATCGCCATCAGCTGGGCCTGGCAATCCGTGGGGAAGCCGGGGAATGGCTGGGTGTCGACGCGCACCGGTTCGAGCGCCGCTCCGTTGCGGTAAATCCGCAGGCCGTCGTTCTTCACGTCGATGCTCACGCCGGCCCGCCGCATGACGTCGATGACGGCGCCAAGGTGGCTGGCGTCCGCGTCCTTCAGCAGCACGTCGCCGCCGGTCATGCCCACGCACATGGCATAGGTGCCGGTCTCGATGCGGTCCGGGATCACGCTGTGCCCGGCGCCCGAAAGACTGGTGACGCCCCTCACGCGGAGTGTCGCCGTGTGGATGCCCTCGATCCTCGCGCCCATCTTGACGAGGCAGGAGGCGACGTCGCCGATCTCGGGTTCCGACGCGGCATTCTCGATGGTGGTGTCGCCATGGGCGAGCACGGCGGCCATCAGGGCGGCATGGGTGGCCCCCACCGAGACCTTGTCGAAGACGATGTGCGCGCCCTTCAGGCCCTGCTTCGCCGTTGCGATCACATAGCCGTTCTCGATGGATAATTGCGCGCCGAGTTTTTCCATCGCCATCAGGTGCATGTCGACGGGCCTGGTGCCGATGGCGCAGCCGCCCGGGAGCGACACCCTGGCCTCGCCGCAGCGCGCCAGCAGCGGACCCAGCACCCAGAAGCTCGCCCGCATTCTGGAGACAAGCTCATAGGGCGCGGTGGTGTCGACGATGTCCGCGGCGGAGAGGTGCATGACGTCGCCCATGCCGGTCTGGCCTGCGCGCTTTCCCGCCACCGTGATGTCGACGCCATGGTTCTGCAGGATGCGTTGCAGCAGGCGCACATCGGCCAGGCGCGGCACATTGGACAGGGTGAGCCTGCCCGGCGTGAGAAGCGACACGATCATCAGCGGCAGGGCCGCGTTCTTGGCGCCCGAAATCGGAATGCTGCCGTTCAGGCGGCTGCCGCCGCGGATGCGGATACGATCCATCAAGTCTTCCCCTGCCCGGCAGGCCGTCCGGGAATCATCCCCGCACAGGTCCAACCTGCCCCGGTCTGGCGGCTAACAAGCACACATGGCTCAATTGCGGCAACCACCGTCCTCAGGCGGCGTTTCCGGGCTGTCCTCCGCCGCCGGGCGGTCCACCGTCTGGGCCGCCGCCTGGGCCTTCGCCTTGCGCCTGGCGATATTGGCCTTCAGCGCCTTGGCCAGGCGCTGCTTGTGGGCGTCGGAAGAGGGCTTTTCGGCGGCCATGACAGGCTTTTCCGCCACCGCGCCGCAACCGTCAAGCGACGGGGTTGCGCTGGCCCTCCCGCTGTGGCATGTGTCCGCCCGCTCCACACAGCGCGCTGCCGTAGCTCAGTGGTAGAGCACTCCCTTGGTAAGGGAGAGGTCGGGAGTTCAATCCTCCCTGGCAGCACCATCGTCGATCAGGACATGGGTGCCTTGAAGGCAGTGCTCCCTGACGTTGTTTAGAAGGCCGCGCCCTGTGATCCCGTTTGGCGGTGGCGGCGTAGTCGGCTTTCAAACATGGGAGGACGGACATGAGGGCGGTCATTTCGGCGGGTGCGGTGTTTTTTGCGGCGGTGAGCCTTGCCCAGGCGGGGACGATGGCCACTGGCGAGCAGATATCCGCCGCGATATCCGGAAACACGGTGCAGGGCAGCATGATCGCGTCCGGCGCCTATACCGAGTTCTATGGCGCTGACGGCGCGATCAGGGGCAAGGGCTATTCCGGCAAGTGGCGGGTGAACGGCGATACCATGTGCTTCCAGTATGGCCAGGACCCCGAGGCATGCTGGCAGGTCAGGCTCGACGGCGATCAGGTGACCTGGGTGAAGGGCGGCAAGGATGATGGCGCCGGCGCCATTGTGAAGGGCAATCCCAACAATTTCTGATCCCAACAATTTCTGAAGCCGCGCCGGGCAGCGCCGCCGCGGCGCGCCTCACTCCGTCCAGCGCTGTGCCGCCTCGTCGTCGCTGTCCCTGGCGGCGACCCAGCTGGCGCCCCGGTCATTCTCCTCGAGCTTCCAGAAGGGCGCCCTGGTCTTCAGCCAGTCGATGAGGAAGTGGCAGGCCGCGAAGGCGGCCTCGCGGTGGGCCGAGGCGGCGATGACCAGCACAATGTCCTCGCCCGGCTCAAGCCGGCCATAGCGGTGGACGATCAGCGTCGCGTCGAGCGGCCAGCGGCGCTGCGCCTCGGCCTCGATCTCCGCCAGCGCCTTCTCGGTCATGCCGGGATAGTGCTCGAGCGTCATGGCCTTGACGTCATTGCCATCGGACAGGTCGCGCACCGTGCCGAGGAACATCACCGTGCCGCCGATCGCGGCGCGGCCCTGCCTGACAAGGTTCAGTTCATGGCCCGGATCGAAGGGCTGCTGCTGGACGCGGATCATGGCTCTGTCATGCCCCGGCTGCCGTTGCGGTTCAATTGCCCTGCAGCGCCGGAACGTCCTGCAGCCGCGCGAAGCCGCCCTCCGGATTGCCGAGGATGTCCGGAATGTCCGGGTATATGCGGGGCCTGGCCCACAGGCCCTTGGCAATCACCGGCACGGGAAGCAGCGGCTGGCCGTTGACCGCGGCGGTGGCCGAAACGGTCAGCCCCTGGCGCAGCACGTCGAGAATGCCCTCCGCGCTGACGGTGAGGCCGGGACCCTCCATCCTCAGCTCGCGGAACGTGAAGATGCCGTCCTCCACGCTCGCCTCGCCATTGAGGCTGTCGAAGCCGGTGACGCCGGGGGCGGCCTGCCAGCTCTCGATGATCTGGTGCCTGGCCGCGAGGAACAGGCCCGCGAGATCAACCCCGGCGATGCGCCCTGCCGCGATGCCGATGCGCGCCGTGCCCTTCAGCGTTCCCAACAGCTCCTCCTGCGTGGCGCCGGTGGCCTCAAGGTCCGCCACCAGGTCGCCCTTGCCGGTGATGTGGCGCGCGCCGGTGAGGGCGCCGAGCAGCGGCTGCACCGGCGTGTCCCCGGCATCGAAGCTCAGCGAGACGCTGGGCGGCAGCACGGTGGCGTCCGCCTTCACGCCGATGTCCAGCGTGCCATTGGAGTCGATCCGCGCGGCCAGCGTGGCATCGAGCTTGCCGCCGGCGAGCTTGACGACGATTCTGCCGGGTCCTGCGGCAATATCGGCATAGCGCAGGTTGCGCGCCTCCAGGCTCAGCTCCGCGTCAATGCTGCGGAGCAGGTCGAAGGGCAGCGGCAGCCGGCCCCAGTCGCCGCCCGTTGCCCCGGAGGCGGGAATGGCGGCGTCGAGCCAGAACGTGTCGGCGGTGAGGCTGGCCTGCAGCCTGGGCTGGTCGTTGCGGAGGTCGACCGCGATCTCGCCCATGGCGAGCAGGCTGCCGATCGCCAGCGTGGCGTTGCGGATGGCGAAGGCCCGGCCGGCGCTGTCAAGCGCGCCTTCGATGGCGATCGGCCCTGGCGGATTGGCGGTCTCCGGAAGCGGCAGGCCGAGCAGGCGCAGAGCCGGGCCTGGCGTGGCGCCCGACAGGCTGACGGGGCCGGCGAGGCTCAGCACCCTGGCGGTGGCCAGCCGGCCGCTGAAACTGGCGGTTCCCTCATTGGCCGAAAGGGCGAGCTCCAGCGGCGAGCCATCGGCATTGACGCGGGCCAGCGATTTGAGGTCGGCATCCACCCGCACCAGCCGGCCGTTGATCACCGCGCTGCCGGCGAAGGAGGCGCCGCCGTCAGCGCGCAGTTCGAGCAGGCCATTGGCATGGTCGACCGACATGCTCTGGCTGTTGCGGGCGTCGAAATAGCGCAAGCGCGCCTGTTCCAGGCTCAGCCGCACGGGGCTTGCGGGCGGGCCGCCGGACATGTCCCAACTGGCCTCGCCACGCTCGTTGATGAGCAGCGCCACCTCCGCGCCATCGAGCGTGATCGCGGAGACGTCCGGCCTTGCGCCGAAGAGCTGCGGAAGCGTCACCGGGATCGTCGCCGACCGGGCGGTGATGAAGCTGCCGTCATCCGGACCAGCACCGGAGAGCGCCGCGTCATCAAAGCGCACCGCGAGCGGCAAGAGCTGAAGCCGCGCGCCGCCGTGGAAGCTGACGTTGCGGCCCAGCTGCTGCTGGGCAAGTGCGGTGAGCCCGCCGGCCACGACACGCGGCGCGACGAGCGCGAAAGCGGCCACCGCCAACGCCACCAGGCCAAGCGCCGCCCCACCTGCAATCAGCCGTCGGTTGTGCATCGGAAACTCCTGAAATCGCACCGCTTTTGGGCGGGACTTGCGGCCCTTTCGTGACGGGACCAGAGCAGGTTTCGGTCCAATGGACCCGAAACCTGCTCTGTCTATTTGTTTGTCGCATTTTCGACGGTCAACCGGATTCCACTTGACCGGAAAATGCTCCAGAGCAGGTTTCGATCCAATGGACCCGAAACCTGCTCTGTCTATTCGTTTTGTCGCATTTTCTGCGGTCAACCGGATTCCACTTGACCGGAAAATGCTCCAGAGCCAAGCCCAACCGCCACTCCGGAGTGCCTTACATGACCGAGCCTGCTTTGTGGACCCCCGGCCCCGAAAGGATGGCGGCCTCCAACCTCGCCCGCTTCATGGCGCCGCTGGGCCTTTCCACATTCGACGAGGTGCTGCGCCACTCGCTGGAGCAGCCCGAGGCGTTCTGGTCCCGCCTGTGGGACTTCTGCGGGGTGAAAGCCGAGACGCGGGGCAGCCGGGTTCTGGTCGACGGCACGAAGATGCCCGGCGCGAAGTTCTTCCCCGATGCGCGCCTGAACTATGCCGAGAACATGTTGCGCCGGAACGACCACGCGGATGCGCTGGTGTTCCGCGGCGAGGACAAGGTGAAGCGCCGCATGAGCTGGGCGGAGCTCAACAAGGCGGTGGCGAAACTTCAGCGGGCCTTTGCCGCGGCGGGCGTGAAGGCCCAAGACCGCATCTGCGCCATCCTGCCCAACATGCCGGAAGCGATCGTCTGCTTTCTCGCGGCCTCCTCGCTCGGGGCCATCTGGTCCTCCTGTTCGCCCGATTTCGGCGAGCGCGGCATCCTCGACCGCTTCGGGCAGATCGCACCCAAAATCCTCATCACCTGCGACGGCTATTACTATGCCGGCAAGACCATCCGCACGGGCGAGAAGATCGCAAACGTGCTGAAGGAGCTGAAAAGCGTCGAGCGCACGCTGGTGATCGACTATATCGGCGAGGCCGATGAGGTGGCCAGGACGCTGCCCGGAGGTGTAACGCTCTCGGCCTTCATCGCGGGCCAGACCGATGCGCCGGTCAGCTTCGCGCAACTGCCGATGGATCATCCGCTCTACATCCTTTATTCCTCGGGCACGACGGGTATTCCGAAATGCATCGTGCACGGGGCGGGCGGCATCCTGCTGAAGCATCTCTCCGAGCATGTGCTGAACACGGATATCAAACCCGGCGACAGGCTGTTCTACTTCTCCACCTGCGGCTGGATGATGTGGAACTGGCTGGTCTCTGGCCTCGCGGCGGGCGCAACGCTGCTGCTCTATGACGGCTCGCCCTTCCATCCCTCCGAACGCGCCCTGTTCGACTATGCCGACGAGGAGGGGATGACCATCTTCGGAACCTCCGCCAAATACATCGATGCGGTGAAGAAAAGCGGCCTCGTGCCGAAGCAGACGCACAGGCTCTCAAGCCTGCGCGCCATGCTGTCCACCGGCTCGCCGCTGTCGGCGGAAAGTTTCGACTTCGTCCATGCCGGCATCAAGCAGGATATCCATCTCGCCTCGATCTCCGGCGGCACTGACATCTGCGGCTGTTTCGTGGGCGGCAATCCGCTCTCGCCCGTCTGGCGCGGCGAAATCCAGGGGCCGATGCTGGGTGTCGCGGTCGATGTTTATGACGAGCAGGGCAGGCCGGTGCGCGGCGAAAAGGGCGAGCTCGTCTGCGTGAAGCCCTTCCCGTCGATGCCGGTGATGTTCTGGAACGACCCCGACGGTTCCAGATATCACGATGCCTATTTCGCGCGCTTTCCCGGCATCTGGCGCCATGGCGACTTCGCGGAGATCACGCCGCATGACGGCATGATCATCCACGGCCGCTCGGACGCCACGCTGAACCCCGGCGGTGTCCGCATCGGCACGGCGGAGATCTATGCGCAGGTGGAGCAGGCGCCGGAGGTGATCGAGGCGCTGGCCATCGGCCAGGACTGGGACGGCGACGTGCGCGTGGTGCTGTTCGTCAGGCTTCGCCCCGGCGTGGCGCTGGACGACGGTCTCGTGGCGCGCATCAGGAAGAGGATCCGCGACGGCGCCTCGCCGCGCCACGTGCCGGCGAAGGTCATCGCGGTGGCCGATATTCCGCGCACAAAGTCCGGCAAGATCACCGAGCTTGCGGTGAGGGACGTGGTGCACGGCCGCGCGGTGAAAAACAGAGAGGCGCTGGCCAATCCGGAGGCGCTGGAGCTGTTCGCGGGGATCCCCGAGTTGCGGACCTGACCCCATTGCTCTCCCCCGCCGGGAATGAGGAATAAATTCTGTCAGTTCGCGATGTGCGGCTCGTGCAGGGTGCGCGACAGCAGGATCACGGGAAGCAGGCCCACGGCGACAATGGTGAGTGCGGGAAGCGCGCTTTCCTCCAGCTGGTCGAGCGAGGCCAGCATGAAGACCGAGGTGGCCAGCGTCTCGAAATCGAAGGGGCGCAGGATCAGCGTGGCCGGCAGTTCCTTCATGCAGTCGACGAAGACGAGGAGGGCCGCGGAGGCGAGGGCGGGCTTGAGCAGCGGCAGGTGCACCTCGAGGAAGGCGGCGACGGGGCCGCGGCCCAGCGTGCGCGCCGCGGCGGCGACGCTGGGCGTCACCTTCTGCAACCCCGTCTCGATCGCCCCGAAGGACACGGCGAGGAAGCGCACCACATAGGCGAAGACCAGCGCCGTGACGGTGCCCGACAGCAGGAGACCCGAGGACACGCCCACATGCGCGCGCAGGAAACTGTCCAGCGCATTGTCGAAGGCGGCGAGCGGGATGAGGACGCCGATGCCCAGCACCGTGCCGGGAATGGCATAGCCCGTGGCGGCAAGGCGGATCACCCGCCTGGTGACCCCCGACTGCATGGCGCGGTTCGCATAGCCCAGAACGAGGCCGAGGATGACGGCGCTGATGGCGGCCAGCACGGCGAGCAGAAGCGAATGATAAACGGCGCTGAGATAGGCGGATGACAGCGCATCGGAAAGCCGCGAGGCGGCGAAGTTCATCAGGATCAGCGCGGGCGCCACGAAGCCTATGAGGATGGGAAGCCCGCAGGCGATGACCGCCAGCGCGCGCTGCCAGCCGTTGAGCCGGATGCGGTCCGGCTGGCGCGGGCGCTGGGCGGGCAGCACGAAGGACTGCCGCCGCCGCGCCTGCCGCTCGATCCACAGCAGCACGAAGATGAAGAGCAGCATGACGGCGGAGATCTGAGCGGCCCCGCCGAGGTTCCCCTGGCTGAGCCATGTCGTGTAGACGCCGAGGGTCAGGGTGCGCACGCCGAAAAAGCCGGCGGCGCCGATGTCGTTGAGGCATTCCATCAGCGCCAGCGACACGCCCACCGCGATGCCGGGCCTGGCCAGCGGCAGCGCCACGGCGCGGAAGGCGCCCCACGGCGTGCGGCCCAGCGCGCGCGCCACTTCCAGCTGGGTCGCCGGCTGGCGGATGAAGCTCGCCCGCGCGGTGAGGAAGACATAGGGATAAAGCACCATGGAAAGCACGAAGATGGCGCCGCCGAGCGAGCGGATTTCCGGAAACCAGTAATCGCCCTTTGTCTTCCAGCCCATGAGGGTGCGAAGCGAGGTCTGCAGCGGGCCCGCATAGCTCAGGAAATCGACATAGGCATAAGCGACGATGTAGCCGGGCATCGCCATGGGCAGCAGCGAGGCCCAGACGAAGAGCGGCCGCAGCGGGAAGCGGCACATGGTGACGAGCCAAGCCGTGCCGGTGCCGACGACGAAGGTGATGAGACCCACCCCCGCCATCAGCGCGATGGTGCGCGTGACATAGCCCGGCAGCACGGTGGCGAGGAGATGCGGCCAGACATTCTCGGTGGGGCTCAGCGCCAGCACGATGATGGTGGCCACCGGCAGCACAAGGCCAAGCCCGATGATCAGCGCCGCCGCGGCGAACAGCCTTTCGCTCGCCGGGCGGGGCGGACCCTTTGCGGCAGCGGCGTCAGCCATCGAAATGCTATTCCGCCAGGACGCGGGCAGCGGGAAAGGTGATCTCGGCCAGCGTGCCCTTGCGCGGCTCGCTGGTGAGCGCGAGACAGGCGCGGTTGGCCTCGACCAGCGCTTTGGTGAGCGGCAGGCCGAGGCCCGTGCCCTGCACCTCGCGGCCCTCGGTGAGAACGCGGCCGAAGGGTTCGAGCGCGCCACGGAGCTGGTCCTCGTCCATGCCGATGCCGGTGTCCTTGACGCGCAGCTTCAGCTCGCCACTGCCCAGGAGCTGGGCGGAGACCACCACCTGCCCCCCGGCGTCGGTGAACTTGATGGCGTTGGACACGAGGTTCAGCAGCGCCTGCCGCATGGAGCGGAGGTCGGCCACCACATTGGGAAGGTCCGCCGGCATCGACTTCCGGAGCACCACGCGCGCGGCGGTGGCCTGCTCCTGCGTGAGCCTCAGCACATAGTCGGCGACGTCGCCGGGCGAGACCGCGGCGAAATTGAGCTCAAGTTTGCCGGCCTCGACCTTGGAGAGATCGAGGAGATCGTTGATGAGCGAGAGGAGATGAGCTCCGCTGGCGTGGATGTCCTGCACGTAGCCGCGGTATTTCTCGTTGTCGATCGCGCCGAAGCGGCCGAGCCGCATCACTTCCGAGAAGCCCATGATGGCGTTGAGCGGCGTTCTCAGCTCGTGGCTGACGCTGGCGAGGAATTCGGATTTCTGGCGGCTCGTCGCCTCCGCCCTGTCCTTGGCTTCGCGCAGTTCGGCTTCGGTCTTCTTCCACTGCGTGATGTCGCGCACCACGGCGCAGAAGGCGGCCTGCGAGCGCGTGGCCTGCAGCTTGCCGATGGTGATGAACAGCGGCACGGTGCCGCCCTGGTTCACCAGCGCGGTGACTTCACGCCCGTCATTGAAGACCGAGGCGAGGCCGGGGCCCTGCAGCGCCGCCAGATAGTCGCGCACCAGCCTGCGGCTTTCGGGCGCCAGAAGATCGAGCAGCGGCTTTCCGGCCACTTCGGCGATGCGATAGCCGAAGATCGCCTCCGCGCCGGCGCTGAAGGTGTGGATGCGCGCGTCCTGATCGAGCGTGATGATGCCGTCCGCCGCGGTGTCGAGAATGGCGCGCAGCTCCTGGTCGGCCTCCGCGGCCGGCGCGCGCAGGGGAAGCTGGATCACCTCGGCGCTGGCCCGCGGCGGCTCGGGCGCCGGCTCCGCGGCGGTCATGGCGGCCGCAGCCACGGGGGCCGCCGCAAGGCAGAATTCGGGCCGCTCCCCTTTCGGTTTTTCGGAGGACACGAGCACGAACTGCCGGGCGGGGCCGCCAAGCCAGGGAATCACCACCATTTGCACCTGGGCCTCGATGGCGCGCCCGGCGCCGGTGACGATCTCGGTGCGGGGCAGCGCCTGGCCCAGCTGGCCAAAGCGGTTCGAGAGAGCCTGGTCATTGATCACGTCTTCGCCCGTTTCATACCCGAACAGGCGCGCGGCGGCGGGGTTGGCGAAGAGCAGCTGCCCGTCCTTGGCCACCAGAACGGCTTCGGGCCGGTTTTCCAGCGGCAGGCGCACCTGGTCCGGAATGCGCTGCAGCTTGCGGCGCGGCGGGGCAGGGGGCGGCGCTGCCTCCGCTGCCGGGGGCGGCGCTGCACGCGCGGCGCGGGGCTTCGTCTCGCGGATGTCCGCCTCCGGCGGCTTGCCGGGCTTTTCCACGGCGGCGGGCGCGGGCTGGGAGGCCGCCGCTGCCGGGGACGGAGGCCCCGGTTCGGTGCCGGAAAGTTTGAGTTCCAGGGCGCGGCGCTCCGTCACGTCGTCAAGCAGCAGCATGGCGAAGGCAGCACCCTCCTCCTCGCGGTTCAGCCGGCGGGCGGTGAGCCGGATATCGCGCACGCCAATGCGCACGGCGAGCGCGCGGTGCTGCACCACCGTGCCGGCAGCACCGATGCGGGTGAGCAGTGCATCGGCCTGGGCCTGCTCGCCCAGCAGCTCCGCCAGGTTGCCGCGCTGGTTGACGTCCAGCAGCAGCTGGGCTGCCGCATTGAGGTGGCGGAAGCCGCCGTCGCGCCCCACCAGCATCGCGGCAGAGGGAAGAAGATCGAAAGCGGCGGCCATGTCGGCATCGGCCCGGGGGCCCTCTTCCACGGCGGAGGCGCGGGCCACCGCCAGCACGCCGGGGCGCCCGTCCGCCAGCGCGTGAATCATGCAGCGGCAGGCGATGGGGCCTTCGGCGGCGGCGGAGGGGAAATTCAGCACCACCGTTTCCACCTGGCCGCGGTGCAGGCTGCGGGCCACGTTCATCAACGCCTCCACGCCCGGCTCCTGCACGTCGAAAGGGCGGTCGATCAGGTCGAACAGCGAGGCGCCACCGAAAAAGCCAATGCCCGCGGGGTTGGCCCACACGATGCGCGCGCGGCTCGCGTCCCACAGCCAGGCGGCTTCCGGCACGTTCCTCAGGTCGTCCAGCGTCGGTGTCGCGGCGTCGGCCAAGACTCACCCCAATATGAGAGGCCTTCTGTTTACGATGGCTTAACCAAAAAAATAAAGGAATTCCGCAACATCCCGTTAGTTTTCGCGCCTCTGAACCCGCCCGGCGCAGCTGCGGTGCAATATTTATATTGCGTTGCACAAAAACCTGCCCTATATCCTTTTCCATCAGGCAGGTTGCGCCAAAGCCTGCCCCACAGGAGAAACACCCATGTCAACCAAGAAGGCCAAGCCCGAAATGACCAGTGAAACCGTGACCAAGGCCACCGAACAGGTTGCCGAGCATGTCGCTTCCTTCGCCCAGAAGACCCTTGACCAGGCGCAGGGCGCCTTCGAGAAGGTTTCCGAAGCGGCCCATGGCAATGTGCAGCTCTTCGACGCCGCCGCCAACGCCTACAAGAACCGCGTGACCGACATTCAGCTGAAGTCGATGGAGTTCGTGCAGCTGAACATCAATTCCGGCTTCGCCTTCGCGCGCAAGCTGTTCGCCGTGCGCGACCCGCAGGAAGCGGTGAACCTTCACCAGGACTACTTCAAGGAGCAGGCCGAGACTCTGCAGCGCCAGACCGCCGAGCTTTCCGAGCTGTCGGTTGCGCTCGCCAGGGAGTCGCTGAAGCCGGTGCAGGAGCAGGTGTCGAAGTCCTTCGCCAGCCTCTCCAAGGTTGCCTGATTACATCGCCGATGCCCGGCCGTCCTCCCCGGCCGGCGCGTCGAACTCCCGAGGCCCGCGCGACGCGGGCCTTTTTGCTCGCTTGAAATCCCGTGCGGCTGGGGCTAGGAGTGCCCTCATGCGCGGGGGCCACCGGCCCTTCAGCCCTGTGCGCCGCCTTAGCTCAGTTGGTTAGAGCACTAGATTGTGGATCTAGGGGTCCCCCGTTCGAACCGGGGAGGCGGTACCACCCGACCGGTTTCTGCATGACCGGTTGAAGCAAGCAGGACAATTGCAGCGTTTCTTGCTAACTCGGAGTAAAGTTGCCGTGAGGTTTTGCAATGATGCGCCTGATCGTTCTCATGATTGCCGTTTTCACCATGCTCCACGGGCGCGCCGCACAGGCTGAGGACTGCACTGGCGATGGAACGCAGCTCGATCTCAACCAATGCGCCGCTGATAACTTTGCCGCATCCGACGCTGAACTGAATGCCCTTTACAAGCAGGTCCGGCAGCGGCTTCGCCAGTCTCCGGACAGCGCCAGCCAACTGGTCGTGGCGCAGAAGGCCTGGATCGCTTTCCGTGATGCGGAATGCGATTTCAATGGCATTAACTACGAGGGGGGCAGTATGCAGCCGATGATCATCTGGGATTGTCGTAACCGGCTCACCAGGTTGCGGGCCGATGACTTCAAGCGCTATCTCGCCTGCGGTGAAGATGACTGTCCGGTTCCGCCAGCGCCGTGATGTCAGCCCGGCAGGCGCTCCGGCTTCGGGCCGCCATAGGCCCAGTCGAGCAGCTCCACCGTGTGGAGGATGGGAATCTTCGTGCCCAGCCCGATCTGCGTGATGCAGCCGATGTTGCCGGTGGCGATGGCTTGCGGTGACAGCTGCTCGATGTTCGCCACCTTGCGGTCGCGCAGCCTGGTGGCGATCTCCGGCTGCAGAATGTTGTAGGTGCCGGCAGAGCCGCAGCAGAGGTGGCCTTCCGGCACGTCCATCACGGTGAAGCCGGCGCGGCGCAGCAGCTTCTGCGGCTCCGTCCTGATCTTCTGGCCATGCTGCATGGAGCAGGCGGAGTGATAGGCAAGGCGCAACCCGCCACGCGCTTCCGGCAGGTCCTGCATGATGAGAAATTCGGTCACGTCCTTCGCCTTGGCGCTGATCGCCTTGGCCTTCTCCGCATAGGCCGCGTCATGGCGCAGCATGTGGCCATAATCCTTGATGGTGGTGCCGCAGCCCGAGGCGGTGACGATCACCGCATCGACGTCGGCCTTGGTCCACTGGTCGATCGAGCGCCGGGCGCGGGCCAGCGCATCCGCTTCCTTGCCCATGTGGTGGGTGAGCGAACCGCAGCAGGCCTCCTCGCCCGAAACGACGACCTCGAAGCCAAGCCGGTTCAGCAGCCGGATGGTGGCGGCGTTGATGCCGGGGTCGAGCACGCTCTGCACGCAGCCCATCAGCAGCGCCACGCGGCCTTTCTTCTGTCCCCGCGCGGGATAGATGCCGGGCCGGCCGATGGGCTCCGGCGCCGGCATGCGCTTCGGCGTCAGGCCCAGCAGGGCGGCGATGCGCGTGGCGCCGAAGGACTTCGCCACGGGCGCCAGCGGCGATGCGAGCCTGGCGCCGATCAGCGACAGGCGGAACAGCCTGGGCCGCGGCATGGTGTAGGCCAGCACGTTGCGCAGCAGCCGCTCGAACGGCGGCCTTCTGTAAGTCTCCTCCACATGCGCCCGCGCCTCGTCCACGAGGTGCATGTAATTGACGCCCGAGGGGCAGGTGGTCATGCAGGAGAGACACGATAGGCAGCGGTCGAGGTGCTTCACCGTCTTCGCGTCGGCGGGCTCGCCCGACTCCAGCATGTTCTTGATGAGGTAGATGCGGCCGCGTGGGCTATCGAGTTCGTCGCCCAGCAGCACATAGGTGGGGCAGGTGGCGGTGCAGAAGCCGCAATGCACGCATTTGCGCAGGATCTGGTTGGCGGTGCCGATGCGCGGAGTGGCGAGCTGTTCGGCGGTGAAATTGGTCTGCATCAGAGCCCCCGATACATGCGGCCGGGGTTGAGGATGCGGCGCGGGTCGAAGGCGTCCTTCACCCGGCCGGTCAGCGCCGCGAGGGCGGGCGCCTGCGGCTGAAACACGTCGATGGCGGCGCGGGTCGTTTCAGGCGCACGGATCAGCGTCGCGTGGCCCGCCGTGAAGGCGGAGCGCACCAGTGCCGCCGAGGCGTCATGCGAGGGCGGCACTTCCAGCCAGACGAGGCCTCCCGCCCAGTCGAGAAGATAGCGGATGTCGAGCTTGTCCTTCAGCATACGGATCATGCCCGGCGCATCGGAGGGCGCCACCGAGACGCGCCACAGCGGATGGCCCGGATTCTCCGCGAACATCGCGCCGTCGCGGATCGCCTGCCACTTGGCGGCGGAGCTCTTCGCCGCCATCACCTCGATCGGGCGCCGCAGCGCCTTGCCCAGCCGGTCACGCCGATAAGCGACGGAGGGCGCAATGCCCTCGAGGCGGAGATAGACCGCCTCGCCGGGAATGCAGGCGGCGGCGGAGACTTCGCAGGCCGACTGCATGGCAAGGCTCATCGCCTCGACCGCCTGCGCGTCATCGAGGCCGGAGAGCGCCACCGTCTCTTCCGTTTCCGGAGCGGGCAGCACCTTGAGGATCACCGAGGTCAGGGCCGCGAGCGTGCCCCAGGAACCCGTCAGCAGCTTCGGCATGTCATAGCCCGTCACGTTCTTCACCACGCGCGCCCCGGCCTTGAAAACATTGCCTGCGCCGGTCACGCCATGCACGCCGAGAATGTGGTCGCGCACCGCGCCGGCCTTGATGCGGCGGGGGCCGGAGAGGTTGGACGCCACGAGCCCGCCGATGCTGCCGCTCTGCGCCGCGCCGAGGAGCCTGGAGAAATCCGGCGGCTCGAAGGCCAGCTGCTGGCCGCGCCGGCCGAGCATGCTTTCGATCTCCGACAACCGCGTTCCGGCATGAACGTCGAGGATCAGCTCCTCCGGCTCATAGGCAATGACACCGGTGAAGCCAGACATGTCCAACACCGCCGCCGCCTGCACCGGATGGCCGATGTGGCGTCTGGCGCCGCTGCCGATGATCTCCAGCGGCGCTTGCGCGGCGGCGATCATCCCGCGGAGTTCGGCTTCGGTCGCAGGCTTCAGCACGGCGCTCATCAGAATCTCGGGATCTCCGGGAAGGGCAGCGCGCCACCCTTCACATGCATGCGGCCCAGCTCGGCGCAGCGGTGCAGCGTGGGGAAGACCTTGCCGGGGTTGAGGAGCCCCTTGTCGTCAAAGGCGCATTTGACGCGCATCTGCTGGGCGAGGTCCTGTTCCGAGAACATTTCCGGCATCAGGTCGCGCTTCTCGATGCCCACGCCATGCTCGCCCGTCAGCACGCCGCCCACCTTGACGCAGAGGCGCAGAATGTCCGCGCCGAACTTCTCCGCCCGGTCAAGTTCATCGGCGTCATTTGCGTCGAACAGGATCAGCGGATGCAAATTGCCGTCTCCCGCATGGAAGACGTTGGCGACGCGCAGCCGATGAATGCGCGAGAGCTCCGCCATGCCCTGCAGCACCTCCGGCAGGCGCTTGCGCGGGATCGTGCCATCCATGCAGAGGTAATCGGGCGAGATGCGCCCCACGGCGGGGAAGGCCGCCTTGCGGCCCGCCCAGAACAGCATGCGTTCCTCCTCCGAGGTCGAGATGCGCAAGGTGGACGAATTGTTCGCGCGCGCGATCCCGGAGACGCGCCCGATGAGGTGATCGACCTCCGCCTGCGGCCCGTCGAGCTCGACGATCAGCAGCGCCTCAACGTCCAGCGGGTAGCCGGCATGGACGAAATCCTCCGCCGCATGGATGGCGGGCCGGTCCATCATCTCCATGCCGCCGGGGATGATGCCGGCGGAGATCACGTCGGCCACGCATCGGCCCGCATCCTCGGAGGTCGGGAAGCCCACCAGCACGGCGCGCGCCGTCTCGGGCTTCTGCAATATCCGCACGGTCACCTCGGTGACAACGCCAAGCAGGCCTTCGGAGCCCGTCATCACGCCCAGAAGGTCATAGCCTTCGGAGTCGAGATGCTTGCCGCCCAGCCGGATCACCTCGCCGGTCACCAGCACCATCTCGATGCCCAGCACGTTGTTGGCGGTGAGGCCATATTTGAGGCAGTGCACGCCGCCCGAATTCTCCGCCACATTGCCGCCAATGGTGCAGGCGATCTGGGAGGAGGGGTCCGGCGCGTAATAGAAGCCCTTGTGCTCCACCGCCCTGGTGATGGCAAGGTTGGTCACACCCGGCTGCACCACCGCGCAGCGGTTGGCATAGTCGATTTCGAGGACCCGGTTGAACCTGGCCATTCCCAGCAGGATGCCGTCGGCCAGCGGCAGCGCGCCTCCGGAAAGCGACGTGCCCGCCCCGCGCGGCACCACCTTGATGGCGTTTTCGTAAGCGTATCTCAGAATGGCGGAGACTTGCGCCACCGTCTCCGGCAGCACCACGACGAGCGGCATCTGGCGGTAGGCAGTGAGGCCGTCCGTCTCGAAGGCGCGCATTTCGACGGGGGCCTCGATCACCCCCTCGCCCGGCACGATGCGGCGCAACGCCGCGGCGATGCCCGCACGGCGCCGGATCGCAGATTCGTCGGGGACGGGCATTGTGAGCATGGGTGATCTATTTTCAGCCGGAAGCGTTTCAGGGAACTGAATTAAACCGCGTCCGATCCCCAATGCAACGAAAGATCAACGGAGTGACCCCATGACCCGACTGACGATCGCGCTGTTCAGCCTCCTGGCGCTGCCCGCCGCCGCACTGGCCCAGCAAGCAGGCGATGCCGCCAAGGGCGAGAAAGTCTTCGCCCAGTGCAAGGCCTGCCACGAGGCCGAGAAGGGCGTCAACAAGGTGGGACCCACGCTCAAGGGCATGATCGGCCGCAACGTCGCCTCGGTGCCGGATTACAAATATTCGACCGCCATGCTGGACTACGCCAAAACCCACCCGGTCTGGACGGACGAGCTGTTCCTCACCTATATCGAGAACCCCAAGAAAGAGGTTCCCGGCACCAAGATGGCCTTCGCCGGCGTGAAAAAGCCCGACGACCGCGCCAACCTGCTCGCCTATCTCAAGACCAAGAACTGACGGAAGCCTTGCGGCCTTGCGCGGGGGCTGGCAAGACCATGTCCCCGTCCAACCCCGAGGTTCCATGCCTGAGTCACCCCCCCGCGTCGGCCTGTTCGTCACCTGCCTGGTCGACCTGTTCCGGCCCTCCGTCGGCTTTGCCGCGGTAAAGCTGCTGGAGGATGTCGGCTGCACGGTTGAGGTGCCGGAGGCCCAGACCTGCTGCGGCCAGCCCGCCCACAATTCCGGCGACAGGGCGGATGCCCGGGCGATTGCGCTCAACGTCATCGCCGCCTTCCGGGGCTTCGATTATGTGGTGGTCCCTTCGGGCTCCTGCGGCGGCATGATCGTGAAGCATTATCCGGAATTATTCGACACCGGCTCGGCCGGGCATGAGGAGGCGCTCCACCTGGCGCGGCGCACCCATGAGCTCACCTCCTTCCTCACCCGCGTCATGAAGGTCGACAAGGTGGAGGCCCGGTTCCCGGCGCGCGCCACCTACCACGACTCCTGTTCGGGGCTCCGCGAGCTCGGCATCCGCGAGGAGCCGCGGAAGCTGCTGGCCAGTGTGGAGGGCGTGTCGCTCCGCGAGATGACGGATGCGGATGTTTGCTGCGGCTTCGGCGGAACCTTCTGCGTCAAATATCCCGGCATCTCCGACAAGATGCTGGAAAAGAAGCTGCGCCACATCGAGGCGACCGGGGCGGACACGCTGATCGCCGGCGATATGGGCTGCCTCATGAACATGGCCGGCAAGCTGAAGCGCGTCGGCTCGGCCATAAAGGTCCGCCATGTGGCGGAGGTGCTGGCGGGCGATTATGCAACGCCGCCCATTGCGGAGGCTGAGTGATGACGGAAATGTCCACCACCGCGTTCAAGGACAATGTGGCGAAGGCGCTGGCCGACGACCAGCTGCAATTCGCCATGACTGAGACGGGCCCGCGCTTCATCGCCAAGCGCACCAAGGCCCGCGAGGCGCTGCCCGAGTTCGATCAGCTTCGCGACCAGGCGCGCGGCATCAAGGATCATGTGCTCGACCATCTCGACATCTACCTCGAGCGCTACGAGGCGAAGGTGAAGGAGACGGGCGGCCACGTGCACTGGGCCGAAACGCCGGACGAGGCGCGCGCCGCGGTGCTGGAGATCTGCCGCAAGGCCAATGCGAAGATGGTCACCAAGGGCAAGTCGATGATCTCCGAAGAGATCGACCTCAACAGGCACCTGGAGGAGAACGGCATCACCCCTGTCGAGACGGACTTGGGCGAATACATCATCCAGCTCCGGAACGAGCGGCCCTCGCACATCATCGCCCCCGCCGTGCACCTGACCCGCGGCCAGGTGGAGGCGGATTTCCGCCGCGTCCACACCCACCTCGACCCCGGGCGCGACCTCTCGGAAATCCCCTCGCTCGTCGAGGAAGCCCGCGGCGTGCTGCGGCGGAAATATCTCACCGCCGACGTCGGCATCACCGGCGCCAATTTCCTCATCGCCGAAACCGGCTCCTCGATCATCGTGACGAACGAGGGCAACGGCGACCTGACGCAGACGCTGCCGAAGGTCCACATCGTGCTGGCCTCCATCGAAAAGCTGGTGCCGACGCTGGAGGACGCGACGACGATCCTGCGCGTGCTGGCGCGCTCCGCCACGGGGCAGGAGTTCTCGAACTATACGACCTTCTCGACCGGCGGCCGCCGCCCGGGCGACCCTGATGGCCCCGCCGAATACCACGTCATCCTGCTCGACAATGGCCGCGCAAACGTGCTCGGAACCGAGTTCCAGGACATGCTGCGCTGCATCCGCTGCGGCGCCTGCCTCAACCACTGCCCGGTCTATAATGCGGTGGGCGGCCATGCCTATGGCTGGGTCTATCCCGGCCCCATCGGCTCGGTGGTGACGCCCGCCCTCGTCGGCATCGAGAAGGCCCGCCATCTTCCCAACGCCTCGACCTTCTGCGGCCGCTGCGAGGAAGTCTGCCCCATGCGCATCCCCATCCCCAAAATGCTGCGGCACTGGCGCGAGAAGGAGTTTGAGCGCCACCTGCAGCCCACCACCATGCGCTGGGGCCTCGGCCTCTGGGCCTGGGTGGCGAAGCGCCCGAAGCTCTATCGCAGGGCGACGGCTCTGGCGGCGCGCGTGCTGGCCAACCAGGCGCATGGCAAGGGCCGCCTGAAAAAGGCGCCGCTCGCCTCGGGCTGGACCGAGTTCCGCGATTTTCCCGCGCCTCAGGGCAAGACCTTCCACCGGCTGTGGAAGGAGCGCCGGTCGTGAGCGCGCGCGAGGCGATCCTGGGCCGCGTGCGCGCCCGCATTCCACATGGGCCCGAAGGCGCGCGCCGCGGGGCGGTGGAGCGGCGGATCGCCGAACACCCCCGCAACCTGATCCCGGAGCGCGGGCAGGGCGACCTTGAGCACCGCATCCGTGTTTTCACGGAGATGATGCTGGCCGTTGGCGGCACGGTGGAGGTTGTGGACGACATCAACGACGTGCCGCACCACGCCGCCGTCTACCTGCGTGACGGCAACCTGCCGGCCCGGCTGCGCCGCGGCGCCGATCCGGTTCTCGCGAAGCTGCCCTGGCATCGCGGCGGCGCGCTGGAGGTGACGGAAGGCCCGGCGGCGGATGAGGACCGCGCCTCGATCTCCCGCGCCTTTGCCGGCATCGCCGAGTCCGGCACCATCGTTCTGATCTCGGGCGCGGACAATCCGACGACGCTCAACTTCCTGCCGGAAGCCCATATCGTGCTGCTCGAATCCTCCGCCCTGTTCGCCAGCTATGAGGAGGCGTGGACCAGGTTGCGCGCGCTCATGGGCGAGGGCAACATGCCGCGCACGGTGAACATGATCTCGGGCCCGTCCCGCACCGGCGACATTGAGCAAACCATCGTCAGGCCCGCCCATGGCCCGAAGAATATGCACGTCATCATCGTCCGCTGAGACGCGCTCAAGTGAGCTTTTGACTTGCACGTGATTCAGCGGCATTTTGCGGCGATCGTCATAAAACGGGATGGGACGTCAGATGAAACTTTTGCGTTACGGTGCGAAGGGCAGGGAGAAGCCGGGCCTTCTGGACGGCGAGGGGCGGCTCCGCGACCTCTCCGCGGTGATCCCGGACATCACGGGCGGGACGATTTCCCCCAAGGGCCTCGCCCGGCTGAAGAAGATAAAGCCCGGGTCACTTCCGCTGGTGCGCGGCACGCCGCGGATCGGCGCCTGCATCGCCAATCCGCAGAAGTTCATCGCCATCGGCCTCAACTATTCCGACCATGCGGCCGAGTCCGGCCTTCAGGTGCCGAAGGAGCCCGTGGTGTTCGCCAAGCAAGTGAGCTGCCTGTCGGGTCCCTTCGACGACGTGACGCTGCCGCCCAGGTCCAGGAAGTCGGACTGGGAGGTGGAACTGGGCGTCATCATCGGAACCAGGGCCAAGAACATCAAAAAGGCCGACGCGCTGAAACATGTGGCCGGCTACTGCACCATCAACGATCTCTCGGAGCGCGAGTTCCAGACGGAACGCTCCGGCCAGTGGACCAAGGGCAAGTCCTATGACAGCTTCGGGCCCGTGGGTCCGTGGCTCGTCACGGCGGACGAGGTCAGGGACCCGCAGAACCTCGCCATGTGGCTCGATCTCAACGGCAAGCGCGTGCAGAACGGCTCCACCTCCACCATGGTGTTCGGCGTGGCGCACATCGTGGCCTATCTCTCGGAATTCTTCACCCTCATGCCGGGCGACATCATCACCACCGGCACGCCGCCGGGCGTGGGCATGGGCATGAAGCCCCAGCGCTTCCTCAAGCCGGGAGACACCATGCGGTTGGGGATAGAGGGCCTCGGCGAACAGGCGCAGAAGGTAGTGCGGGACAAGTAAGACTGCCACAGCTTCCCCTTCTCCCGTCGCAACGCGATGGGAGAAGGTCCCCGAAGGGGGGATGAGGGCCTCTTTCCGCGAGTCGTGCTGGTTGAACGAGGCCCTCATCCGGCCTGTCGGCCACCTTCTCCCATCGCTTCGCGACGGGAGAAGGGCACAAGGGCCAAGACCCGGTTATGGTTGCCCCCCGCCCGCCGTTCCTCTAGATAATCCGGCATTCAAGCCGGGTTGCCAGAATGACCAAGGAAAACCGCCCCAGGGCGCGCGTCGCCAGGGGGTTCCGTGACATTTCAGCCGACGAGATCCGCGGCACCCGCCAGATGCTGGCGAAGATCCAGGAGGTCTATGAATCCTATGGCTTCGAGCCGGTGGAGCAGCCCTTCGTCGAATACACCGATGCGCTGGGCAAGTTCCTGCCCGATCAGGACCGGCCCAATGCCGGCGTCTTCTCCTTCCAGGACGATGACGATCAGTGGCTGAGCCTGCGCTATGACCTGACGGCCCCCTTGGCCCGCTACGTGGCCGAAAACAGCCAGAAGCTTCCAACACCTTACCGCAGCTATCGCCAGGGCTGGGTGTTCCGCAACGAAAAGCCCGGCCCCGGCCGCTTCCGCCAGTTCATGCAGTTCGACGCCGACACGGTGGGCTCCGCCTCGCCGGTGGCCGATGCCGAGGTCTGCATGATGGCGGCGGACACGTTGGAGGCGCTGGGTCTCAAGCGCGGCCAGTATGTTATCAACGTCAATAATCGCAAAGTGATCGATGGCGTGATGCAGAGCATAGGCCTTGGTCAAAACGAGTCGCTTGCTCGCAAACTGACTGTTATGCGTGCTCTTGATAAGTTTGACCGCCTGGGGGAACTCGGCGTGAGTCAGCTGCTAGGTGAAGGCCGAAAGGATGAAAGTGGAGATTTCACGCCCGGGGCCGGATTGTCCAAGGATCAGATTGATCCTCTTATTCAACTTCTCCGTTTTGGCAGTGCATTCGACGCCCTGCAACGTGGAGAGCACTTGAGTTCATCGCTGAGCTTCCCGAATCCCTTCGTCCATCCGCCAGCAACTTGGGATATGAATGCCTATGGTCACGCCGAGGAGCTGGAAAGAATTCGAGTATCCATCGCGGGAGTCAATCCTCACAATAAGCGCTATTCGCGCAGTTTTGGCTTTGATGTACTCTCGAGCATCCCTGCTCTTTTCAAGATGAACGATACTCTCGCATCTGGCGTTCACGAACTTGCAGAAATGCAGGATCTCTTCGACAAGGCAGGTTATGGGCCTGAAAGAATTCTGATTAATCCGAGTATTATTCGCGGCCTCGAATACTACACCGGCCCCGTCTTCGAATGTGAACTCCTGATGGAGACGAAGGACGAGGACGGCCGCACCGTGCGCTTTGGTTCCGTGGGCGGTGGCGGGCGTTATGATGATTTGGTGGCGCGTTTCACCGGCCAGCCGGTTCCTGCCACGGGCTTCTCGATCGGCGTGTCGCGTCTCTATTCGGCGCTGAAGCTGGCGGGTCTTGCGCAGGAGTCCTCCACACTTGCGCCCGTCGTGGTGCTCGTCATGGACAAGGAGCGCACCGGCGATTACTGGCGCATGGTGCAAGAGCTGCGCAAGGGCGGCATCCGCGCCGAGATGTATGCCGGAACGGCGGGCATGAAGGCGCAGATGAAATATGCCGACAGGCGTGGCGCGCCCTTGGTGGTGATCCAGGGCGGTGACGAGAGGCTGAAGCGCGAAGTGCAGATCAAGGACCTGCGGCTTGGCGCGGAACTCGCCGGCAACATCGCATCCCGCGCGGAATATGCCTCCCAGCGCCTGGCGCAATTCTCGGTTCCCGAGGCCGATCTCGTCTCCGCGGTGAAGAAGGCGCTGGCGGAGTAATGGCCGGCAAGTCGAGTGCCGAACGCTCCGCGCTGGAGCGCCAGAACGTGGCGCTGATGGCGGTGTTCGAGCGGGGCGGTTTCGACCACATCGCACCCGACATCATCCAGCCCGCCGACATCTTCCTTGAACGCTCCGGCGAGGATATCCGTGCACGGACCTTTGTGTTCACCGATCCCTCGGGCACCGAGATGTGCCTGAGGCCCGACCTCACCGTGCCCGCCTGCCGCTATCATTTGAGCCACGCAAAGGACCCCGCGGGGGAGCGCCGCTATTGCTACTCAGGCCCCGCCTTCCGTTTTCCGGACGAGCTCCTGAGCCCGCGGGAATTCACGCAGGCTGGCATCGAATGGTTCGGCGCGTCCGAACCTATCTCGGCGGAAGCGCGCGTTCTCAAGCTTGCCATTTCCGCGCTCGAAGCCGCGGGCCTCCCGCGCTGCCGCGTGAGCTTTGGCGATCTCGGTCTGTTCTCCGCTCTTCTCGAGGATACCGGCATGCCGGCCCGCTGGCGCCAGCGCCTGCGCCACCACTTCTGGCGGCCCCATGCCTTCCGCGAATTGCTTGACAGTTTCTGCGCGGGCCGCGGCGCGCGCCGCACGTCGGTTTCGCCATTGGTTGACCGCGTCGCGGAGGGCGACGCGCTGTCCGTCGTGGAGGCGGAGATCGGCGCGCGCAACGTCCCGCTCGTTGGCGGGCGCGACCCGCCGGAAATCGCGGCTCGCCTCGCCAACAAGGCGGCCGACCGGCAGGAGACGCCGCTCGCGCGCACCAAGGCCGATACGCTCAACGCCTATCTCGCCATTGCGGGCGGGGCCTCCGCCATCGATGCGCAGTTCGCAGGCATTGCCGCAGGCCCCCGCTTCCAGGCTGCGCGCGACGATTATGCCAGGCGCCTGTTCGAGATGGAGGAGCTGGGCCTCAACCCGCGCCGCTTCCGTTTCGCGGCGGGCTTCGGGCGCGAGCTCGAATACTATACGGGCTTCACCTTCCAGATCGAGGCGGATACGCCGCATGGCGCCGTCGTCGTGGCGGGCGGCGGGCGCTATGACAATCTGCTCTCCGACATGGGTTCGCCCGTGCGTGTGCCCGCCGTTGGGTGCGCCATCCACACGGATCGCCTGAAGGCGGTGCTGGCATGAGCCCGCTGACGCTGGCCATCCCCTCCAAAGGCCGCCTGATGGAAGAGGCTGCCGGGCTGCTTGAGAAGGCCGGCTTCACCATCGACAGGCTCGGCGCCGGCCGCGGCTATCGCGGGCTTGTGCGCGGGCTTGATGGGGTGGAGATCGCCTTCCTCTCCGCCTCGGAGATCGCCCAGAACCTGCGTGACGGGAAAATCGGCCTCGGCGTCACCGGCCAGGACCTGCTCGCCGAGAAGATCGCGCCGGATGACAAGGCCGTTCAGCTGCTCGTCCGCCTCGGCTTCGGCCCGGCGCAGGTCGTCGTCGCGGTGCCGGAGTGCTGGCTTGACGTCGCCACCATGGCCGACCTCGACGAGATCGCCGAAAGCTTCTACGAAAGCCATGGTCGCCGCCTGCGGGTGGCCACCAAGTATCGCAACCTCACCCGCCGCTTCTTTGCGGAAAAGGGTGTGACCGGCTATCGCATCGTCGAAAGCCTCGGCGCCACCGAAGGGGCGCCGGCGGCGGGGATTGCCGAGATCGTTGTCGACATCACGACGACGGGCGCAACTCTTGCCGCCAATGCCTTGAAAATCCTCGATGATGGCGTGATCCTCCGGTCCTGCGCGGTGCTCGCCGGAAGGTCCGCCGCGCTGGATGACCCGCGCGTCCGGCGGCTGGTCGAGGTTCTGTCCGCCATCACCTGAATGTGTGGAGACCTTTTCCGCGTTCGGGGTTATGACTCGGACGATTGTTCAACAGGGAGAAAGCCGATGAAGTCCCTTCTGATGGTCACAGCCCTTCTCGTGGGCCTCTCCACCTCCGCCCAGGCGGAGGACGCCACGGCCGCGCCGCCCCCGCCGCAGGCCCAAACCGCCCTTGCCCCCGCCCAGGACGCGGCAGCGCCGGATGGCCTGCCGCAGAGTGCGCCTGAGCCGGAGGAGGCGATGTCCGCCCCGCTCGATGCCAATAGCCCACCCTCTGCCCGCGGCGGCGGTTGCGGCCATGACAAGTCCACGGTCTATCTTACGAACTGAGCCTTCCCCCCCAGGCAGGCCGGTTCGCCCGCCCCTCCCGCACCCCCCTGCGGGAGGGGTTTTTGCTGCGCCCGGCCTTTAATTTGACCAAGACAGGGCTTAGCGCCAAAGGTCTCACCCAGCGGCAGACGAATCGGGAGACAGGAATGCGGAACCTCAAACTGGCGGCGGCGGCCTTCGTGGCGATGGTGGGGCTGAGCGGCATGGCCCATGCGGGTGCTGCCTGCGGCGACTCGGCTGCGGGCTTCGACGGCTTCATCAAGCAGTTCAGGAAGGAAGCGGCCGCCCAGGGCATCGACGCCAGGGGCCTCTCGGCGCTCGATGGCGTTCAGTATCAGCCGGGCATCATCAAGAAGGACCGGGCGCAGAGCGTGTTCTCGCTCTCCTTCATCGATTTCCAGAAGCGCATGGTCTCCGCCTACCGCATCAAGGAGGGCGCCAACATTCTGCGCCAGAACAAGCAGCTGTTCGATGCGGTCCAGCAGCGCTACGGCGTGCCGGGCGAGGTGCTCATCGCCTTCTGGGCCTTCGAGACGGACTTCGGCAAGAACATGGGCGATTTCGACACCATCTCGTCGCTCGCCACCCTGTCGTGGGACTGCCGCCGGCCGGAGAAGTTCCGCGAGCAGCTGATCGGCGCGCTCAGGCTCTACCAGAACGGCGACCTGGCGCGCGAGGACATGAAGGGCGCCTGGGCCGGCGAGATCGGCCACACCCAGTTCCTGCCCAAGGAATATGTCGAGACCGCCGTGGACTTCGACGGCGACGGCCACCGCAACCTGCGCCTTTCGATCCCCGACGCCATGGCCTCGGGCGCCGCCCTTCTGGTGAAGCATGGCTGGCAGGCCAACCAGCCCTGGCTCGAGGAGGTGCGCCTCACAAAGGACCTGCCCTGGGATCAGGCCGACATCGCCATCCAGCTGCCGCGCAGCCAGTGGGTGAAGTGGGGCGTCACCGGCGTCGACCGCAAGCTCAAGGCTGACAAGTTCCCCGCCTCGCTGCTGTTGCCCATGGGCAAGGACGGTCCGGCCTTTCTCGCCTATGAGAACTTCACCACGGCCTATCTCAAGTGGAACGAGTCCCTCGTCTATGCGCTCACGGCCGGCTATCTCGCCAACCGCATCGCCGGCGCTGGCCCCTTCTATCCCGGCCGCGCGCCGGTTGAGGCGCTGTCCTATGACCAGATCAGGCAGCTGCAGCAGATCCTCGAAGGCAAGGGCTATGATGTGGGCACCGTCGACGGCAAGCTCGGCAAGGCCACGCGCGATGCGGTGAAGCAGGAGCAGATCAAGATGGGCTGGCCGGCCGATTCCTACCCGACCGTCCCCTTCCTCGAGAAGCTGCAAAACGGCTGATCACTACTCCCGCCGCAGCGCCTCGATCGGGTCAAGGCGCGCCGCGCGCCTGGCGGGAAAGAAGCCGAAGATCACGCCGGTCAGCGCCGACACGGCGAAGGCAAGTGCGATCACCCTGATGTCAGCGTTGAAGGGCACGTCCATCACCGCCGCCCCGGCCGCCGCAAGGCCCAGCCCGATGGCGATGCCGATCAGCCCGCCGAACAGGGCGAGCACCACCGCCTCCACCAGGAACTGCGTGAGCACCTGCCGCTCCAGCGCGCCGATGGCGAGCCGGATGCCGATCTCGCGCGTGCGCTCGGTCACCGACACCAGCATGATGTTCATGATGCCGATGCCGCCCACCAGCAGCGACACCGCGGCCACCGCGCCGAGAAGGCCGGTGAGGATTGCCGTGGTCGACGCCATGGTGGCGAGGATCTGCGTCAGGTCGCGGATGGTGAAGTCGTCCTCCTCGCCCGGCACGATGCGGCGGCGCTCGCGCAGCACGTCCTCGGCGTGGCGCTGCACGCGCGGAATGTCGGCGGCCTCCGTCACCGAAATCGAGATGGTGCCGATTCTGGTGTTGCCGGCAATGCGGCGGTGATAGCCGCGCAAAGGCAGCACCAGGACCGCGTCCTGGTCGGAGCCGAAGGCCGACTGGCCCTTGGCCGCCAGGCGCCCGATCACCTCGCAGGAGAAACTGCCGATGCGCAGCCGCTCGCCGATCGGGTCCTGACCCGCGAACAGTTCGCGCGTCAGCGTGGCCCCGATCACGCAGACCGAGGAGCCGGCGCGCAGCTCCGTTTCCGAGAAGGGCTGGCCATCCTCCAGCACCCAGTCCTGCACGGTGAACCAGTCGGAATTGGTGCCGGTCACGGTCGCGTCATAGTTCAGCGCGCCGAACACCACCTTCATCTGTTTCTGCGCGGTGGGTGCAACGCCGCGGATGCCGCTCAGCTCATTCTTCAGCGCCGCCACGTCGCGCTCGTCGAAGGAGCGCGCATCGGTTGAGCCGCCGGGGCCGAAGGTGGTCTGCCCCGGCCTGACGATCAGCATATTGGAGCCGAGCTTGGCGAGGTTCTCCTGCACCTTGCTCGAGGCGCCATTGCCGAGCGTCACCATGGCGATCACCGCGCCGACGCCGATCACGATGCCGAGCAGCGTCAGCACCGAGCGCAGCACATTGCGCCTGATCGAAGACATGGCGAGCTTCACCGTTTCCCACAGCATCAGGCGGCCTGCTTCCGCCCGTCGCTGGCGATGTGGCCGTCGACGAAGCGGATGGTGCGGTGCGCGAAATCCGCCATCTCAGGCTCATGCGTGACCATCACCACGGTGATGCCGCGCTCCCCGTTCAGGCGCGCGATCAGCTCCATGATCTCGTGGCTGCGCTGGCTGTCGAGATTGCCCGTCGGTTCGTCGGCCAGCAGCAGCAAGGGCCCGGTGACGATGGCGCGGGCAATCGCCACGCGCTGCTGCTGGCCGCCCGAAAGCTCGCCCGGCGTGTGGCGCTCGCGGCCCTGAAGGCCCACGAGGTGCAGGGCCTCCAGGGCGCGTTCGCGCCGCTCGCGCTTCGGCGTGCCGCGATAGATCAGCGGCAGTTCCACGTTCTCGATGGCGGTGGTGCGGTTGAGCAGGTTGAAGCCCTGGAACACGAAGCCGATGAAATTGCGCCGGAGCAGGGCGCGCTGGTCCTGGCTCAGTTGGTTCACCTCGACACCCAGGAATTTGAAGCTGCCGCTGGACGGCCGGTCGAGGCAGCCGATGATATTCATCGCGGTGGACTTGCCGGAGCCCGACGGGCCCATGATGGCGATGAACTCGCCCTTGCCGATGGTCAGGTCGACGCCTGCCAGCGCGCGCACCAGCCCGCCGCCCTCGCCATAAAAGCGCGTGACGCCGGCGAAGGAGACGAGCGGCGGGCCGTCGCTCACGAGCCCGAAGCCCTGGAGGAAACGATCACCTGGTCGCCTGCCTTGATGCCGCCCGACAGAATTTCGGTATCCTTGCCGTCGGAGACGCCGGCATGCACGGCGACCGCCTTCGGAGCGCCATTGTCGAGCACGTAGAGCGTGCGCATTCCGTCGGCGGCGGGGGCCGTGTTCTTCACCGCGGGCGGCATTCTCGGGATGAACAGGTTCATCACGCTGAAACCCTGTGACTTCCGCTCCCTGGGCGGGGTGTAGCGCAGTGCGGCATTGGGCACGGCAAGCGCGTTGGGCACCTCCTGCACCACGATCTGCGCGGTGGCCGTCATGCCGGGCCTGAGCAGCAGCGCGCTGTTGTCGACCGTCAGCACCGCCTTGTAGGTGACCACATTGTCCGTGACCTTGGGCGAAAATTCGATGGTGTCGATCAGCGCGGGGAAATTCTGGCCGGGATAGGCATCGACACGGAAGGTTGCCTTCTGGCCCTCCTTCACGTTGCCGATGTCGGCCTCGTCCACATCGGCCTCGAGCTGCATGTGGGCCAGGTCTTCGGCGAGGGTGAACAGCACCGGCGCCTGGAAGGAAGAGGCCACCGTCTGCCCCGGCTCCGCATCGCGCTTCAGCACGATGCCGTCGACGGGCGACAGGATGCGCGTCTTGGCGAGGTCCGTTTCCGTCATCGTCATGTCGGCCCTGGCCACTTCGATGTCAGCCTCCGCGGCGATGACGCCCGCCTCCGCGCGCGACTGCGCGGCGCGCGCCGTGTCGAGGTCCTGGGTGGAGGACACGCCCCGCGCACTCAGCTTCTCGGCGCGCTGGTAGAGCAGCTGTTTCTCGAGCAGTGTCGCCTTTGCATCCGCCAGGCGCGCCTCGGCCGCCGCAAGGGCCGCCTTGCCGCGGGCGAGTTCCGCCTGCAGCCGTTCCGTGTCGAGCTCGGCCAGCACGTCGCCCTTCTTCACCACGCTGTTGGCCTTGACGTTCACCGTGCGGATGACGCCCGAGCGCTCGCTCGAAACCTCCACCTCGGTGGTGGGCTGGATGTTGCCGGTGGCCTGCACGCGCACAATGACGGGCTTGCGCTCCGCCGGCGCCGTTTCATAGGCGATGGCCGAGCCGCCGTGCTGGCCCGATGCCGCCCACCAGACGATGCCCGCCACCGCAAGCGCCAGCAGCGCCGCCCAGATAAGGCGGCGGCGCCGGGTCCGGAACCGCGCCTTGGCGTCCAGGCCCAGCATCGCCTCGATGCCGGCCGGTCCGGTGGGTGTCTGAATATTCATCTGGTCCAGGTCTTTCGTCCGATGGCGGGGCGGGGCTGACGGCGCAAATCGGGCAGCGCCGGATGTTCAATCCCGGTCACGCCTGATATGACCCTGCCATGACCGATATCAAGTTCGAAAACGCTCCGGACGGCACCCCCATCGCCTATCGCCTTGACGGAAGGGACGATCTTGGCCGCTGCGGCTTCGTCTGGCTGGGCGGTTACAAGTCCGACATGGAGGGCGCCAAGGCCGAAGCCCTGGCGGCCCTCGCGCGCGAAACCCGCAGGCCCAGCCTGCGCTTCGACTATTCGGGCCACGGCGCCTCCGGCGGGCTGTTCGTCGACGGCGCCATCTCGAAATGGCTGGAACAGTCCGTTCACATGGTGCTCACCCATGGCCGGGGGCCGCGCATTCTGGTGGGCTCCTCCATGGGCGGCTGGATCGCCTTGCTGCTCTACCGCCAGCTGCGGCTCATGCATCCGGCCGCGGCGCAGAATATCAAGGGGATCGTCCTGCTCGCCCCCGCCGCCGATATGACGGAGGACCTGATGTGGGACAAATTCCCCGACGCGGTCCGCAAGGAGCTGAACGAGAAGGGCGTGTGGCTCCGCCCCTCCGCCTATGGCGAGCCCTACACCATCACCAAACGCCTGATCGAGGATGGCCGCGGGCACCTGCTCCTGAATCAGGGGCTCGACGTGCCATGCCCCGTCTGCATCCTGCAGGGTGACGAGGACGCGGACGTGCCCGCCACCCATGCCGTGAAGGTATTCGGCGCGCTCCGCGGCCCGGATGTGACGCTGGTGCTCATCAAGGGCGGCGACCACCGGCTCTCGACGCCGGGCAACCTCGCCCTGCTGCGCGACACGGCGCTGCGGTTGGCTGAGAGGTCCGAGGGAATGAGAGTCTGAATCGATCCGCGCTCTTCACCTTGCGCGGACTTGATCCGCGCATCCGTTTCGGGTGCCGCGGAAAAAAGAACCCCCGGGTCAGGCCCGGGGGAGGTGAAAAATCGGCGGGAGGCGTGCGAAGCGTTGGCTCTACCGCTTCAATCCCTTCGCCAGTTCCCCCAGCCCCTCGCGATAGGTCGGAAAGCTCAGCCTCACGCCCAGCTCCTTCACGATCCGCGCGTTCGAAACCCGTTTCGAATCCGCATAGAAGCTCCGCGCCATGGGCGAGAGACCGGCTGCCTCGAACGGCACGTCCGGCGGCGCCGGAAGGCCCAGCAGCCGCGCGCCATATTCCACCACGTCCTGCGGCGGGCAGGCCTCGTCGTCGCACACATTATAGGCGCGGCCGGGGTGCGGATGGGCGATCGAGGCTTCAAGCGTGTTGGCGATATCGGCCACATGGATGCGGCTGAAGATCTGGCCTTCCTTGATCACGCGCCGCGCCGATCCGTCGAGCAGCGGGAGCAGCTGGTTGCGCCCCGGACCATAGATGCCGGCCAGCCGGAAGACCATCACCGGCAGACCATGCCCGCGCCACAGCCCGAGCCACTGCGTCTCGGCGAGAAGCCGCTTGTGCCCGCGCTCCGTGTTGGGCGAGAGCGGCGTCTCCTCGGTCACCAGGCCACCGCCATGGTCGCCATAGACCCCGGTGGTGGAAAGATAGGCCACCCACTGGAACTGCTTTGCCCGCTCCGCAAAATCGCCTGCGTGCTGACGCAGCACCGGGTCCCCGTCCTCGCCGGGCGGAGCCGAGCCGACCGCATGCGTCACGCCCTCGAAGGCCCCCTGCGGCAGAGGCCGCGATCCGTCGAAGACGAAGCCGCGATAGCCCCTGGCGCGGATCGCCGCGGCCCCGCTTTCGCTGCGGCTGGTGGCGCTCACCGTCCAGCCCCTTGCCGCCAGCCGCTCCGCCAGGGCCTTCGCCGAAAAGCCCAGCCCGAAAAACAGAATGTGGTTCATGCCGTCTCCCATTCGCGGCGTACCCCGTCATCGGTCTCGCCACCCATGTGCCGGTTACGCAAGGCGGCGAAATCCGGTTCGTCCAGCAGCTGCGACAGCGCCCACACGGCCATGGCGCGCACGATGGGCGCGGGATCGCCGAGCAGCGCCATCACCGCCGGAATCAGGCCCGCATCGCCGCTGTTGCCCGCCGCGATCAGCACGTTGCGGATGAAGCGGTCGCGTCCCGTGCGCTTCACCGGCGAGCCTGCGAACAGCGTGCGGAATGCCGCATCGTCGAGCTTCAGCAATGCGCCCAGCCGCGGCGCCTTCAGGTCCTCGCGCGCCACCAGTTTTGATTCATGCGAGGCTTGCGCGAACTTGTTCCACGGGCAGGCGGCCAGGCAATCGTCGCAGCCATGGATGCGGTTGCCCAGCGCCGCGCGGAATTCGCGGCCGATGTGCCCCGCATGCTCGATGGTGAGATAAGAAATGCAGCGCCGCGCATCGAGCTGGTAGGGCGCGGGGAATGCCCCGGTCGGGCAGATGTCGAGGCAGGCCCGGCACGAGCCGCAGTGATCCGCCTCCGCCGCGTCGGCCTCGATCTCCGCCGCCGTCAGGATGGTTCCGATGAAGAACCACGAGCCAAGCTCGCGCGAGACGAGGTTGGTGTGCCGCCCCTGCCAGCCGAGCCCCGCCTTCTGCGCCAGCGGCTTTTCCATCAGCGGCGCGGTGTCGACGAAGACCTTCGCCTCCGCGCCCGTGCGCCTGGCCAGCCACTGCGCCACGCGCTTCAGCTTGCCCTTCATGAGGTCATGATAATCGCGGTTCAGCGCATAGACGGAGATGACGCCGGAGCCCCTGTCCTTCAGCCGCTCCAGCGGATCGAGGTCCTGCCCATAGTTCTGCGCGAAGACGAGCGCCGTCTTCGCCCCGGGCCACATGGCCTGCGGGCTGGCGCGGCGGGTTTCCGTCTCCGCCATCCACGCCATGCCGCCATGGCGGCCCTCCGCGATGAATGCGCGCAGACGCCCGGCCTGCCGCGCGTCGGGCGAAAGCCTCGCCACGCGCACCGCGCTGAAGCCTTCGCCCGAGGCCTTCTCGCCGATCTCCTGGCGGAGGCCGGCCACCTCAGAAATCGAGGTCCGCGTAATGCGGCCCCGGCGCCATGCCGCGGATGGTGTCGGCCAGCAGCGGCCGGAAGGAGGGGCGCGACTTCACCCGCTGATACCAGCCCTTGGCGGCGGGATAATCCGCCCACGGAATATCGCCGAAGTAATCGGCCGCCGAGATGTGCCCCGCCGCCGCCAGGTCGGCGATCGAGAGTTCGTTCCCCGCCAGCCACACCCGGTGGTCCACGAGGTGCGAGACATAGCCGAGGTGCTCGCGCAGCCGCGTCATGGCCTGGCGCACGCGGCCTGTGTCCGGCCCGCCGCCGCCGCGCTCGCGGCCGAGAAAGCGGCGGATCACCTTCTCCGTCAGCAGCGGTTCGGAAACCTCGGCGTAGAATTTCACGTCGAACCAGCCGGCGAGCCGCCTCGCCTCGGCGCGTTCGAAGGCATCGCCGGGGATCAGCGAGAGGCGCGTCGCCTTGGTCTCCTCGAGATATTCGGTGATCGCCTCGATGCCGGAGAGCGCGGTCCCGGCGTCCTCGAGATAGACCGGCAGCGTGCCGGCGGGGTTGAGCTCGAATATCTCGGGCATCGGCTCCCAGGGCTCTTCGTCGATCAGCTCCACCGGCACGCCATATTCCGCGAGGGCAAGGCGCAACCGGCGGCTGAACGGATCGAGTGTAAAATGAATGAGCGACGGCATGTTAGGACGAATTTAACCCTGTCATTGGCAACTGGTCCGGCCTTGGCGAAACAAAAGCCGCAATTGCCCGGAATGTAACGCGCGTATAAAACGCCCGCGTCCCCCGCGGCAAGAAAATCCGAAAAGATCCGACTGTCCCAAGCCCAGAGTTGCCGTCCATGCTCATCCTCCAGATCGTCGTGCTGGCGCTCATCCAGGGCATCACCGAATTCCTTCCCATTTCCTCCTCGGGCCACCTGTTGCTGGTGCCCGTGCTCACCGGCTGGCCGGACCAGGGGGTCCTCACCGACGTGATGGTGCATATGGGGTCCTTTCTGGCGGTCATCGTTTACTTCTGGAAAGACTGCGCGAAGCTGTCGATGGGCCTTCTGGACATGGCGCGCGGCCGCAACAGCGCCTGGGGCCGGCTTGCCCTGCTGCTCATTCTCGGCACCGTTCCGGCGGTCGTGGTCGGCGTTATCCTCGACAAGCTGGGCTTCATGGACCTGGTGCGCCAGATGCCCATCGTGGTGGCGTGGAACGCCATCATCTTCGGCATCCTGCTCTACGTCTGCGACCGGTTCGGCCTGAACACGCGGCGCATGGCCGGCATGACCTGGGCGCCGGCCCTCATCATCGGCCTGGCCCAGGCCCTGGCCCTTGTGCCGGGCGTCAGCCGTTCCGGCATCACCATGACGGCGGCGCGCGCGCTGGGCTTCGAGCGGCCCGAGGCGGCGCGCTTCGCCTTCCTGCTCGGCATTCCGGCCATCGCCGGCGCGGGCGTGCTGAAACTCGGCGAGGCGGCGCACAGCGGCGCAGTCATCTCCGTCCCGATGATCCTGACGGCGGTTCTCACCTTTTTCGTGGCGCTCGGCACCATCACGGTGCTGATGAAGCTCATCCGCCATATGAGCTTCCTGCCCTTCGCCATCTATCGCGTGGCGCTCGGCGTCGTCCTGCTCGCGGTGATTTACTCGGGGGTTCCCCTGGGTGTCGTGAACTGACCGGCCTTGCGGTAGCGGTAGAGATAGCCCGGAACGATTCCCCCGATTCCCTGCGGCACGATGCCGAGGCCCTCCAGCGTCCTCTGCTCGCGGAGCGCCGCCCCGCTCACCACATTGTCATGGCGCAGCATTTCCACCTGGTCGGCGGTCAGCATCGGCTTGGGGGCAAGGCCCATGATGGCCGCCTGCACCCTGGCCACACCCCAGGGCAGCGGCAGCAGCAGGCGCCTGCGGCCGATGGTATCGAGTGTGAACTGCATAAGCTGCCTGAAGCTGAACTGCTCCGGCCCGCCCAGCTCATAGGTCTTGCCATCGGCCTCGCCCGCATCGACGAGGCGGGCCACCGCCTCGCCCACATCGCCGGCGAAAACCGGCTGGAACTTCGTCTCGCCGCCGCCGATCAGCGGCAGAAAGGGCGAGATGCGCGCCATGCCGGCGAAGCGGTTGAAAAAACTGTCCTCCGGTCCGAACACGATGGAGGGTCTCAGCACGATCGCGCCGGGGAAATTGGCGCGCGCCAGCCGCTCGCCCTCGGCCTTGCTCCGGGCATATTGGGCGCTGGAACCGGCATCGGCCCCGATCGCCGACATCTGGATGAACAGAAGGGCGCGGGCCGCCCTGGCGGCCCTGGCCGAGGCTTCCGCCCCGAACACATGCACGGCATCGAAGTTCTGGGCGCCCGAGGAATAGAGAACGCCCGTCAGATTGATCACCGCATAGGCGCCCGCGCAGGCGGCATCGAGCGAGGCCGGAAAGCGCACATTGGCCTGCACCGCCATGATCTGCCCGGTGTTGCCCAGGGGCTGCAGGTGGCCTGCAAGGTCGGGCCTGCGGCATGCCACCCGGATGCGGTAGCCGCGCTGCGCCAGCGCCCGGACGATGTGCCGCCCCAGAAAGCCCGATCCGCCGATGATGGTGATGAGTCTGCCGGATGGCTGAACGAGCACGGAAGCTCCCCCTGATTATCGGTTGTGCGGCGGTTTCTAGAGTATCCGTGATGATCAAGCGATTTTTTTCTGCCAGGTGGCGCGTTTTTTGAGGAGTGCGTTGGCGAGGACGACGAGCTTTCGCATGACGGCAGTGGTGGCCTGCTTGGGAGCTTTTCCGATGGCGATCAGCTGTTGGTATTTGGCCTTGAGGTC
>NZ_JADCDA010000026.1 GCF_020252405.1 Aestuariivirga sp.
TCGCATTTTCGACGGTCAACCGGTGTCCACTTGACCTGAAAATGCTCTGTCTCTTTGTTTGGTCGCATTTTCGACGGTCAACCGGTGTCCACTTGACCTGAAAATGCTCTGTCTCTTTGTTTGGTCGCATTTTCGACGGTTTGGAGGGTTCGATGACGCGAATTTTTCGGTCTATTGCAGCCTTGACGGTCGTTCTGGGGATATCCGCCCCCGCCATTGCCCAGCAGATGGCGGACGACCCGCAGCTGATCTTCCGGAACACCACCGTGTGGCGGATGCTGTCGCCCGACGCCACGCTCGACACCTATGTGATCGACGATCCCATCGTTGAGGGTGTCGCCTGCTACTTCACCCTGCCGCGGGTGGGCGGCTGGAAGGGCTGGGCGGGCTTCGCCGACGAGAGCTCCATCACGTCCATCGCCTGCCGCCAGGTGGGGCCGATCAAGATCACCTCGAAATTCTCCCAGGGCGAGGAAATCTACCGCGAGCGCCGTTCGCTGTTCTGGAAGAAGATGCAGATCGTGAGGGGCTGCGACGCCAGGCGCAACGTGCTGGTCTATCTCTCCTACACCGACCGGCTGATCGAAGGCTCGCCGCAGAACTCCACCTCCACCGTGCCGGTGATGCCGTGGGGCAACGAGCAGGCGCCGAATTGCGGGGATTTCGTGAACCCGTGATGCGTCTTGGATTCTTCCGCTGAAGGGGCGGCCGGGCAGGGAGGCGGCCTTTCACACGCGGTTTCCGGCGGCGTCGATCAACAGGCTGCCATCTTCCTTGAGGAAGGGGCCAGGTGGCCAGCGGTCGAGAAGATCGAGCACCGTTTCGCTGGGCCGGCACAAGCGCACGCCCTTGGCCGTGCAGACGATGGGACGGTTGACCAGCACCGGGTGCTCAATCATGGCGGCGAGAATATCCTCGCCGCTCACGGCCTCCTCGAGCAGGCCCAATTCGGCGGCGGGCGATTTGGTGGTGCGCAGCGCCGTGCGGGGCGTCAACCCCGCGGCGGCGAAGAGCCCCAGCAGCTGCGCCCGCGTCCAGCCGGTTTGCAGATATTCGACGATTGCGGGGCTGTAACCCGCCGCCCCGATGATCGCCAGCACGTTGCGCGAGGTGCCACAATCGGGGTTGTGGTGGATGACGACGCTCACCGCGCGCCCTCCCTGCGGGCAAGCCCCGCCTCGTACCAGCCCTTGCTGGCATTGACGATCTTCACCACCGACAGCATCACCGGCACTTCGATCAGCACACCCACGACTGTGGCAAGTGCAGCACCCGAGTGGAGGCCGAAGAGGCTGATCGCGGCGGCGACCGCGAGTTCGAAGAAGTTCGACGCGCCGATGAGCGCCGAGGGGCCCGCCACGCAATGCTGCTCGCCGCTCCAGCGGTTGAGCAGATAAGCAAGGCCGGCGTTGAAATAGACCTGGATGAGAATGGGCACGGCAAGAAGCGCGATGACCAGCGGCTGGGCAATGATCTGCTGGCCCTGGAAGGCGAAGAGCAGCACGAGCGTGGCGAGCAGCGCCACCAGCGAGATGGGCTGCAGCCGATGCAGCAGGCCCTGCAGCGCCGCCTCGCCGCCGGACGCCAGCACGCCGCGGCGGATCGCCTGGGCCACGAGCACCGGCACGAGAATATAGAGCGCCACGGAGAGCAGCAGCGTCTCCCACGGCACGGCGATGGCGGAGATGCCGAGCAGAAAGGCGACGAGCGGCGCGAAGGCGACGATCATGATCGCGTCGTTGAGGGCCACCTGCGAGAGCGTGAAATGCGGCTCGCCCTTTGTCAGGTTGCTCCATACGAAGACCATGGCGGTGCAGGGGGCGGCGGCGAGCAGGATGAGGCCTGCGATGTAGCTGTCGATCTGGTCCGCCGGGAGCCATGAGCGGAACAGCCAGCCGATGAAGACCCAGCCCAGCAGCGCCATGGAGAAGGGCTTCACCGCCCAGTTGATGAACAGCGTGACGCCAATGCCGCGCCAGTGGCGGGTGACCTGACCGAGGGCCGCGAAGTCGATCTTCACCAGCATCGGCACGATCATCGCCCAGATCAGCACGGCGACGGGCAGGTTGACCTTCGCCACCTCCATGGCGCTGACCGCCGCGAACACCCCCGGCATCGTCTGCCCCAGCGCAATGCCGACAAGGATGCACAGCAGCACCCAGACGGTGAGGTAGCGTTCAAACAGCGGCATGAGGGAGCTCCTGGACGGGTGACCGGGCAGAATTATTGCGGCCATGTGACTGGTTCATGAAGGCCCTTGCCGGCAACCGCGAAGCGCACGGCCCCGGGCAGGGCATGTTCGGTTCAGCGGAATCGAAACCTGCTCAATCCGGAATCAGAGTGTGTCAAAGATGCGTTTTTCAGCAGCCCGTTAGTACTACAGTTGCGTCTGCGATAGATTTGTGATTCCTGCCGCTTTTGGCGGGAGGACGACAATGGTCGCGGAGTGGTCGGGCGCGTTGCTGGAGTGGGAGGCGGAGCTTGCCTCGCTCAAGGCGAGA
>NZ_JADCDA010000027.1 GCF_020252405.1 Aestuariivirga sp.
GAGGCGAATCGCATATGGCGGCGGCGTGTCTTGTGCCATGTCAATTTTCCCTTCTCCCGTCGCGGTACGCGATGGGAGAAGGTGGCCGGCAGGCCGGATGAGGGCTTCTTTCCGCATCGGAATCTGTGGACAAAGGCCCTCATCCGCCCTTCGGGCACCTTCTCCCATCCTTCGGACGGGAGAAGGGAACCCATATGCGATAGCCCTGCCCACAAGGGGGAGGGAAAAGACCCCGATTCTGCATGACCGCCCGCCGCTCTAAGCATACACGCCGTGGCAGTGCTTATAGCGCTTGCCGGAGCCGCAGGGGCAGGGGTCGTTGCGGGAGACCTTGCCCCAGGTCCTGGGGTTCTTGGGGTCACGGCCGGCCGCGGTGGCGGTGGCGTTGCGCGCCAGCGTCAGGGCGGCCTGGGAGAGCTCGTCCTCGCCGGTGACGGGGTCGATGTGGTGGGCGGCCATCATCGGCAGCTCGTCCTCGTTGGGCAGCTCCAACAGCTCGGAAGGATCGCGCATCTGCACCTCGACGCGCATGACCTGCGCGGTGACATTCTCGCGCAGCTGGTCGATCATGCTTTCGAAAAGGTTGTAGCCCTCGGTCTTGTATTCGTTGAGCGGGTCGCGCTGGCCGTAGCCGCGCAGGTGGATGACCTGGCGCAGCTGCTCGACGGTGACAATGTGGTCGCGCCACAGCTGGTCGAGCGTGCGCAGCAGGAAGGTCTTCTCGACCTGGCCCATGATCTCCTGGCCGTAGCGGGCGCGCTTTTCGGCATAGTGCCGGTCGGCGGCCTTGGTCACGCGCTCGAGGATCTCTTCCTCGGCGATGCCCTCTTCCCTGGCCCAGTCGGCCACGGGGAAATCGATGCCCACCACCTGGAGCAGACGCTCGTGCAGGCCTGGGGCGTCCCATTGCTCGGCATAGGTGTTGGGCGGGATGTGCTTGTGGACGAGGTCCTCGATCGTGTGGCGGCGCATGTCGTCGATGGTCCCGTCCACCTCTTCGCCCTTCATGATGCCGATGCGCTGGTCGAAGATGACCTTGCGCTGATCGTTCATCACATTGTCGAACTTCAGGAGGTTTTTGCGGATGTCGAAGTTGCGCGCCTCCACCTTCTGCTGGGCCTTTTCCAGCGCCTTGTTGATCCACGGGTGGACGATCGCCTCGCCCTCCTTGAGCCCCGAGATGGTGAGCATCGAGTTCAGCCGCTCGGAGCCGAAGATGCGCATCAGGTCGTCCTCGAGGGACAGGTAGAACAGCGAGCGGCCGGGGTCGCCCTGGCGGCCGGAACGACCGCGCAGCTGGTTGTCGATGCGGCGGCTCTCGTGGCGCTCGGTGCCGATGACGAAGAGGCCGCCGGCATCCAGCACTTTCTGTTTGTTGGCCTCGATCTCCTGCTTGATGGCGGCGATGCGCTGGTCGCGTTCCGGGCCCGGCGGCAGGCCGGCGAGTTCGATGTCAACCCGCATATCGAGGTTGCCGCCGAGCTTGATGTCGGTGCCGCGGCCGGCCATGTTGGTGGCGATGGTGACGGCGCCGGGAACGCCCGCCTGCGCCACGATCGCGGCTTCCTGCTCATGATAGCGCGCATTCAGCACGTTGTGGGGCACGTTGCGCTGCTTCAGCAGCCCGGAGAGCAGCTCGGACTTTTCGATCGAGGTGGTGCCCACCAGCACCGGCTGGCCGCCGGCGCGGGCCTCCGCGATGGTGTCGATGATGGCCCCGTACTTCTCCGTGGCGGTGCGGAAGACCTGATCGTCCTCGTCCCGGCGGGCAACGGGCACGTTGGTCGGGATATCGAGCACCTCGAGACTGTAGATGTCCATGAATTCCTCCGCCTCGGTCAGCGCCGTGCCGGTCATGCCGGCGAGCTTGGCGTAGAGGCGGAAGTAGTTCTGGAAGGTGATGGAGGCGAGGGTGACGTTCTCCGGCTGGATTTCCACGTGTTCCTTGGCCTCCAGCGCCTGGTGCAGGCCTTCGGAGTAGCGGCGGCCCGGCATCATGCGGCCGGTGAACTCGTCGATGATGACGATCTGGCCGTCCTTGACGATGTAATCCTTGTCGCGCTGGAACAGCTTGTGGGCCCTCAGCGCCTGCTGCACGTGGTGCACGATGGTCACGTTCTCGGCGTCATAGAGGTTGGCGCCGCGCAGAAGGCCCGCGCCGCCCAGCACCTGTTCCAGGTGCTCGTTGCCCTGCTCGGTGAGCGTCACCGAGCGCTGCTTCTCGTCGAGATCAAAGTCCTGCGAGGCGAGCGCGGGGATGAACTGGTTCACCGCGTTGTAGAGGTCCGACTTGTCGTCGACGGGCCCGGAAATGATGAGCGGCGTTCTCGCCTCGTCGATGAGGATCGAGTCCACCTCGTCGACAATGGCGTAGTTGTGCCCGCGCTGCACCATCTCATCGAGGTGGTATTTCATGTTGTCGCGCAGGTAGTCGAAGCCCAGCTCGTTGTTGGTGGCGTAGGTCACGTCGCAGGCATAGGCCCGGCGGCGCTCCTCGTCGGAGAGGCCGTGGACGATCACGCCCGTGCTGAGGCCGAGGAAACCATAAATCTGGCCCATCCAGCCGGCGTCGCGCCTGGCGAGGTAGTCATTCACGGTGACGACATGCACGCCCTTGGCCGCGAGCGCATTGAGATAGACGGGGAGCGTGGCGACGAGGGTCTTGCCTTCGCCGGTTTTCATTTCGGCGATGCGGCCCTCATGCAGCACCATGCCGCCGATCAGCTGGACGTCGAAATGGCGCTGGCCCAGTGTGCGCCTGGCAGCCTCGCGCACCGTGGCGAAGGCGGGCGCCAGCAGGTCGTCAAGTTCCCTGCCGCCCGCCAGCTGCTCCCTGAACATGGCGGTGCGGGCCTTCAGCTCACCGTCGGACAGGGCGGCGAGCTCTGGCTCCAGCGCGTTGATTGCGTCCACCCGGCCACGGTACCTGGCGATCTGGCGCTCATTGCTGGAGCCGAAAATACGGGCGGCGATGCCGCGCAATCCGAACATTTATTCTGATCCTTCATGAGGGGCCTTCCGCCCCCGGGTCGAGCCGCTTTCTAGAGCAGGTTTCGGTTCAGTGGAATCGAAACCTGCTTCATCTCTTTATCTGTCCGTCCGGTCGCATTTTCGACGGTCAACCGGTGTTCTCTTGACCTGAAAATGGTTTAGTCAAGTTGCCGGGCCGGAGCAATGCGCCGCCGCCGGGAAAATCGCGCCGCCCGGCAAATGGCGCCAAGCCTCCGCAATTTCAATCTGTTGCATTGGCGCAACAGGGGCTTCATCTGTGGCCCGCCCACTTGCCAGCATCCGGCAACGCGACCAATGTGCGTGCGAATTGTGACGGGCCTGGACGGAACGGCGCGGGGGCTTATTCTTGCCTTCTTTGAGGAACAAGGAGCAGCGCCCGGCCCATGGCATCCGGGGTGGTCGATGGCCTCTTGCACGGTGGACTTGAATGTCTTTTTCGCGAAATTTTCTCACCTCTTGCGCGGCAGCCGCGCTGCTTGGTCTTGCCCTTGCCATGCCCGCCCGGGCGCAGGAGGACGCGGCGCCGAAGGAGGACAAGGTCATTGCCATCGTCAACGGCCATGAGATCCGGGTGTCGGAAGTTCAGATGGCGACCGACGACATCATCGGCCAGCTGCCGGACATGCCGCCGAAGCTGCGCTATCCATTCGTGGTGGAATATCTGATCGAGCGCCACCTGCTCGCCCAGTATGCCGTGCAGGAAGGCATTGCGGAGACCGAGGAATACAAGCGCCGCCTCGCCCTCTACCAGGCCAAGGCGCTGCGCGACGCCTATTTCTTCCAGAAGATCCGCCCGATGGTGACGGAGGAGATGATCCGCAAATCCTATGACGAGGAGGCCGCCAAGCTGCAGCAGACGGAGCGGGTGCGCGCCCGCATGATCCTGGTGGCCAGCGAGAAGGAAGCCCAGGACATCGAGAAGATGCTGGCCGACGGCCAGAAGTTCGAGGACCTCGCGCAGAAATACAGCCTTGACGGTTCGAAGGATTATGGCGGCGACCTCGGCTATTTCACCGCCGCCGAAATGGTGCCGGAATTCTCCAAGGCCACCTTCGCGCTCAAGGTGGGCGAAACCTCGCAGCCGGTGAAGACCGATTTCGGCTGGCACATCATCCGCCTCGAGGACAGGAAGCAGGGCGCCGCCCAGCCCTATGACCAGGTGAAGCAGGCCATCCGCAATGTGCTGCTGCGCCAGAAGGTCGGCGAGGTCATGTCCAGGATCCGCGAGAAATCCAAGGTCGAAATCCTCGACGAGGATCTGAAGAAATATGCCGAGGAGGCCGCCAAGGCCGCCAAGAACTTCCAGGAGAACAAGCCGGCGCTGGACGAGTCCGGCGGGGCGGCGCCCGCCGCGGGCGGCGATGCCATGGGCGGTGACAATGCCGCGGGCGATGCCGGTTCCGGCAAGGGCGACCTGCAGATTCAGGCTCCGCAATGAGTGACGTCAGCCAATCCACGCCTGTCTGAGGGGGCTCTTCATGGCGAAGCAAGGGGCGAATCAGGGCGCGAATCACGTGGTGCGGCAGGGGGCGCGGCAGGGGGCGCGGCAGGGGGCACACCAGGCGTCCCCACTGGCGCCGGCGGCCTTTCCGGATCTGCCGCCCATCGCCGGCGTGAGGCTGGCCGCGGCCGAAACCGGCATACGTTATAAAAACCGGCCTGATGTGCTGCTGGCTGTCCTGGAACCGGGTGCCACCGTGGCGGGCTGCTTCACCCGGTCCAAGTCGCGCTCGGCGCCGGTTGATTGGTGCGTGCACAGCCTCGCGGGCGGCTCCGCGCGCGCCGTGCTCATCAATGCCGGCAATGCCAATGCCTTCACCGGCAAAGCGGGTGTGGCCACCGTCACGGCGGTGGCCAGGGCCGCGGCGAAGCAGTTTGGCTGCAAGCCGCGCGAAATCTTCCAGGCCTCGACCGGCGTCATCGGCGAGCCGCTGGACCCAGGCTTCATCGTCAACGCCCTGCCGAAGCTCGCCGAAGCGGCGGAGCCCGGCGCCTGGGCCATGGCCGCCAGGGCCATCATGACCACCGACACCTTCCCCAAGGCGGCCACCGCCAGATTGAAGCTCGGCGGCAAGACCGTCACCATCAACGGCATCGCCAAAGGCTCGGGCATGATCGCGCCGGACATGGCGACCATGCTGGTCTTTCTCTTCACCGATGCGGCGGTCCCCTCCGGGGCGCTGCAGAAGCTGCTGTCGAAGGCAGTGGACAAGAGCTTCAACTGCATCACTGTCGACGGCGACACATCGACGTCGGACACCGTGCTGCTCTTCGCCACCGGCCAGGCGGGCAATTCCGCCAGGGGCCTCAAGGCCGGCGATAAGGAACTCAAGGCCTTCGCCGCGGCGCTTGACGGTTTGTGCATGGATCTCGCCCATCAGGTGGCGAAGGACGGCGAGGGTGCGGAGAAGTTCATCGAGATCGCCATCACCGGGGCCCAGTCCGGCAAGGCCGCCCGCAGGATCGCCATGTCGATCGCCAATTCGCCGCTGGTGAAGACGGCGGTGGCGGGCGAGGACGCCAATTGGGGCCGCGTCGTCATGGCCATCGGCAAGGCCGGCGAGAAGGCCATCCGCGACAAGCTGAGGATCAGGATCGGCGGCATCACCGTGGCGAAGAACGGCATGCGCGACCCCGCCTACAAGGAGGCGGAGATCATGCCGCACATGAAGGGCCGCCACATCGTGATCGAGGCGGATGTGGGGGTGGCCAAGGGCAAGGCCAGGGTGTGGACCTGCGATCTCACCCACCGCTACATCGACATCAACGGCTCCTATCGCAGCTGACCATGAAGATCGTCCTCGTCGCCGCCGTGGCGCTGGTCGACAGGGACGGCCGCGTGCTGCTGTCGCAGCGCCCGATGGACAAGCAGCTCGGCGGCCTGTGGGAATTTCCCGGCGGCAAGGTTGAGGCGGGCGAGCGCCCCGAAACCGCATTGATCCGTGAACTGAAGGAAGAGCTCGGCATCGACGTGGCCGAATCCTGCCTGGCACCCCTGACCTTCGCCAGCCACGCCTATGAGGATTTCCACCTGCTCATGCCGCTCTATGTCTGCCGCCGCTGGCAAGGGCAGGCGGTGGGGGCGGAGGGCCAGGCGCTGGCCTGGGTGAGGCCGCGGACGTTGAAGGACTATCCCATGCCACCGGCGGACGTGCCGCTGATCCCGCATCTGGTGGATTTGCTGTAGCAGCCTGTGACCGGCCGGTGAAATTCCTGACCTTCACCTTCGCCGGGCCTGACCCGGCGATCCTTTTGGCGGCGGCGGAAAAGGATGCCCCGGTCAAGCCGGGGCAAGGTGAATTTCAGTTTTGGCGTCCTAGAGTTTCTTCTCTTCCACCCTCAGCGCATCGGCGAGCCTTGCCCTGGCGCTTCCCGGCTTCAGCGGCTGCTGCTGGCTTTCATGCGGGGCCCAGCCGGTGAGCCAGGCCACTTCCACCGTGGCGCGCACGCGGCCGTCGGGGTCGGCGAAATTCCGCTGATAGTGGTTGACGGCGGCCCCCATCAGCCGCCGGCTGACGGGCCTGCGCGAGCGGCCCACGAGATTGTTGGACAAGCCCAGCGCGCGGATGTCGTGGATCAGCGCAATCGCGTCGGCATGGCGCACCATGGTGCGGTCGAGGTCGGCAACAGGCAGTGACAGTCCGGCGCGCTGCAGCAGGGCCCCCAGTTCGCGCACGTCGATCATCGGCGCCACGCGCGGGGAAACGCCGCCCGACAGCGATGCCTCGGCGGCAAGCCACGACTGGCGCAGTTCGGTGAGCGTATCGCCCGCGAAAAGGCAGGCGAGCAGCAGCCCGTCGGGCCTCAGCGCGCGGCGCATCTGGATCAGCGCGCCCGGCACGTCGTTGAAGGTCTGGAGGTCGAGCACGCTGAACACGGCGTCATAGCGCGTTTCGGGAAGTTCGAGATGATCGCCAGCCGAAGGGCCGCGCGTTTCCACCTCCGTCACCTGACCACCCTGCTTCAGCCGCGCCGCGATGGCGCCGGGCTCAGCCGCGATCAGCAGAACGCGGCCGAAGCGGCGGTTGACGAAGGCGAGGCGCTCCGCGAGTTCCTCCGCGATGGTGCGCGTCAGGATATTGGGCTCGCCCGCGCGCTTGCGTGCGGCGCGCGCGGCGCTGAGCGCGCGGTCGAAGAGGGGCGGAGCCCCCGTCATCAGCCCAGGATCTCGCGGCGGATGAGATCACAGGTGGCGCGGGAAAAGGACATCGGGCAAGGCTCCGGCTGCGGGGTGGCGCCGCTGATAGACCAATCGCGCAAGGGAATCCACGGTTCCCGCAGGCTGTGTTAACGTTGCGGCATGGAAACCGTCCTGTCAGGTCTTCCGGCCCGCATCTGGCGCGGCTTCGTCGATTTGGTGACGCCCAGCCTGTGCCTGTCCTGCGGCACGCCGGTCGGCGAGGCGGCCAGCCTCTGCGTTGTCTGCTGGGGCAGGCTGAAACTGCTCGAGGAGCCGGTCTGCGACGCGCTGGGCACCCCCTTCGCCTATGACCAGGGCGAGGGTGCGCTGTCCGGCGCGGCGCTCTCCGATCCGCCCGCCTGGGACCGGGCGCGGGCAGCCGTGCTGTTCGAGGAGGAGGCGGCAAAACTCGTCCATGCGCTGAAGTACCGGGACAGGCCGGAGGCGGGCCTGCTCATGGCCCGCATGATGGCGCGGGCGGGGCGCAGGCTGCTTGCGCAGGCCGACGTGATCCTGCCCGTGCCGCTGCATGTCTTCCGCCTGTGGCTGCGGCGCTTCAATCAGTCCGCCCTGCTGGCGCAGCGCATCTCCCGCCTCTCCGGAACGCCATGGCGGCATGATGTGCTGATCCGTGCCCGGTCCACCCGCGCCCAGGTGGGGCTTGACCAGGGGGCGCGGCGCAGGAACGTGCGCAATGCCTTCACGGTCAGGCCCGGGCGCCTGGCCGAGGTGGCGGGCAGGTCCGTGCTGCTGGTCGACGACGTGCGCACCACGGGTGCGACGGCGGAGGCCTGTGCGCTGGCGCTGAAGAAGGCGGGCGCGGCGCGGGTGGAGCTGCTTACCTTCGCCCTTGTCCAGTTTCCGGCAAAGCCTCATATTTGATCCGCCATGCAGAAAGTCACGATCTACACCACGCCCCATTGCCCCTATTGCCACGCCGCCAAGGCGCTGCTGAAGAAGAAGGGTGTCGTCTTCGAGGAAATCGACGTGCAGGACCGCGCCTTGCGCCAGCAGATGATGCTACGCGCCAACGGCCGCCACACCGTGCCGCAGATCTTCATCGGCGAGACCCATGCCGGCGGCTCCGACGACATCCATGAACTTGACCGGCGCGGCCAGCTGGACCCGCTGCTGAACGCCCGGTGACCCTGGCCCCGTGATCCGCGCCGCCCTCATCCAGTTGCGCTCGGGCGCCGCCATGACCCGCAACGTGGCGGAGGCTTCTGCCCTCATTCGCGAGGCGGTGGGGCGGGGCGCCAGCTTCGTCTCGACCCCCGAAATGACCAATATCATCGAGCCAGACCGCGCGCGCCTCAGGTCGCTCGCACGCGCGGAGGCGGAGGATGCGGGCGTGTCGGCCTTTTCGGAGCTGGCGCGGGAGCTGGGCTTGTGGCTCAATATCGGCTCGCTGGCCCTGAAGGGGCCGGGTGATAAGCTTCTCAACCGCTCCCTCCTGTTTGCGCCGGACGGGTCGATCGCCGCGCGCTATGACAAGATACACCTCTTCGACGCCGATCTGCCCTCGGGCGAGAGCCTTCGCGAGTCCCATGCCTATGACGCCGGCAGGAACGCGGTGCTGGTGGAGACGCCGCTCGGCGCCATCGGCCTCACGATCTGCTATGATGTGCGATTTCCCCATCTCTACCGCGCGCTCGCCCAGGCGGGGGCGAAGCTGTTCACCGTGCCGTCCGCCTTCACCGTGCCGACGGGCCAGGCGCATTGGCATGTGCTGCTCCGCGCCCGCGCCATCGAGACGGGAAGTTTCGTTCTGGCGGCGGCGCAGGGGGGCAGGCACCCGTCGGGGCGCGAGACCTATGGCCACTCGCTCATCGTCTCGCCCTGGGGCGAGGTGCTGGCGGAGGCGGGCAGCGAGCCCGGCATTGTCATGGCCGATCTGGAGCCCGCGCAGGCGGACCTCGCGCGGGCCCGTATCCCGGCGCTTGAGCATGACCGGGCGATTGGCTTAACGGTCTTGAAACCCGGCTGCGTGATCGTTACCTGACCGCCATGATGCACTATGACCTCATATGCGAGCAGGGCCATGCCTTCGACGGCTGGTTCCGCGACAGCGCCGCCTATGACGAGCAGGCGGCCAGCGGCCTCGTGGCTTGCAGCCACTGCGGTTCGGCGAAGGTCGAGAAACGGCTGATGGCGCCCGGCATTCCGGCGAAGTCAAACCGCGGGAGCGGGCAGAAGATGGTCTCCGCCCCCGCCGATCCGCGGCTTGCCGAGCTCATGACCATGATGCGCGAGATGCGCCGCCACGTCCAGGAAAACGCCGAATATGTCGGCGACCGCTTCGCCGAGGAAGCCCGCAGAATTCACTATGAGGAGACCGGGCAGCGCGGCATCTATGGCAGCACCACGCCCGGCGAGGCCAGGGCGCTGATCGAGGAAGGCATTGCCGTACACCCATTGCCGCGGCTGCCGGAGGACGGGAATTAATACCTGTAGTCCCGGCCCTCCGGGGCAGAGCGACCGTTCTGAGTGGCAAATTGCATTCGCCAATTGCGCACAAGCGCCGCGTGCTCCCGCATTGAGACAGACGGGGCGTTTGTGGATGATGCCGGCAAGAAGCAACAGAAGCAGGAAATCCGTTCCGTCAGGTTGATTGCCCTCAGGGACGTATCGTCGACCATCGGCAAGCGCATGTTCCAATCCGGTGGACTCACCTGGCCGGAACATGCGCCGGATCAAAAGCTTGCGCATGATTTTATCGCAAAAGCGGTTCCACTTTTGCGGATCATGCTCCGGCCAGCCGCTCGGCGCTTGAATGACTTCGTCGGCGTCGGCCTGCGCAAGGACGACACCGCGCTGAAGGACAGGCCCAACGCCGCCATCACCGCCATCACCGCCATTGCCAAGGTCGGCAAGTTCCACGACATCGCCAAGAACTATCCGCAGCTTGCGGGCAAAATGATGCTGACCTCCGGCGGGTGACCGCGTCCGCGGCATGACGGGGCCGCGGGCCTTGCCGCGCGCCTTTTCGTCTGCGAGAAGGGCTGCATGGGCTGGAGAGAGATCAACATGAACCGCCGCAAGCCGCGCCGCGACGTGGCGGTGGCGCCCATGACCGCGGGCGAGAGCCGCGATGCGGCGGTGCTGCGCAAGGCCGTGGCGGCGGCGCTGGCGGCGGCGGAACAGCAGCGTGCCGAAGGCGGGCGTTTCATGGCGGGCTACCTCGCGGGTTTTGCGCGGCGCGAGGCGCAGAAGCACGGGCTCGATGCGGAAGCCGATGGCGGCGCGGCGCTGCTCGCCGAACTTGGCGCGCAGGCGCCGGACGGGATCAAGGACGCTGTACAGGCGCTGCAACTGGGGCCGCGCGAGGTTCCGTCATCGCGTGCGGCGCTGGCGGCCGCCGATGCGCAGGCGGATGCGGGCTATCTGGTGGGCCACCTCGAGTCGCTTTGCGGCACGAAGAGGCTGCTGGCGGCGGGCGGCGATGTCGAGGCCTATCTCACCGTCTGCGACCACGCGGCGGACCGTTTGCAGACCCACCAGCCCACCGCAGCGCTGCGCTTCGACCCGGCGGAACGCGCGGTGGTGCGCGCCGCGCTCGTCAGGCTCTGAGCAGCGCCTCGATTTCAGGCCGCGTCGGCATTGCCGGCGCGGTTCCGGGGCGGGTGACGGAGATGCCGGCGGCCGCGCAGCCGAAGCGGGCGGCGGCGGTTGGCTCCATGCCTTCGGCCAATGCCGCGGCGAAGGCGCCGACGAAGGCATCGCCAGCACCTGCTGTTTCCACCACTTTGCCGGCATTGAAGGACGCAATAAGCACCGAGACTTCGGCAGTGTGCAGCAGCGCGCCCCTTGCGCCCAGCGTGATGAGGGCGTTCTTCGCTCCCCTGGCGAGCAGCGCGTCTCCGGCCCTGCGGGCCTGTTCCTCAGTGGCCACGGGGAGGCCGGTGAGTGCCGCGGCTTCCGTCTCGTTGGGAATGACCCAGTCGCAGAGCGCGTAGAGATCGTCCGGCACGGGGGCGGCGGGGGCAGGGTTGAAGACGGTGATGACGCCCGCCGCGCGCGCGATCTCGAGGCCCCTTCGCGCCGCATCGATGGGCTGTTCGAGCTGGGTGACGAAGACCTTCGCGCCTTCGATGGCGCCGCGTGCGGCTTCGACGTGCTTCGGCGACAGGCCGCCTGCAGCCCCCGGCACCACAATGATGGCGTTCTCGCCCGTCTCGTCGCTGACGAAGATATAGGCGGCGCCGGTCGGCTCATCGGGGGCGATGGCCGCGTAGGGTGCGATGCCCTCGGCCTTCCAGGTGGCCAGTGCAACGTCGCCGAAGGCGTCCTGCCCCAGGCGCGAGATGAAGCTGACAGCGCCACCGGCGCGGGCCGCGGCCACGGCCTGGTTCGAGCCCTTGCCGCCCGGGCCCATCTTGAAGCCCGAGCCCATGAGGGTTTCGCCCATCGTCGGCTGGCGGGAGGCCCTGAAGGCGAGATCGGCGACGAAGATGCCGAGGATGGCGATCCCTTGCTTCATCCTGTTCAGTCCTTCGGGGGGATCACGCCCTTCTTGAGGATGAAGCAGCCGTAGAAGCGCGTCTCGCCCGTCACGATCACGGCATAGGCGTTGCGCGCCTTCTCGTAGAAGGCGAAGCGCTCGACCGAGCCCATGGGCCAGGACTTGCCCTCGCGGCGGTCGATGACGGCCTGCACCTCCTGCTGGACGGGCGGGATCTCGCCGGGTTTGCCCACAATCTCCATGCGCTCGGCGGGGGTGTCGACGAAGCTGTCGAGCGGCATGACCGAGAGGATGGCGTCGATCGCTTCCGCCGCGGTGAGATTGTCCATGCGCAGCAGCTCGCCCGTCACCGTGTGGCGGGCCACCGAATCGGCGGGGAAGTTGGTGTCGGACACGATCAGGTCATCGCCATGGCCCATGGCGCGGAGACAGCGGATCACATCCGCGTTGAGGCGGTTGTCGAAGTTGCGCAGCATCGCTTGGTCCTCCCGGGTTTTGCAGCGAGGCTAAAGCATGATCCGCAAAAGTGGAACCGCTTTCGCGATGAGATCATGCACAAGCATGCGCCAGAGGGGCCGCCTCAGGAATCAGGAAGGCTCAGCGGCCCTCGGGCTTGCCCGGCACTTTGACCAGCGCCTCGCCTTCGAGCACCAGCGTGCCGCCCACCGTGCAGCGGCAGGCGAGCCTCACCCGGCGGCCCTTTTGGGCGAGTTCGACCACCTCGACCGAGGCCTCCACCATGTCGCCGATCCTCACCGGCGCCTTGAAGTTCAGCGTCTGGGACAGATAGACCGCGCCGGGACCCGGCAGCCTCGTTCCGATCACCGCCGAAATCAGACTCGCCGTGTAGAGGCCATGCGCGATCCGGCCGCCGAAGGGAGTGCGGGCGGCGAAATGCTCGGACAGGTGGATGGGATTGCGGTCGCCGGAAATCTCGGCAAAGCCCACAACGTCGGAGGATTTGACCTCCTTGACATAGGTCTCGGTCATGCCGGGGGCCAGGTCTTCGAAATAAAGGGTCTGGCTGGGGGGCAGCATCGGGGCCTCAGTATCTGGGTGCGCGGCCGGTCTGGATGCCATACAGGTTGGCCAAATGCACCAGAGCCAAAAGTCCGATGAATCCAAAGATCAGAAGGACGGGGGTGGTGGGGATCAGGCGCGGCGTGAGGCTTTTCCGCGGGCGCCGCTCCAGCCAGGCGAGGAAGCCCACGACGGCGGCGCAGGCAAGAAAGATGGCGAGCGTGACGGCGAATTCGGAATTGGCGAAGAGATCGAACATGGAGAGATAACGGGCAGGGCCGGATTGGTTGACAGGTCTGGGTGACCCCGCTAATGAACCCGCCAATGTTCAACAGGCGGACCGGGGCCGGGCTCCTTCTGCCTGACTTATCAGGTGAAGTCCATGAAAGTCCGCAATTCGCTCAAGTCCCTTCTGAAGCGCCACCGCGACAACCGCATGGTGCGCCGCAAGGGCCGCGTCTATATCATCAACAAGACCAATCCGCGCTTCAAGGCGCGCCAGGGCTGAGCACGGCCGGTTGCCAGTTTTGTGAACGCCGTGGACGGAATACCGCCCACGGCGCTCTTTTTGTTGCCATGAAATGCGGTGTAGACTGAACGCTATGCGGGGTCCGTTCGCCATTCTTGCCCTTCTTGCCCTCACCTCCGGCGCTCTGGCGGAGGATGCCCCCGCTCCGGCCGGGGCGCCGCCTGCCGCGGCGAAGGCGCTCAAGCCCGCCGAACAGCGGGCCGACCAGCTTGACCTGCTGTTTGCCCAGCTGCGCAAGCCCGGCATTGAGGCTGACACGGTGGAGGAGAAAATCTGGGCCCTGTGGGGCGCGTCCGATTCGCCCACCGCCGAAGTGCTGCTGACCCAGTCCACGGTCGCCATCGCCGACGGTGCGCCCGCCGAGGCGCTGTCGATCCTCAACCGGCTGATCGGCGCCAACCCGGATTTCGCCGAGGCCTGGAACAAGCGCGCCACCCTCTATTTCATGATGAAGAAGGACGATCTGGCGCTCGCCGACATCGCGCATGTGCTGGAGCTCGAACCCCGCCACTTCGGGGCGCTGGCGGGCAAGGGCATGATCCTCTTACGCCAGAAGAAATATTCCGCCGCCCGCGAGGCTTACGAAGAAGCCCTGGCGGTGAACCCGACGCTCGACGACGTGAAGGCGGCGTTGAAGAAGCTGGACCGGGTGGAGCAGGGGATATGAGCAATCAGCTTTCCTGCCGGGGCCTACCAGTTCGCCGTCGGCAAAAGCGAAGAAGCTGAGGATGCCGGGGCCGAACAGCCGCGCGAGACGGAAAACGGGATGTGGAATTCAAACGCGGGCCGTCAGCTGACGTAGGCAATCCGCAGCATGTTGGTGGCGCCCGGCGTGCCCAGCGGCAGGCCGGCGGTAATGATGATGCGCTGACCGGCCTCGGCGAATCCTTCGGCTTGCGCGATGCCGGTGGCGCGCGTCACCATGTCGTCGAGGTCGTGGGCATCTTCCGTCAGCACGCAGTGCAGGCCCCAGGCCAGCGCCAGGCGGCGGGCCGTGGTGGCAATCGGCGTCAAGGCAATGATCGGCGTGTCCGGCCGCTCGCGCGACATGCGCAGGCCCGTCGAACCGGACCCGGTATAACAGACGATGGCGGAGAGCTTGAGCGTCTCCGAGATCGAGCGCGCGGCGCTTGAGATCGCATCCGCACTCGTCGGCTGGGGCTCGGTGCGCTGGGCGGTGATGATGCCGCGGTAGAGCTGGTCGCGCTCCACCGCCTGGGCGATGCGGTCCATGGTGGCGACCGCCTTGTCGGGCCAGGCGCCGGTGGCGCTTTCGGCCGAGAGCATGATGGCGTCCGCACCTTCATAGACGGCGGTGGCCACGTCGGAGACCTCGGCCCTGGTCGGCACAGGTTCGACGATCATCGACTCGAGCATCTGGGTGGCGACGATCACCGGCTTGCCGACGCGCCGTGCCGCGCGGGTGATCTGCTTCTGCTTGGCCGGCACGGTTTCGAGCGGCAGTTCGACGCCCAAATCGCCGCGGGCAACCATCAGGCCGTCGGCGATTTCGAGGATCTCGTCCAGCACCGTCAGGGCCGCGGGCTTCTCGATCTTGGCCATGACGCCCGCGCGGCCGGCGATGAGCTTTCGCGCCTCGGCCACGTCATCGGCGCGCTGCACGAAGGACAGCGCGATCCAATCGACGCCGGCGCTGGCCGCGGCTTCGAGGTCCGCGCGGTCTTTCTCGGTGAGGGCAGGGATGGGGATCACCGTGTCGGGCAGGTTCACGCCCTTGCGGTCGGAGATGACGCCGCCGAAGATCACCTTCGTCGTCAGCTTTGTGGGTTCCGCCCTGACGATTTCGACGCGCAGGCGGCCGTCGTTGAGGAGGAGATTGTCGCCCACCTGCGCCGAGGCGAAGATTTCCGGATGCGGCAGGTGCACGCGCGTAGCGTCACCCGGTGTCTTGTCGGTGTCGAAGACGAAGATGTCGTCCGGATTGATCCTGGCTTCCTTGGCGGCGAAGGCGCCGATGCGGATCTTGGGGCCCTGCAGGTCGGCGAGGATGCCGATCGGCCGCTTCAGCCGCGCCTCGACGGCGCGGATGTCGCGGTGGAGCTGGCGCAGCAGGTCGTGCTGGGTGTGGCTCATGTTGATGCGGAACACGTCCACGCCGGCGCGGAACAGCTTTTCCAGCATTCCGGGCGATGATGACGCGGGCCCCAGCGTCGCCACGATCTTAACGTTGCGGTTACGGCGCATTATTGACCTTGCGTGGTCTTGTCGCCGGAAAGCGAGACGGTCCAGTCCTTTTCCTCGCGCGTGTCGACCTCGAAGAAGCCGGTCTTGGTGTAGCCCTGGCTTTCGCAATCCGCGATGCCGCGAATGGTGAAGACCTTGGTATTCGTGCACATCATCGACTTGCCGCCCCACGAGCCGCCCTTGTCGCGGTCGATGGCAAACACGTAATAATAGCGGGCGATGAGGTCTCCCTTAAGCAGGGGCGTGCATTTCTGCGGCGCGATGGTCCACCAGCCCTCGGTGGCCCAGCCCTTATTGTCCTTGTAGCCCATGGCGACGTTGACGGTGCTTTCGGTGTTGTTGCAGACCTTGAGATCGGCCTGCGCCGGGGCGGCCGTCAAGCCTGCCACTATCAATGCGCCTGCCGCCAGCGCCGTGTTGCGGAGCATCCTGCCGCCTCCGGAAAAGTTCAGCGAATCTGTCATAGCTTTCCTATCTCGCTTAGGCCGCGTCAACGTGGCAGGCAGAAGCCCGCCAATTTCAGCGGCGCAACCTGGTGACTGAGGAATTAACCTCAACGATATGCCCCGTCCATGACAAAGATTTCGCCTGGAGAAGCGTACGAAATTGTGGCGGGCGACAGCCGGACGGGGCTGAGTCTGCCCTTGCGGCCACGCCCCGAATGCGGCTCCGCCGGAATACGCCTGCCTGGCGCATGTTCCGATCGGGTGGAATCACCTGGCCGGAACATGCGCCAGATCATATGCTTGAGCATGATCTTGTCCCGAAATCGGTTCCGCTTCTGCGGATCATGCTCTATAAGGCGACATGCTCACCAGTCATGGCGCCGTCCCGGCCTGCCGCACGCCCTGATCGGGATCCGGCGGATCCTGACCGTTGGCAAAACAGGTGTGGACGAGTGGGCGGAACGTCTGGCCCGGGTGATCGAACCGATTATGAAGGACCTCCGGCGCGATCCGGACTGACGAGGGCATTCAGACCATGACCATCGACGACAAGACCAGGACAGAACTCGAGGCCGCCGCCTTCCGGCGGCTGCTGGAGCATCTGCGCCAACGCACCGATGTGCAGAACATCGACCTGATGAATCTGGCGGGCTTCTGCCGCAACTGTCTGTCCAACTGGTTCGAGGACGCGGCGAAGGCGAAGGATGTTGCCGTGACGCGCGAGGAGGCGCGGACCATGGTCTATGGCATGCCCTATGATGAGTGGAAAGCAAGGCACCAGGCCGCCGCCGGCGAAGACCAGAGGGCGAAATTCGCCCAGTCCCACAAGCACTGATCCGGGAGCGCCAGACATGAACAAGACGACATTCGCCCATGGTCAGCTCAAATCCATCGTCGAGCGCATCGAGCGCCTCGAGGAGGAGAAGAAAACCATCGCCGGCGACATCAAGGAAGTCTATGCCGAGGCCAAGGCCAATGGCTTCGACATCAAGATTCTGCGCAAGGTGATCAGCCTGCGCAAGAAGGACGCCGCCGAGCGCGAGGAGGAGGAATCGATGCTTGACGTCTACCTCGCCGCGCTGGGCATGATCCCCGGCGACAGCGAGGAGGCGGCCTGATCCGGTTGCGCCAGAACACGCAAAAGGGCCGCCCGGCGGGCGGCCCTTTTCGCATGGGGTGGGACGCAGCTTACTGCGAAGGGCCCGCCTGGCCGAGCTGAACGGCGGGCTCCGGGGGCATGAGCAGGCTGCCCTTGCCTTCGCGGTTGACGACCTGCATGTCGCCCTTGCCGGGGGCTGGTTCCTGAAGGCTGGGCGCCATCTGGGCGATGGCGAGGCGCTGGGGATGCGGCGGCAACTCCTGGGCCTGAGCCTCGCCAGCGCCGGGCAGCATGAGGGCAACCGATACCGAACCGGCGGAGAACTGCTGCGGCGCGCCGTCACGGCGCACGGCCTTGTTCGTGTCGAACACCATCTGTGTCGGCCACCAGAACAGGCCGTCGCCAGAAGCCGGGTCGGTGATGGTGGGGATGGTGGGAACGTTTGGCGCGTCGCCGTTCTCGATGTCCTCCGTGAGGCTGGTCTTTTCAGCGGCGTTCGCTTCGAGCGAGGCGGTGTCCGTCATGCTCTCCGGTGCGATTACCACGCCCTGCGAGTTGCCAGCCAACGGCGAGGCGCGCTCGGTCGGATCGGGAGGCGGTGCCGAGGCCGGCTCAATCTTCATATTGACCGCGGCCATCATCAGCACCTCGATCGGCCTGGGGCGCGGCTTCGGCGCTGGATAGCCCTGAGTCACCCCATCGGCATCGGCAACGGTGGCATGGGCGAGGGTGGCATCGGCGAGGGCGGCATCGGCGAGGGCGGCGATGTCCGCGGTGGTCTCCGGTTTGAGCCGGGGCTTGGCGGGAGGTGCGGCGGCGTCCTCGCTCATGCCGGCCAGTTCCTCGTCGTCGCCGTTCGAATAGGCGGTCTCAAGCGGGATTGTCTTCCTGGCGGAGAGCTGCTTGACATTTTCGGCATCGCCCTCTTCGTCACCCTCCATCTGGGAGGGGAGGCGCGCGGCGGTCGGGTCAGCCTCTGCGACCATGACGTCCGGAACGGCCTTCATGCCCTTCTTGTTGAGGCGCGCCCCCACCGTCTTGCGGTAGTCACGCATGATTTTGGCCATCTGATAGCTCGAGATGGCGGGACCCCAGTGGCGGACATTGCCGGAGTCGATGTGGAGGAAGCCGGTGGGGCCCGCGCCGGACGAGTAATAGCCGACGCCGCCCACCTGGCGCACCAGCGCCGAATTGCGGATCTTGACGGTCGGAACGTCGGGGAAATAGAGGTCGATCGCCTGGCCCACCATATGCTGGCTCTTTCGCGCCACGTTGCGACCGACCTTCTTGAGGAAGGCGTTGGTCTTGGGGCTGCGGTAGCCGCAGACGATGTGGATCGGCGCCTTGCTCCCCAGGTCGGCGTGGAGTTCCCACATGAGGTCGATGGTGCGGGGCGAGATGGTGATCACCTCGTTGCGGCGCCAGTCGCGCATCAGATAATTGATCTTCTTCATGGCGGACGGGATATAGCGGCCGTCCTTCATATAGGTGATGGTGAGACTTTCCCTGGTGTGCATGTGGTAGAGCGAGAGGGTGCGCGTCTCGCCGCCGGAATGAGCCGTGCCGCTCATGTTGAGAAACACGCCAGCGCCCATCGCCATGGCCACGACCGTGGTGGCGGCGAACTTTTTCCAGCGATTTAGTGCATTGCGAAGTCCAGCTTGCCTGCAGTCCAAACCCATACCCCACTTACGACCGGTGTTCCGGTTCCTCTGGCGCTTCGTCCAGCCCGCCAATCCCCTGCAAGGGTCGGCTTACACTGAAACCGCGTTTCAAACAAGAATGAGGCCGCCATGTGGCAGCATCGGGTCGATGGTAAATGGCTATGTTTAACAGGGGCTTAACGCAAGACCGGCGCGGGCTCAACAACTCAAGATTGAATCCATGCCCGTGATGATTACAACGTCTTCAGCGTTCCTCCACCGGACCGCGGCCCGGCCGGATTTCAGCGTTGCGCCACCAGCCTCGCCGTGCGGGCGTTTTCAAGCGGATTATCGCGGCCATAGATGTCGTTGAAGTAGACGATATTGCCCTGTTCGTCCGGCCATGCGGTGAAATAGACGATGTGGACGGGAAGTTTCTGCTTCAGGCGCACCGTCTGGCTGGCCCTGCTTTCAACCTTGGCGGCGACCTCCTCCGGCGTCCAGCCGAGCACCACGGCGGCGAACTCCCGCGGGTTCTGGACGCGCACGCAGCCATGGCTGAAAGCGCGCACATCCTTCTCGAACAGCTCGCGCGAGGGCGTGTCGTGCATGTAGATGTTATGCGAATTGGGAAACAGGAACTTGATCTCGCCCAGCGCATTCTTGGCGCCCGGCGGCTGCTGGATGCCATAGGGCACCTTGGATCCGTAGCTGCCCCAGCTTACCGAACGCGAGGACACCACCTTGCCTTGCCGGTTCACCACCTTGAAGCCCTGCTTGTCGAGATAGGCCGGGTCACGCCGGAGCTTCGGCAGATACTCATGCGCGATGATCGACGGCGGAACGCCCCAGGAGGGGTTGAACACCACCGTCTCCATCTCGTCGTTGAACACCGCCGTTTGGGTGTCGGGCTTGCCGACGATCACGCGGGTCCGCCACTCGGGCTTGCCGTCCTTCATCACGGTGGCCTGGAAGGCCGCCTGGTTGACGAACACATGGCGGCGCCCGAGGTCGCGCGGCAGCCAGCGGATGCGCTCCATGTTGACGAGAAGCTTGCCGACGCTGCCCGCCCCGCCGGACCCGTTGAGTGCGGCAACCGTCTGCGGGCCCAGCGCGCCCGTCACCTTGATCCCGGCCTGCTTCTGGAACAGGCGGAGCTGCTCCGAGGTCGCGGCATCAAGCGCCTCGGGGTCCGCCCCGCCGGGGGCCTCGGCGGTGAAGCCCAGTTCGGACAGGCGCGCCCGGACGGAGGGAATGCGTTCGTCAGCCTCGCCCTTCCTGACGATGGCGCCATCCGCAATCATGACGTGCCGCGGCGCGGCCTGTTCGGCGCGAAGTTCCGCCAGAGCCTTCTTCATCGCGGCATAGGCGGGATGGGCGGGGTGCAGCGCCTGAAGATACTGAACAGGGAAGGGCGAATTGCCGATGACATTGATAGCCTTGTCAGGCGCCACCCACGGCGGCTGCAGGTTATGGTAGCGCGACAGCCGGGCCGGATCGAACTGGCCGCCAGAAGCATCGTGCGCATAGCGCAGCGCCGCTGCCGCAAGGTCGATATCGAGCCGCGCCATTGCGGCGGGGTCGGCTTCAGGGAGCGGCGCGTCGAAGCCGGCAAGGCCGGTGGGCAGGTAGCTCTGCGGATCGAGGCCCTCATCGCCGGCCTGCGCCAGAAGCTTCAGCACGTCGCTTCCGCGCTCCGAAAGCTTGCCGCCCGAGAGCCAGATGGGGCGAAAGGAGCGCGCGGCATATTGCGCAACCAGCGCATCGCGCGCCGCCGGGAGAACCCGGACGGACGCGCCGCCGGAGACGAGCTGGTCATGGATCGCCGCCGCATCGGCCACGGCGGGGCGCGTCCGGCCGGGGCCGATGCCGGAGAGGGGAACGAGCTTCGGCGGCACATAGGTGAGATTGCCCATGCCGAGGCCCGGCACGCCGTCTTCGGGATCGGTGTCGGCGACCTCCGCGCGGCCGGGCGCGGCCTGCCTCTGTCTCCCACCGGCAAGCAAGGCGTCGTCCTTGGGGCTGCCGAAGCCGGGGCTGCGCCGCCTCGTGGCATTGCTGTCGGCGGCCTGATTGCCGAAGCCGCCGAACAGCGACTCGATGAACCCGGGCCTTGGCCTCTTGCCGTTGTTCGCGGCTTCGGCCTGGGCCGCTCCGACGATCAGCACCGCGGCCACGGCGGCAAACATACCCGGCCTGACAAACAACTTCATGGAATTCACCTGCACGGCTCACACGCTGGCCTCGTTCACAGCGCCAGCGCGACAGAAAGTCAAATCACACTCAATTGCAAGCCAATTGCGGGAGTTATGGATAGGTTTTAACCGCCGGAGGCCACCTCCAGCCCCAGGTCCTTCATGCGCCGGTAAAGGGTGGAGCGGCCGATGCCCAGCTTGCGGGCCACTTCCGACATCTGGCCCTGGTAGCGGGCCAGCGCAAGGCGGATCATGTCCGCCTCGACCTCCTCGAGCTTGCGGATGTGGCCGCCTTCGGTGACCACCGGAATGCCGAAGGCCACGCCGTCGGCCACCGCGGTGGAGCCCTTGGGCAGGCCGAAGCCCCCGGCTATGGCGGCCGCACCCTGCGGAAGCGCCGGCTTCGGCGCCAGCTGCGCGGCGGGCGGTATCTTGATCTCATAGCCTTCGACGAGGGCGGCGATCTGCGGAAAATCCTCGACGTCGAGGCGGCCGCCTTCGCAGAGCACCATGGCGCGGAACACGGTGTTTTCGAGCTGGCGGACATTGCCGGGCCAGCTGTAGGCGCGCAGCAGCCCCAGCGCCTCGGGCGTGATGCCGCGCACCTTGCGGCCCTCTTCCGCGGCGAGGCGCGTCACGAAGTGCTCGACGAGGGCGGGAATGTCTTCCTTGCGTTCGCGCAGCGGCGGCACCATGATGGGGAAGACGTTCAGCCGGTAATAGAGATCCTCGCGGAACTGACCGGCCTTCACCATCTCGATCATGTTGCGGTTGGTGGCCGAGATCAGCCGGATGTTGACCTTCACCGGGCGGCGCGCGCCGACGGGATCGACCTCGCCTTCCTGGATGGCGCGCAAGAGCTTCACCTGCATGTCGAACGGCAGTTCGGCCACCTCGTCCAAGAACAGCGTGCCGCTGTCGGCCTCCTGGAACTTGCCCATGTGCTTTTGGGTGGCGCCGGTGAAGGCGCCCTTCTCGTGGCCGAAGAGAATCGATTCCACCAGGTTGCCGGGGATGGCGCCGCAGTTGACGGCCACGAAGGGGCGGCCCGCCCGGTCGCTCTCGCCCTGGATGGCGCGGGCGATCATCTCCTTGCCGACGCCGGACTCGCCCTCGATGAGAATGGGGATGGCGGATTGCGCGCCGCGGCGGCCCAGCCGCAGCACATTGGCCATGGCGGGCGCGGAGGCGATGAGGTCCGCGAAACCGAGCGCGCCGCCCACCTTTTTGTTGAGGCGCTTCACCTCTTCGGTGAGGGCGTTGACCTTGAGCAGGTTCTGCACCGAGGCCCTGAGGCGCTCCGGGCTCACCGGCTTCACCACGAAATCATCCGCTCCGGCGCGCATCGCCTTGATCACGGTTTCGATCGAGCCCTGCGCGGTCTGCACGATGACCGGCAGGTCGCCGCGGATCGCCTGCAGGCGCTCGAGGAATTCGAGCCCCGTCATCTCCGGCATGTTGAGATCGAGGATGATCAGTTCGATGGTTCCGCCGGACTGGCTCTTCAGCACCTCAAGCGCTTTCAGGCCCCCGTCCACCGGCATCGGGTCGCAGCCGAAGCGGCGCACCATCTCCTCGAGAATTCTGCGTTGAGCCGGATCGTCTTCGACGATGAGAACGCGGACAGCCATGCGCCTGTGATTTTCTTCTTTATGTGTTACTTGCCGGGGACAAGGCGGCCCGGATGGAGCGTCCGGGCGCGGGCGACTCGCCTCTTCCTTGCTCCCAGCGTGACAGGGGAGGGTAAAGGCGGCGTTAATGGAGAGGCGCGTTTGGATACACCCGCAATCGATTGAATAAAGATTCCCTTTAAATCCTGTCATGGCGCGGCAGCTTGCTATAAGAAGACTGCGCAACCCGGAGGAGATCGCCTGAACCCGATCCGCGTCAGTTTGTTCGTCATCGCGGCCGCCGGCCTTGGCGGCGGCCTCATCGCGCCCTTCGTGGGGCTGGCGGCCTTCCAGAGCTCAATCTGGGGGGTGGCGGCGGGTGCGGTGCTGGCAGTGCTGCTCTATGAGATCGTCACCTCGCTGCTCCGGGGCGAGGTGGGCCTCGATATCGTGGCCGGCCTGTCGATCTCCGCCGCACTCGCGTTCGGCGAGACGCTGGCGGCGGCTGTGGTGGCGCTGATGTATGCGGGAGGCCAGCTGCTGGAGGATTATGCGGCCAACCGGGCGCGGGCCGACATGAAGGCGCTGCTGGCGCGGGCGCCCAAGACGGCGCTGCGCTATCGCGACGGGCATCTGGCGGAGGTGGCGATCGATGCGATCCGCCCCGGCGACCGGCTGCTGATCCGCCAGGGCGACATCGTGCCCGCCGACGGACGGGTGAGCAATGGCCGGGCGCTCCTCGACATGGCGGCGCTGACGGGCGAATCCGTTCCTGTGAAGAGCCTCGAAGGCCAGGACGTGCAGTCGGGCGCTCGCTCGCTCGACACCGCCTTCGACATGGTGGCGACCAGGCCCGCCGCCGAGAGCACCTATGCCGGCATCGTGCGCCTCGTTCAGGCGGCCCAGGCGGCGAAAGCGCCCATGGTGCGGCTGGCCGACCGCTATGCCCTGGTGTTCCTCGCCGTCACCGTCGGGCTGGCGGGCGCCACGTGGTATTTCAGCGGCAGCCACATCCGCATGCTGGCGGTGCTGGTGTCGGCCACGCCGTGCCCGCTGATCCTCGCGGTGCCCGTCGCCATCATCGCCGGCATGGGCAAGGCGGCGCGGCGCGGCGTGCTGATGAAGGGCGGCCCGGTGCTGGAGACCATGGCGCGGGCCGCGAACCTCGTCATCGACAAGACGGGAACGCTCACCAAGGGCCGCGCCGAGCTTGCCGGCATCATCCCCACCGGGCAGTGGCAGCCTGACGAGATGCTGCGTATCGCGGCCTCCTTGGAGCAGGCCTCGGCGCATGTGACGGCGGCCTCGATCGTCGCTGCCGCGCAGGGACGCGGGATGACGCTGTCCTATCCCTCCGGGGTGCGCGAGACGGCGGGCGAGGGGGTGGAAGGGACCGTCGATGGCCAGCATGTGGTCATCGGCGGGCATGACTTCGTGGCGGGCAAGCTCGCGCTTTCGCCTCTGCCGCGGCCCGAGCGCGAGGCCGGAACGACACTTGCGGCGTTGGCGGTGGCAGGCCGCCTCGCGGGGCATTTGCTGCTGGCCGATGCGGTGCGGCCCGAAACGCCGCTGGCGCTGGAAAAGCTTCGCCAGGCCGGCATCAGGCGCATCGTTCTGGCGTCGGGCGATTCCCAGGCCGTGGTCGACCGGGTGGGCGAGGGGCTGGGCCTCGACCTGTTGCGCGGCGGGCTGAAACCGGAGGAGAAGGTCGCCATCGTTGCGGCCGAGCGGAAATCCGGCGTGACACTGATGGTGGGCGACGGCGTCAACGATGCGCCGGCATTGGCGGTTGCCGATGTCGGCATCTCGATGGGCGCCACGGGCTCGGCGGCCGCCACCGAGTCGGCCGATGCCGTGCTGCTGGTGGACGATCTCACCAGGCTCGCCGAGGGCCTGTCCACCGCGCGGCGGGCACGCGCCATCGCGGTGCAGAGCGTGCTGGCGGGATTGGGCATGTCAATTGCGGCCATGCTCGCGGCGGCCTTCGGTTACATCACCGTGGTCCAGGGCGCGCTGCTGCAGGAGGCAATCGACGTCGCGGTGATTTTGAATGCGCTCCGCGCGTTGAAGTAGGGCTCGACGTCCCCTCAATCATGACGGCACTTCGTCCTCTCCCGCAGCGCGGGAGAGGAAGGGGACCCAACGAAGTTGGGGGAGGTGAGGGGATGCGGTCTCCAAAGGGAATGGTGTGGCTTTGTCCCCTCATCTCCCCGTTGCGTTCCGCAACGGGTCCCTTCTTCTCCCGCTGAAGGAGCGGGAGAAGACGTGCGTTTGGCGCCGCCCTCTGACGTGACATCAAATTCATCTGCCCCGGGTTGCCGAAGCCTGCTGCCTGCGCCATATCAGCTCCTCTCGTTTTGCGAAGGACGCCACATGACCGCTGCTGCCCAGACGCTTGGACCGCTTCCCGAATGGAACCTCGCCGATCTCTATGCCTCGCCCGAGGACCCGAAATTCGCGGCCGACATGAAGAAGGCCGGGGAACTGGCCAAGGCCTTCGCGGAGAAGTATCGCGGCACGCTCGCTTCGCTGTCGGGCGAACAGCTGGCGGCGGCGCTGAACGACTACGAGGCGCTGTCGGACCTTCTCGGCCGCACCGGCTCCTATGCGCAGCTTTACTATGTGGGTGACACCACCGACCCGCAGCGCGGCAAGTTCTATGGCGACGTGTCCGCCAGGCTCACCGAAATCTCGACGCTGCTCCTGTTCTTCGAGCTTGAGCTGAACCGCATCGACGACAAGGCTTTGGCCGAAGCGATGAAGGTTCCCGCACTTGCGCACTACAAGCCGTGGATCGACAATCTGCGCATGGAGAAGCCCTACCAGCTGGACGACCGGCTGGAGGAGCTGTTCCTCGAAAAGTCGCAGACATCGTCTGCCGCCTTCAACCGGCTGTTCGACGAGACCATGGCGGGCCTGCGCTTCGAGGTCGATGGCGAGAAGCTGACCCTCGAACCCACCCTCAACATGATGCAGAGCCCGGACGAGGCGGTGCGCAGGAAGGGTGCGGAGGCGCTGGCCAGAACCTTCGGCGAGAACGTCAAGCTGTTCACGCTGATCACCAACACGCTGGCCAGGGACAAGGAGATCTCCGACCGCTGGCGCGGCTTCAAGGACATCTCCGACGCGCGGCATCTGTCGAACCGCGTGGAGCCCGAGGTGGTGGCGGCACTGGTCGAATCCGTGCGCCGCAATTACGAGAAGATCTCGCACCGCTATTACCGCATGAAGGCCAGGTGGCTGGGCAAGGACAAGCTCATGCACTGGGACCGCAATGCGCCGCTGCCGGCGGAAGACACGCGCGAGGTGCCGTGGGCGGACGCGCGGGAGACGGTTTTGTCCGCCTACGGACAATTCGCGCCCGAGATGGCGGCGATCGCCAGGACCTTTTTCGACAGGCGCTGGATCGACGCGCCGTCGCGGCCCGGCAAGGCGCCGGGCGCCTTCGCGCATCCCACCGTTCCGTCGGCGCACCCTTACGTGCTCTTGAATTATCTGGGCAAGACCAGGGACGTGATGACGCTGGCGCATGAGCTGGGCCATGGCGTGCACCAGGTGCTGGCCGCAAGCCAGGGCGCGCTCATGGCCCAGACACCGCTGACACTGGCGGAGACGGCGAGCGTGTTCGGCGAGATGCTCACCTTCCAGGCGCTGCTGGTCAAGATCACGGAGCCGAAGAAGCGCAAGGCGCTTCTGGCGTCGAAGGTCGAGGACATGATCAACACGGTGGTGCGCCAGATCGCCTTCTACACCTTCGAGCGCAAGGTGCATGAGGCGCGCAAGGAAGGCGAGCTGACGCCAGATCGGATCAACGCCATCTGGATTGAGGTGCAGCACGAGAGCCTTGGCGATGCCATCCTGTTCGGGCCGGGCTACGAGACCTTCTGGACCTATATCCCGCACTTCATCCACTCGCCCTTCTATGTCTATGCCTATGCCTTCGGCGACTGCCTGGTGAACTCGCTCTATGCCCGCTACCGCGAGAGTGCGCAGGGCTTCCAGGACAAGTATTTCGAGATGCTGAAGGCCGGCGGCACCAAGCACCACTCCGACCTGCTGCGGCCCTTCGGCCTCGACGCGGCGGACCCGCAATTCTGGGACAAGGGGCTTTCGGTGATCTCCGGCATGATCGACGAGCTGGAGAAGATGTGACGGTCAGCTATCAAATTTTTGTGATCAAGACGATTCAGATGGACGATATCCGCAGGAAATGCTGACCTTACGTCATTATTGTGGGAGGGGGAAGCAGATGTCTTTGAATTTGCGTGTTTTTGGGCCTGTGGTTCTTGTCATGTCCCTTGGTCTTGCGGGTGGTGCCGAGGCCGGGCTCTGCGACAAGGGCAACTTGAGCAAGCGTACCGCCTGCCTCAGCAAAGAGGTCGCCTACCTCACGGTCCAGCACAAGAAGACCGCTGATGAACTGGCTGCGCTCCAGGCGCAGCTTCCCGGACTTTTGCTGGCAGGCGTTCCGGTCGGCACCGTGTTGGCCTGGAAATCGAATAGTACGGTTAAGCCTGAGGGCTGGGAATTTCTCGACGAGATGGATGGCCGGTGGCTGGTCGGAACGTCTGATCCGACCAAGGTGGGGGAGGTATTGAATGAAAGCCGCGGTGATGTGTCCGTTGCCTTCCAGACGGGCGGGGCGACTGGCGGGCACAACTGGAATTTTGGCGACACCGACAACAAAACGCCAGAGGCAACCGGGCTTGATCATGCGCACAGCGGAAGCTTGACGATCTCCCCCGATCATCAAAAGGCCCTGTATCCGCCCAGCATGAAGGTCCGTTTCATCATTAAGGTGAAGTGAAACTGCAAGAGCGTCTTCCGTCACCGGACCAGAACCCGCAGTTTCTTTTGTCTTGTGATGGGGTGGCATGCACTGGCCTTGGCCTTCTGTCGTAAGGTGACGTGCAGATCGCATTCAGTTGCCGGACACCGGGGAGGCGGGTGATCTGGCTGAGATTTGGCCAGATGGCGCAAGGCCTGCTTCGGTATCGTGCCCTTTTGCATTCTTGATTCCAAGAACACTGCTGTGAGGGCGGCGGCGTGGCGACCCTGTCATGGCTTTTCTCATCATCCGACCGTCATGGCATTGGCCTTGAGCGGAGCGTCGGGCATTTTTCGCGCAGGAAGGCTCGCCATACCGCTGGCAGAAGGAGCGGATGGACATGTCTTTGCTGTCCATGCGCTGCACCGGCTCCATCTCCGGGGATCCGCCCGGTCTCTGATGGGCTTGGCGGCTGGGGAGTGGCTTGGACGGGGTGGTCTTGCATTCGCGGTGGGCGTGCTGACGGCCAGTCACGGGGCGCGGGCCGTCCAATTCGCTCTGGGAGGCCGCTTCGTGCGCCACGAGACCTATCGCTGGCATGGCCACGACCTGCCCGAATCCATCTATTTTTTCAATAATTTGCAGGAGCCCGTCCGGCTCGCGTGACGGATCGCCACGGCAAATCCGCGCCGCTTGCAGGGCGGGGCCGGAGTGGCTAGAAACGCCGAAGAACGGTTTTCAAGCTTTTGGGGGAATCAATGGCCGAACACGGCACGCAGACGTCCAGCGCGATGGATTATGACGAGGCACACCGCACTTATGCCGGCTTCATCAAGGGCACCGTGGCGCTGACCATCTTCTGCCTTTACGTGCTGGTGGCGCTGTGCGCCTTTGCCTTTATCGACAAGGGCAATGTGCTGACCGGTTTTGCGGGTCTCATCATCGGCGCCATCGCATTGATCGTCGATCTCCGGGCCAGCAACAACTGGTATATCTCGGTTGGCGGGCTGGTGATCTTCGGGTTGCTCACCGCCGTCATGATTTCCTGACCGGCAGGGCGGGCAGCATGAAAATCGCGATCCCCACCGAAACACAGCATGGGGAGAGCCGCGTTGCGGCCAGCCCCGACACGGTCAAGGCCTTTATCAAGAAGGGCGCGGACGTTGCCGTTGAGGCAAGCGCCGGCAAGGGCGCTTCAATTCCCGACGAGGCCTTTGCGGCCGCGGGCGCCAGGATCGTGCAGGGTGGCTTCGGCGATGCGGACGTGGTGCTCACGGTGCGTCGCCCCTCTGGCGAACTCCTGTCATCCCTGAAGCGCGGGACCCTGCTCATCGGGGGCCTCGAACCTTATGGCGACAAGGCGGGCCTCGACGCCATCGCGGCTGCGGGCGTGACCGCCTTTGCGATGGAGCTGATGCCGCGCATCACGCGGGCGCAGTCGATGGACATCCTGTCCAGCCAAGCCAACCTTGCGGGCTACAAGGCGGTGATCGACGCCGCCTTCCACTTCACGCGCGCTTTCCCGATGATGATGACGGCCGCCGGCACCGTGCCCGCCGCGAAAGTCTTCATCATGGGCGTTGGTGTGGCCGGCCTTCAGGCCATCGCAACCGCGCGCCGCCTGGGCGCCATCGTCTCCGCCACGGACGTGCGCAAGGCGACGGAAGAGCAGGTGAAGAGCTTAGGCGCCAAATTCGTCTATGCCGACATCGCAGACGCGGCAACGAGCGGCGGCTATGCCAGGGAGCTTTCGGCCGAGGACAAGGCCAGGCAGGCGGCCCTCGTCGCCAACCACGTCAAAACGCAGGACGTGATCATCACCACCGCGCTGATCCCGGGCCGCCCGGCGCCCGTGCTGATCACGCAGGAAATGGTGGAGAGCATGAAGCCCGGCTCGATCATCGTCGACCTCGCGGTGGAGCGCGGCGGCAACTGCCCGCTGTCGAAGCCCGACCAGATTGTCGAGCACAAGGGTGTGAAGATCGTCGGCACGGTGAACCTCGCGGGCAAGCTTGCCGGCAATGCAGCACCGCTCTTCGCCAGGAACCTCGCCAACTTCCTCGACCTGATGATCCAGAAGGACGGCTCGCTCAAGATTGACGACGCCGATGAATGCATCAGGGGAACCATGATCGCCAGGGACGGCGCGCTGGTGCACCCCATGTTCGGAGCCTGAGTGATGGAAGCGATCGATCCGTTTGTCTCGCTGTTCGGCATTTTCGTGCTGGCGGTGTTTGTGGGCTACTATGTGGTGTGGAACGTGACGCCGGCGCTGCACACGCCGCTGATGAGCGTCACCAACGCCATCTCGTCGGTGATCGTGGTGGGCGCCATCCTGGCGGTGGGTGTGGGTGCGCTCGCCTCCGGCTCGGTCGTCGCCATGATCTTCGGCTTCCTCGCCCTGATCCTGGCCTCGATCAACATTTTCGGTGGCTTCATGGTCACCAGCCGCATGCTCGCCATGTACAAGAAGAAGGACAAGTAGGCGCATGTCGGCCAATTTCGCAGCCCTTCTTTATCTGGTCTCCGGCGCGCTGTTCATCATGGCGCTGCGGGGCCTGTCATCCCCCGCCACCTCGCGGCAGGGCAACATGTACGGCATGGTGGGCATGGCGATTGCCATTCTCACCACGCTCGCCACCATGCAGCTCTCGCCCCTGGTCATCATCCTCGTGGCGCTGGGGCTTGGCATCGGCGCGGCGATCGGCGGCATGGCGGCCAGGAAGATCGCCATGACGGCCATGCCGCAGCTGGTCGCGGCCTTCCACTCGCTCGTCGGCCTTGCCGCGGTGTTCGTGGCGCTTGCGGCCTTCTATGCGCCGGAGGCCTTCCACATCGTGGCCGACGGGCTGATCCAGCCGATCTCGCGCATCGAGATGTCCCTGGGCGCGGCCATCGGCGCCATCACCTTCACCGGCTCCATCATCGCCTTCCTGAAGCTCGATGGCCGCATGTCGGGAGCGCCCATCATGCTGCCGGCGCGTCATGCCATCAACATTGCGCTGGGCCTCGCCCTGTTCGGCTGCATCGTGCTGTTCTTCATGAATCCGGTGTGGCTGTGGTTCTGGGCGGTCATCCTGATCTCGCTGGCGCTGGGCTTCCTGCTGATCATCCCGATCGGCGGCGCGGACATGCCGGTTGTCGTCTCGATGCTCAACTCCTACTCCGGCGGGGCGGCGGCGGGCATCGGGTTCACGCTGCACAACACCGCACTCATCATCACCGGCGCGCTGGTGGGCTCCTCGGGCGCGATCCTGTCCTACATCATGTGCAAGGGCATGAACCGCTCCTTTATCTCCGTTATCCTTGGCGGCTTCGGCGGCGAGAGTGCGGGGCCCGCCGCCAGGGGCGAGGCCAAGCCCGTCAAGCAGGGATCGGCGGAAGATGCGGCCTTCGTCATGAAGAATGCCGGCTCCGTCATCATCGTGCCGGGTTATGGCATGGCGGTGGCCCAGGCCCAGCATGCGCTGCGCGAGATGGGCGACCAATTGAAGAAGGAAGGCGTCACCGTCAAATATGCCATCCACCCTGTTGCAGGCCGCATGCCCGGCCACATGAACGTGCTGCTGGCGGAAGCCAATGTGCCTTACGACGAGGTGTTCGAGCTTGAGGACATCAACTCCGACTTCGGCCAGGCGGATGTGGCCTTCGTGATCGGCGCCAATGACGTGACCAACCCTTCCGCCAAGGACGACCCGACCTCGCCGATCTTCGGCATGCCGGTTCTTGAGGTGTGGAAGGCCAAGACCGTGATGTTCATCAAGCGCGGCATGTCGTCGGGCTATGCCGGCGTGGACAACCCGCTGTTCTGGCGCGACAACACCATGATGCTGTTCGGCGACGCCAAGAAGATGACGGAAGAGATCAACAAGTCGATGGGGTGAGGGGGGTATTCCCGGCCGCCACCGTCATGACATGAATTCATCATACGCGGGCGTGTCCCGCGTATCTTCTTTTGTGGGGAACAAAGGATACCCGGGACAAGCCCGGGTATGATGAGATGAGGGTGAACGGAATACCGGTGATCCGCCGCGCGTAACCCTTCGTTGCGAGTCAAATTGAACAAGGTGTGCCGCTGATGCTGAAGGCCCGGATAGTCTCGCTGGCGACGGCCCTGCCGCCCCATGTGATCAGCCAGTCTGACGCGGCCTCTTTCGCCACTTCGGCCTTTGGCGGGCGTTTCGAGGGTTTCGAGCAGGTGGCGGGCGTGTTCATGACATCCGGCATCCACCGGCGGCGCGCGGTGCGGCCCATCGACTGGTACATGCAGCCGCTGGGCTGGCCGGAGCGCAGCGAGGCCTATGTTGACGGGGCCTGCAAGCTCTTCGCGGATGCGGCGCGTGAGGCTCTCGACCGCGCCGGGCTCAGGGCGCCTGATGTCGATACCGTCGTGACCGTCTCCTCCACCGGCATCGCCACGCCCAGCCTCGAGGCGCGGGTTGCGGACGGGATGGGTTTTGGGCGCCATGTGGAGCGCGTGCCGGTGTTCGGGCTCGGTTGTGCGGGCGGTGTCTCCGGTCTCTCCATCGCGGCGCGGCTGGCGCAGTCGCGGCCGGGGTCCAATGTGCTGCTCGTCGCGGTCGAAACTTGCACGCTGTCCTTCCGCGCCGACCAGCTGACCAAGGCCAATGTGGTGGCGACCGCGCTGTTCGGCGATGGTGCGGCAGCCCTCGTGCTGCGGGCGGAAGAGGGCGGCGGCGCGGAAATCGAATCAGCCTCGCAATACACCTGGCCCGGCACGCTGGACATCATGGGCTGGTCGGTGGACGCGGAAGGCCTCGGCGTGATCTTCGACCGCTCCATTCCGCCCTTTGCGGAGGAGCATTTCGGCCCCGCGGCGCGCGACATGCTCCAGCGTGCGGGCTTGAACCTGTCCGACATCCACCGTTTCGTGTGCCACCCCGGCGGCGCCAAGGTGGTGACGGCGCTGGAGCGCGCGCTGCAACTGCCCCAGGGCCTGCTGGCGGATGAGCGCGCGGTGCTGGAGGAATATGGCAACATGTCCGCCCCCACCGTGTTCTTTGTGCTGGAGAAGGCGCTGGCCACCGGCCTGCCCAGGCGCACGCTGATGACGGCGATGGGGCCGGGCTTCACTGCGGCCACGGCCACGCTGCTGGCCGCATGAGCGCCGCCGTCATCCTGCTTGCCTTTGTGACGCTGGGGCGGCTGGCGGAGCTTGTGCTGGCGCGGCGCAACACGCGCGCGCTGCTGGCGGAGGGCGCCGTCGAGCATGCGCCGGGCCATTATCCGCTGATTGTGCTGCTGCATGCGCTGTGGCTGGCGGGCCTCTGGGTGTTCGGATGGAACCAGCCGGTCTCCGCATTGTGGTTTGCGCTGTTCATGGGTCTGCAGGCCGCGCGCGTCTGGGTGCTGATGACGCTGGGGCCGCGCTGGACCACGCGCATCATCGTGCTGCCCGGCGCGCCGCTCGTCGCCAGGGGCCCTTACCGGTTCGTGCGGCACCCCAACTACCTCGTGGTGATCGGCGAGATCGCGGTGCTGCCTCTGTGCCTCGGGCTCACGTGGTTCGCCATAATCTTTTCGCTGGCCAATCTCGGGGTGCTGGCGATCCGCATCCGCGCCGAGAGCACGGCGCTGGCCCGCGCCGCACCGTGAACGGCGCAGCCGAGCGCGCCCCGCCCGCCACCTGGGCGGGCTTCGCCATGATGGCGCTCGGCATGTTCATGGCCATCCTCGATATCCAGGTGGTGGCCACATCGCTGCCCGCCATCCAGTCCGCGCTCGCCATCGACAAGGAGCTGATGAGCTGGATCCAGACGGCCTATCTCATTGCCGAGATCATCGCCATTCCCCTGACCGGCTTCCTCACCCGGCTGTTCGGCATGCGCTGGCTGTTCATCGTGTCAATCACGCTGTTCACCATTGCATCGGCAGGGTGCGCCGCGAGCACCGGCTTCGGCAGCCTGATCTTCTGGCGCGTGGTGCAGGGCTTTTCCGGCGGCTCGCTGATCCCCGCGGTGTTCTCGGCCGTCTTTTTGCTGTTCCCGGCGAGGCAGCAGGGGCTCGCCACCACCATTGCCGGGGTGCTCGCCGTGCTGGCCCCGACGATCGGGCCCGTCGTGGGCGGCTGGGTGACCGAGACCTGGTCCTGGCACATGCTGTTCCTGATCAACATCGTGCCCGGCGTGCTGGCGGCGGTGGTGGCGGCGCTCTTCCTGCCGCGCCGGGCCATCGATGCGGGCGAGCTGCGCAAGCTCGACGTCGCGGGGCTGATCATGCTGGCGATGGCGCTCGCCGCTCTTGAGATCGGGCTCAAGGAAGCGCCGGACCGCGGCTGGCTGTCGGGCGTGGTGGTTTCGCTGCTGGCGTTGAGCGCGGTTTCAACGGCGGGCTTCGTCGCGCGTTCGCTGAAGGGCGGCCACCCCATCGCCGAGCTGCGCCTGTTCCGTGAACGGAACTTCCTCGCCGCCTGCAGCATGAGCTTTGCGCTGGGGGTGGGGCTGTTCGGCTCCGTCTATCTGATGCCGGTGTTCCTTGCCTTCGTGCGCGGGCATGGGCCGCTCGAGATCGGGCGCATCATGCTGGTGACGGGGGCGGCACAGCTTATCATGGCGCCCATCGCTGTCGCGCTCGACAAGCGGATGGAGTCGCGGCTGCTCTCGGGGCTCGGCTTTCTCGCCTTCGGCATCGGGACCGGTCTCAGCGCCTTCCAGACGCCCGCGACCGATTACAACGACATGTTCTGGCCGCAGGTGGTGCGCGGCGCGGCGATCATGTTCTGCCTGCTGCCGCCCACCCGGCTGGCGCTGAGCCTTTTGGACGACGCGCGCGTGCCGGATGCCAGCGGCTTGTTCAACCTGATGCGGAACCTCGGCGGCGCCATCGGCATCGCGCTCATTGACACCGTGCTCTATGGCCGTGCGCCGGTGCTGGGTGACCGGCTGGTGGAGCGGATGAAGGCAGGCAGCACGGATGCGGCAAGCTTCGTCGGCATTCCGCTCGACGACTTCGCCGCGCTGTCCCAGGGCTCGATGGATATCGATGCGCTGGGCGAGCTGCAGGACAAGGTGGAGAAGGCGGCGCTGGCCATGGCGGTGAACGAGGCCTGGGCCATGCTGGCGGCGATCACGCTGGTGGCGATTCTGGCGCTGGCCGCGGCGCGGCGGCCTGCGCCCTGAGCATGATCTGGCGCATGTTCCGACCAGGTGGTTCCACCTGATCGGAACATGCGCCGAGCCTGAAAATCTCTCCCGCAACGCCTCGCAATGGTCTAGATTCTCCGCCATACGCAACCGCCTCATCGACGGGACCCGGAATGGCCGAGCCAGCTTCAACGCAACCTCTTGATCCGCCGCGCGTCTATCTCGTCCATATGACGGTCTTCGTGCTGCTGGTGGCGATCCTCGTCGCCGTTATCTGGCAGCCGTTGACGAGCGCCTTCATGGCCAACCCCATGCTCAACGGCGTGATCGTGGCCACGCTCCTGTTCGGCATCATCCATTCCTACCGCATGGTGGTGCGGCTGTTCCGCGAGGTGAGCTGGGTCAACCGCTTCCGGGAGGGGCGGGGCGAGAATGGCCGGCCGCCGGCGCTGCTCGCTCCCATGGCCATCCTGCTGAAGAACCGGCAGAACACCACGCTGTCTCCCGTCACCATGCGCTCGGTGCTTGATTCGCTCGCCTCGCGGCTCGATGAATCGCGCGACCTGTCGCGCTATCTGGTCGGCCTCCTGATCTTCCTTGGCCTGCTTGGCACCTTCTGGGGCTTGCTTGAAACCGTGCAGTCGATCGGCGGGGCGATTGAGGGGCTGGATGTGTCCTCCACCCAGTCGGCCACATTGTTCGACCAGCTGAAGCGCGGGCTGCAGGCGCCCCTGCAGGGCATGGGCCTGTCCTTCTCGTCCTCGCTCCTGGGCCTTTCGGGCTCGCTGATCCTCGGCTTTCTCGACCTCAAGGCGGCGCAGGCGCAGAACCGCTTCTACATCGACCTCGAGGACTGGCTGTCCTCCATCACGGACGTGGCGGCGGGCTCGGGCAGCGACATGGCGGCGCAGGCCGCGGCGCCGGGCATCACGCCGCAGCTGTTGCGCGCGGAAGTGGCCGCCCTGCAGCGCGCCGTCGAGAAGCTGACCTATGTGATCGAGGCGCAGCGCGCCGCGCCGTCCGACGCGCCGTCTTCCACCGCGCCGCGGCCCGACGGCGACTCGATGGAGCAGCTCGCGGAGGCGGTGGCGGGCCTGGTCGGCCAGATGCGCGAGGAACAGAAGATCGTGCGGCAATGGGCACAGGGCCAGCAGACACAGCAGAATGAAATCCAGCGCCTGCTCATCCGCGCCACGGGCCCGCTTGCCCGCGGCATGAGCGGCCGGGCGCGCGAGGATGAGCGTCCGTAAATGGCCGGGCTTTACCGCAGGCGCGGGCGCGCCGCTGAGGAGGCCTACTGGCCGGGCTTCGTCGACGCCATGGCGCAGCTGTTGCTGGTCATCATTTTTCTGCTTTCGGTGTTCATCATGTCGCAGTTCCTGCTGGCGCGGCAGATCACCGGTCAGGATTCGGCGCTGGGGCAGCTTCGCGCCCAGATCGCGGAGCTGACGCAATTGCTGGCGCTGGAGAAAGCCGCGAAGGCTGACGCCAACGCGGCGCTCGCCGCACTTCAGGACGATTTCGCGGCCGCGAAGAGCAAGGCTTCCGCGCTCTCCGCCATGCTCGAAGGCGAGGGTGCGAAGGGCGATGCCGCGAACCAGACGATCACCGGCCTCCAGACCTCGCTCGACAAGGAGAAGACCATTTCCTCGCAGGCTCTGGCCCAGGTGGAGCTGCTGAACCAGCAGATCGCCGCCATGCGCCGGCAATTGCAGTCGCTGAATGCCCTGCTGTCGGATGCCGAAAGCAAGAACAAGGCCTCGGAAGCGCAGATCGCGGACCTTGGAAAGAGGCTCAACTCCGCGCTGGCGCAGCGCGTGCAGGAGCTGACGCGCTACCGCTCGGAATTCTTCGGGCGCTTGCGGCAGATTCTCTCCCAGCGCTCCGACATCCTGGTGGTGGGCGACCGCTTCGTGTTCCAGGCCGAGGTTCTGTTCCCCAAGGGCCAGGCGTCGCTGAACCCGGAAGGCCAGGCCGAGATGCTGAAGCTCGCCGATGCGCTGAAGCAGCTCGAAAAGGAAATTCCGCCCGACATCGCCTGGGTGCTGCGCGTCGACGGCCACACCGACAACGACCCGATCACCTCCGCTCAGTTCAGGTCCAACTGGGAGCTTTCCGCGGCGCGCGCCATCGCGGTGGTCAATTTCCTCATCGACAACGGCGTCTCGCCGCAGCACCTTGTGGCCGCGGGTTTCGGCGAGTTCCAGCCGATCGACCCGGGTTCGACGGAAGAGGCGAAGTCGCGCAACCGCAGGATCGAACTGAAGCTGACGGAAAGGTGACTCCCTTTCCATGCCGTCACCCCGGCGAAAGTGTAGCGTCCCGGATGGTTGGGTCAGCATGTGCGGTGAGAAATCCGGCTTTCGCCGGGATGACGCCGTTTAGAGCGGCGGGCGGTCATGCAGAATCGGGGTGTTTTCCCTCCCCACAAGGGGGAGGCGAATCGCATATGGCGGCGGCGTGTCTTGTGCCATGTCAATTTTCCCTTCTCCCGTCGCGGTACGCGATGGGAGAAGGTGGCCGACAGGCCGGATGAGGGCTTCTTTCCGCATCGGAATCTGTGGACAAAGGC
>NZ_JADCDA010000028.1 GCF_020252405.1 Aestuariivirga sp.
GATGGTCTTGAGGTTGCCATCCACCGTGATCTTCGCGACCACATCCTGCCCCGTCTGCCCGGCGCCCGCGGCATGGGAGACGAAACCGTAGCGGCCGTTGCCTTCGAGATACTCCGCCCCGAAGGCGGTCCACAGGCGGTCGGCGGCAAGTTCCACGCCCTCGCCATCGGCAATGGCCTGGACGACCCTGGAGAATTCGATCTGCAGCCGCCGCGGCAGTTCGATGCCGTGTTCCTTTTCGAGGATATAGGCGATGCCGCCCTTGCCCGACTGCGAGTTGATGCGGATCACCGCCTCATAGGAGCGGCCAAGATCCATCGGGTCGATGGGCAGGTAAGGCACCTCCCACAGCGGCGAGTTGGATGCCGCCATGGCCTTGAAGCCCTTGTTGATCGCATCCTGGTGCGAGCCCGAGAAGGCGGTGAAAACGAGTTCGCCCGCGTAAGGGTGGCGCGGGTGGATGGGCAGCTGGTTGCAATACTCCGCCATGCGGACGAGTTCGTTGATGTTCGAGCAGTCGAGGCCGGGGTCCACGCCCTGGCTGTACATGTTCATGGCCAGCGTGACGATGTCCACGTTTCCGGTGCGCTCGCCATTGCCGAACAGCGTGCCCTCCACGCGGTCAGCACCCGCCAGCAGGCCGAGTTCGGTGGCCGCCACGGCGCAGCCGCGGTCATTGTGCGGGTGGAGCGAGATGGTCAGGCAATCGCGCATCTTGATGTTGCGGCAGAACCACTCGATCTGGTCGGCGTGGACATTGGGGGTGGACATTTCCACCGTGGCCGGCAGGTTGAGGATGAGCTTCTTCGAAGGCGAGGGCTCATAAGCGTCGATCACCGCCTCGCAGATGTCCCTGGCGAAGTCGAGTTCGGTGCCGGTGAAGCTCTCCGGCGAATATTCATGGCGGATCACGTTCTCCATGCCGAATTCCGCCTCAAGCCTGCGGATGAGCGTTGCGCCCTTCACCGCAATGTCGATGATGCCGGGTTTGTCGAGCTTGAACACCACGCGGCGCTGCAGCTCGGAGGTGGAATTGTAGAGATGCACGATGGCGCTCCTCGCGCCCTTCAGGCTCTCGAAGGTGCGGCGGATCAGCTCCTCGCGCGACTGGGTCAAGACCTGGATGGTGACGCCGTCGGGGATCTTCTTGCCCTCGATCAGGTGGCGCACGAAGTCGAAATCGGTCTGGGAGGCCGAGGGGAAGCCCACCTCGATCTCCTTGAAGCCCATCCTGAGAAGGGCGTCGAACATCCGCATCTTGCGGTCGAGGCCCATCGGCTCGATCAGCGACTGGTTGCCGTCCCGGAGATCGACGGAACACCAGACGGGCGGATGGGTGATGGTTTTGTTGGGCCATTGCCGGTCTGGCAAACGGACCTGCGGAAACGGGCGGTACTTCTCGCGAGGGGACATCATCATGGAAGCGTTCTTTCGGTCATGCCTGGCTGAGCTGGGTTTTTTCGTGCGAGCCCCCCGAGAGCCAAGGCAAATGCCCGGCCGGCCCTCAGGGGCAGCTAAGAAGCAGGCGGCCAGGCGCGGGCGGCAGCGGCAGGGCCGCCGGGACGAACAGAATGTTCCGCGCATGGGACATGGAAAGATCGTATAATGCAGACAGCGGAAAGGTGCAATCCGCCCCAGGAATGACTGCTCCGCGTCCGGAACGGCCCGCGCGGCATTGCCCTCAACAACTGATATGTTAGCATGCAGGCATGAGCCCCTGGATCAGAGGGCTCGAAACCGGTCATGGGAGGACCCCCGGATGCTCAAGAAAACGCTCGCCTGCACCATCGCACTTGCCGCCCTTCTGGCGGTCGGCCCGGCCATGGCCGACACCAAGGACAAGAAGATCGCGCTGTCCAACAACTACGCCGGCAATTCCTGGCGCCAGGCCATGCTGAAAAGCTGGGACAAGGTGACCAAGCAGGCCGTCGCCGATGGCGTGGTGGCCGCCGCCGATCCCTTCACCACCTCGGAAAACCAGGTGACGGAACAGGCCGCGCAGATTCAGAACCTGATCCTGCAGGGCTACAACGCCATCGTCGTCAACGCCGCCTCGCCCGATGCGCTGAACGGCGTGATCAAGCAGGCCTGCGACGCGGGCATCGTGGTCGTCTCCTTCGACGGCATCGTGACCGAGCCCTGCGCCTGGCGGATCGCGGTGGACTTCGAGAAAATGGGCGCTTCGGAGGTCGAGTACCTCGCCAGGAAAATGCCGGAGGGCGGCAATCTGCTCGAAATCCGCGGCCTTGCCGGTGTATTCGTCGATGACGCCATCTCCAAGGGCATCAACAGCGAAGCGGCCAAGAACCCGCAGTTCAAGATCGTCGGCTCGGTGCATGGCGACTGGGCGCAGGAAGTGGCGCAGAAGGCCGTGGCCGGCATCCTGCCGTCGCTGCCGGAGATCAAGGCCGTGGTGACGCAAGGCGGTGACGGCTATGGCGCCGCCCAGGCCTTCGCCGCCGCCGGGCGCCCCACCCCCACCATCATCATGGGCAACCGCCAGGATGAGCTGCAGTGGTGGAAGGAGCAGAAGGACAAGAGCGGCTACGAGACCATGTCGGTCTCGATCGCGCCCGGCGTCTCGACGCTGGCCTTCTGGGTTGCCCAGCAGATCCTTGACGGCAAGGACGTGCCGAAGGACCTGACCGTGCCCTTCCTGCGCATCGACCAGGATACGCTGGAGGCCAATCTCGCCACCACCGAGAAGGGCGGTGTTGCCAATGTCGAATACAGCCTGGCGGACGCCCAGAAGGTGATCGCGGGCAAGTAAGCACTTGTCCGGGCAAGCCATCAGACTGGACGGCGTCGAAAAATCATTCGGCGCCGTCCGCGCCTTGGCCGGAGTCGACCTGACGGTCGATGCCGGCGAATGCCTCGGGCTCGTCGGCCACAATGGCGCCGGCAAGTCCACCCTGATGCATGTGCTGAGCGGCAACCTGACGCCCTCGGCCGGAACACTGTCAATCGGCGGCAGGCCCTGCTCCGGCGGCTGGACCGCGGCAGCGGCGCAGGCGGAAGGCGTGCGCTGCGTGTTCCAGGAGCTTTCCCTCTGCCCCAACCTGACGGTGGCGGAGAATGTGCGCATTGTGCACCGGTCGCTGAAAGGCTTCGGCTGGAAGGGCCGCGCCCGCGCGCTGATCCGCCAGAAGCTCGATGAGATATTTCCCAGCCACGGCATAGCACCCGACGACGAGATTGCCGGCCTCGCCATCGGCCAGCGCCAGATGGCGGAGATCGCGCGCGCCTTCACGGTGACGGATGGCAAGCTGCGCCTCGTCATCCTCGACGAGCCCACTTCCTCGCTTGACGCCGTCACCGCGCGGCAGCTCCTCGCCTATGTGAAAAGGGAAACGGCGCGCGGAACCTCCATCATCCTGATCTCGCATCTCCTCGGCGAAATCCTGTCCACGGCCGGCCGCATCGTGGTGATGAAGGACGGGAAGACCGTGGCGGATCGCAAGGCCGGCGATTTCACCCGCAACTCGCTGGTTGCCGCCATGGGCTCGGAAGCGCGCGAGCACACGCGCGGCGCGGCGCGCACCGCGGGGGCGGAGGTGATGGTCAGCGCCCGGCCGCGCAGCGGCGGCCCCGCGGCGCTTGAGGCGCGCAAGGGGGAGATCATCGGCCTCACAGGGCTCGCGGGCCATGGCCAGACGCGCATGCTGCTGCGGATCTACGAGCGCCGCGAGGCGCAGGTGACGGGCAGGCTCGCCTTCATCGCCGGTGACAGGCAGTCGGATGGCGTGTTCAATCTCTGGTCCATCGGCCGCAACATCACCACACGCTCCCTCGCAACGCTGCGCAGGGGCGGTTTGATCGACCTCGCCGCCGAGGCGAGGCTGGCCGGGGAGTGGAAGGACCGGATGGCGATCCGCACCCCGGACGTCAACAACAACATCCTGACGCTGTCCGGCGGCAACCAGCAGAAGGCGCTGTTCGCCCGGGCGCTGGCCTCCGATGCCGCGGTCATCCTGATGGACGACCCGACGCGCGGCGTCGACATCGGCACCAAGCAGGAAGTCTATGCGATGATCCGGGCGGAGGCCGGGACGGGCCGCACCTTCATCTGGTACACCACCGAGATCGACGAATTGACGCATTGCGACCGCGCCTATGTGTTCAGGAACGGCGCCATCGCCGCCGCTCTTGGCGCTGACGAACTGACGGAGGAGAAGGTGCTGCAGGCGAGCTTCGCGGAACCTGCGGCATGAACCGCCGTCTGCTGCGCCAGGCCCTGCCCTTCCTCACCCTGGCCGTGGTGCTCGCCGCCACCTTCTATGTGCAGCCGCGCACGATGAGCTATTTCGGGCTCAACCTGATGCTGCAATACGCGGTGCCCATCGCGCTCGCGACCGTCGCGCAGATGTTCATCATCACGGTCAACGACCTCGACCTGTCGATCGGCCCCTTCGTCGGCCTCGTCAGCTGCGTGGGGGCCACGCTGATGTACGGGAGCCCGGCGCTGGGCCTCCTCGCCATGCTGGCGCTGATCGCCTGCTATGGCGCCATCGGCGCGCTGATCCACATCCGCAACCTGCCCTCGATCGTGGTGACCCTGGGCCTGTCCTTCGTCTGGCTCGGCATCTCGGTGATGATCCTGCCTTCGCCCGGCGGCAAGGCGCCTGACTGGCTGAAGGCGCTGATGGCCGTGCAAACGCCATGGGTACCCTTTCCCATCATCGCCGCGGTGGTGATCGGAGCCGTGGTTCAGTTGGCCCTTATGTATTCCTCCTGGGGCGTCGTGGCGCGCGGCGCCGGCGGCAACCCGAAGGCGCTGACGCGCGCCGGCTGGTCGATGCTGCGGACCAAGGTCGTCATGTACATGCTGGCAGGCTTGTTCGGCGTGCTGTCGGGCCTCGCGCTGCTCGGTCTCACCACCTCGGGCGACGCGCATGTGGCGGACCGCTACACGCTCTATTCCATAGCCGGCGTGATCCTCGGCGGCGGCGAGTTCACCGGCGGGCGGGTCTCGCCCATGGGAGCGGTGGTCGGCGCGCTGACGCTGGCGCTCGCCGGTTCCTTCCTCATCTTCCTCAAGATTTCGCCCGACTGGCAGATCGGCGCGCAAGGGGCGATCCTCATCATCGTGCTGGCGCTGCGGGCACTCGTCTCATACGGGGAGCAGAAGCGATGATGGGCAAGCTGTTGCGCCAGCCCTGGGTCTATTCCTTCGGCGCGGCGATTGCCGTGTGGCTCGCCACCATCGCCTACACCGAAGGCCAGGGCGCCGGGGCCATCCTCACGGCGGCCTTATCCTTCGCCACCTTCACCATCATCGTGGGTCTGGGTCAGATGATGGTGATCACCACCGGCCCCGGCAATGTGGACCTCTCGATCCCCGCCACCATCACGCTCTCCGGCGTCATCGCCATGAAGGTGATGGACGAGGATACGGGCCGCATGGCCATCGGCATCCTCGCGGCGCTGGGGGCTGCGGCCGCCGTCGGCGCCTTCAATTATGGCCTCATCCGCCTGCTGCGCATTCCGCCCATCATCGCGACGCTGTCATCGAGCTTCCTTGTGCTGTCAACCGCCATCTCCTACGGCCGCGGCATCCGCATCAAGCCGCCGGAGCCGCTCGCCCAGTTCGCCGGGGCGCAGGTGCTCGGCATTCCCATCATGGCGGTTGCGGTGCTGGCGCTTTCCATTGCAATGGCGGTGGTGCTGAGCCGCACCGTCTATGGCCGGAGCGTTCTCGCGGTGGGCCAGAACAGCCGCGCCGCCTGGCTCGCGGGGCTCAATGCCGGGCGCACCCGTTTCGTCACATATGTGCTGAGCGCCTTCCTCGCCGGCGTCTGCGGCATTCTGCTGTCGGGCTTCTCGCGCGGCGCGGCGCTGAACATGGGCGAGGAATTCCTGCTCGCCTCCATCGCCACGGTGGTGATCGGCGGCACGTCCGTCGCGGGCGGCCGCGCCAACGTGCCCGGCATCTGGGGTGCGGCGCTGTTCATGTATCTGCTGGTGACGATGCTGAACACTTTCGGCGCAAGCGCGGGCGTGCGCCTGATCCTGACCGGACTGATGATCATCGGGGTGATCGTCCTCGCGGGCGGCGAAGAGCAGCGGTAGGCGCAAGACATCGCCCCTGTCGCGGCAAGAGCGAATGGCAATGGCCGCAGCCTAAAGCTTTCCGACCGCGTTCACGAACCACCCCTGGTCATTGGCGGAGAGGTCCGCGAGGTCGTCCGAATAGCGGCCGAAATTGTAACCCACGCCCACGTCGAAATTGTCGTTGATCTGCCGATACAATGCGGCCACCGCGCCCCACTTGGCGGACTGGCTGGCGTTTTCCCACAGGCAGCGGCCTTCGATCAGCACGTCCCATTTTTTCACCACATGGAGATCGGCTCGGATGACGCCGAGCTGGGCGGTGGAGTTCTCCCAGCCGCTGCCGTCCTCCTGCTTCCACTCGCCGATGCGCAGGCCGTATTTGCCGCCGACCGACACCATCTGCGTCAGATCATAGGTGGCGTCGACGCTGAAGATATGGCTCTGCTGCGAGGGGCCGCCGGTCTGCCCGTCGATGTTCACCTGGTCCGGCCCCGGCACGTCATAGACATAGACATATTTCGCCAGCGCATTGAGGCGGTCGTTCAGCACCGGGCGATAGGCATAGCCGGCGGAGGCCTGCACGTAATTGCCGCCGATGGAGGAGTCGGTGGCGTCCGAAACCACCGCATCGAGCGCCGCCAGCACGCGCCAATTCTCGTTCAGCGCGTTCGAATAGCGCGCCGCGAGATAATAGGCCGTCTGATCGCCGCCATCGGCGCTGTTGCCATCGTCGAAACGCACCTCGCCCTTGACCGAGGCCGTCATCTTGTCATCCGGATTGTAAACCGCGGTCGCGGACACCGCGTTGCGGTTGAAGTTGCCGTCGGTGAAGCCCAGATCGGCGGTGTTCCCCCACACCTTGCCGGATTCGATGGCGCCGCCCAGCTTCCACTCGGGCGTGGGCGTATAGGTGACGCCATAAACCTGGGTCAGGCTCGGCTGGGCCGACCAGAAATTATACTTGTTCTCGGCATAGACCGAGAGCCGCTCGCTGAAGCCGTGTTTGACGCCCGCGATAATGCCGCCGAGATCGTCGTCCTGCTTGCCTGACAGGAGGTCGTTGGCCACGTAATTGCCGGGGTCCAGCGCATAACCGATATAGTAGCGGTCCGACGCGACGGGCTGGTAGCTGAGCAGCGCGCGGCCCCCGATGCCGCCATCGCCATAAGAGATTTCCGCCGAACCGTCGATCGTGTCGGTGAACTGCCGCGTGCCGCCGATGCCGCCGCGGTTGTTGAGGTCGACATTGCCCGTGCGCGCCAGGGTGGCCTGGCCGAAGGCATAGACGGATGAGGTGTCGCTCAAGATGCGGGTGAGCTTCAGCGCCGTGTCGGTGCGGGTGCCGTCGATGTCATTCCCGGGGTTGTTGACGTCGAGCTGCTGGATGCCAAGCGATACCGAAAGGTCCTGCTTCAGCATATAGGTGAGGTCCGCGCCCGCCTGGTTCTGGGTGACGTCGCCGCCGCTTTCCAGCCGGTCGCCGTAGAAATTCAGCGTCAGAAGCTTCGATAGTTCGAGATCGCCCTTGACGCCATATTCGTAGCGGTCCTCCGTCACCTGCTCGTCCAGCGTCGAAAAGCCGGACTGCTTATAGGCGAAGCTCGCCTGGAGATCGCCCTTGGCGCCGGGAATGACCTCGCCCGGGTCGAGGCGGCCCAGCACGCGGTAGGCCATGGCGGAATCGCCCGCGCTGCCGGCGATGCCCGGCTCGGTGACGGTGAGACCGCCGTTGAGCGATTCCGCAAAACCGAAGCCCGGCCCCTCCGACACCGCCACTTCGCCCTCGAGGAAGGTCTGCTCGGATTTGTAGAACTGGATGTCCGCACCGCCCAGCTTCTGGTCCGCCGCACCCGTCTTCTCCAGCGCGCCGGTGACGCCGAGGCGGACATGGTCTCCCACCCACTGCTGGGCCCGGCCGCCATAGACATAGCCGTCGACGTCGCCCGCCGTGGGCACATATTCATAGGCCGCGACGAGATATTGCTGGTTGCCGCCGATCGCCCCGTCACGCACCAGATTGCCGTTGTCGGTGCTGGAGGACAGCGGCTCGTTGAGCAGGATGAGGCCCTGCACATAATTGATCGAATAGTCGCGGCCGAAAACCAGCGTCCTGCGGTCAACCACGCGGCCCGTCACCGGATTGCGCACCTCGATATAGAGCGTCTCCGACCCCGTCGTCACGTCCTGGCGGGTGAGGAAATAGGCCGAGCCGCCGGTGCCGCGGAACACGTCGCGCTGCGGCAGCGTGCCGGGCTGGGCGGCATAGCCGTGGAGTTCGCCCGAGCGCTCGCCAGAGGGCGCCATCTTGTCGCTCTTCAGCACAAGGTTGGCGCCATAAAGCGCGCGGTCATTGCGCAGGAACTCCGTGCCGCGGATATCGGTCTTGAAATTGCCCCACACCACCCGGCTGTCGCCGCGCTCGACGCGGACATAGAACTTGCCGCTCGTCGGCGCATCCTCGATCGCCACCGAGTCGTCGCCATAGACCGGATAATAATCCTCGGGATTGATGCGCTTCAGGAAGCTCTGCGGGTTCCTCTCGTCGAGGCCGGTCAGCATGTTCTCGACGCTGCCGTCGCCCGTGTCGGCCGCGGCGGTCAGGAGCCACGAACCCTTGATCTTGCCCTTCAGGTAGAAGGCGAGGCGGCCCTTGTCATAGACGCCGTCATATTCGCCCGGCGCCACGTCTTCGATGTGTTTCGATCCCGTCCTGGAGCCGAGCGTCAAATCGGCGAGGCCGACGTAGAACCACTCGCTTGACGGAATGTTGATGCTGCGGTCGAAGGTGAGGCTGCCGTCCTTCTCGCCCTTCAGCGCCACAGCGACGTCGTGCTCGCCAACCGGCAGCATGCGCTGCACCACGAAGCGGCCATCACCATCGACCGGAATCCGCTCGCCCAGCACATCCACCGTGGCGCCAGCAGGCACGTTGCGGCCCGCCACGGTCACCGCCCCGCCATCGACGCGGATGTTCCGGAAGGAGGTGTTGTCGTCGCTGAAGCCGGGCGCCGCAGGCCCCTCCTCCGCCGGTTTCGAGTCCAGCGCGGAGCGCCGCACCAGCGTCAGCGGCCGTGTCTCGTCGAAACGGCCCTTGGCGTCGTAGACCCGCAGCACATAGACGAAATCGTCGAAGCCTTGCGTGGCGGAGGCCTCGGGCATGGTCCAGCGCGCGATATTGCCCTTGCCCACCTTGACGACCGCGATGGGGGCTGCCGGAGCACGCCTGCCGGTGGCGAAAATGCGGATCTCCTGGCGCGCGATATAGGCCGGGTAGTTGCTGGACGCGAGGATCTCCACCTCCTCGCCCACCGCGAAGGAGCGGCGCGAGGAGGCGGTCGCGGCATTGAGGATGGGCCTGGCGTTGAGCCCGTCATATTTCACCTGGATGTCGGCCTGTTCCAAAGCCTTGTCGGTGTTGCGGTTCTTGTCCGGCGTGCCCGGCGTTCCGGCCACGTGCTGGCCATCGACGCTGATCGAGAACAGCGCGTCCTCCGGCTCGCCGGCGCGCGCCAGCGCCGTGCCGCAGAGCAGCAGCAACGGGACGAGGGCCAGCCGCCCCGCCCTCATGGCGCGCCCCCGGAGACGATGCGCGTGTCGATCGCAAGGTCATAGCGGTCCGGAACCGCCTGCCAGCGCCGGGCGATCTCGTCCTTCACGGCGCGCAGCCGCGCCTTGGCCAAGGCGCCATCGCTGCCGCGATAGGTGATTTCGAGCACCGAGGTCTCCGCCTGCAGCGCCGAGACCAATTTGTCGAGCCCGCTTTCCCATTTGGGCAGCAGCGCGGAGGAGCCCTGCGCGAAAACCTTGCCGTTGAGCTCCAGCTTCACCAGCCGCGAAATCGAGGCGCCGAAATTGAGCTTCACCACCTTGCCCCGTGTGAGGCGCACGCGCCGCGGGTTCTCGGTCGTCACGCGGTAGCCGGTGGGCAGCGTCCGCGCATCGAGCTTCACGATGAAATTGGAGCCGATATCGGCATCCGGAATGTCGGCGCAGGGGATGTTGAAGCGGCCATTGGAGTCGGTGGTGATGAGCAGGCCACCCACCGTGGCGACGCGCACCGCGGGCAGCCCCGGCTCGCCCTCGTCCTGGTAGCCGTTGCGGTTCTGGTCGTCGAACACCTTGCCGATGATGTCGCCGCAATCGAACACGGCCTCGGCGAGAATGGTGACGCGCGCCTTTGCGGTGGCCACCACCTGACCGGAGCGCGGGTCCACCAGCTGCGCCTGGTTCACAGCCACGCCGGGATTGACGGCGGCTGTGGCGACCAGCGTGAGCTCCAGCTTGATCTTGCCCTTCGGGTCCGGCACGAGCCCGTCGAAGGTGAGATTCCGGCCCTCGACCGTGGGCTCCACCTTCGTGCCATTGGCGGCGCCGCTGCCGGGGACATAGCTGAAGGCTGGCGGCATCACGTCCACGATCCGCGCCGGGTTGAACGGAACCTTCTCCGCGACGATCACATAGGGCACTTTTTCGCCGCGCTTCACGGTGTTGACGAGGGCCCTCTTGGTCAGCGTGTTCTCGTCCACCACGGCCACCACCGGCGTGGTGACGGTTGCCGTGATGGGATTGGTTTCGTTGCTGTCAGCCGTCGCGGTGTTGACGACGGCGCCCGCCTGCACATCGGCGAGGGTGACGGTGTAGACGCCTGTGAGCACGCAGGTCTCGCCCGGCTGCAGCAGCGGGCAGCTGTTGCTGTCCGGCGTGATGCGGTTGTCGGAGACCACCACATCTGTCAACGGCACGCTGCCGGTGTTGGTCGCGGTGATCTTGAACGACAGGATATCGTCCTGCGTGATCGAGCCGCTGGCGTCCTTGTCCTGGTAGCCCGTCAGCACCTTGGCGATGGTCATCTGGCTGACTTCGGGCGACAGCGGCACGAGCTGCGACGCGGAGGAGACGGCATCGCCCGTGCCTCCGCCCTGCCCCGCAACGCCCGCCTGGTTGAAGTAACGCGCGCCGTTCTGCAGCGGCGGCAGCGGGATGGTGGGCATGACCCGGATGCTGAAGTCCACCGTGCAGCTGGTGCTGGCGGCCAGCGTGAAGCCCTGTGCCGCAGCCTTGTCGCTGCTGCCGTTGAAGGCGGCATTGAGGCCGCCGCAGCTGCCCGAAGGAGCGGCCAAAATGCCGTAGGCGCCGGGTTGCGTGGGGTTGGCGGCAAAGCTGCCGAACAGTGGCGGCCCGCCCGCCAGCTCGTCCGTCACCACCAGGCTGACGAGCGGCTGGATGCTGGGGTTGTTGATCGTGAGCCGGAAGCTTGCATCGAAGCTGCCGTCGGGATTGACCGTCGGCCCGGCGAGCAGCGCCTTGCTGATCGAGATGTTGGCGGCAGGCGGCAGCGTGAAGTTGTAGCCTGTGGCGGTGCCGCCGGAGAGCGCAACCCCATTGATCGCGATGGCGCTTGCGGCGCTGCCGCCCGCACTGCCGGGAATGGCGCGCCCGTTGATCAGCGCCGGGTCATCGACCGGGCCGCGGGTCACCGAATATGTGCCCGGCGGAACAGCAGGGAAAAGATAGCTGCCATCCGCCGTGGTGGCGACGGTGAAACTCGCCACTGTGCCGCCTCCGGTGCGGGTCATCGTCATTGCGATGCCGCCGATGCCGGTGTCGCCGGGGTCCTGGACCCCGTTGTTGTTGAAATCACGGAAGACAAGCCCGGCGAGCGCCGCGCTCTCGACCGTCACCTGACCGGATTTCGAGTTGTTTGCGGTGTTCTCCTCCACCGAGGAGGTGGCGACGCTGGCCGTATTGGTGAAGACCTGCTGCGTGCTGGACGCCTCCACGACCTGAACCGGCACGGTGACCGTGACCTCCGCACCGGAACTCATGGTGCCGAACGAACAGGTGAATGACGTATTTCCCGCCGCACCCGTGCAGCTGTTCGCTGTGGTGGTGCCGGCCGTGACCACCCCCGTGGGGCTGCCCACGAGCTTCATGCCGTTGGGCAGCGGGTCCGACAGGACGACGTTGTCCGCTTCCGACAGGCCGGTCCCGACATTGTTGCGGACCTTGATCTCGAAGCTGAAGGGCTCGAGCAGCGCCACCGGCGTCTTCGAGGGAATCTTGCTGACGAGCTCCACGTCGGCGCGGGTGCGGACGCTGGTCGCTTCGTCGTCGCTGTTGTTGTCCGGATCGGTGTCCCAGCCCGCCGCAATCTCGGGCGAGGACAGCGTCGCCACGTTCCGCGCAACGCCCTTCGCCGTGCCCTTCATCGTGATCTTGATGACGCGGGTGGCGCCGGAGAGCATCAAAGGAATGGTGCAGGCCAATTCGCGCCCGACGGGTCCGCTGCAGGAGACGTCCGGCGGCGCGCTCACCGACTGAAAGGCGAGGAAATTCTCCGGCAGCGTATCGGTGACCACGACATCCTGCGCCGCGGAGGGACCATTGTTTCTGATGATCAGGCCATAGACCATGTTCAACCCGATGCCCACCGGGTCTGGTCCGAAGTCCGGCAGCGGCGTGTCCACCTTGTTGATCTGAAGATCGAGCGTGGGCGGCCTGATCTCCGCGTCGACGGAGGCGGAATTGTTGCCTCCGTCATCGCCCGGCGTGGTGGGGGAGCTGACGGTCGCGAAGTTGGTGACAGTGGTGTTGGCCAGTGCGGTGGTGGCCGCGACGGTGACTGTCACGGTCCGCTGCGAACCGTTGGCAATGGTGCCGAGATTGCACTCCAGCAAGCCCGGGGTTGACTGCTCCGGGACCGGACCACCGATGATCTTGCCAACGGACGGAAGCTTGGAACAACTGCCGCTGGATGGCACGGCGCCGAGGAAGATCAGGCCGGACGGAAGCGTATCGGTGACGGTGACATTCTCCGCAGCACTCCGGCCGTCCGGGGTGGTGGTGGCGGTGAGCACATAGGTGAAAGCCTGACCCGCCCGCGGATTGGACGGATTGACGGTCTTGCCGATGGTGACGTCGGCCAGCGCGGTGACCTCGAAGGTGTCGCTGCCGGTGTTGTTGTTGGGGTTGGGATCGTAGGTGACGCTTGATGTTGCGGTTGCGCTGTTGGCGCGCATTCCGGCATTTCCGCCGGGCCGCACCTCGATCCGGATCGTCGGGCAATCGGTCCCGGCGGTGCAGACAGGCAGCGTGGCGATGGCGCAGCTGAAACGCACTGCGGTCCCCGTCGCCCCGCCAAGGGGCGTCGTGGTGCAGATCATGCCTGTTGCGGCATTGGGTGACCAGGAGGCCTGCACGAAACCGTTGTTGGCGCCGGTTTTATTGTCGATGAGGCTGGTCAGGTCATCGATGAAGGCGATGGTGGACGAGGCGCCGGGGCCGGTGTTGACGATCTCGATGTCGAATTGCTGAAGGTCGCCCGAGGCAATCTTCTTGTTGAGGGCCGTCTTGATGACGGAGATATCGGCCTGGTTGCCGCTGCCGGTCGAATTGAGTTTAATGGTGGCCGTGTTGTTGATGAGATTGGGATCGGGGAAGTTGGGGTTGACGGTGGTCACCGTCATTGAGTTGGTGACACTTGTTGCGCCGGAGACCGTGGAGACGGTTGCAAGAACGACGCCAGGCGTGGTGACGCCGACCGGCAGTGGCGAATCGGCCGTATAGTCGCGCGTGCAGACGATGGGGGCCGGGCCGGTCACCGGCTCAGCGGGTGAACAGCTCCAGCCGTTCAGCGCCGCATAGGAATCGACCCGCAGCCCCGCGGGCAGCGAGTCCGTCATCACGATGGTTCCGGTGAAGGGCTGGTTGCCCAGATTGGACGTGCTGATGGTGAAGCTGAACGGCGTTCCCTCAAGCACCGGGTTGGCCGAGGTGGACTTGTTGGCGCGGAGGTCCGCGGTCTTGCCGATGATCTCCACACCGCCGTCGTTTGCCCTGTTGTTGCGGAGGTTCGGGTCGGTCGGGCTCTCCGACGTGATGTCGACCCAGTTGGTGGCCTTGCCGGCCGCCACCGCCGTGGCGCCAATGGTGATGGGGCCGAGCGGCACGTTATAGCCGGGAGCACCACCCGAAGGCAGTGTGCAGGTGACGGTCTGGCCCACGACATCGCAACTCCAGCCGCTGCCCGCCGCAGGCGCGACGGAATCGATCTGGAAGACGTCCGGAATGTCATCGACAATCTTAAGGACGAGCGGGGTTTCGCCAGTAAAGCTCGGGGTCAGCGTAAAGGTGACGGTGTCGCCAATCAGCAGCTTGGGCGTCGACGGTGAGCGGCTCTTGGCGATCTTGACGTTAGAACCCTCTGTGACGGCTGTCGTCTTCGTTTTGCGGTTGTTGCTGGTGATGCGGTCGGGCGGGTTGCTGCTGGTGATCTCACCCGTCACGGTGATGTCGGAATTTGAGGCGACGGCAATCTGGCCCTTAAGCTGCAGGCTTGCCGTTCCGCCAACCGGAACAGGCCCCGGAATGGTGCAGAGATAGTTGGCGCCGGACAGCACGCAGCCCTCCGGCCAGACCAGACCCCCGAGACCGGCGGGAATGGGAAACGAAACAACCACATTCGTGGCAGGCAGCGGGCCGAGATTGCTGACGGCGAAATCATAGGCGACCTCGCTGCCCGAGGCGGAACTTGCCGGACCGGTGACGTCAAGCGACAGATCCGTGCCAGCGGTGACCGTGGTTTTCTGGCTGGCCGAGGGGTCGGTTGAAAGGTCCGCCGGCACTGTCGCGGTGACGAAGAAAGTGCCCTGCGCGCTGGTTTTGACGAGGGCCTGGAGGCTGACGGCGGAGCCGCCCGCAATCGGCGGCACGGTGCAGGTCACGGTGACAGGGCCAATTCCCGGCTGCGGCGTGCAGCCGGTGATGGGGCTTCCGGCTTCCGTGCCGGTGAAGGTGAAGGTGCCGGGAATGCTCAGGCTGAGTGTCGTCTGCGGAGAGGAGTTGGTGGGCAGATCCTCGTTTTCGATGGTGACCGTGTAGGTGACGGTGCCACCCAGAGGGATCGAACCTTCGCTGCCGACAATGTTGACGACGAGGTTGGTGGCCTGCGCCTCAGCCGCGAAGGCCAAGGGGGCCATCAGCATCGCCAGAATAAACGGCAATCTGCGGAGCAATGGACTCCGGCAACCCTTTCCCGCCCTGTTCCGCAAGAAGCCCAGCATTCCCCTTACGCCAACCTCGCCTCGCGTGAGGTGAAATGCTACGCGCCGGGCAACGCGCGTTGCCGGCTGTCCTCACTCTTTTCTGTTTTGGCCGGGACCCTGCGCTCTTGCTGGCGCCGCAGTCTCCGCCCCCCTGTCGCCGGGGTCCGATTCGACCCTTCTTGCGTCAAGCTTACGGTCGCCTTTTTCTGCGGCATGAGTCAACGATTGATTGCCACTTTCACTACGGGGAGGATTGGCGCGACCAACCGCCCCGCGCTATAGAGTGCAGGCGTTGACGAAAGAGGTTCCCGCCATGAAATCCGCCCTGCCCGCCCTCGGCCTGCTTGCCGCTCTCGCCAGCCCGGTTCTGGCCGGCCCCTGCGATGCGGACCTTGGCGCCCTCAAGAGCGCGCTGGCCGCCAGCCAGGCGCAGCCGGACGTCAAGTCCCAGCTGCAGGACATGGTGGCCCAGGCCGAAAAGCTGTGCGCCGCGGGCAATGAGGAAGAGGCGGCCGACGTGATCTCGGACGCCACGTCCATGCTGGCGCAGTAAGGCGCGGGACGGTTCCTCCCCGCCAGTGACCAGGGCTATCGCATATGGGTTCCCTTCTCCCGTCCGAAGGATGGGAGAAGGTGCCCGAAGGGCGGATGAGGGCCTTTGTCCACAGATTCCGATGCGGAAAGAAGCCCTCATCCGGCCTGTCGGCCACCTTCTCCCATCGC
>NZ_JADCDA010000029.1 GCF_020252405.1 Aestuariivirga sp.
CAAACTGGCCAAGGCCGCAACATGAGCCAGAACATCCCGCTGAACCCATTGCACAAATGCAACAAAAATCAGATTATCCAGACAGGCTCCTAGGCCTTCCGCAGCAGGAGCTCGCGCGCGGTCGCTTCGTTGGTGATGAGCACATTGGCGTCGGCGAGGCGGATTGCGCCGAGGAGGCAGTCCACCTTGTCGTTGCCGCCCGAGGCGAGCACCCGGGTGGGCACGCTCCTCAGCTGCTCCAGCGGCAGAGACATGATGCGGCGGTTGACCGGATGGTCGAGGAGCCTGCCGTCCCGGTCGTAGAAGTTGAACAGCATGTCGCCGACCGCGCCCAGCCTCAGCAGTTCGGCGCGCTCTTCGTCGCTGATCAGGTTGAAACGGAAGGCGGTGGAGGAGGGCGCCATGGTGCCCACGCTGAGGATGGCGAGGTCCAGCCGCTCGGCCCTGCGGAAGATGTCGCGCAGCCCGCAGCGCTCGATCAGCGCCTCGCGCGTCTCCGGCGAATCAACAACCGCCGGCGCCTGGAACAGGTAGCAGTCGGCCCCCATCACGCGGGCGAATTGCCAGGCGAATTCCGCCGGATTGTATTTGCGCGCCTGCACGATGCCGCCGAGAAGCGAAATCACCTGCAGGTTCTCGATGTCGCGCGGCGCCAGCGTGCCCAATGATTCATAGAGTGTGGCGCCCCAGCCCACGCCCACCGTCATGTCGTCTTCCAGCGTGTCCGAGAGGTAGATGCCTGCGGCGACACCGATCGACTTGCGGATGTTTTCGGCACTCACCGGCTCGGGCACGACGACCGCATCCCGGAAGCCGAAGGCCTTCTTGAGCAGGCCCTCGAGTTCGAAGCACTCGGAGACCTCGCCCTCGATCCAGATCTTCACCTCGCGCTGCCTGATCGCCTCATTGATGTTGCGCACCACGGTGACGCGCCCGATGCCGAGGCGGTCGGCGATCTCGTTCTGCGTCAGCCCCTCCACGTAATACATCCAGGCGATGCGCATGCGGTTCCGGGCGATGCGGCCAGCGCCGCGCTCCGCTGCGAGCGGGCGGCCTTTGCGGGACTGGGTTTTCTCCAACATGCTGGGGATCACGTGCCGGTTGCGGTCTCTTATCTTGGCGGATGATACTATATCCGGCAAGCATGCACTTTTGTTGCAGAACCCCGCTGATGCCACGATCCTGGCTCTTCGTGCGATCCGCCCCGGTCCTCTGCCGTTTCGTGATTCAGGTATTTCGCAGTGCGAGACCTTGTTGCGGCGCGTCATTACGAAACATTTGCGCAAGAGCATGCAGTTTAGTACACAAATTGCATCGCGCCCATCCCGCAGCAGAATGGGAAGGCGCCGAGGGAGGAACGGACATGCTGGCAAGGCCCACAGTCGTCGTCGTTTCGCTCGCTGCCGCCGCGCATCGCGGCAGGCCATGCTCCCTGACAGCCCGGAACAATGATCCCGCCCGCAGCCGGCCTGCGGCGAGGCGCGGATGAACCAGACAGGCCGAATCCCAAGGAGGACCCACTCATGCCGATCACCAAGCCGGGCCTGATCACCCGCCGTTCGCTGCTCAAGTCCACCGCTGCCGCCGGCGCCGCTTTTGCCGTGGGCACGGGTGCGGTGCCGCTGGTCAACATCCGCCGCGCCCATGCGCAGGCCCTGCCCAACCCCGCCGACGTGCTGGCCAAGATCAACGTCGGCAACATGGTGAAGAAAGAGTATCGCGAGCAATTCAATCTCGGCGACAATGACGAGCTGTGGGACCCCAAGAAGGACTGGATCCGCACCGTGGACTGGGAGGCGATCCGCAAGGAGCATGCCGGCAAGACCGTGCGCTTCGCCATCGGCGCCGCCGACCGCGAATCCGCGCAGGACCAGATCGAGCCCTTCGCGCAGCTCTCCGGCATCAAGATCGAACTCGTCGCCATCCCCGACGATTCCATGTATGACAAGGTGGTGGCCGAGTTCCTCTCCGGCAACGCCGGCTTCGACGCCATTCAGTTCTTCTCGCCCTGGCTCGGCGACTTCGCGGCTCAGGGGTTCCTCAAGCCGCTCGATGAATATGTGGCGAAGTGGGGCGTGCCCTTCGACGATTTCTACAAGACCTACCAGCTCAACTATGGTCACTGGGCGGACAAGGGCATCCTCGGCATTCCCTTCGACTGCGACATCCAGATGGTGCACATCCGGCCGTCGATCTTCAAGAAGATCGGTCTTGATTCCGACCGCGTAAAGACCATCCCCTCCTATGAAGAGATGATCCGCATCGCGCCCGAGCTCAACAAGGCGGAACCGGGCGTCAACGGCATCGGCATGATGTGCGGCCGCGGCTTCTGGGCCACTTACACCTGGCAGCATATCTCGGCGCAGTACGGCATGATGCTGTTCGACCAGAACTGGGAGCCGATCTTCAACGGCGATGCCGGCGTGAAGGGCCTCGAGACCATCGTGGCGCTGTCGAAGCATGCGATCGAAGGCGTTGCCGCAGCCGACTGGCCGACCAACCGCGCCGCCTGGCTCGGCGGCCAGATCGCCTGCAACATCTCCTGGCAGGACTCCGGCACCCAGGCCACGCGCCCCGATCAATCCAAGATCGGCGAGGACGTGCTCAGCATCTACACGCCGCGCGTCGAGGGCGGCAATTTCGCACCGCCGAACATCGCGGGCTCCACCTCCTGCGTCACGGCGACCTCGCCGGAGCCTGAAGCGGCCTTCCTGATGCTCGCCTATCTCACCACCGCCTCGATCATGGCGATGAACGAGGCCAACGCCAATGGCGTGGCGCCGGGCTACCGCTCGGTGCTGAAGAACGAAAAGCTGCAGGCCGTCTCCCAGCCAGCCAAGGTCTGGGGCAGCTCCCTCGATTTCGCCTGGTGCGCGCCGCGCGTGCCGTCGGGCTTCCAGATCGACCAGGAGATCGGCTTCCTGATCAACAAGGTTGTGGTCGGCGAGATGCAGCCCAAAGCGGCGCTCGACGAGGCTGTGGTGAAGGTCAGGGACATCATGTCCAAGAACGGCTTCTATCAGGGCAAGGACCCGATGAACTTCGCAGCGACCGAGCCCGGCCTGTGGATGGGCAAAGGCAAGCCGCTGCCGTTCTGATGCTGACCTCCGGCCCCTCTCCCGTTCCGCTCCCTGGGAGCGGGGGAGGGGAGATTTACCCAGGCAGGTTTCATGACTGACGCCGTCCTCCCCACCCCGGCCTTGCGCATGGCACGGCGGCGCAGCCCGTTCCGGCGCAAGGCCTTCCCTTACCTGCTGGTGGCGCCCGCCGTCGTCTACCTGCTGGCGATCACGCTCTATCCCGGCATCTTCGCGCTGTGGCGCAGCTTCTATCAGGGCCGCTTCAAGCTCGAATTCGTCGGCTTCCAGAACTATGCCAGCCTGTTTGGCGACGAGGCCTTCTGGCACAGCCTTTACAACACGCTGGTGATCGGCGGCGTCACGCTGGCCGTCGAATTCGCCATCGCCATGACGCTTGCGGCACTGGTCTACCGCGATCCCTTCGTGCGCGGCTGGCGCATCATCTTCCTGCTGCCGATGCTGTTCATGCCCTCGGCCGTCGCCTATCTCTGGAAGCTTCTGTTCAACGACGGGCGGGTGATCAGCGATCTCCTCATTCGGGTGGGCCTCGCCGACTCCAACATCGACTTCATGGGCTCCTCCTGGCTTGCCCGCGGCGTGCTGGTGGTGACGGACGTATGGCAGTGGACGCCCTTCCTGTTCATCATCTTCGTCGCCGCACTTCAGGGTCAGGACAAGGAGATCGAGGAGGCGGCCCGGCTGGACGGCGCGCGCTGGGGGCAAATCTTCTTCTCGATTTCGCTGCCGCTGATGCGGCCCGTCATCGCCATCGCGCTGGTGCTGCGGGGGATCGATATCCTCACCATGTTCGCCTCGCCCCATATCATCACGCAAGGGGCGCCGGCGGGCGACACGGAAACGGTGAGCTATTTCATCTACCGCACCGGCTTCAAGAGCTTCGAGTTCGGCTACGCCTCCGCGGCCTCCGTGGTGGTGCTGATCCTCACGGTCGTTCTCGCGCAATCCTTCGTGCGGCGCTTCTTCAGGTCGGGGAGGGAGTGATGCCGGAAGGTTCGCGCTTCTCCATCGCCCGCACTGTTCTCCTCACCGTCTGGGGACTGTTCTGCCTGTTGCCGGTCATTTTCTTCGCCAGCATCGCGCTCAGGCCGCGGAACGAGATCATCGCGCCGCGGCCGATCTACTTCCCCACGATCTCGATCGAGACCTGGGCCAAGATCTGGGACGAGTGGCCGATCATGCATTATTTCATGAACTCGGTGATCGCCGTGTCAGGCAGCGTGGCGATCTGTCTCGTCCTCGGCATTCCAGCCGCCTATTCGCTGGCGCGCTACCAGTACAAGGGCCGCGAGGACATCGGATTCTATATCCTGTCGACCAAGATGATGGCGCCTGCCGCGGTGGCCATCCCGATCTTCTTCCTGTTCCGCGCCATGGGACTGCTCGACACCGTGTGGGCGCTGATGCTGGTTTATGCGGCGATGAATCTCTCGATCGTCGTGTGGATCATCCGCTCCTATATGATCGACATCCCGCATGAGATCGAGGACGCCGCGCGCACCGACGGCGCGTCAGACCTGCGCATCCTGTGGTCGATCATCATCCCCATGTGCCTGCCCGGCATCATCACGGCGGCGGTGATTGCGGCGATCTTCGCCATGAACGAATATCTCTTCACCCTCATCATCGCCAGCAAGAACGCCTATCCGCTCTCCGTGGCGCTGGCCAATTTCTCGGGCGGTTCCGACGGCATCATCTATAACGCGATTGCACTCGTCGCCTTCCTCGCCTTCTTCCCCGCCCTGCTGCTGGTGATCCTGATCCAGAACCATTTGTCGCGCGGGCTGACCATGGGTGCGGTGAAGGGATAGCACATTCAGTCTCCCGCCGGAGCATGTTCCAGATCAAAAGCCTGAGCATGATCCTATCGCAAAACCGGTTCCACTTTTGCGGATCATGATCCGGGCAACGGGTCCCTTCTTCCCCTGCGGAAGAAGGAAAAAACCGCTTTAAACCGGTCTGCCCATTATCCCTGCAACCGGCTTTTTTCTCCGGACCATTCTCGGCTAGAAGGGCACCCCCACAGGAGTTTTCGCCGTGCCGTGCAAGCTGTCCGTCAATGTCAACGCCATCGCCTTCCTCAGGAACCGCCGCCATGTGCCGTGGCCGTCGGTGACGGAGCTTTGCGGTGTGGCGCTGGACAATGGCGCGGCCGGCATCACCGTTCACCCGCGGCCTGACGAGCGCCACATCCGCCGCGCTGACGTCACCGGCATCGCCCGCCTGCTGCGCGCCGGCTATCCCGGCCGGGAGTTCAACATCGAGGGCTATCCGGATGAGCGCTTCCTCGCCCTGTGCGAGGCGGAGCGGCCCGATCAGGTGACGCTGGTGCCGGACGGTCCCGCCCAGGGCACATCCGACCACGGCTGGGACATGGCCGCCAGCCGCGATCTCCTCTCCTCCGTGATCGCGCGCCTGCACCAGGGGGGCATGCGGGTCTCGCTGTTCATCGATCCTGACCCCGCCGCCCCCGCGCTGGCGAAGGCGGCAGGCGCCGACCGCGTCGAAATCTTTACCGGGCCCTATGGCGGGGCCGTCACGCCGGCTGACGTGGCGCGCGAGTTCGGCAAGGTGGTCGCCACCGGCAAGGCGGCTGGCGCCGCCGGTTTGGGCCTTAATGCCGGGCATGACCTGACGCGGGCCAACCTGCCGCCCCTCGTGCAGGCCTTGCCGAATCTGCAGGAAGTCTCCATCGGACATGCGGTGATCGCGGACGCGCTGATGTTCGGCATGGCCGGGACGGTCCGTAAATTCAGGGCGGCCATTGGCGACCTCTAGCCTTCTCACGCTCCTCCCGGTCGGTCTCATCCAGCTTCTCGCGGTGATCTCGCCCGGCCCGTCATTCCTCATCACCGCGCGGACGGCGGTGGCCCAGTCGCGGCTTGACGGCATCAAGGTGGCGCTGGGCCTCGGGGCGGGCACGGTGATCTGGTCCTCGGCCGCGCTCTTCGGCCTCAATGCCGTGTTCCACGCGGCGCCGGTGCTGTTCATGGGCATGAAGGTGGCGGGCGCTGCCTTCCTGCTCTACATCGCCTACAAGATCTTCCGCCACGCCGCGCAGCCGCTGAACATGGGGGGCGGCGCAGGGGCGGCGGGCAATCCCTTCCTCAAGGGTTTCCTCACCCAGATCACGAACCCCAAGGTGGCGGTGTTCTTCGGCTCGATCATCCTTGCCGTGCTCCCCGCCGAGATCCCGCCATGGATGACCGTGGCGCTGGTCGCCATCTTCACCTTCAACGAAGTGTGTTGGTACACGGTGGTGGCGCTGTTCTTCGGCTCCACCCCGGTGCGCGCCTTCTACCTCGGGGCCAAGGTCTGGATCGACCGGGTGACGGGCCTCTTCCTCGGCGCACTCGGCCTCCGCGTCCTGTGGTCGGCGCGCGAGGCGCTGTGAAACCCTGGTTCCGGGGCGGGACAGACCCGGCCTTTTGCCGCTTGCCTTGGGCCTTGGCCGCCGCTAATTCCCGCCCAATTCGAATTCCAACGGGATGGACCTCCGATATGCGCGTTTATTATGACCGTGATGCCGACGTGAACCTGATCAAGGCGAAGAAGGTGGCGATCGTCGGCTATGGCAGCCAGGGCCGCGCCCATGCGCTGAACCTGAAGGACTCTGGCGCCGCCAATGTCGTGATCGCGCTCAAGGCGGGTTCGCCCACCATCAAGAAGGCGGAGGCCGACGGCTTCAAGGTGATGACGGTGGCCGAGGCCGCCAAATGGGCCGACCTGATGATGATGGCCACGCCTGACGAGCTTCAGGCCGACATTTACCGCGACGAGATCGCCCCCAACATCCGTGACGGCGCCGCCATTGCCTTCGCCCACGGCCTCAACGTGCACTTCAACCTGATCGAGCCGAAGAAGACCATTGACGTGATCATGATAGCGCCCAAGGGCCCCGGCCACACGGTGCGCGGCGAATATCAGAAGGGCGGCGGCGTTCCCTGCCTCATCGCCATCCACCAGGACGCCTCGGGCAATGCCCATGATCTCGCACTCTCCTACGCGAGCGGTGTGGGCGGCGGCCGCTCCGGCATCATCGAGACGAGCTTCAGGGAAGAGTGCGAGACCGATCTCTTCGGCGAGCAGGTCGTGCTCTGCGGCGGCCTGGTCGAGCTGATCCGTGCGGGCTACGAGACCCTCGTCGAGGCGGGCTATGCCCCCGAGATGGCTTATTTCGAATGCCTGCACGAGGTGAAGCTGATCGTCGACCTCATCTATGAGGGCGGCATCGCCAATATGAACTACTCGATCTCCAACACCGCCGAGTGGGGCGAATATGTCACGGGTCCGCGCATCATCACCGAGCAGACGAAGCAGGAGATGAAGCGCGTGCTGAAGGATATCCAGACCGGCAAGTTCACCTCCGAGTGGATGCAGGAATACCGCGCGGGTGCCGCCCGCTTCAAGGGCATCCGCCGCATGAACGACAGCCACAACATCGAGGACGTGGGCGCCAAGCTCCGCGCCATGATGCCGTGGATCGCCAAGAACAAGCTGGTGGACAAGACCAGGAACTAGTCTTCGGACCCCACCCCCTCACCTTGCGCGGACTTGATCCGCGCATCCTTTTCGGTGCGGCTGAAAGGACCCCCGGGTCAGGCCCGGGGGAGGTGGAGTGGGGCGGATGCACACCGGATACGGGCAGGGCGGTTTCCATGAAGCCGCCCTTCTGCTTTGATGCTGTCCATCTTTTTGCCCGTCATCCGGGCCTTCGCCGGAACAGGAAAGAATCGCCAAGAA
>NZ_JADCDA010000003.1 GCF_020252405.1 Aestuariivirga sp.
CCAATTCTCGCCTTGAGCGAGGCAAGCTCCGCCTCCCACTCCAGCAACGCGCCCGACCACTCCGCGACCATTGTCGTCCTCCCGCCAAAAGCGGCAGGAATCACAAATCTATCGCAGACGCAACTGTAGTACTAGTAATGATTGTTCCAGCGCTCGGAGCCGCGGGCGGCGCCGCCGACGCCCATGCCCACTGCTGCGCCGGTGCCCGCGCCGCAGCGCCTCATCCACGAAACCGCCAGGGTTCGATCCCTGCCGGCCCTTCGGCCTGCACCCCGATGGTCACCCCGACAGGCTTTTCCAGTTCGCGGAAAGCAGCGGCATTTTGGCGGGGGGGTCCAGGTTTCAGTCCCGTGACGCGTCGAGATGCTCCCGCATTCTGGTCAGATCCGGAAGCAGTGAACTGGCAAGGCCGGGCAGTGCGCGTTCGACCGCGGCGAGGTCCGGTCCCAGCGACCGGATCACCCGATCGCGGAAGCGCCTGCCGGCCTTGGTGAGCCAAACCTGCTTGGATCGGGCGTCCGACGGGTTGGGGCGCTCTTCAACCCAAGCCCGTTTCCTCAACCCCGACAGCGTATGGGTCATGGTCGTCTTGGGCGTCTGGAAGGCCTGCGCCAGTTCCAGCGGTGTCGCCCCGTCGCGAACGCGAACCAGATGGTTCAGAACCGTGAAGTGCGGCACGAGAACACCCTTCGGCATGCGCGATTGCAGGATCGCACTTGCCAACTGGTTGATGATCCCGATCTCATTGAAGAACCGGAACAGATTGGGGATATCCTCGTGCATTCAACCGACAAGCTTTTCCTCAAGGCTCCAGCGTGGCGCGGCCGGCACGGGAGGAGCGAATCCAACACGGGCGAGCATCTGTACAGTATGGCCGGGCTTGGCGTAAAGCGCATGAATGCGGGCGTAGGGAGCCGCCATTTCAGGATATTCCTGCAAGGCCTGGCTGAGCGGCTGCAATGACAGGCCCAGCTGGGTCGCCGCCAGACTGAGCCGCAGCCAGCGGGTGCCCGCGTCGAGTTGATCGCGCCGGCTGTTTGCCTCCGAGACCTGCACGACAAAGGCCGGGGTCGATGCGATTGCGTCGGTGAAGGAGTCCATCGCCGTCTGCCAGCCCATGCTGCCCTGCGGAAGTTGCGCCTCCTGGGTGATCAGGCCCAGAACGGCGAGGAGATTGATCAATCCGCCGCGAACGGCCAGCCCATCCGGCGAGGCATCGATCTGTCCCGCTCCGAAGCGCAGCACGTCGACGCTCTCCTTCCAGACGCGTGGCGTCGTCAGTTCGATGTCCCACGCATCCTTTGCAAGCACGCGCAGGCTTGCCACCGCGTCGGGCTCGCTGACCACGACACCGTATTCGGAGAGGGTTGCCGCGGCGTCTGACGGCAGGGGCCGCATGTCATAGACCGACCGGTTGGTCCGCCGGTTCGCCGCCGCGCCGAACAACGGGTCAGGCTGCGCGGCGTTCGGGCGAAACCGTGCGCGGACCACCGGCGACTGGCTGTTCTCGCCCTCGGGATAGAAATCCAGATCGACGCCGAAGCCTGACTCCGCGGCAGCCAGCCGCATCAACTCGGTGAAGCAGCCAAGACCGATGGTGATCTGGCGGCCGAACGGATCCGTCTGGGGCAAGGAGCGTGCCGGATCCAGAAACAGGGCAACGCTGTCCGTCCCGATCAGCTGCGCCTTCCAAGGCTGAAGATTATGCGGGTTCGGCGCAAGAAGCGCCCAGGACAGCGCGTTGCGGCGGATTTCGCCATAGCCGCCTGCGAGCGACCAGGGCTCCACCGCCCGGGATGGCGCGCGGCTTGCCACCACCGCGCCAGCACCGGCCGCCGCAATTGCGCCCCCGCCGACCAACAACAGAACCTTTCGCCTTGTGAGTTTCATCGCTCTTTCACTCCTGCGCGTTTCCCGGAAAACAGTCTTGAGGCCGCCATGAGCCAGCTGTGCGGAGCACCCATGAGGACCGCGGCATTCGCGCTTGGGGGCAGCGACAGAGCAGGCTTGCAGCGCCATCAACTCTGTCATATAGTACGATATCGTACTTATCAAGAGGGTGCCGCGATGGATGATGGCAGAGCACCAAGGGTCGGCAGGGCAATGAGGCGGAAGACGCTTGTCTTTGTGGGGCATCCGGATCAGCAAAGCTTTTGCGGCGCGATGGCCGAACGCGCTCTTGAGCTGGACCTCGCCAGGGGCAACGATGTGGAACTCCTCAGGCTTGCCGATCTTCATTTCCCGGTCCCGGTGTCGCGGAGGGCGGAGGATGACCGCGCGCCGGAACCGGATGTTCTTCGCTTCCGGGACGCGATTCGCGCAGCCGACCATCTGGTCTTCATCTTTCCGATTTGGTGGGGAGGCATGCCGGGCCGTTTCAAATCGCTGCTCGAACTGGCGCTGACACCGGGTTTTGCGTTTCAGTACGTCCCAAATTCAGTCCGCTGGAGGCGCCTTCTGACCGGCAAAACAGCGGAGCTGTGGGCCACCATGGACACGCCGCCATGGTTCTACCGCACCATCTACCGCGATGCCGGCATCAGCGAACTGCGACGCAACACGCTCGAATTCTGCGGCGTGAAGGTCACGCGGGTCCGGCGTTTCGGCTCCATGCGCATCTCCACCCAGGGCCAGCGTCAAGGCTGGCTCGACAGCCTTTAACAAGCGCCTTTCGCTGACAGGAATCGCACCATGACCACTGACCACCAGTCTCACCATATGCCGGCTCCGTCCCGTCTCCTTTATCTCATTGCCGGGATTGTCCTGCTCCTCCAGGGGTTCAGCATCTTTGCGCCCATGGTGGTGCTCGGCGGGGCGATCCTATGGCCTGACAGCCTCGATTACCCTCCCGCGCGGATGCTGCCCTTGCTTAAGGAGCAGCTTGGCGCGGTGCGGCTGGGTTATGGCCTGTATCTTGGCTATTCGCTGCTGTTCCTGGCGAGCGGCGTTCTCACCGTGCGTTTGGCGGCCCGGCCCGGCCCGCTGGGCGTCCTGGGCCTGATCGCCATCGGAGCCGCGGCGGTTTCGACCCTGGCGAGGTCCATAGGGATTATCCGCTGGCTCACCGGCAGCACCGCCCTGGCGGAGGCCTATTCGGCTCCTGGTCTGTCACCGGATGCGCGCACCGCCATCGAGGCGACGCAGGCGGCCATCAATGCCTGGGGTGGGGCGATTGGCGAGGCATTGGGCGTTGCGGCTTTCGCGGCGATCTGGGCGATCTCAGCAAGCCTGCTGATCCTGCGCGACCGGCAGCTTCCGGCCTGGGCGGGTTTGACCGGGGTGGTTGCGGGTGTGATCGTCGCGTTGCCCGGCCTGGAACTCTTCGGCATCGCGCCGCCGGTTTCGATCGTGCTCTCCACGTCCGGCATTCAATTCTGGCTCATGGCGCTCGGCCTTCTGTTCATGCGGCGCGCGCTGCGCCGGACTGCATGAAAAGAAAGATGGTCCCACAGCCACCCGCTGGCTCTCGGGGCATGTTCTGACCAAGTGGGTCCACCTGATCGGAACATGCGCTGTCTCTTTGTGTAGCCGCATTTTCAACGGTCAACCGGTGCCCGCTTGACCTGAAAATGCTTTACCGCTTCTGGATGCAGGAGTTGTATTTTTTCCAGTAATGGTTGTTCCAGCGCTCGGAGCCGCGGGCGGCGCCGCCCACGCCGCCGATGCCGGCGCCCACTGCCGCGCCGGTGCCAATGCCGCTGCCCCTGCCCCCCGTCACCAGGCCGCCGATGATGCCGCCTGCAACCGCGCCGGCGATGGCGCCGCCTGCCGTGGAGCCGAGCGACTTTTCATCGGCGTATTTTTCGGCCTTGCGGCGGCAGTAATTCTTCTCGCTCTGCGTCGGCCCCGCATAGGAGGCGTCCACCGTCAGGACCGGCGCGAGGAGCAGGCTAAGGCAGACCAGGGCTGCTTTCTTCATCTGATGATCTCCGCATTGGCAATGGCGGCAATGTCTCACAGGGGGCCGCGCCGGGCAAGCCCGCCGTGCCCGCCGCCTGAACCGTGGGGAAACGCCCAATGTTCCGCGCGGCCGCCTGCTCCGGTCCGGTGGCGGAGAACCGCGGTTCATGGCGGCTGCCTGCCGCCCGCCGTCGCGAACAGGGCGAACACATCCTCCCTCCGGCACAGCGAAGTGCCGCTGTTGGCGGTGGCTGCAGCGCCTGCCGCCATGGCGAGCAGGAAGGCTCGGTCGATCTCCCAGCCCCGCGACAGCGCCCACACCATGGCGCCGAGGAAGCTGTCGCCCGCGCCCACGGCGGAGCGGACAGCCACCGTCATGGCGGGAAGCCGCAGCAGCCTGTCCGCCGTCGCCAGCACCGCGCCGCCCGCACCCAGCGTGACCGCCACCATGCGCGCCTGGCCTGCGGCGATGATCGCACGGGCGGCCGCCTCGATGCCCGCCGCGTCCAGCTCATGCCCGGCATAGCTCTCAAGTTCGCTCTGGCTTGGCTTCACCAGGAAGATGCCGCCATGATTGAGGGCGGCCTTCAGCGCCGCGCCCGATGTATCGAGCACGAAGGGCAGGCCGTTCCGCGCCGCGGCTTGCGCCAGCCTCACATAGCTGTCCGCCGGCGCGCCGCGCGGCAGGCTGCCGGAGGCGACGACGAAGCCATCCGTCTTGCGCGCGACAGCGTCGGCGCAGGCATCGATCTCGTGGCCGCGAACCTCCGGGCCCTCCGGCAGGAAGCGGTATTCAAGCCCGGTCGACCGGTCATGCACCATCAGCGCCACGCGCGTCTCGCCGGCGATCGGGATTGGCGTCCAGGCGATGCCCTCGGCCTTGAGCAGGCGGCCGAGGAAATCGCCCATCTCCCAGCCCGACAGCGCCAGCGCCTCCACCCCGCCGCCCAGGGCCGAGATCACGCGGGCCACGTTGATGCCGCCGCCGCCGGGCTCATAGCTCGTGTCTTTCAGCCGCACCTTGTGGGTGGGCTGAACCCTGTCAGCCTCGCTGAAGACGTCGATGGTGGGGTTGAGGGTTATGGTCAGCACGGCGGCCATGGAAGGGGTTCCTGAGGGGCTGGATTCGGGGTTGCGTTTGTTCGATCATCGCCATGTGACGAAAGGGCTAATCCCATGGCAGACCTCAGCATCCGCGTCGATTTCGGTCCAGACCTGAGAGTGGGGCCCGGCAAGATCGCCCTGCTGGAGCAGATCGCGGCGCTGGGCTCGATCTCGGCGGGCGGGCGCGCCATGGACATGTCCTACCGCCGCGCCTGGGAGCTGATCGAGGAATTGAACGCCATTTTCGGCAAGCCGGTGGTCGAATCCCGCAGCGGCGGCAGGAAGGGCGGCGGCGCCACGCTGACCCCGCTGGGCCTGAGCCTCGTTTCGCGTTACCGCGCCATGCAGCGCGCGGCGGCGGCGGCGGCCGAGCCGCACCTCAGGGCGCTCGCCGCCGAGATGGCGAAGGCGTGATCCGTATCCGCAAACGTGGAACTGGCGCAAACCTAACCCGGTCAGCGGGCCTCGGCGGCGGGTCCGCTCACCGACACGGCTTTCACCACGGCATAGGCGGGCGTGCCGGCCGCGAGCTTCAGCACGGCGGCCGAATGCCGTGTGATGCGCGCCATCACGGCCCATCCGCCGCAATCGAGCCTCACGTTGACGGAGGCGGCATCGGCCGGCGCGACCGCGGCCACCGTGCCCCTGAGGATGTTCAGTGCACTGATGTGTTTCGGCTGCTCCAGCGCCAGCATCACGTCGCGCGCCCGGATGCGGACGCGGGCGGGCGCGCCCGCGGGGCCGAGGCGGCCCGGCACGTAGATGTCGCCCGCCGGGGAGGACAGGCGGGTGAGGCCGGAGCCCGCGTCATATGAGGCTATGACCATGTCGATGATGACGCCGCCTTCCCCGCTCTCTTCCGCGGGCACCAGGTCGAGGCGCTGGGCGATCTCCGCCGCGGGGCCGAAGGTCGCCAGCCGACCGTCGCGCAGCACGGCGACGTCGGTGGCGAGCCGCATCACCTCCGCCACGGAGTGGCTCACATAGACGATGGGAATCTTAACCTCGTCGCGCAGGCGCTCCAGATAGGGCATGATTTCCGCCTTCCGCGCGGCGTCGAGCGAGGCGAGGGGCTCATCCATGAGGAGAAGGCGCGGCGAGGCGAGCAGCGCCCGGCCGATCGCCACGCGCTGCTTCTCGCCGCCCGACAGCTCGCGCGGCCGTCGCTTCAGCAGGTGGCCGATGCCCAGCAGCTCGAGGATCGGCGCCTTTTTCGCATAGCGCTCCGGCTTCGGCGTGAACCATTCGCCATAGGCGAGATTGGCCTGGACGCTCAGGTGCGGAAAGAGCCGCGCCTCCTGGAACACATAGCCGATCCGGCGCTTGCCGGGCGGCAGGAAAACGCCTTGCGCGGTGTCGGCGAGCAGCGTGCCGCCAACGCTGATGCGGGCGAAGTCCGGGCGGATCAACCCCGCGATGACATTGACGAGCGAGGTCTTGCCGCAACCAGAGGCGCCGAAGACCGCGGTGATGCCGCCCGTGCTGGCGAAAGCGGCCTCGAGGGTCAGGCTGCCGAGCCTGTGGCGCACGTCGGCGGCGAGGCTCATGCGGCGATCCGCTGTCCCGCCCGGCGCGCGAGGAACTCGGAGACGAGCAGCGCGCCAAGCGATATCGCAATGGAAATCGCGGTGAGTTTGAGGGCGCCCGCGTCGCCGCCCGGCACCTGCGTCAGCGTGTAGATGGCGGTGGGCAGCGTCTGGGTTTCGCCGGGGATGTTGGAGACGAAGGTGATGGTGGCGCCAAACTCGCCCATGGCCTTGGCGAAGCACAGGATCATGCCGGCAATGATGCCGGGGAGTGTCAACGGCAGCGTGACGGTCAGGAACACCCATATGGCATTGGCGCCCAGGGTCTCCGCGGCGGCCTCGAGCCTTGTGTCCACGGCCTCGATCGAAAGCCGGATCGCCCGCACCATCAGCGGAAAGCCCATCACCGCGCAGGCCAGCGCCGCCCCCGTCCAGCGGAAGGCGAAAACGATGCCGGCCTCCGCCAGCCAGGCGCCGATGGGCCCTCTCGTGCCGAATGTGAGCAGCAGGAGATAGCCCGTCACCACCGGCGGCATGACGAGCGGCAGATGCACGATGCCGTTCACCAGCGGCTTGCCCCAGAACTCCTTGCGCGCCAGCAGCCAGGCCACGGGAAGCGCCACGGGCAGGCTGGCGATCATCGCGGCGCTGGCGACCTTGAGGCTCAGGCGCACCGCCTGCCATTCCTCCGGAGTGAGGGAGAGGAGGGTCACTCCACCCACATTGCCGTCATCACGGCGGAAGCCGTGATCCAGCTTTCCACGGGGCAACCGCCAAAAGCCGGGCCCCGGCTTTCGCCGGAGTGAAGGATTATATGTCGAGCTTTCGTCATATCCATCTGGCTATAACACTTTCCCGCTCCGGACAACCCGTCACGGCGCCTGGATCGACTGGACATAACTCACCAGACCGGCAATCCGCCGCGACGCTTCGCCGGAGGCCTTCATGGCGTCGGCGACCCTGGTGCTCTTGCCCACCTCCTCCGTGACGAAGACATCGCCCCAGACCGGCATTTCGCGCGTGCCGTGACCATCCGGCATGTCGAGTCCGGCGATGGTCCCGAACACCTTCTCGCCGGGGAAGGCGCCGTATTTCCGCGTGACCATGGTGAGGTCGGCCGGCTTCCTGGCGAGATGCGGGGCCTGCGGTCCGCCGCCCTTGCCGTCAATCCCGTGGCAGGGGGCGCAGAGCTTGCCGAAATCGGCCTTGCCCTGGCCGGAGGCCCCGTCCGCCGCGGCGGGCGCTGCAGGCAGCGCAAGGCTGAGAAGGGCAAGGCTGAGAAGGGCAAGGTTGAGAAGGGCGGGGAGGGGCCTCACGGGGTCTGGCCGATGTCCTTCAGCATCCCGGCGAACCATGGCGTGTGGACGTCGAAGTGCTTGCCGCCCCTGATGCGCGGAAACTCGATGGCGCGGAGCTCGTCGTCTTTCTCTTCGTCATGGCCGATGACGCCGGAGACGCCATCGAGGGCGGAATCGACCGCCACATGCACCATGGCGCGGATCAGATCGAGATCGGCCTGGTTGGCCGCCGCCGAGCGGCCGAAATAGCCGGACTTCTGGACGAGCGTCTTGTCGGCGCCGATCTTCCTCGCGAACTGCCTGCCGAACCAGTCGCCCACCCTGATGCTGTCGAGCCGCACATGGCCGAAGGCGTCGCGCTCCACGGGCTCGCCCCTGGCCTCGAGCTCGGCCACGATCTCCCGCACGCAGGCGCCTTCGGAGACGAAGATCGAGACCGAGTCATACCGGTCCATCACCTGGCGCAGGCGGGCCGCCTCCGTCTCCATGTCGATCGCCATCTCGGGGATATAGACCGCGTCGATGTCCTTGTGTTTCCGGTCGAGGTTGAATTCAGGAAGAAATTCCAGATGGTCCAGCCGGTCGCGCCAGGCCCTGGCGGTGGCGGCGGTGAGCCAGCCGCAGTGCCGGCCCATCACCTCGTGGATCACCAGCTGGCGCGAGGAGGTCGACTGCTCGTTGACCACGTTCTCGAAGAACAATGCGCCATGCTCGGCCGCGGTCCAGGCGCCCAGGGTCTGGCGGATCGGGATCACGTCATTGTCGATGGTCTTGGGCAGGCCGACGACGGTGAGCTTGTAGCCATTGGCATGGAGATAGGCCGCAAGGTCGGCCGCGGTGGTGTTGGTGTCGTCGCCGCCGATCGTATGGAGGATGGTGACGCCGTCCCTCACCAGCTGGCTGGCGGCGGCCTTCAGCGGGTCTTCGCCCTCCCTGACAAGGCCGCGCTTCACGCAGTCGGCGGCGTTGGTCAGCTTGACGCGGCTGTTGCCCAGGGGCGAGCCGCCGTGGCTGTGCAGCACATGCGCGCGGCGGCGCACCTCGGGCGTCACGGGGATGGACTTGCCCTGCAGCAGCCCCTTGTAGCCGGCGAGATAGCCGATCATCGGCGCCTCGGGGGCAATCTCCGAATAGCGCTCGATGAGCCCCCCCACCGCCGAGGAGAGGCAGGGGGCGAGGCCGCCCGCGGTCAGCATCGCGATCTTGTGGTGTGCGTGGGTCATCCTCTCCTAACTCCCCGGGAAAACGGCGCGTAAACGATTAGCACCGGCGGCGGCCGGGCGGAACCCGGCAAAACGGCCAGGCCCCCATAACGATTTTCATTGAAGCCGCCCTTGGGGGTTCCCACCTGTTGGCCTGTCAACTTTGGAGAGAGGATCGGAGATGACACATTCGGCTTCGGCTGGTTTCGAGCAGAACGGCAGCGCGCAGAAGCGGGGCTGCAATTGGGGCTCAATGGGCCGTTGGTCGCCCTGGGAGATCGGCGCAGTGGTCGCCGGCTTCGTGGTGTTCTGGCCTTTGGGCCTGATCGCCCTGTTTCTGAAATGGAAGAACGGCGAAATCTGGAAGGGCTCGGCACAGCAATCCGCCCCGTGGAACGGCTTAAGGGCTGATTTCGCGGGCTGGAGTTCGGGCTGGAAAAGCCACTCCCATGGCTTCGCCGGTTCCGGCAACGCCGCTTTCGACGTCTACAAGCGCGAGCAGCTGAAGCGGCTTGACGAGGAGCGCCGCAAGCTGGAGGACGAGCAGAAAGCCTTCCGCGATTTCGTGGAGCGCCTGCGCCGCGCGAAGGACCAGGACGAGTTCGACCGCTTCATGGCCGAGCGCCGTGCCAGCGCATCTTCCGATCAGGCGGACTCACCTGATCGATAAGAACATGCGCCGGATCAAAAGCTCGAGCATGATCTTGTCGCAAAAGTGATTGCTCTTTTGCGGATCATGCTCTGGCCGGACCGCGATGAACGATCAGCCGGTGATGCCACCGCATCGGCAGGAGCCCGGCCATAGGCCGGGCTCCTTGCATTTTCCGGCGCATCGGTCGTTTCATCGGCGCCCTCCAGGTCATGCCGGTTCCCCCGAGAGGGAGGCAAGCGCAACCCGCAGCCGCCTGACTGCTCTCTGCCCTATCTCTTTGTCAGGTCGCGTTTTCGACGGTCAACCGGTGTCCATTTGACCTGATAATGCTTCAAAGTTCGGGTTCTTCGCGCTTGCGGGTCGGCGGTGGAGCGCCGGGTCCCGGGTCGGACTTGCCGATCGGCTCGGTTTTGAAAACCGGGGCGCGCGGGGCCGGGCGTGCCGCGCCGGGCTGTGCGGGATCGCGCCGGGGCGGCAGCGGATGGGGCGGCTGTCCGCCAGGGCTTCCGATGCCGCCCTCGATCACCACGTCCTGCGGACCGCCGATGAGGATCAGGTGCTCGACATTGTCGCGCCGCACCAGCACCAGGCGGCGGTCCTTGTCGACACTGTAGTATTCGCTGATGCCGAGGCGCTGGCCGCGCCGCCCGCCGGACACGCGCGGGCTGAACGCGCGCCACGCGGCCAGCAGGACCGCCAGGATCAGCAGGATCGCCACCGCCAGGATGATGTTGTTCATGTTCTCGTTCAGGAAATCCATCCGCGCTCCCACTCCGCAAAGCCGATACGGCAGCCTCGCTGGCCCCCCGCCGGCGCGCCGCTCCTTGCCCCGGCATGGAACTCTGGCGGGGGGCCGGAGCTTTGTAAAGCGCAGATCGGCGCGTGGCGGCGAACGATCCAGCGGACACCCAATTGCCCTATACTGATAATGATTCGGGGTTGGATGGATGACGGAGAGACATGCAACGGTGACGGGCGGGATCGCGGCGCCGCCATTGACCGGTATCGGCGGAGCGGGCCGGACCGCGCTCGCCCTGCTGCTGGCGCTTGCCGCCGCCGCCGTGGCCGTCTTCGGATTGCGCCAGATCGGCGGCGACGCACCGCGCGGGCTGCTGTGGGCCGGGGCCGCCCTGGCGGCGCTGGGCCTCGCGTCGCTCCTCGGGCTGGCGGTGGGGGTGCTGCGCCTTGGCCGCGACCGCGGTGACCGCGCGTTTTTCGACGCGCTCGCCGCCGCGCTCGGCCACCCTCTGGTGGTGACCGATGCGCAGGGCCGCGTCGTCTATGCCAATGCCGCTTATGTGGCGCTCAGCGCCAGGGGCGGCCGTCTTGTCGGCATGGACGTGCTCTTCGCGCCCTATGCCGAATTCTCCGCCCCCGTCTATCAGCTCGCCCAGGCCGTGGCCGAGGGCCGCGGCGAATTCCGCGAGCTGCGCGTGGCGCCGGGGGCGCCCGCCCCTTGTGCCAGCGCCGACCGCCCGGTCTGGGTGAAGCTTTCCGCCACGCCGGTCGCGGGGGGCGGGACGGCGCTGCGCCTCTGGCAGCTCCAGGACATCAGCGAGGACCGGGCGCGGCAGGAACAGGCCTTCTCGCGCCTCCAGTTCATCATCACCTATCTCGACAATGCGCCCGCCGGCTTCTTCTCGACGCTTGCCGACGGCCAGGTGGACTACATCAACGCCACGCTGGCGCAGTGGCTGGGGATCGACCTTCCGCAGGCGCAGAACTCCGGCATGAAGCTCGGCGGCCTCGTGGGCGAGCAGGCCGCGCGGCTGATTTCCGGTGTCGCGCCCAGGCCCGGCGCGGCGGTGACCGAAAGCTTCGGCCTCGACCTGCGCAACAGGCTCACCGGCAAGCTGATCCCGGTGCAGCTGATCCATCACGTGGAGTTCGACGCCGGGGGCCAGCCCTCGCCGTCGCGCAGCATCATGGTGCCCCGCCATCTTGCCGGCGCCTCCGCCGCGGGCGGCGAAATCTCGGCGCCGCGGCTCTCGCGCTTCATCAACAACGCGCCCATCGGCATCGCCGAGATCGACAGGGACGGGATCGTGCGCATGGCGAACGGCGCGTTTCTCGAACTCTCGCCCAGGGCGCGGCGCGGCGCGGCGCTGTCCGCGGCCATCGTCCCCGCCGAGCGCGGCCTGCTGCTGCAGGCCCTTTCGGCCGCCCTGTGCGGCGAGGCGAGCCTCCACCAGATCGAGGCCAACGTCGAAGGCGCCAGCCCGCGGAACGTGCTCTTCACCTTCACAAGGCTCGCCCCGGAAGACGCAACGGCGGTGGTTTTCGCCGTCGACAAGACCGAGAACAAGTCGCTCGAAGTCCAGCTCGCCCAGAGCCAGAAGCTGATGGCGGTGGGCCAGCTCGCCTCGGGCATCGCGCATGACTTCAACAATGTGCTGACGCCCATCATCGGCTTCGCCGACCTGCTGCTGGCCAAGATGCGGCCCACCGATCCGGCCTTCGCGGACGTCATGAACATCAAGCAGAACGCCAACCGCGCGGCGAACCTGGTGCGCCAGCTGCTCGCCTTCTCGCGCAAGCAGACCCTGCAGCCCAAGGTGCACGCGCTCACCGAGGCGCTCTCCGACCTCGGCAATCTCCTGGGCCGCGTGCTGGGCGAGAAAGTGTCGCTCAAGATCAACCATGACCGCGAGCTGGGTCTCGTCATGGTCGACATTCACCAGTTCGAGCAGGTGATCATCAACCTCGCCGTCAACGCGCGCGACGCGATGCCCAACGGCGGCGCGCTCACCGTGCGCACCTATAATGTGGGGCTGGAGGAATCGCGCTCGATCATGCCTTCCCTCATGCCGCCCGGCGACTATGTGGCCTGCGAGGTGCGGGACACCGGCTCCGGCATTCCGCCCGAAATCCGCGACAAGATCTGGGAGCCCTTCTTCTCGACCAAGGACGTGGGCAAGGGCACGGGCCTCGGGCTTTCGACCGTCTATGGCATCGTCAAGCAGACGGGCGGCTTCATCTTCTGCGACAGCGAGGTGGGCAAGGGCTCCACCTTCCGTATCTACCTGCCGCGCTACTACCCGAAGGCGTCCGACGAAGCCCCCGCCGGGGAGAAGCCGGTGGAGGCGCCAAAGCGCGATTACACGGGCAGGGAGCGCATTCTGCTGGTCGAGGACGAGGACGCGGTGCGCGCCTTCGCGCTCCGCGCGCTCGCCTCGCGCGGCTACACCGTGGTCGAGGCCGACTCGGGCGAAAGCGCCATCGAGAAGATCGACATGGACGAAAAGGGCTTCGACCTCATCATCTCCGACGTGGTCATGCCGGAAATGGACGGCCCCACATTGCTCCGTGAACTGAGGAAGCGGGGCATCGAAACCAAGTTCGTCTTCGTCTCGGGCTATCCCGGCGAGCAGTTCGAACAGGACCTCGAAGGCCATGCCGGATACAGCTTCATGCCCAAGCCCTTCTCGCTGAAGCAGCTGGTCGAGAAGGTGAAGGAGGCGATGGAGGGCTAAAGCATTTTCAGGTCAAATGGACACCGGTTGACCGTCGAAAACGCGTCAGATCAAAAGTTTGCGCATGAGTCTATCGCAAAATCTTACCGCAAAACCGGTTCCACTTTTGCGGATCATGCCCTAAGCCCGGATGCAGGACGACAGGACCCCGCATGCAGACCCTTGCCGAACTCTCCCGCCAGCTGGTCGAGCGCACGGTCACATCCCGCGACCTGGTGGAGCGCTCGCTGGCGCTGATCGCCGATCCGGCGGGCGAGGGGGCGCGCAGCTTTGTTGCGGTCGATGCCGGGGGCGCCCGCGCGGCAGCCGATTTCGTCGACCGGCAGCGAAAGCGCGGCCGGGAGGTCTCCCCGCTCGCCGGCATTCCCTTTTCCGCGAAGGACATCTTCGATCTCGCGGGCGAGGTGACCACGGCGGGCTCCACGGTGCTGCGCAACGATCCGCCGGCCACTGCCGACGCCGTGGCCATCGCTCGGCTGAAACACAAGGGGATGATCGTCATCGGACGCACCAACATGACGGAGTTCGCCTATTCCGGCGTCGGCCTCAACCCGCATTACGGCACGCCGCGCTCGCCTTTCGACCGCGCCACGGGGCGCATCCCCGGCGGCTCGTCGTCCGGTGCCGCCGTCTCGGTGGCCGATGGCATGGTGGCGCTCGGCATCGGCACCGACACCGGCGGTTCCTGCCGGGCGCCTGCCTCCTATTGCGGCATTGTCGGCTATAAACCGAGTCACGGCCGCGTGCCGCTTGCCGGCTGCAGCCCGCTGTCCTTCAGCTTCGACAGCATCGGGCCGCTGGCCACCTCCGTCGCCTGCTGCGCCACGGCGGATGCGGTCATGGCCGGCGACTGGGACGGCGTGATGCCGGAACGGCAGGCGAGGGGCCTCCGCCTCGCCGTGCTGCGGGACGTGGTGCTCGACGGCCTGACGCCCGAAGTGGAGCGTGACTTTGCGCTGGCGCTGAAGGCGCTCGAAGCGGCGGGCGCCATCATGTCCGCGATGAGCTTCCCGGAACTGCGCGAGATTCCGGCGATCAATGCCAGGGGCGGCATCGTCGGGGCGGAGGCGTGGTTCACCCACCGCGCGCGCATCGCGGCATCGGGTGCCGGCTACGACCCGCGCGTCCGCGTCCGCATCGAACTTGCGGAGTCGATTTCGGCCGCCGACTATCTCTGCCATCTGGCGCGCCGCCGCGAGATGATCCAGCTGTTCAGCCGGCGCTTCGAAGGATATGACGCAGTGCTGCTGCCCGCGACGCTCAACACCGCCCCCGCCATCGCCAGCCTCGCGGAGGACAAGGACTATATCCGCTTCAATGCCATGAGCCTGAGGAACACCTATACCGGCAATTTCCTCAACGGCTGCGCGATCTCGCTTCCCATGCAGGCGCCGGGCGCGGCGCCCTGCGGACTGATGGCCATGGCGCCCTGGGGGCATGACAGAAGCCTTTTCGGCGTTGCGGGGGCGCTGGAGCGGGTGCTGGCTGCACGCTCATGATACAGGCTGAGCGCGAATTCCCCGGCAGCTTCGCGTAATCATCCGTACACGTCCTGTTGTTCCGGCATGTTCCGGTATGTTCCGGTGCGCTCCCTTTTCTTATGAAGTATTAGAGCGGCGGGCGGTCATATAGAATCGCGATCATTCTCCCTCCCCCTTGTGGGGAGGGATTAAGGGTGGGGGTCCCCGGGCTCAGGTCTTGGAGAATTGGACTCGTGGGCCCCCACCCCTACCCCTCCCCACGAGGGGGAGGGAAATCCTAATGGAGTCAATTGACCGCCCGCCGCTTTAGCCACATTTAGTCAATGATTCATTGGAAAGCGCGGGAAGCGTCGAGAACTGGCGACCCCGGCAGGATTCGAACCTGCGACCTAGTGCTTAGAAGGCACTTGCTCTGGTCCAGCTGAGCTACGGGGTCCTTGCAGCCTCAGTGCGTCCAGTTGACGGACCGGCCGAACTTGAAATTGTCGGAATAGGACTTCTTGATGAACCTGGCGGCGGGGGCCACCGGCAGCACCTGATAGGCCAGGCCCTCGCGCTCGCAATAGGCGATGGCCTCTTCCCTGGTGTCGAAGGTGAGCTTCACCTGCGCGCGGGTGTCGGCCGAGGAGGTCCAGCCCATGAGCGGGTCAACGGTGCGGGGCGCGGAGGCCGGGAATTCCAGCACCCAGTTGTCCTGCTTCGCCTTGCCGGACTGCATGGCGTTGCGGGCGGGCTTGTAGATGCGGACGGACATGGGCTCTATCTCTCTCATCGACTGCGGGAGGCCGGTGGTCGGGGTGGCGAGATTTGAACTCACGACCCCCTGCGCCCAAGGCAGGTGCGCTACCAGACTGCGCTACACCCCGATTTGGGCCTCCGCTGGGTTAAGCTCATATCCAGATTGGCCCGCCGGGGCAAGGCTCCGGGGTTCAGGGCGATGGCGCACCCGGCTCCTCGGCATTGTTGAAGATGCGGTGGTAGACCACGTTGCCGGAATGAATGTCCTTCTTCCTGGCCGTTCCGGCCGGGAGTTCCAGCACCGCCCTGACGGGCTCGGTGATGCCGATGGTGTCAAGCGACTTCGGCACCGTGTTCTCGGCGATATAGGCAATCGTGCCGTCGGTCCGGATGAACAGCATGTCGAGGGGGATGTAGGTGTTCTTCATCCACATGGAGACGGGGCGCGGGTCGCCGAAATCGAACAGCATGCCGTGGTTTTCCGGCAGGCGCTGGCGGAACATCAGCCCGCGTTCCCTGGTCATGTCGGTGTCGGCGATTTCGACGGTGAACATGGTGGCGTCGTTGTCGGTGGCGATGGTCAGCGGCTCGATCTTGGTCAGCGCCACGTCAGCCCGGAGCGGGCCGGAGGGCAGCAGCGCCAGAATGGCGCAGAGAACGAATGTCAGGGCATGGTTCCTCATGGCCCGCAGTCCTTCCCGCCCAATTGTTGCAGAACTTTGTCCTACTGGGTGTGGGCCGGGCCGCCCTCAAGCGACAGGCGTACTTCCGCCGCCATCTTGCCCTTTGGCCCGTCACCGAAACGGATGTAGATCCAGCTGTCCGGCTGCAGATCGGCGATCGCCGTCCTGCGCAGCGTTTCCATGTGAATGAAGATATCCGGCTGACCCTCGCCCTCGGAGGCAAAGCCGAAGCCGCGGGCGCGGTTGAACCACTTCACCTTGGCGCGGATCCAGGCGCTGGACGGCGTGACCGCGGTGTGCGTGCGCGGGCGGCGCTCCACCGGGTTGATGGCCGTCGAAGGGTCCACCGCCAGCACGCGCAGGCACTGATAGCCCTTCTGGCGCGCCACCGCCTCGCAGACGATGCGGGTGCCTTCAAGCGGCGCGTCAAATCCGTCGCGCTTCAGACAGCTGAGATGAAGCAGCACATCCTGCATGCCGTTGTCGGGGATGATGAAGCCGTAACCCCGGCCCACATCGAACCATTTCACAAGCCCGCTCACCTGCACGATGCGGATGTTGCTGTCGGGCGAGCCGGTCTGTGGAGTTACCTGCCCGCCGTTCACTTCGCCGCTCACCGCCATGTTACCAACTCTGCCCCCGGTGCGGCTTTTCGCTCGCGCCTTGCCGCCGTTCTGCGCCAATCTGCGCAAATCCGGCGCGTTTGTACAGCCCCGCCACATGACCCGTGTGGAAAACCACAGGCAGCGCACGCAGAATTCCCAGGCTGTGGCCGGCCGACATCAGGCTCTCCCCCGCAAAAGCCTGCAATCACTGACAATTCATGCATGCCGGGGGCGGTGGGCAAGGCTCCGGCCGTGAGCGTAGTGCCGGACACGCACCGCGCCGCCGCGCGGTGCGGCGCCCCATGTGTTGCAGGCGGTGCTCAGGCTTTCGTGCGCGGCGCACCGAATCATGCAGCGCGGATGCGGTCCATCACCGCACACAACACCGGGCCTGAGTCGGCGTGGATCACAAGATCCGCAAGACCGTCGAGCCCCGTCTCCTCGCGGTTGAGGATCACCATTGGGGTGCGGTTTTGTTTCGCCAGCACCGGGAAGCCCGCCGCCGGAAAGACCTGCAGCGATGAGCCGATGGCGATGAACAGGTCGGCATTGAGCGTGGCGGCGCGCGCATCCGCCATTTCCTGTTCCGGCATGGCCTGGCCAAAGGAAATGGTGGCGGATTTCACGATGCCGCCGCAGGCGGTGCAGCGGGGCGGCCGGCCCGTGGCCTCAATCGTGTCCTTCACCCAGCCGATCTCGTGGCGGAGCCCGCAGGTAAGGCATTTGGCATAGGTGCCGTTGCCATGGATCTCGATGATGCGCTGCGCCGGAATGCCCGAGGCCTGGTGCAGCCCGTCGATGTTCTGGGTGATGACGGTGGCGACGTGGCCCCTCTCCGCAAGCTGCGCCACCGCGCGGTGGCTTGGCCCGGGTTCGGCCTTGCCGATCGTCTCCCGGATCATCAGGAAGCGCCGCCAGGCCTCAATCCGCGTGTCCTCGGAGGCGAGGAACTCGCTGTAGTCGATGGGCTTGTACCTCGTCCAGAAGCCGCCGGGCGAGCGGAAGTCGGGGATGCCGCATTCGGTGGATATGCCGGCCCCGGTGAACACCACCGCCCGCCTGGCGCGCTGGACCATGAAGGCCAGTTCCTCTATCTGTCCGTCATTCACGAGGTGATCCCATGAAATATCTCCACACCATGATCCGCGTCTCGAACCTCGAGCAATCGCTCGACTTCTTCATCAACAAGCTCGGCTTCGTCGAGCAGCGCCGCCACGAGAACGAGAAGGGCCGCTTTACGCTGGTTTTCGTCGCCGCCCCCGAAAGCCCCGATGCGCCGGTCGAGCTGACCTATAACTGGGACCCGGAAGTCTATACCGGCGGCCGGAACTTCGGCCACCTCGCGCTTGGCGTCGACAATATCTACGATTATTGCGCCAATCTCCAGACGCACGGCATCACCATCAACCGGCCGCCGCGCGATGGCCGCATGGCTTTCATCCGCACGCCTGACGGCATCTCGATCGAACTCCTCCAGAAGGGCGAGGCGCTGCCGGTGGCCGAGCCTTGGAGCTCCATGCCGAATACGGGAACATGGTAGAGGGTCACCACACGCCGTCCACCTCATAGGCCTCGTCCATTCCCGGCCAGGGCGGCATCGTCACGCCGACGCAGTGCAGCGGCCCCGCGCCGTCATTTCTGAACTGGAAATGCGCACCGACCGGAATCGAGACCGAAATCCCCGCCCGCAGCTCCGCCGTCACTTCCATGTCGCCGAGCTTTCGCCACATGCGGCCCTGCCCATGGGTGACGAGCCACACCTCCTCCACCGTCCGATGCGCAACGGCTTTGGAGACAGCGCCCGGCGGCAGTGTGAACTGCGCCATGGACCCGCGCGAGGTGGCGGCGAGGATCCGCACCTCGGACCCGTCGGGTGCCGTGGCGTCGGGGTGGCGCGGGCGTTCGCGCGTCTGGAGGCTCATGCCATCAGCTGCCCGCCATTGACCTCGATCACCTGCCCGGTCACGTAGCCCGACGCCTCATCGCTGGCGAGATAGAGGAAGGCGCCGGCGCAATCCTGCGCCACGCCCAGCCGCTGCATGGGAATGGTCTTGCGCGTCGCCTCGCGCTTGGCCTCGTCCGAGAAGCGGTCGTGGAAGGCGGTATGGATCGTGCCCGGCGACACGCAGTTGACGCGCACGCCATGGACCACGAGTTCCTTCGCCAGCGTCTTGGAGAAGGCGGAGACGAAGGCCTTGGCCCCGCCATAAACCGCCCCGCCCGGGCTCGAGCCGGTGCGTGCCGCGATCGACGTGACATTGATGATGTTGCCCGAGCCCTGCTGCTTCATCAGTTTCGCGGCGATGCGGCAGCAATGGATGAGCTGGCGGCAGTTGAGGTCGAACACCCTGTCGATGAACTCGTCCCCGAGGTCGGTCACCGCCACGCGGCCCACCAGGCTTCCGGCATTGTTGACCAGAACGTCGATGCGGCCGAAGCGGGCGAGCGCCGCGTCGATGAGCTTTTCCGGCGCGCCCTTCGCCGTGAGGTCAAGCTGCAGCGTGGCGATGCCGGCCTTCCCGATCTCGCCGAGTTCCGGCCCGCCGCCCAGATATTGCGCGAAGACTTTCGAGCCCGCCGCGGCGAAGGCAAGCGAGGCCGCGCCGCCGATGCCGGTGACGCCGCCCGTCACCACCACAACCTTGCCCTTCAGATCGTCGAACATGGAAGCTCCTTTATCGTGGCGCGGCTCGATAGGGTTTCGATCAGAGCGGATCGAAACCTTATCCATCTATTTTAACGTATTTTCCACGGTCAACCGGTTTCCACGTGACCGGAAAATGCTTCAAGGGGCTGTGGCCGAGATTTCGCGCAGGCGGGCCACCCCGCTCCTGCCGTCGTCGCGCACCCATTTGATCTTGTTGCCTGACAGCTTGGTGACCGTGAAGCAGAAGGTCTTGCCGCCATACCATTGCTGCCACTTCTGGCACAGCCTTTCGCCCGCCACCCACCAGCGGCCACGGTCCTTCGGCGTCATGTATTTGCCAAGACCAGCCGCCTCGCCCGAGCCGTCGACCACGCCGCCTGCGCGGTAGGTGAGCGGAATCTCCCCACCCAGCGGCGCCGCGAGATAAACGCGCTTGCCGCTTATGAAGGACTGGAGTTCGGCGCCGGCCAGCTTCCCAGCCGCGGCCGGCGCCGCAAGCAGGGCCAGCGCCAGACCAGCGGGCAAGAACCGCAGACCCGCGGCGCGCGTAAAGCGCATGATTTGCATTCTCAAAACAGTCTCCCTGAAACCGACCTTGCTCCTACGCAGAACAGCCTCAGCCAGACCGCATGCACGCCTTCACAGCCCTGTTTCAGTTCCTCGCCTTCGACGCCGCCTGGGTTTCCGCCGTGGCTGGCGGCGCTGTCGGCTGGCCGGTGATCGGCGGCCTTCCCGCCCTTGGCGTGCTGGCTTTTCACCTTTTCGTGAGCCGGGCGGTGATCTGGGCGGAGCTGCGCGCCGTGCTGGCCATCGCCCTGTTCGGCATCCTGCTGGAGACGGGCTTCATGGGGGCAGGGCTTGTCACCTTCGCCGGCACGCCGGTGCTGGGCGTGCTGCCGCCCATCTGGGTCTGGGCACTGTGGCTGGGCTTCGCCAGCCTGCCCAATGGCAGCCTCGGCTGGCTCATGGGCCGTCCCGGGCTGCAGGCGCTGCTGGGCCTGGCCTTCGGTCCGCTGGCCTATTGGACAGGCGCCAGGATGGGAGCCGCGGAAATGCCGCCGCCCGGGTCGCTGGCGTTGATCGGGCTCGCCTGGGCGCTGGCCTTCCCCGCCATTATGGGGCTGGCGCAGGCCATCTCGCCGCGGTCTTCCGCAAGAGGAGTCGATCCCGATCATGCATCAGGCGACAGTCTGCCGGGCAAGTGAACCGGCCCGACGGATGGAGGGACCCGCCCGGCCTTGAATTTTGCCTCCGCCCCGGCGCTCTGCCGCCTGCGCACGGCCCCACCCATGCGCCGCCGGCACAACAGCGTGATCGGCCAGAGTGGAACCCGCTTTTGCGATAAGGGCATGCTCAAGCTATTGATCTGGCGCATGTTCTTTTCGTTCAGGCGATTCCGCCTGATCGGCCCATGCACCGGCCGGGGCCTAGGCGGCGGCGTGGGCGATGCTCGCGGTGCCAGAGCAGGTTTCGGTTCAGTGGACTCGAAACCTGCTCCATCTCTTTGCTTGGTCGCATTTTCGACGGTCACCCGGTGGCCATTTGACCTGAAAATGCTTTATTGGCGGCATCCGCAGTTTCGGCCTCCCGCCGCAGGCGTCAGGCCTTGTCTTTGCGGCGCTTGGCCATGGCGCCGATGATGGTGGAGATCGCCGGCAGCAGGAGCCCCGCCACCGACCCGCCGCCGAGGCCTCCCATCAGCGGCGCGGAGCGGATTTCGGTTTCGATCGAGTCCGCCGCCATGTTGCGGATTTCTTCCGCCAGCGCCATTTCGGGGCCGGGCTTGACGAAGGCGGCGATCGCCAGCGCCGCCGCCGCGAGCGCGAGGTTGATCAGGCCCAGGCCCGCAGGCGTCCACACCGGTCCCCACAGCGGGGAGAGCCAGACGAAAAGCCCCATGTTGATGAACACGAACCCCAGCCCCGCGAAGAGCAGCGCGAAGCCCAGGAAGGCCGAGCGCTTCATGGCGAAAGCGAGCCTGGCCTGCACCAGCAGCACTTCGCCGCGCAGGATAAGGCGGATGTGGCGGGAAAAGCTGTTCAGGTTCATAGCCCGTTTTCCCTAATGCGCGGTGAGGCGGCCGATGACGATGCCGAGCGCCAGTGCGCCCGCGACAGTGGCCACCGGATGTTCCGCGATGGTTTCTTCCGCGTTCTCCAGCATGTCCTGAACGAGGCGGTTGAGATCCGCGATCTGCTCGTTAAGGCCGCCTTGCGCCGCCTCGCCGCCGGGCGGGTTTTGCGCCGCGCGCAGCTTCGCCAGCTCGGCCCTGATCTCGTCGAGTTCGGTCCGCAGCGTCTTGCCCAGCGCCATGCCAAGAGCCTCCTTGCCCGTCCCGCCGCGTGGTAAGCGAATAAAGAATGTGCGGCGGGAAACTTCCGCGCTGCGATTGTAAACACGTTAACACGTCTGTGGAAATCTGAACAGCATTGCAGGTGGCGGCCCTACGGGGCCGAGGCATCACGCCGCCCCGCCCGCCGGAAGGTTCCGGCATCCCTCCCCTCGTCCATCGTGCGGGCCCGCCCGCCAACGACTTTTCAGGACTGCCATGACAGCGCATGCTCTCACGGACTCCCGCCCCCCATCCGCACCTCCCGAAGTGTGGGACGTGCAACGCCTGGCCAGCCTCCTCGCGGATGTCGGCGAGGCGGGCCTGCGCGATGTCCTGCGCCTGTTCATGGCCGATCTGCCCTATCTGCTGTCGCAATTCGAGGCCGGTCAGGCGGCGGAAGACGCGGACGCGGCGGACGCCGTGCTGGCGGTGGTGCTCGATTCCGCAGAGACGCTGGGGCTCGCGGCGCTGGCCGCGCGGGTGCGCGGACTGCGGGCTGCTCCGCTCGCGCCGGATGGTCCGCGTCTTCTCGCCTCGGAGGCGGCGCGCATCCGCTTCGTTCCCTCACTCAAGCATGCTTCATAAGGATTATCCGATGAGCGCCCGACTCTCCGTCCTGATCGTCGATGACAACCGCACCAGCCTCGCCCTCATGGACATGCTGGTGCGCAAGCTGCCCGATTGCTCCACGCTGCTGCAGACCGATGCCCAGCTGCTGCTCGCCAGCCTGGGGCGTATCGACTATGACGTGGCGGTTGTGGCAAGCCGCATGGCGCAGCTGGACGGCATCGCGCTTGCGCAGCGCCTGATGGACGATCCGCGCCTCCACGACAAGCCCATCCTGCTCACCGCCGATGAGCCGGATGGGGCTCTGCGTACGCGGGCCGCCGAAGCGGGCATTGCCGAAGTTCTGGGAAAGCCCATCAACCCGGTCGAATTCCGCGCCCGCATCCAGAGTCTTGCGCGCCCCCGCCATGCCGCGCAGGCCGAGGCGGAATGGAACGACCCCGCCGCAGCCTCCCAGATCAGCGCGCGCGAGGAGGAATATCTGGCAACTCTGGTGAAAGTTGCGTGCTGCCGGGATTTGGAGTCGCCGATGCACGGCCAGCGCATGGCCCGCTATTGCGCCATCCTCGCGCATAATCTGGGCATGCCCGGGGAGTTCTGCCACGATATCCGCCACGCGGCGCCGCTGCACGACATCGGCAAGGCGGGCCTGAGCGATGCACTGCTGCGCAAGGCGGGTTTCCTGTCACCCGAGGAGCGCAAGGCGATGGAGGAGCACACCCGCATCGGCCACGGCCTGCTCAAGGGCAGCCGGTCGCGCGTGTTCCGCATGGCGGCCGAAATTGCCCTCTCGCATCACGAGCGCTGGGATGGTTCGGGCTATCCGCAGCGGCTTCGAGCCGAGCGGATTCCGCTCGTCGGCCGCATCGCAGCCGTGGCCGACGTGTTCGACGCGCTGACCAGCGTGCGTTCCTACAAGGCCGCATGGTCGGTCACCAACGCCTTCACCTATCTCCATGACAACGCCGGCGAACAGTTCGACCCCGCCTGTGTTGCCGCCTTCGAAAGCGCCCGGGACGAGATTGCCCAGGTCATGCGATGCATGCCAGACTCTGAAGACGACGCCGCCGACGCGGCTTAGCGCATGTTCCGATCCGGTGGAACCGCGTGGTGGGAACATGCGCCAGATCAAAAACTTGAGCATGATCTTATCGCAAAGCCGGCTCCATTATTGCGGATACTCTGGCCGGCGCGGCTCGCCCCCGGGGTGGGTCTGGCGCGACACTCATTGCGCCGGTGCATGGAAGGGCGAGCGCGCGCTCACCCGCGGACTTCTGCCCGCCACTGGCGAATAACCATTTTTTGAATATTCTTCCACGGCGGTTGTGCTAGTCTGATCCGCGTCGATTAAGCAATCCACGTGAGAGAACACCCATGCTCAGATCCTTGATGCGCGTCTGCGTTATCGCCGCCGCCTTCCTGGCCCTTACGGCCATCGCGACACCCGAACTGGTGACGCAGGCCGAAGCCTCCGCCTCGCGAGCGCGCAGCAACCAGTGTTCGCAGCAGGCCCGCCGCCATGCCGACCGCAACACGCGGCGCACCACCGCCACGGGTGCGGCGGGTGGCGCTGCCATTGGCGCCATCGCCAGCGGCAGCCGCCGCAACACAGGCCGCAATGCCGGGCGCGGTGCGCTGATCGGCGGCGGCGCGGGGCTGCTCGCTTCCACCAGCCGCTGGAACGCCTATTACAATTATTCGTTTCGCAACTGCATGGCGCGGTAGCAGCTGGTGGTGCGCCGGGCATCCACCACAATTATGCCTGGCTCCGTCACAACGCTGTCCATCGAGATCGGTTGGCCGGATGACAGTGACTGACCTTGCGGCGGCGGCGGCGCCCCACGCGGCCGCGCCTCACTCACGCATGGCGTTCGTGCCGGGCGGTGAGTTCCTCATGGGGTCGGACCGGCACTATCCGGAGGAAAGGCCGGCGCACCGTGTGCGCGTCGATGGCTTCTGGATCGACGAGTATCCCGTCACCAACCGTGAGTTTTCGCGCTTCGTGAATGAAACCGGTTATGTGACCTTCGCCCAGATCGCGCCGGACCCGAAGGACTATCCCGGCATCCTGCCCGAAATGCTGAAGCCGGGCTCCATGGTGTTTACGCCGCCAGATCGTCCGGTGGACCTCAACAATTATGGCAACTGGTGGGCCTTCGTCATCGGCGCGGACTGGCGGCGCCCCTATGGCCCGGACTCCACGCTCAATGGCCTTGAGGACCATCCCGCCGTCCACATCTCTTATCAGGATGCCGAGGCCTATGCCGCCTGGGCGGGCAAGGCGCTGCCCACGGAAGCCGAATGGGAATATGCCGCGCGCGGCGGGCTCGAGGGCAAGGAATTCGCCTGGGGCGACGAGTTGGCGCCCGGCGGCCGCCACATGGCCAATATATGGCAGGGCCAGTTCCCCTGGCAGAATAGCGAGGCGGACGGCTTCACCCGCACCTCGCCGGTGGGCGTTTACCCCGCCAATGGATTCGGCCTCCACGATATGGTCGGCAATGTGTGGGAGTGGACGACGGACTGGTATGCGGCGCGGCATCCCGCACAGAAGAGCTGCTGCGTGCCGTTGAACCCGCGCGGCGTGGCCGAAGGCCAGAGCTATGATCCGCAGCAGCCGCAGTTCCGAATCCCGCGCAAGGTGGTGAAGGGCGGCTCGCATCTCTGCGCTCCCAGCTATTGCCGACGCTACCGCCCTGCGGCGCGCCACGCGCAGCCGGTCGACACGGCGATGAGCCATGTCGGTTTCCGCTGCATAAAGCGCTTGGAGAAGACAGGCTGATGGCACGGAGCGCCACGACGACGCAGATCGTGCTCGCCCGGACCACGGTGGCGCTGGTCATCGTCTTCGCCCTCGTCGGCCTGGTCACCCATGGCATGTCGGCTGAGGTGTGGAACCGGGTGTTCCGCTCCATTGCCGAGCGCCCCGGCGGGCCGATGACGTTCCGCTTCATCCTGCAGCCGGTGATGGCCTCGGTGCTCGCCGCTGTCGATGGCGTGCGCGATGCGCGCAGCGGGGCGCCTGCCTATTTCTGGAGCCTCGTCACCGGCTCCGCCCCGCGGGCTGACCGGCTTTATGACGGGCTCATCGCCACATCGCGCGTCATCCTGCTCGGACTCGCCATGGACGTCGTCTATCAGCTGATCGTGTTCAAGACATTCTATCCCGGCGAGGCGGCGATCGTCGCGGTGCTGCTCGCCTTCGTGCCCTATCTTCTGCTGCGGGGGCCCTTCCAGCGCCTTGCGCAGCTCATGGGCGCGGGCGCGTCACCACAGGACAAGGCATGAGCGAGATTGAGACCGCCAAAGAAGGCCGCTTCACCGTAAAGACCGCGGCCGAAACCCATTTCGCGTGGATGCGGACGAGGTTCGCGGTGGAGCGCACCATCCTTGCCTGGATCCGCACTGCGGTCTCGCTCATCGCCTTCGGCTTCACCATTGTGCAGTTTTTCGAGCGCATGCAGGCCGTTCCGGGTGCGGTGCCCGCCGTCTACCCCAATGCGCCGAACTATTTGGGCCTCGCGCTGATCGGGGCCGGCATCGGCTCGCTTGTCGTGTCGATGTGGGAATACCGCTGGACCATCAACTATCTGTGGAGCGGCGATTACGCGGCCATTGCCGGCATGACGCCGGAGGGCCGCAAATCCCCCGTCGTCGCCGTGGCGCTGGTGCTGCTGGTGGTGGGGATCTTCGCCTTCCTCAGCGTGCTTCTGCGACTGATCTGAACGTGCCTCTATAAACTCAAACGGGAGACGGAGCGATGGCGACCAAACCGAAGAAAACCAAGAAGCCGAACATCCTGGTGCTGTGGGGTGACGACATCGGCTGGTGGAACATCAGCTACAACAGCCGCGGCCAGATGGGCTACCGCACGCCCAACATCGACCGCATCGGCAACGAAGGCGTGGCCTTCACAGACTATTACGGCCAGCAGAGCTGCACCGCCGGCCGTGCCGCCTTCCTCTGCGGGCAAAACCCGATCCGCACCGGCCTCACCAAGGTGGGCATGCCGGGCGCCGACGTGGGCCTCCAGAAGGAAGACCCGACGATCGCCGCACTCCTCAAGCCCCATGGCTACCGCACCGGCCAGTTCGGCAAGAACCACCTGGGCGACAAGGACGAGTTCCTGCCCACGCTGCATGGCTTCGACGAGTTCTTCGGCAATCTCTATCACCTCAATGCCGAGGAAGAGCCGGAGGACCCGGACTATCCGAAGGATCCGAATTTCAAGAAGCGCTTCGGCCCGCGCGGCGTCATCCACAGCTGGGCTGACGGCAAGGGCGGCCAGAAGATCACCGATACGGGCCCTCTCACCAGGAAGCGCATGGAAACGATCGACGACGAGGTGACGGAACATGCGCTGCGCTTCATCGACGATGCGCACAAGGCCGATGAGCCCTTCTTCGTCTGGTACAACACCACCGGCATGCATTTCCGCACCCATTGTGCGCCGAGGCACAAGGGCAAGAGCAACGGCCAGGGCGACTACAACGACGTGATGGTGGCGCATGACGAGAACATCGGCCGCATGCTCGACAAGCTCGACGCGCTCGGCATCGCCGACGACACCATCGTCATGTATTCGACCGACAATGGCGTCCACTACAACACCTGGCCCGATGCCGGCATCACGCCCTTCCGCTCGGAGAAGAACACCAACTGGGAAGGCGGCTGGCGCGTGCCGGCCTTCCTGCGCTGGCCCGGGCATATTCCCGCGGGATCGGTGGCGAACGGCATCGTCTCGCACCAGGACATGCTGCCCACCTTCCTTTCGGCGGCGGGCGAGCCCGACATCAAGGAGAAGCTGCTGAAGGGCCACAAGGCCGGCAAGACAACCTACAAGGTCCACCTCGACGGCTACGACATGCTGCCCTACCTGGCCGGCAAGACGAAGGAGAGCCCGCGCAATTCCTTCTTCTACATCTCGGACGACGGCGACATTCTGGCCATCCGCATGCAGGACTGGAAAGTCGTGCTGATGGAGCAGCGGGCCAAGACGCTGCAGTGCTGGTTCGAGCCCTTCGTCAAGCTGCGCGCGCCGAAGATGTTCAACCTCCGGCGTGACCCCTTCGAACGCGCGGATGAGAACTCCAACACCTACTGGGACTGGGTGATCAGCCACGCCTATATCGTCTATGCGATGCAGGGCGTGGTGGCCGACCAGATCGAGAACTTCAAAAAGTTCCCGCCGCGCCAGAAGCCAGCCTCCTTCAACCTCGACGCCGTTATGCGCACCCTCGAGGAATCAACTTCCAGCGCCAATCACTAAAGCATTTTCAGGTCAAGTGGACACCGGTTGACCGTCGAAAATGCGACCAAACAAAGAAACAGAGCAGGTTTCGAGTTCACTGAACCGAAACCTGCTCCAGTGACGATGGAGATGGCGCGCCGCGTCGTCACGAATATCGCCTGCGCCCAAGGGCAAGTTTCACCTCATGCTGCGCCTCTACTGGCCGGAAGAGACCAAGCCCTCGATCATCGACGGCACATGGATGATCCCGGCGGTAGAGAAGGTCTGAGCTTCACAGTCCAACTGCGGCGCGCGCCGGGCAGTCGTCCGTTGCTGTCCGCGCGCTCCGCCGCGGAACAACCGACCGAATTTGCAAGGATGGTGACAAGAAGGAAGAAGTGGCGCGCCCTACGGGAGTCGAACCCGTCTTTACAACGTGAAAGGCTGTCGTCCTAACCGATAGACGAAGGGCGCCCTCGCCAGGCGAGTGGCCGCTCTATAAGGGGGTTCGGCTGGCTTGGCAAGCCTTACGAGACGCGTGCCGCATCCTCGATGTGGAGGCAGGGAAGGCGGGCCCCGGACCAGTCGTCGATCGTCAGCCGACCCGCCACGTGAAGGGGTAACTGCCTCTCGCTCAGCAGCAATTCGCCCAGTTCCGTGCCCATGGCGCGGAAGGCGACCGCCTTCAGCTTCTTGCCATCGGAGGCGGCCAGCGTGCACCGGATGTGGTCGCCCCCCGCCCGGCCGGCATAAAGCACGCGGTGGGCGGGAAAGGCGAAAACGGGCGACGGGTGGCCCGTGCCATAGGGGCCTGCCTGCTCCAGAAGCTCGATCAGCTCCAGTGTCGCCGCGCCAGCCGTCAGGGCCGCATCGATTGCCAGCGCCCGGTCCTGGGCGGCCGCCACCTGTGGGCCGAGCCGCTCCTCGAGGAAGCCGCGCAGGTCGCCGAGGCGCTCCGTCCCGACCGTGAGGCCCGCCGCCATGGCGTGCCCCCCGCCCTTGACGATCAGCCCCGACTCAAAGGCCTCGCGCACGGCGGAGCCGATATCGACGCCAGGCACGGAGCGGCCCGAACCCGAGGCGAGCTTGCCCTCCCTGTCTTCCGCCAAAACGAAGCTCGGCAGCATGAAGCGTTCCTTGAGCCGTGCGGCGGCGAGGCCGACCACGCCCGGGTGCCAGCCCCGGCCGGAGACCATCAGCACGCTGCCGCGCCGCTCCTTGCCCAGCATGTTGTCAGCCTGGATCATGGCCTGGTCGACGACGGCAAGCTCGATCTCCTGGCGCTCGCGGTTCAGCCGCTCCAGTTCCTGCGTGATCTGCGCCGCCTCGCCCTTGTCCTCGGTGGTGAGAAGCGTGAGCGCCATCGCGGCATCGCCGATGCGGCCTGCCGCATTGATGCGCGGGCCCAGCAGATAGCCCAGCGCATGGGTGTCGGGCTTCCTCTTTAGCCGCGCCACGTCGGCGAGGCAGGCCAGGCCTAAGTTCTCGCGCCGCGCCATGATCTTGAGGCCTTGCGTCACATAGGCGCGGTTGAGGCCCTTGAGCGGCACGACATCGCACACGGTGGCGAGGCTCACGAGTTCCAGCCACCGCAGCATGTTGGGCTCCGGCCTCCCCTCGTTATACCAGCCCTTCAGCCTCAGCAGCTTGTTGACCGTGGCGATGAAGATCATCGTCACACCCGCCGCGCAGAGATAGCCAAGGCCGGACGTATCGTCCTGCCGGTTGGGATTGATGACGGCATGGGCCTCGGGCAGCAACTCGCCCGCCTGGTGGTGGTCGACGATGACCGTCGTCATCCCCAGCTCCGCCGCGCGCAGCAGCGGATCATGCGCCATCACCCCGCAGTCGAGGGTGACGAGAAGCTGGGACCCTTGCGCCTTCAGGCTTTCCACCGCCGTCAGGCTTGGGCCATAGCCCTCGGTCAGCCGGTCGGGAATGTGCACGGCACACGAAGACCCCACGGCCCTCAGAAACAGCGTGAGCATCGCGGCGGAGGACACGCCATCGACATCATAGTCCGCGATGACGCCGATCTTCTCTCCCGAGGCGATCGCCCCGGCCAGCCGCGCCGCCCCCTTTTCCATGTCGCGCAGAGCCGAGGGCTGCGGCATCAGCGCGCGGATCGTCGGGCTGAGGAAAGCTTCGGCCTCATCGACACCCACACCGCGCGCGGCAAGCACGCGACCGATGATCTCAGGCAGTTCATGGCGCTGCGAAATCGCCTCGGCGATGCGCTGGTCGTCAAGCCGCGCCGTCCAGCGCCGGGCCGACGCCGAGCGCTCGACGTTAAGGAAGGGACGCGTTTTCGCGCCGGCGATCAAAGCCTCTCGATCCGGATCATGCGCGGGCGGCCCGCCACATGGCCGTCCTGCTCGATGCGCCCGAGGGCGGCGCGCATGGCGCTTTCAACCGTGTCATGGGTGATGAGGATGAAGGGTGCGGTGGCGCGCGTCTCGTCCTTCTCCAGCTTGCCGCGCTGGAAAATCGACTCAATCGAGATGTTCTCGTCAGCGAGGATTTTCGCCACGGCCGCGACCGCGCCGGGCTTGTCCTGAAGTGTCAGCGCCACGTAGAAGCCGCCCTCATGCGCCTTCTGCGGCGCCGCCTTGTAGGGGCGCAGCTGCCTCGCCGGAATGCCGAAGGCCGGGCGGAAATTGCCGCGCGCGATGTCGGCGATGTCGGAGAGCACGGCGGAGGCGGTGGGATGGGCGCCCGCGCCACGGCCTTCCAGCATCAGCTCGCCCACGAAGTCGCCCTTGACCACCACCGCGTTGAACACGCCATCGGTGTCGGCGGCGGGCGAGCCCTTGGGAATGAGCGTCGGGTGCACGCGCTGCTCGATCCCCTGCTCCGAGGAGACGGCAACGCCGAGGAGCTTGATCTTGTAGCCCATCTCGCCCGCCTGGCGGATGTCCTCGAGCGTGATCTGCTCGATCCCCTCAATGTCGATGGCCTCGAGGTTCACTTCCGCTCCGAAGGCGAGCGAGGTGAGCACCGCAAGCTTGTGCGCCGTGTCGAAGCCACCCACGTCGAAGGTCGGATCAGCCTCGGCATAGCCCAGCTGCTGGGCTTCCCTCAGCACGTCGGCGAAGCCGCGGCCCTCGTTGGCCATCTTGGTGAGGATGTAGTTGCAGGTGCCGTTCATGATGCCGAACAGCTTGCCGGCGCGGTTGCCCGCCAGCCCCTCGCGGATCGTCTTGATAATGGGAATGCCGCCCGCGACGGAGGCCTCGAAGTTCAGCGCAACGCCCTGCTCCTCCGCCAGCCGGGCGAGCGCGGAGCCGTGATGGGCAAGAAGCGCTTTGTTGGCGGTGATCACATGCTTGCCCGCCTTCAGCGCGGTTTCGACGGCACTCTTCGCCGGGTCGCCCTCGCCTCCCATCAGTTCCACGAAGACGTCAGTATTGGGGTCGGCGGCGAGTTTCACCGGGTCATCGTACCAGGCGATCCCGGAGAGGTCATGCCCGCGGTCCTTGCCCTTGCTCCGGGCCGACACCGCCACCACCTCGACGGGCCGTCCGGCCCGCACCGCAACCAGGTCCTTGTGCCGGGCCAGGATGTCGAGAACGCCCACCCCGACGGTGCCCAGACCCGCAATTCCCAGCCGCAACGCTTTCGTCATGTCGGTGCCCGCCAAACGGTGAATCTGCCTCAACTGCCGCGTCTTATGGCGGGAGACCGAAGGCTTGGCAACGCCTGCTGCTGGCTGGTCACTGGAGCATGATCCGCAAGAGCGGAACCACTCTTGCGACAGGATCATGCTCAGGCATATGATTCGGCGCATGTTCCGTTCAGGCAATTCCGCCTCAACGGGACAAGCGCTAGCCCCGCTCGTTCATCAGCATGGCGCCGATTTCGGCTTCGGCGGCTTTCTTGCCGTCGACCATGGCCTCGGCCCAGTATTTCCACACCGGCGGGCGCCTGTTCGACAGTTTGACGTGAATGTGCACGCTGTCACCCGGCACGACGGGTTTCCGGAAGCGGGCCTTGTCGATCGACATGAAGAAGACGAGCTTGCCGGCGTGTTCGTCGCCCAGGTGGTTGAGCACCAGGGCGCCCGCCGCCTGGGCCATGGCCTCGACGAGGAGCACGCCGGGCATCACGGGGCGGCCGGGGAAATGACCCTGGAAGAAGGGCTCGTTCATGGTCACGTTCTTGACGGCAACGCCGCTCTCCTCGCCGTTCATGTCATACATGCGGTCGATGAGAAGGAAGGGATAGCGGTGCGGCAACAGCTTCATTATGCGCGCAATATCCGCCGTCTTCAGTTCAGGGGCCGCTATGGCTTCGGTCATATCGCCCATATCTCCGAAAAAAGTGACGGACGGCCGACGCGGATTCACCGGACGCGCGCCAGCCTGCGTAGCGCTTGTTCCGCTCCGGACGGACGTTTCTTAGAGTATGAACCGCAAAAGTGGAACCCGCTTTTGCGATAAGATCATGCTCAGGCTTTCGATCTGGCGCATGTTCCGACCAGGCGATTCGGCCTGAACGGAAGATGCGCTGGGCCTGTGTCCGGCCTCCGTCTAGAAGGCGGTGCCGACCGAGAAGCGGAAGTACTCCGTCTTGTCGCTGTCCGCTTTCAGCAGCGGATAGGCCGCTTCGAAACGCAGCGGGCCGAAGGGCGAGGACCAGATCACGCCCGTGCCGACGGACAGGCGGAACGCGGCCGAATCATAGCTGGTGCAATTGCTGGCATTGGGGCCGAGCGGCAAGCTGTTGTTGCCATAGGAACAGTCGCCCTGGCCCGCCAGCACAGTATCGACGCCCGAGTCGAAGACCGTGCCGAAATCGGTGAACGCCTCGCCGAGGATGCCCCACTGCTCGGGCAGGCCGATTGGGAAGGTCATTTCCAGCGTGCCGATGGCGTAGGTCTTGCCGCCGACCGCGTCGGTGCTGCCGCTGTTGCCCCGCTGGCGCGGGCCGACGCCGGCCGGCTGGAAGCCACGGAATGTGTCGCCGCCCTTGAAGAAGCGGTCCTGCAGGCGGGCATTGTCGCCGTTGAAGGGCAGAAGCTGGCCGGCGTTGGCCTCGATTTTCAGCACCACGGCGTCCTCGTAGACCGGCAGGAAGTACCAGCCATGGGCCTCCAGCTTGCCGTAGTCCACGTCGCCGCCGAGACCGGCGATTTCGCCCTCAAGCTGGCCGCGGAAACCGTTGGTCGGACGCACCGGGTTGTCGAGATTGTCCCAGGTATAGGTGGCCTGCACAGCGGACTTGGTGGACTCGCCCTGAGACTCGATCACCGCCGGCGAGGCCTGCGACTTGCTGATCTGGTTCACATCGCGCCAGCTGAGGCCGTATCTGAAGTTGATGCCGCTGTATTCGTCGATGCGGAAGCCGGTGCGCAGCGCGAAGCCCAGCATCTGGCTGTTGTAGTTCGACTCCTGCTGGTTGTTGACGTTGGTGGCGAAAACGTCAAAACCGGCGGAAACCGGCAGCCCCATGAAGTAGGGATCGGTGAAGCTCAGGGTGACGTTCTGCCGATACCAGCTGCCGGAGATATTCACCTTAACGTCATAGCCCTTGCCGAGGAAGTTGCGCTCCTGCAGCGATATCGAGCCGACGATTCTTTCCTGCCTTGCGTAACCGATCGAGAAATTGACCGACCCGGTGGACTTTTCCTGCACAACAACGGTGAGCACCACGCGGTCGGGCGCGGAGCCCTCCGATTCCTGGAAGTCGATCTTTTCGAAATAGTCGAGCGCGGTCAGGCGTCGGCGGGCGCGCTCGATGACGACGCGGTTGAAGGCGTCGCCTTCAAAAAGATTGAGTTCCCGGCGGATCACCTCGTCCTCGGTGCGGTAGTTGCCGACGATGTCGATGCGCTCGATGTAGGTGCGCGGGCCCTCGACGATATTATAGGTGATGTTGAGGCTCTTGTTGCCGGGGTCGCGCGCAATGTCCGGGTTGACGCGGGCGAAGACGAAGCCCTGGCGCGCCGCCTCAAGCGTGAGCTGTTCGACCGTCTTGTCGACCTTGGTGGCGTCGAAATAGTCGCCCACCCCGGTCTTGACGTTGGCGATGAGATCCTTGGAATCGAGCTGGGCATCGCCCACATTGACGGCGACGTCGGCCACCGTATAGCGCGGCCCCTCATCGATGGTGAAGGTGATGATGAAACCGTCGCCGGACGGAGTGAGAACCGCCTCCGCCGAGATCACCTGCACGTCGGCGAAGCCGTTCCTCAGGTAATAGCGGCGCAGCAGTTCCTTGTCGTATTCCAGGCGGTCGGAATCGTAAGTGTCGTTGCGGTTGAAGAAACGCCACCACGAATATTCCTGGGTGCCGATGACGCCTTTCAGGGCGCTGGCGCTGAACGCGTTATTGCCGACGAAGTTGATCTGCCTGACCTTGGTCTCGCCGCCCTCGTTGATCTCGTACACCACGTTCACGCGGTTCTCCGGCAGGCGGATGATTTTGGGAGAAACCTTGACCGAGTAATATCCGGCGCGGCGATAGACGGCGATGATGCGGTTGACGTCGGAAAGGACCTTGGCGCGCGTGAACATCATGCGCTCCCTCAGCTCCACTTCCTTCGCCAGGTCGGCGTCCTTGACCGCCCTGTTGCCCTCGAAGTTCACCTCGTTGACCATGGGGTTTTCATCGACCTTCACCACCAGCGTGTTGCCGCGGCGGGTGATCTGAACGTCGGAAAACAGGCCGGTCTGGAACAGCGCCTTGACCGACTCATCGATCTTTTCGGGCGTGGCGTTCTGCCCGCGGCTGACCTGGACATAAGAGAGGATCGTGTCGCTCTCGATGCGCTGGTTACCCTCCACGACGATCGCGGTCACCACCTCCGCATAGGCTGGCGTAACGGCAACTCCCGGCGCGGCGACCGGCGCGAGAACACTCAGTAAGAAGGCCAGGAAAGCAACAAATACAAACTTATAACGCATCAATCGGCCATTTCCACTTGCGCGCCGTCCAACCGAGTTCCGAATCGCAGGAAGGGGTATCACCCGCCCCGCGGCGCATTGCAATTGAAACCTTCCCACGCACTCACCCACCCAGCCACACCGTCGCCACCCGCATGAGATCGTTCCAGGTGCCAACCACCATGAGCATGATCACCAGCGAGACACCGGCGCGGAAGCCCCACTCCTGAGCGTTTTCGCCCAGGGGTTTGCCCCGCACCGCCTCGACGGCATAGTAAACCAAGTGTCCACCATCAAGCATAGGAATTGGAAAAAGGTTAAGCAGACCGATACTGACAGACAAAAAGCCAATGACTGTGACGTAATGCCAGAAGCCGGCGGAGGCCGCGTCACCCGTTGCTTTGGCCATGGAGATGGGGCCGCCAAGCTGGTCGGCGTTCTCGCGCCCGGTGAACAGCTTGCCGGCATAATCGACGGTCATGCGCACGATGAACCAGGTGCGTTCGATGCCGCCGCCGATGGCGGCCACCGGCCCCAGCCGCTCATGGAGGATCGGTCCCATCTGGTCGCTCTTCACGCCGAGGAGGCCGGTGCGCACCGTGCCGCCGAAATTGTCCGGTTCCTCGTGCAGCTGCGGCACCACGGTGAGGGTGATGCTTTCACCGTTCCTGACCAGTTCCACCGGCAGCGCTTCGCCGGCCCTGGTCATCACCGCCATCCTCAGATCTTCGAAGCGGTCGATGCGAGCGCCGTCGATCGACACGATCAGGTCGCCGGCGCGGATGCCGGCCTTCTCCGCCGCGCTGCCCGCCAGCACCTCGTCCACCTTGGGTGGAATCAGCGGCCGGCCGACGATCATGAATGCGGCAGCGAAGATGGCAATGGCCAGGATGAAATTGGCGATGGGCCCGGCGGCCACCACAAGGGCGCGCTGCCACACCGGCTTGCCATGGAAATTGCCGGGGTCCTGCCTGGCGCGCGCCAGCGCCTCGGCATCGGGCAGGCTGGAGGCATTGGCATCGCCCCGGAAGCGGACATAGCCGCCGAGCGGCAGCCAGGCCACCTTCCAGCGCGTGCCCTTGCGGTCATTCCAGCCGAAAATCTCGCGCCCGAAGCCGATCGAAAAGGCCTCGACGTCCACCCCGCACCAGCGCGCCACCAGAAAGTGGCCGAGCTCGTGGATGAAGACGATGACGGTAAGCCCCACAAGAAAGGACACGACATAGATGGCGCCCGTGCTCAGCGGCAGGTGCAGCAGTTCCGACAGGTTCATTTCCCACTTCCCCGGCCCGCCTGGAGGCCGTTATCTTCAACGGTCATGCCCCTTTCGCATGTTCCGTTCAGGCGGTATCGCCTGACCGAAAAGAACATGCGCAAGATCAATGGCTTGAGCATGATCTTGTCGCAAAAGCGGTTCCACTTTTGCGGATCATGCTCTGGCACCCCGAACCGGCAGAGGACGGGAGCAATGCGGCAAGATTTCGGCCAACCCGGTCACCAGACAAGGATTCCGGCCCCCGCATGGCCGATCCCGGCGCGCAGCGCACCGATGAGGGCCGCCGCGGTGGCCACCGCAACCAGCCCGTCCACCCGGTCGATGACGCCGCCATGGCCGGGAATGAGGCGGCCTGAATCCTTGACGCCGTAATGGCGCTTCATGGCCGATTTGAACAGGTCGCCCCCCTGCTCCACCAGCGCCAGCAGGCCCGCCACCAGAAGCAGCATCCAAAGGCCGGGCAGGCCCAGCGCCAGGCCGACGCAGAGCGCCGCCAGCGCACTGCCCGCAATGGCGCCGCCAAGACCCGCCCAGGTCTTCTTTGGCGAGATGCGCGGGGCAAGCTTCGGGCCGCCGATGATGCGGCCGGAGAAATAGGCCAGCGTATCGGCCGCCCACACCATCAGCATCACCAGCACGATGGCGGCGGTGCCATAAACGGGATCGCCGCGCAGCACCACCAGCGCGATGGGCGGCAGCGCCACATAGGGAACGCCCAGATAGCGCCAGGCCGGCCCCTGCGGCTGCTGGCGGCGCGCCATGAGGACCGAGAGCAGGCCCAGAACGGCAATTGCGGCAAGCACGCCCGCCAGCCCGATGTCGAGCGGCAGCAGCGCGCCGCACATGGCGGCCGCGGCGTGCACCGCGAATTGCCGCGGATTGCCGTTGTGGACGATCATCACCCATTCCTGCGCCATCAGAATGCCGATCAGCGCCACAAAGAGGTGGAACCAGATGCCGCCCGCCCATACATCCACCAGCACCGCCGGGATGAGCACGGCGGCGGACAGCGCCCGGACGCCCAAATCGCCCCATTTTGCCACGGGCGGCGAGGGTTCCCCGCCCATCAGGCGGTCTGCGCCTTGAGGCCGCCGAAGCGGCGGTCGCGCCCGCGGAAAATGCCGATGGCGCGGGCCAGGCTCTGGCCGTCGAATTCCGGCCAGTATTCGGGCATGAACACGAATTCGGTGTAGGCGCATTGCCACAGCAGGAAGTTCGAGATTCTCTGCTCGCCGCCGGTGCGGATGAGGAGGTCCGGATCGGCGAGGCCCGCGGTGTCCAGCTCGGCGGCGATCAGCTCCGGCGTGATGGCGGCGGGCGCCAGACGGCCCTCCGCCACCAGCGCCGCCAGCGCCCGGACGGCGCGGGCGATTTCCTGGCGGCTGCCATAGTTGAAGGCGATGACCAGCTTCAGCCCGGTGTTGCCGCGCGTCAGCGCCTCCGCCTCCTCGAACATGGCGCGCAGGCCCGTCTCCAGCCCGTCACGCCCGCCGATGATCATGACGCGGACATTGGATTTGTGAAGCTCGGCCACATCGGTGCGGATAAAGCGGCGCAGCAGTTCGAGCAGATAGCGCACCTCGGCCTGCGGCCTGGACCAGTTCTCGGTCGAGAAGGAATAGAGGGTGAGAATCCGAACGCCCAGACCGCCCGCCGCCCGGACCGTGCGGCGCAGCGCCTCCACCCCCTCGCGGTGGCCGGCCGAACGCGGCAGGCCGCGCTCCGTGGCCCAGCGACCGTTGCCATCCATGATGATGGCGACGTGGGCAGGCGTGCCGTCCGGGCCGGGGCTGGCTGACATGGGAGGGGCCGCCCGCGCCTCAGACCTGCATGATCTCTTGTTCCTTGTGCTTCAGCACCTGCTCGATGTCCTTGATGGCGTCATCGGTCATCTTCTGCACATCGTCGGCCTTCTTCTTGTGCTCATCCTCGCTGATAAGATGGGCTTTTTCGAGCTGCTTGAGGTGGTCCATGCCGTCGCGGCGCACGTTACGCACGGCCACGCGGGCCTTTTCGGCATAAGTGTGGGCGACCTTGACCAGCTCCTTGCGGCGCTCCTGGGTCAGGTCGGGCATGCGCAGCCGGATCACCTGGCCCTCGGTCTGCGGGTTGAGCCCGAGGTTCGAGGCGCGGATCGCCTTTTCGACGGCGATGACGAGACCCCTGTCCCACACGCTGATCTGCAGCATGCGCGGCTCCGGCACCGAGATGGAGGCGACCTGCGCCAGAGGCATGTTGGCGCCATAGGCATCGACATGGATGGGCTCCAGCAGGCTCGAGGAGGCGCGGCCGGTGCGCAGCCCGCCGAAATCGTGCTTCAGCGCATCGACCGCGCCGTGCATGCGCCGCTTGATGTCCGCCGCGTCGAAAGCCTGGGGCTGGGCCATTGGGTCAATCCTTCGTCACCGTGGTGAACAGCCCGCCGCCGTTCACCACTTCGAGCACGGCGCCGGGCTTTCTGATCGAGAAGACCACTACCGGAATCCCATTGTCCCGCGCAAGGGCAATGGCGGCGGGGTCCATGATGCGCAGGTCCCTGGCCAGAATTTCGCCAAAGGTGATCCTGTCATAGCGGCGCGCCGCGGGGTCGGCCTTGGGATCGGCGGAATAGACGCCGTCGACGCTGGTGCCCTTGAACAGCGCATCGCAGCCGAGCTCGGCCGCGCGCAGCGCCGCACCCGTGTCGGTGGTGAAGAAGGGAAGCCCGGTGCCCGCCGCGCAGATGATGATGCGGCCCGCCTCAAGGTGGTGAATGCCCTTGGCGCGCGAATAGGTTTCGCACACGGTGGGCATGGCAATGGCGGAGAGCACCCGCGCATCCATGCCCTTGCGCGTCAGCACCCCCTGCATGGCCAGCGCGTTCATGACGGTGGCCATGATGCCCATGTGATCGGCCGGCACTCGGTCCATGCCCTTCGCCGCCCCGGCGAGCCCGCGGAAAATGTTGCCGCCGCCAATGACAAGCGCCAGCTGCACGCCCGTCCCCGCCACCGCCAGCACCTCATCGGCGAGCCGGCCAACCGTATCAAGATCGATGCCATAGGGCTGGCCGCCCATCAGAACTTCGCCCGAAAGCTTGAGAAGGATGCGCCTGTAGGTGGGCCCGCGGGCGGGCGCATATGGGGGAGGCGTATGTGGGGGCGTATGTATGGGCGTATGTGGGGGCGTATGTGGGGGCGTGGACATGAAACCCGGCTCGCTGCTGAGAAGGCCGCACTCTAGAAGCCGCCAACCGATTCGTCACAAGGGGCGCGGAGGGCTTTGTCTTGCCTGTTGCCAGTCAGGTCGGGCCGTTATAGAGCTTGATCCGCAAAAGTGGAACCGGTTTTGCGAAAAGATCATGCTCAGGCTTTTGACCTGGTGCCTGTTGTTTTCGGCGGGGCAATTCCTCTTGAACGGAACATGCGCTGGAGCAGGTTGCGGTTCAGTGAAATGGAAACCTGATCTATCTGTTTGTTTGTTTGGTCGCATTTTCGACGGTCAGCCGGAGCCCACCTGACCAGAAAATGCTTCAACCACTCCCCACCGCCTGCCTGCCGCAGACGGCGGAGCAAAGGCCGGGTTAGCTCAGCGGTAGAGCAGCGGTTTTGTAAACCGAAGGCCGGGGGTTCAATCCCCTCACCCGGCACCATAATTCCTTTTTTCGTGTTTTCATCCTTACCGGTTTAGATGATGCCGCGCACGTTCACCACATTGCGCCATCCGGTCGAAAAGCTACTCGAAGCTGAGTACTTTCTTGCGGGCGTGTCCCAGTCCTCGGGCCTCAATTTTCAGTTCGAATTGAATGCCTTTCTTTCAGCTAGTCGCAGCGTGACATTCGTGCTTCAAAAAGCAATGTCCGAAGTTCCGCTCTTCGCTGCTTGGTACGAGCAGCAGCAAGCCTCTATGAAGGCCGATGCGGCAACGCGGTTTTTCATTGAGCTACGAAATATCTCTCAAAAGCAGGGACCGGTTTCGTTTGTTGGCGGCAGCCTACTGAGCAGAGGTTGGACATATCGTTTCGTAGGAAGGCCGCATGCGGTTCCTGCGGAATTGGTTGGGCGTGACATTGGGACATGTTGCGCCTCGCACCTGATGAAGCTTGCAAATTTGTTGCTCGCCTGCACCCAAGTATTTCCTTTTCACTCCTGCCCGAGCCGAGCCTTCAGCGAGGAGGGCATGGCAGCTTTGAGATATGACTGGCGTGATGTCGAAGACGCAATTGGATTACCCGCTGGGTATACCGACGTTGCGGGCATTCCCGCGTCGGAGAAACTTCGCGTCTTTCGCCGCGAAATTGAACCTCTCGACATGGCGTCAATTGAGCGCATCGCAGTCGGTGACCTTCGCACCAACGGGGCACAACTTAAATTTCCCGCATCCAGCGGCTCCGATCTGGTGGATGGTATAGCTACAAGAATGGGATCTACCAACACTGAGAGCGGACATCCACGCGAGGTATTCCTCCAAGCAGTGCTCAAGCGTATCAAAGATATTTAATCACCATAGTTCGCAAGCCGCTTACCTGCCATCAAATCTCAGCGGAAAGCAAGGTGGGATAGAACCTGTAATATCTCCTATAGCATTCCAGAAACTCATCCATCTTGATATCTGAGGCCGCGCCAAAGCCCAATTCTGCGACAAGGTCCACGGGATTTTTGCTCATTATCCCTTTTTCCAAAAAAAGTCGCTCGCGTATCGTCAAAGTCGGCACGAGGAGACGGTGAACTTCCGACCAATCGGTCGAGACGAATGGCCAAGATTGCACATCAAGCCTCTCCAAAAAGGCACTCCTATCGCTTCGAGGAACAATCGCACCTGTAATCGACAGCATTTGCTCGCCGTCAGCATACCGGATGATAGAGAGCGGACAAAAAATGTTGTCTCCTGTGACAGGTAGTGCCTTCAATGCCGCAGCGCCAAACGATTTTGAAATAGCAAGAGGAAGACCTTCTTGCGTCATATTCTTGGGAGAGGTTTCAGAGGGAAGAAATTCGCCGATGCGGCTCTTTAGATTCTTGAATTGCCTTTCCTGCTTATCGGTCACGAGTAATGGGATTGCACCCGGGAGCTGAGGCTCAAGGAGCGCGCTCGGCTGCGCGTTTACAGTTACACGAACAAGGTCACCGGCTCTTAGCTTGTTGAGAAGGGCCTCGAACTCCCTGACTTGATGGCCGAGCTGTCCTGGACTCGTGTAGTCCAACCATACGATCAGGCCTTCAGGCTCAGGGAACGAGCAAGCACTCAAAATGGCATCCAGATCGGAGATCAATTCGCCTGATTTTTTATGAAGACAATGACATGTCTCGATTGGTTTGTTGAACTTCTGTCGAGCGACGATCAACTCCTCCAAATCGAAGGCTATCAGCCGCGTGATGCCCAAATGTCGATGAACCAGTTTATGGTCCTCAAGCGGGTAAGCTCCCATACTCACGTACACGTATTCGGCAAGCGGCTTCCATCGCTCAAAACGAGTTAGGAGATCGAGGAATAGCCTCCGATCAACGCTTTTGTGCGGTCTAAGGTAATATGGGATCGAGGCACCGCTCATTTTTCGGGGGCCTTGGTCGCCCTAAGCGCCTCATTGAATGCAGCCTCACCAACAGCTCCCGGTTTGACCCTGACATCATCGAAGAAATGCTTTGCGAGAGTAGCTACATCAGTCTTAAGCGCAACGAAGCTGACACGTAAGCTGGTCTTCTCCTGTTCAGGCTCTGGATACTTTGGTTCGTATTTCTTGATCCCTTCCACTTTACGGCTTAAAATCATAGGCAATGCCGCAGGAAGCGAGCGCAAAGTAGGTAGATCGACATATTCGCTTGCCTTATATATTTCTTCCAATTTCTGTGGAAATTTCTTCCATTTGTTTGTGAAAGAAGTCAGATGCTTAGTTGCATCACGCATCAAATCCTTCGCTTCGGAATAGACGTTCGAAGCTGCGTCTATTCCTCTTTTCGTAGTCGTCAGAGGAAGTTTCTTCGGATCATCACATCGCAGAAGAACAATCCCTGTGATCGCGATAAACTGGCCATGGTAATTAGGGACCGTCGCCTCACCCCAACCGGTCAAACGTGACTTGTCCTTCCAAATCACTACTCGATCGTTGCAGGCAACGGTCCAGCCGGCGTCGTCGCTGGCACCCCTTGTATCTTCCTCTTCCTCACCTTCTTCCTCAGAAAGAAGCTCACGATACAGGCCAGCGAAGATTTCGACCTCCACATCACCAAGCGTTCCTGCATAGACATAGGGCGCAATTCGTTGATCTGTTCCACCGGTTGTTCGAATGAGCTTAAATTCTTCTGCGTCAATCGGTGAAACACCTGCCGCCATTTCGGCATCAGATCCCACACTGACGGAAAAGCCTTTTGCGATGATGAGAGAATAGTGTCGCGCAACGGTTCGCCGGAACTCATCAATCCAAGAGCCGTCCAAAAACGATGACTTCACTTCATCGTTGAGTTGATAGATTTCGATGCGCGTTCCCTTCTCCGGCAGTTTGCTATCGGCCAACTCATACATTGGTAGTTCGTCCCACTTATCGTCGCGCATCCAGTCAGGGGTGAACTCTACGACGAATCCTGTATCATGTCGGGACTCGACCAAAGCCTCCGTTCCGAGCTTGAAGATGGCCCGCTTCATTCCGATCCCATACATGCCGACGGTGGCGCCGTGTGCGGTCGTCCCGGTTGCCGGCGGTCGACCCATCGCGAACGCGCTCTTCTTAGCAACTTCGATCGGTATTCCACCGCAGTTGTCTTCGATTACGAAGTGGTCGGGCGCAATAGTCAGGGTGGCTTTGAAACCAGCATAAGGTTTAGAATTGTCAGTCGAGATCGTCCCGGACCGAATAATTCCGTCGACACAGTTGTCCAGCAGATCGAGGAGAGCGTCTTGGAGTTCGATGTCTCGCGTCAACATCCGAACGAAGAACTCTTTCGTCGGGGATGCCACCGCGGTCCCGATTTGTTCTGCGCTTCCAATCATGCTTCACTCCCCTTCCGTCATGGCTGATTCCCCGTTCGACGGCTCTTGACAAATAAGGTATAGTCTTCCGATCAGCCATAATCGAGGGAAAGGGTAGTTTGTGCAAGGGGTGCCCAAAATCATTGACCTGTTCTGCGGCTGTGGAGGTTTCTCGTTAGGGGCTGAGGCCTCTGGTTTGGTGCCCACGGCTGCATTCGATATCGATCCTATCCTAACGTCTTCATTTTTGGTTAACCACCCGAAATCCCGACTGATACTCACTGATCTGTCGAAAGCCACGGGAGCGGACATTATTCAGGTGGCTGGGGGACAGGTTGATGGGGTTTTCGGGGGGCCGCCCTGCCAGGCATTCAGTGCAATTGGGCATCGCCACGTTGACGATCCGCGGCGGACTCTCCTCGGACATTTTTTTCGACTGATCTCCGAACTGAAGCCGTCGTTCTTTGTAATGGAAAACGTCACGGGGCTCGGCTATTCTAACACTCGGCGAGTTTTGAATGAGGCGTTGAGCCTTATTCCTAGCAGGTACAACGTTCTTGGCCCGCTCGTCTTGGATTCTGCCGATTTTGGGGCGGCGACCAGACGTCCGCGCTTGTTCATTATAGGCTATGATCCAGCTCGGTGCGACAATCTCACTGAAGCCGACATCGAGACAAGAAAGCAAAAGCCGACGACTGTTCGCGCGGCAATCTCCGACCTTGCGACTGCAGTTCAACTCCATGATGACGGCGAATACGATCAATGGAAAATCTGCCAGCGGGGGCGTCCGAGTAGCTATGCGGCCTGCCTTCGTAACAAGGACGGTACGTTCACCGGCCATAGACGAACCGTTCACTCGCCTGAGGTGATTAAGCGTTTCAAAAAGGTAGAGCAGGGTGGCATTGAGACCGTTGGCCGCCATCCACGTCTAAGCTGGCATGGGCAGTGTCCGACGCTGCGCGCGGGTACCGGAAATGATCGTGGATCGTTTCAATCTGTTCGACCTCTTCACCCCGACGAACCTCGAGTGATAACCGTGAGAGAAGGAGCTCGATTACAAGGCTTCCCAGATGGTTTCCGCTTCCATCCGGCTGTCTGGCACAGCTTCCGAATGATCGGCAATAGTGTATCGCCCATTTTGTCAAAGATGATATTCTCATTGATTGCGTCACGCATAGAAACCGGTCGGGGATTCCGGTTGGCAGCGGAGTGACTCTTTGACAAATAGGCTGTCGCCTAACCGAAGATCCTGGCTAATGTCTCGCGTTAGCAGCAAGAATACGGTGCTGGAAATCGTTGTCAGGAAGGTAGCTCGTTCATTGGGACGGCGATTCCGCTTACATCAGAAGCAACTCCTTGGAACGCCGGACCTTGTTCTCCCCCCAAGTGGCGAACGACAATAGTTGTCCACGGTTGCTTATGGCATCGACACATTGGCTGCACGAAAGCAAGCACCCCGAAAAGCCGGGCTGGGTACTGGCAGAACAAACTGTCATCGAACGTCCAGCGCGACAGAAAGAATGTTGCCCTGTTGCGCAAAGAGGGTTGGCTTGGACTTACCGTTTGGGAGTGTGAAACCTAAAATGCCGCCAAGCTCAGCATTAAACTTGCGCAAGCCGTTGTAAGCCCCCTCCACCTTACCTCATAGGTTGGAGTCCCGGCAGCGTGACCGCCCTGTTTAGCGGTTGATGCAATGGCCATAGGCGCGGGGTCCTCGGGCTGCGCGGCCGCCTGGTGGCCATTGCTTGCTCAGGCGGCTGCGATCAGCGAACCTTCGCCCCCGTCAGGCCGGCGGGTTGGACTTCACATGCTCGTCGAGCGCGTCGCGCAGGGCTTTTTCCTTGGTTTCGTCGAGCGAGGTGCGCAGCACCGTGCCGCCATAGGGGGCGAGGTCGGCCAGCACCTTGTCGGCGGTCATGTTCCTGACGAGCAGGAACAGCGCGGCATTGCCCGGCTTGATCGCTTCGGCGACGCCTTTCATGAATTCGTCATTGATGCCGTAATCGCTGAGCTTGCCGCCCAGCGCGCCCGCCGCGGCCCCCAGCAGCACGCCCGCCAGCGGCATCATGAACACCAGGCCGACGAGGAGGCCCCAGAAGCTGCCCGAAGCCGCACCGGCGGCGGTGGTGTTCAACAGCTGATTGAGCTTGATCTTTCCGTCAGCGTCCTTGACGACCACCACGGCATCCTGCAGCGAGATCAGATACTCCTTCTGGAGCTCCAGCACGCGCTTGCGGACGGTCTCCGCCTTTTCCTCGGTCTCATAGGTAATCGCAATAAGATCGGCCATCCGCAACCTCCTGTCAGCCCATTTGCCATGTGGAGCTCAATCGTCCACGTGGACTTTCGCAACACCATTACCGCCCAAATCGGCCGCTCACAAGCGGCGGAGCGCGGTTTTTTCCGCATCAGGCCGATGAGAACATATTGGGCGAGGGAGTCCGGATCGCGCCTGGCCATTGCGCCTGGCCCTTGCGCCTGGCGGCTTTGCGCCCTCACGCGCCGGGCGGCGCGACAGCGCGGAGAGGCCGGGACTTAAATCCTCGCCCCGTCCGCCGCATCGAACAGATAACACCGCGCCACGTCGAAGCTCAGGCTGATCGGCGTTCCGAGTTCCTGGCGGAAGTTGCGCGCGCCCTTGGCCACCACCATCTGCTCGCCCGCCAGCGCCGAGACCAGCGTCTGATCGCCCGTCGGTTCCAGCGAATAGAGGGTGGAATTGAGATGGCCCTGGCCGGGGTCCGCCACCGAGATATCCTCCGGACGGATGCCGAGGATCACGCCCTTGCGGCTCTGCCCGCCCACGCCCCCGACGCGCGCCGACGGGCCCAGAAAGACGCCGTCCTCGATATCGCCCTTCAGGAGGTTCATCGGCGGCGAGCCGATGAAGCCGGCGACGAAGACATTGGCGGGGTTGTTGTAGACCTCGTCGGGTGTTCCCAGCTGCTGGATTTTGCCCTTGCTCATGATGGCGATTCGGTCGGCCAGCGTCATGGCCTCGATCTGGTCATGGGTCACGTAGATGGTGGTCGTCTCCAGCCGGCGCTGAATGTGCTTCAACTGCGCGCGCATGGTGAGGCGCAGCTTGGCATCGAGGTTGGACAGGGGCTCGTCCATCAGGAAGACGCGCGGATGGCGCACCACGGCGCGCGCCAGTGCGGCGCGCTGGCGCTGGCCGCCCGAAAGCGCGCGCGGCTTGCGGTCAAGGAGGTCGCCCAGTTCCACGATGGCCGCGGCCTCGCGCACCATCCGGTCATGCTTTTCCTTCGGCACGCCGCGCATGCGGAGCGGAAAGCGGATGTTCTCGTAGATCGTCATGTTGGGGTAGAGCGCGTAGGACTGGAACACCATGGCCACGTCGCGGTCGCGCGCGTCGACGTCGTTCACCGTCTCGCCGTCGATCAGGATTTCGCCGCCCGTCGGGTCCTCAAGCCCGGCGATCATGCGCATGGTCGTCGTCTTTCCGCAGCCCGAGGGACCGAGGAACACCATGAATTCCTTGTCCCTGATCTCGAGATCGATCGCATCCACACCGACCACCGGACCCCAGGCCTTGCTGATCTTGTTGAGGCTGATCGATGCCATGCGCTGCGCTCCCGATTTTTGCGGAGTGTTACACATCCGACACTAAACGCAAGATGGCAGCGCGATTGTTTCGGAATTCCAGCGCATGTTCCGTTCAGGCGGAACCGCCTGGACGGAACATGCGCCAGGTCAAAAGCCTGAGCATGATCTTGTCGCAAAACCGGTTCCACTTTTGCGGATCATGCTCGAGCAGCCAATGGGCATTTCGTGACCCCAACGGACCCAGGAAAACGGGCCGTTTGCACATGCTCACACCTTTCGCAGATGCAAAAAACGAGAGTTTGAAAGAAACAATACTTATTGACACTTTGTCAGGCAAAAGTATCTTATTCCAGACTTCCAGCAGTCAGGAGACCGGCATGTCGGCAGACGATATTCCGCGCGGCCACCGGCGCATCGGCGCGACGACCGGACTTGCGGCAGATCTGGCCCGCCGTCTTGAGAAGGAGGGCCGCCCGATCCGCATAGGCCTCATCGGCTCGGGCGAGATGGGCACCGACATCGTCACCCAGTGCCAGCAGATGACCGGCATTGCGGTGGCCGCCATCGCCGAGATCAACCTGCCCGCCGCGCGCAAGGCGCTCAGCATCTCCGGGCGTCCTGACGACGCCGTGGCGGAAGCCGGCACGGCCTCCGCCTTTGCCTCAGCGCTCGACGGCGGCAAGACGGCGATCACGCAGGATGCGCAGCTGGTCTGCACCTCGCACCACATCGATGTGGTGATCGATGCCACGGGCAAGCCCGCCGTGGGGGCCGAGATCGGCCTCACCGCCATGGAGCACGGCAAGCATCTCGTGATGATGAACGTCGAGGCGGACGTCACCATCGGCGCCTATCTGGCGCGCGAAGCGAAGCGGCTGGGCGTGGTCTATACGCTGGGCGCGGGCGATGAGCCCTCCTCCACCATGGAACTGGTCAATTTCGTCACCGGCCTCGGCTACCCGATCATCGCCGCCGGCAAGGGCAAGAACAACCCGCTCAACATCGATGCAACGCCCGACGCCTACATGGAGGAGGCCAGGCGCCGCAACATGAACCCGCGCATGCTGGTGGAGTTCGTCGACGGCTCCAAGACCATGGTGGAAATGGCGGCCATCGCCAACGCCACCGGCCTCGTGCCGGACTGCCCCGGCATGCACGGCCCCGCGGCGGCGCTCGACCAGCTCGAGAAGGTGCTGTGCCCGAAGGCCGATGGCGGCGTGCTGTCCAGGAAGGGTGTCGTCGACTATTCCATCGGCAAGGGCGTTGCCCCCGGCGTCTTCGTCATCGCCGAAATGGCGCACCCGCGCGTTCGCGAGCGCATGCAGGACCTGAAGCTCGGCCCCGGCCCCTACTACACCTTCTATCGCCCGTATCACCTGACGAGCCTCGAAGTCCCGCTTTCCTGCGCCCGGGCCGTGCTCTACCGCATGGCGGACATGACGCCGCTGGACGCGCCCTCCGCCGAGGTCTGCGCCGTGGCGAAGAAGGACCTGATCCCCGGCGAGCGCCTCGATGCCATCGGCGAATACGCCTACCGCGCCTGGATCATGACGGTGGACGGTGCGGCCCGCGAAAACGCCGTCCCCTGCGGCCTTCTCGAGAACGGCAAGGCCACGAAGCCCATCAAGAAGGGCGGGCTTCTCACTTACGACAACTGCGCGGTGGACAGTTCCGCCCGCATTGTGGCGCTGCGCCAGCGCCAGGACGACATGCTGAAAGGAAGCTTGCAATGAACGCGGTGGGCAGGATCAAGCCGAACGCCAGGCCCTTCTACCAGAAATATTCCGCTGACGGGCTGAAGGAAGCGCTGCGCAAGATGTATCTGATCCGCCGTTTCGAGGAAGGGGCGGAGGAAGCCTACATGCGCGGCCTCATCCACGGCACCATGCATCTCTCCATCGGCCAGGAGGGCTCCGCCGTGGGCGCCACCATGGGGCTGCGGACTTCCGACTACATCACCTCCACGCATCGCGGCCACGGGCACTGCATCGGCAAGGGGGCGGACCCCAAGCTGATGTTCGCCGAGTTCTTCGGCAAGGAGGAAGGCTATTGCCGCGGCCGCGGCGGCTCCATGCATATCGCCGACGTGGCAACCGGCAACCTTGGCGCCAATGGCATCGTGGGCGGTGGCCTGCCCATCGCGGTGGGCGCCGCACTCGCCATCAGGAAACAGAAGCGCGACGACGTGGCCATGTGCTTCTTCGGCGACGGCGCATCGAACGAGGGCGCCTTCCACGAGGCCCTCAACATGGCGGCGGTCTGGAAGCTGCCCGTGGTCTTCGTCTGCGAGAACAATAAATACGGCATGTCGGTGTCGACCGAGCGTTCCATGGCGGTGGCCAATGTGGCGGACCGCGCCGCGGCCTATGGCATGCCCGGCGTCATCGCCGACGGCAATTGCATCGCCGATGTGGAGGAGGCGGTCGCCGACGCCATTGCGCGGGCCAGGCGTGGCGAGGGCCCGGCGCTGGTCGAATGCAAGACCTACCGCACCCGCGGCCATTCCCGCTCCGACCGCAACCGCTACCGCACCAAGGAGGAGATCGAGGAATGGAAGGCGCGTGACCCCATCCCGCTTTTCGAAACCGAACTGATGGCGCATGGCCTCGCGACCGGGGCGGAGGTCAACGCCATCCGCGAATCGGCGGAGGCCGAGATCGCCGCAGGCATCGAATTCGCGCGTCTTGGCACCGATCCCAATCCCGCCGAAGTCACCCGCGATGTCTATTCGGACGGGGCCGCCTGATGCGTGAGCTGACTTACGCGCAGGCCATCCAGGAGGCGCTTGCCCAGGCGATGGACGCCGACCCCGCCGTTTTCCTGATGGGCGAGGACATCGGCGTCTATGGCGGCGCCTTCCAGGTGACGGGCGACCTCGTGCACCGTTACGGCGAGGACCGCGTGATGGACGCGCCCATCTCGGAGCTGGGCCAGGCCGGTGTCGCGGTGGGCGCCGCACTTGCCGGCTGCAGGCCGGTGCTGGAATTCCAGTTCTCGGATTTCGCCACGCTCGCCATGGAGCAGATCGTCAATCAGGCCGCCAAGCTGCGCTTCATGCTGGGCGGCAAGGTGAACGTGCCCCTCGTCATGCGCTTTCCAGCCGGGTCCGGCACGGGTGCGGCGGCCCAGCACTCGCAGTCGCTGGAAGCGTGGCTTGCCCATGTGCCGGGCCTCAAGGTGGTGCAGCCGTCCACGCCGGCGGATGCGAAGGGCATGCTGCTCGCCGCCATCGACGACCCGGACCCCGTCATGGTCTTCGAGCACAAGCTGCTCTACAAGATGAGAGGCGAGGTGCCGGAAGAGCCCTACCGCATTCCCATCGGCAAGGCGCATGTGGCGCGCGGGGGCCGCGACGTCACCGTGGTCGCCACGTCCATCATGGTGCACAAGTCGCTGGAGGCCGCGCAAATCCTCGCGGCCGAGGGCATTGATGCCGAGGTGATCGACCTCCGCACGCTGCGCCCCATCGACACGGCCACCATCATCGACAGCGTGAAGAAGACCACGCGGCTGGCCTGCGTCTATGAAGGCGTCAAGACGCTGGGCATCGGCGCGGAGATCAGCGCGCGCATCGCCGAGAGCGAGGCCTTCGACTATCTCGATGCGCCGATCCTGCGGCTGGGCGGGGCCGAGTCCCCCATTCCCTACAATCCGGAACTCGAGAAGGCCGCCGTGCCGCAGGCGCCGGGCATCGTCGAGGGCCTTCGCAACCTCGTGAAGGGGCGGCTCTAGCATGGCCGTCGAAGTCATCCTCCCCCGCGTCGACATGGACATGGCGGCAGGCAAGATCTCCAGGTGGCTCCACAAGGACGGCGACAGGGTCGCCAGGGGTGCCGCCCTGTTCGAGATCGAGACCGACAAGGCGGCGATGGAGATCGACAGCCCGGCCGACGGCATCCTGCGCAACATCATGGTGAGCGCGGGGGCCAGCGCGCCGGTCGGCTCCGCCGTCGCCTGGATCTACGCCGAGGGCGAGGCCGTGGCCGCCCCTGCCCCCGCGGCGGCAACCGCCGCTGCGTCGGCGTTACCGGCCGCGGCGCCGCCACCGGCAGCGCATGTTGTATCAGCCCCCGCCATCACTGGCGAGGCCCCGCGCGCCACACCGCTCGCCCGCCGCCTCGCGCGGCAGGCCGGCCTCACGCTGGCTGCCCTCTCCGGCACCGGCCCGCGCGGCCGCATCACCGCCGCCGATGTGCGGGGCGCCGGCGAGGCGAATTCCGCACCGGCCGCCACCGCCGCCCCCGCACCATCGGCGGAGGACATCCGGAAGCTTTACGCCCCCGGAAGCTTC
>NZ_JADCDA010000030.1 GCF_020252405.1 Aestuariivirga sp.
ACCAGGCGGCACAAAGTCATGAACCGAAGCCGGCAAAAGCCACGCCTGATCTACTTCCCACGATCGAAATGTCTTGCTCATAACCCGAGTGAATCAAATTCTATCCCCGCCGTCTAGGCTGTTTTCCAGACAGGCTCCTAGAGCGACTTACGCCGTGACGAAACTTCATCACGGTTCACTACTACAACAAATTATTGCAGGCGCCGGCTCGGTCGCTTGGAACACAATCATGGGGGGTTGTCCTCCCGCTACCAGTTCCCAAAGCCGTCTGGCCGAAGGCCGGGCGGCGTTTTCGGTGGCGGCGCACGCTCCTTGGTTCTGCAAAACATCCGCTGAACGGAATGCCTGCTGCACCTTTGCGTCCAGCGGCCTTTGGCCGGAAAAGGGACCGTCCTTACCTGGCGAGAATGACGAAACCGTGCGCCTTGAAGATGTCCAGCGCCTCGGGCGATTGCAGGAAATTGAGGAAGTCCGCCGCATCCGGGTTTTTCGAGGCCGCCACAAGCGCGGCCGGATAGATGATCTTCGGATGGGTATCTTCCGGGAAGACGCCGAGAACCTTGACCTCCTTCTCTTCGTTGGCGTCCGTCTGGTAGACGATGCCGGCCGTGGCCTCGCCGGTGGCGACGAGCTTCAGCGCGGCGCGCACATTCTCGGCCTGGGCGAGGCTGCCCTCAACCTTGTCCCACACGCCCAGCTTCTCGAGCGCCGCTTTGGCGTATCTGCCGGCGGGCACGGCCTTGACGTCGGCGATGGCGAGCTTGCCGCCGTTGAGCACGCCCTTGAGGTCGAAGCCGGGGGCGATGGTGACCGAGGCCTTGGAGTCGGCCGGCGCCACCAGCACCAGGGCGTTGCCCAGCAGCTTCACCTGGCTGCCGCCAACGATCAGCGTCTTGTCGGCCAGATACGTCATCCAGTCGAGATCGGCGGAAATGAAAATGTCGGCGGGCGCTCCGCTTTCGATCTGCTTTGCCAGGGCAGAGCTCGCTGCGTAGCTGCTGGCGGTCTCCTTGCCTGAAGCGGATTTCCAGGCGGAACTCACCTCGTCCAGAGCATTCTTGAGGCTGGCGGCGGCGAAAACAGTCACCTTTTCGGCGGCCAAGGCTGGAAGGGGCGGAAGTGCGGCAAGAACGGCAGCCGCAGCCACGAACCCGATGGCGAATGCCCGGCGCGCGATCATCTCAATCTCCTTCCAAAATCGTTATATCCAGTCAGATATAACGATGGCCGGGAGGACGTCAAGCGTCAGCGGTTGTCGGCCGGCACCGCCGGAAAACAGAGGTCAGGCCCTCTGGGCCGCCATCAGCTTCTGGGCTTCGCTCGACATTTTCGCATAGGTGCGGTGGGCCAGCGGAGTGAGCTGAACCTGCTTGGCGCGACCGTCCCGCGGATCGGGAAAGTACTTGATCCAGCCTGCCTTCTCCAGCTCCGACAGACGGGCATAGACGGTGGGCGCCGTGCCGAAGCCCGGTCCCTTCACGATGTCCGAGACGTTCAGCGTGCGCTGCCCGGCTTCGGCCTCGCCGATGAAACTGAGAATGCTGCGCGCCGAAATGTCGAGCTCGCCAAGCCCCGATGTTGCCTCGATCGCGCGGACCGCGCGGTTGATGCGGAATATCAGATGGCTCTTGTCCACGGTGATGTTGTCCCTCCCATGCGGGTCCTGCCGCCTGCCGCCCCGACTGTCGGTTGCCGGACTCCCTGAGACTATACCACTAAACATTGCCCGCACAATCTAGATAAGGAAATTTGGGCGGAAACTTATATTCGCTCATGCGGGGTTGTGCGCATGCCCGTTCCGGCGCGGCAATCGGGCGCCGGGGCGCGCGGGGCAGGTGCCAAAGCGGCAAGGCGCATGGCCGCCCGGAGCAGCGCCTTCGCTTGCCTCGGGGGAAGCGCTCCCCTATCACTCGGCGCCGGGAGTCACGGGCGGCGTTCCAGCACAGGTCGGGAGAAGTTCACCCTCATGGTCACAGGGCAGGCTGGCGGCATCATCCACCCGGTCATTCTCTGCGGCGGGTCCGGCACGCGGCTCTGGCCGGTGTCGCGCCAGAGCTTTCCCAAGCAGTTCTCGCGGCTGGTGGGGGAGGAGAGCCTGTTCCAGGCCACGGCGCGGCGGCTGTCAGGCGAGGGCTATGCCAGTCCCGTGGTCGTCACCTCCGCCGACTTCCGCTTCGTGGTGCGCGACCAGCTGGCGGCGATCGGCATCGCGCCCGCCGCCGTTCTGATCGAGCCATCGCCGCGCAACACCGCGCCGGCCGTGCTGGCCGCCACGCTGTGGCTGGAGCGGCAGGCGCCCGGCGCGCTGGCGCTGGTGGCCCCATCCGACCATCTCATGCCGGATCCTGCATCCTTCCGTCTCGCTGTGGCGGCGGGCGCGCGCCGCGCCGGGGACGGCGGCATCGTCACCTTCGGCATCAGGCCGCATGCGCCGGAAACGGGCTATGGCTATCTCGAACTCGCCGCCGCTGCCGATGGCGCGGAGGCCGTGCCGCTCGCGGGCTTCGTGGAGAAGCCGGACCTGGCGGCCGCGAAGGACATGCTGGCCTCCGGCCGGCATTTGTGGAACGCCGGCATCTTCCTGTTCCGCAGCGACACGATGATCGGCGCCTTCGCCAGGCTCGCGCCGGACTTGCTGCCACCGGTGACGCGCGCCGTTGACGAGGCGGGGCCGGACCTCGCCTTCCTTCGCCTCGCGCCCGGGGCGTGGGACACGGTCCCGTCCATCTCCATCGACTACGCGATCATGGAGCGCGCCGGTGACCTGTGGGCGGTGCCTTATGGCGGCGGCTGGACCGATCTCGGCGGCTGGGCCGCCGTCTGGAGCGAAGGCGACGCGTCCGGCGATGGCGTGGTGCAGGAAGGCGCGGTGCTGGCGATCGGCTGCCGTGACAGCCTGCTGCGCTCGGAGGACGAGACGCTGCAACTCGTCGGCATCGGCCTTGATGGCATCGTGGCGGTGGCCATGCCGGACGCCGTGCTGGTGGCGCGCAAGGCCGATGCCCAGCGGGTGAAGGACGCGGTGGAGGCGATGAAGGAGAACAAGGTGGCGCAGGCCACCGCCTTTCGCAGCGACCGCCGCCCCTGGGGATGGTTCGAAACCCTGGCCACCGGCGAGCGCTTCAAGGTGAAGCGCATCGTGGTGCTGCCGGGTGCCGCGCTCTCCCTGCAGTCGCACCGCTTGCGCTCCGAGCACTGGATCGTGGTGGAGGGCACGGCACGGGTCACCGTGGGCGGCAGCGTGAGGCTCGTGAGCGAGAACCAGTCCGTCTACATCCCGCTGGGCGAGAAGCACCGGCTGGAGAATCCCGGCCAGAGCAACATGGTGCTGATCGAGGTGCAGACCGGCAGCTATTTCGGCGAGGATGACATCATCCGCTACGAAGACATCTATGCCCGCAACTAGGCGCCTTGGCGATATTGCCGCGGAGGCGGGGGCTGGCTTCGGCACCAGCGGCGTGCGCGGGCCTGTCGCCAGCCTGACGCCCGGCCTGTGCCGGGCCTATGCCGAAGCCTTTCTCGCCATGCCCGCCAGTCCGCCGCGGGGCCTGCTGATCGGACACGACCTTCGCCCCAGCAGCCCGGGGATCGCGGCGGCCTGCCATGACGCCGCGCGGCGGCTCGGCATCGGCGCGATCAATGCCGGGGTGCTGCCCACGCCGGCGCTTGCATTCGCGGCGGCAAAGCTTGGCGTTCCGGCCATCATGGTGACGGGAAGCCACATTCCCTTTAACCGCAACGGCCTGAAGTTCTACCGCGCCGAAGGCGAGATCTCGAAGCAGGACGAGGGGCTGATCCTGGCCGCGGAGGCGCCCTGGCCGCTCGACGACAGTTCACCCGCGGCCCTGCCGCCCGCCGACCCCGCACCCCTGGCGCTTTATGCCGCGCGCTACCGGAGCGCCTTCGCGCCCGATGCGCTGTCCGGCCTGCGCATCGGCGTCTATGAGCATTCCTCGGCGGCGCGGGACCTGCTGCATGAGCTGTTCCGCGCACTCGGCGCCGAGACGCTGCCGCTGGCCCGCAGCGACGGTTTCGTGGCCATCGACACCGAGGCCGTGCGCGAGGAGGACAGGGCGCTTGCCCTTGCCTGGGCCGCGGCCTGCCCGCTTGACGCGATCATCACCACCGATGGCGATGCCGACCGGCCGCTGATTGCCGACGGGACGGGGCAGTGGCTGCGCGGCGACACGCTGGGCTTGCTCTCTGCCCGCGAGTTGCAGGCCGGAACGGTTGTGACCCCGGTCAACAGCACCACGGCGATCGAATCCTGCGGGCTGTTTGCCGAGGTCAGGCGCACGCGCATCGGCTCGCCCCATGTGATTGCCGGCATGCAGGGGGCGCGCCACCAGCCCGTGGTTGGGTTCGAGGCGAATGGCGGCTTTCTGCTCGGCAGCCCCGCCAGTCTGGCGGGTGGCGTGCTGGACCCGCTGCCCACGCGCGATGCGGTGCTGCCCTTGCTGTTGGCGCTGTCGGCCGCGCGCCGCCTGCAGGCGCCGCTGTCGCAGCTGCTGACGGGACTGCCGGCCCGCTTCAGCTTCAGCGGCAGGCTGCAGGACGTCGACCCCGCCGCCTGCCGGGTGCTGCTGGCCGCCGCCGATGCCTCGGTTGCCGGCATGGAAAGGCTGTTCGGCGGCATGCCTGCCGCCACCGACCGCAGCGATGGCCTGCGGGCAACACTCGCCAGCGGCGACATTCTGCATGTCAGGCTGTCCGGCAACGCACCCGAGTTGCGCTGCTATGCCGAGGCTGCAACCGCCGCAGCGGCCGAGCGGCTGTGCAGCTCATGCCTATCGCGGCTCGCCTCCCTGCTCAGCGGCTCGCCGTCATAGAGCATGGTCCGCAAAAGTGGAACCGCTTTTGCGAAAAGATCATGCTCAAATTTTTGATCTGGCGCATGTTCCGTTCAGGTGGTTCCGCCTGAACGGAACATGCGCGGGCGCCTTACCGGAAGACCGCGGCCACGGCGGCCCGGGCGTGCACCGCCCCCGAGGCGCTGACGGCCAGCGACACGCCGGCTGGCCGGACCTGGGGCGTCCCCGAGGCGCTTCCCGCGGTAATCGATATCTGCATGGTGGCGCCGGAGCGCAAGCCGCTGTTGTCCACCACCGTCAGGCGGGCCGTGTAGAGGCCGGGATCCGAATAGGTCTTGGTAAGGGTCCGCAGCGCGCCGGTATTATCCGCCGTGCCGTCGCCGAAATCCCAGTAGAAGGACCGGACGGCGCCGTCCTTGTCAGTCGATTTGCTGGCATCGAAGCGAATGGCGGCGGGCGCGATGCCGTAGGTGGCGCTGGCGGCGAGCACCGCATTGGGCGGCGCGCCGGCCGCGGCGGCATAGCGGGCGGTAAGGCGGAAATTGCCGACCGACCCATAGTCGGAATAGCCGGTGGCCGCCGGGTCGCCCTGGCCCGTGCCGCGCACAGCGATGAAATATTGGCCTTTCGCCGGAAGCTGGAAGCTCAGTGCGGCGCCAAGAGTGTTCTGTGGACTGGCGGTGGCGAGCACCTCGCCCGCGGCGTTGAGCAGCGAGAGCGCGAGATCGGCGTTGCCGGAGCGGGTGGCCGGGGCAAGCGTTGCGCTGAACGCGCCGGCATTGGCCGTGATCGCGAACATGTCCACGTCGCCGGCGCGCCCGATGACGCCATCCTGCATGTCGCCGCTGAAGGGCGCCGCGGCATAGACGGTGTCGCCATGGTCATCCGCCCGCAGCGGCAGGCCGAAGCTCTGCGCCACCGCGAAGTCGTCTTCCCTGTTGTTGGCGCCGGCGTATTCGCCCCTGCTGAACTGGACGAGCGGCTTGTAATAGCCCACGCCCATGATCGGGGCCCAGGCTGTCAGCGGATCGGCGCCCTGGCCGCTGTAATAGGCCGCGCTGGCCGTGCCATCGTGGCTCAGGCCCATGTTGTGGCCGGCCTCGTGCGAGATGGCTTCCGCCACCGACTTCTCGTCGCCCTTGCCCAGCATGTTGTGGAACACCAGCGCGGGCTTGAACTTTTCCGTCGTGCTGTTGAACACGCCGACATAGGCGATGCCGCCGCAGGTGCAGGCGTAGACTCCGGCGTTGTTGGTGATCAGCACGGTTGTGCCGAACACGGTGTCGGCGCTGTTGCTGCGCGCCAGCCGGTCGGCCGGTGGCGCTTCCGTCGTCACGTCGACGTCGAAGGGCGCATAGTCCTCGGCGACCCGTTGCCAGATGTACTGGATGCGCTGAAGTTCCGCCGCGGAGAAGGCGGTGCTCACCACCCCGTCGATGTCGAATGGCTTGGCGGTGATGGGCTTCCCGGTGGTGTTCCAGGCCGTGCCAGTCAGGGTCGCGCCATCGAAGTCGAGATAGATCGTGCGGTTGGAGCCAGGCTTCGAGTGGAGCCGGAAGGTCTGGGCGGGGGGCGACAGCTGGCCATCGGCGACGCCGCGTTGCGTGCCCGGCGTCACGGCCTGCAGCGGCGCTGCAAGGTCCTCGACAACGAACATGCGGCCCTCGGCGTCGAGGCGGACGCTACGGTCCGTCAGCAGCAGGTCGCGCAGCTGACCGGCGGATTTGCCATACCAGCCTGCCACCTCCGGCAGGCGGGCTCCGAGGCGGTCGACCGCGGTTCTGCCCGAGACCTGCTGTTCGGCGAATTTGAGGACGGGGAAGCCGGGGCGCAGCCGCTCGCCCTGGGTGTTCTGCGCTTCAGCGCCCGCGGCGGCGGCGAACAGCGCGCCCGCCGCCAGCGTTGCCGTCAACAGGCGCCTGGCGCGCCCAATCCTTATGAACATGTTGGCTCCAGCCTTTCCTCACGAACAGCTTCCGCACCCGGAGGGCTGCCGCAATCTGCGTTACATCACGGAGTCCGCATGGATGAAATGCCGCCGGGTTGCCTGCCCCGCCGCATTCCGGGAAAACTTATCCGCGGAGTTCCGCGCTTACATATGACAGGCATTTTCGCGCCGAAAAGCGCAAGCCGGAACCACGGTTATTGCGGCCCGTTCGGATTCGATAAGAGTTGAATGAGCGCGCAAACCGCGTGAACCGGGTTCCAGCGCTGATGCGCTGAAAACTTGTGCGGCGCGGTCAGCGCATGTTCCGGTCAGGTGGAATCACCTGGTCAGACATACGCCATATAATTTGATTGAGCATGATCTTGCCGCAAAAGTGAGTTCCACTTTTGCGGATCGTGATCTATCTCTTTGTTTGGTCGCATTTTCGACGGTCAACCGGTGTCCACTTGACCTGAAAATGCTCTATGCGCGGCTGCGCGGCATGGGGCGGTTCTCGCCACCCAGCATGTCATGCAGGGTGGAGATCAGGCGCGAGGCATCCTCGCTGGCGATCGAATAGAATATGCTGCGGCCCTCGCGCCGCGTGCTCACCAGCCCGGCACGGCGAAGGCGCGCCAGTTGCTGGGACACGGCTGCCTGCGGCATGCCCATCAGTTCCTCGATCTTGGAGACCGGCTTTTCGCCGTCGCACAGCAGGCACAGGATCAGCAGCCGCGCCTCGTGCGACAGCGATTTGAGGATGGCGGTGGCGCGGGGGACCTTGGCCAGCACGAGCTTGCGCTCCTTGCCGGTAACTCTAGCCAAATCGAGGATGCTCATATTCTTTCACACACTGGTTGAACACGTTGGCCGGGGGCGGCATGGTTGCCGCCCAGGCAATTGCAAGGGCAGGGATCGGGCCAAGCGGCGGTTCCGCCCGGTTTCGATTCGGTCAATCGTAGGGGCTGTTGCAACGGTGCTCAAGACCGTCATAGCCCCTGTAGGTGTTGGTCCGGACATTGTAGCTGCGATAGCGGCCCTGGCACCAGGCGACATGGCGCGCCCTTGCGCCGCCGCCGGAGTAGCCGCCATAATAACCGTAATTGCCGCCCATCGGAGCATTCCAGCCACTGTTCCACCACGGCCAAGGATACCAGAAGCCGCCATAAAAGTAATTATAGCCGGGATAACGGTAAACATAACGCGGGCCATACCAGCGGCCGTTGCGGTACCAGTTCCGGTTCCAGCCGCCATTGTTCCAGCGGCCATTGTTCCAGCCGCCATTGTTCCAGCGGCCGTTGTAGGGTGGCCGCCCGTTCCACCCGCGGCCTCCCTGCCAGCCGCCGCCCCAGGCGCCGCCCATATCGCCGAGGCCGTCGCGCATGCCGCCCCCCATGTCGCCATCCACGGGCGGAATCCAGATCGTGCCGCCGCCGCGCGCCTGCGCGGGCAGGCTGGTCAGCACGGTTGCGGTTGCAAGCATGCCGGCTGCCAGAAGGCCAAAGCCAAATTTCCTCATGTCGGTCGATCTCCCAGAGGGCGCCGCATCTCGTCCAACAGGTGGCCGGGAAGCCACAGGCGCGGACGGCGGTAACCCCGCCTGCCGGCTGAACGCGGACCACGAACGGAACAAGATTGCCGAAGGTCCATTTCGGTGGAGAACGTGGCGGAATCGTGTTGAGCGAAGAATAATCGCTCCGCCTCCACCGCCCACGGTGGCGCCATGGGCTGGCGGAGACGCCGGGACTTCCGTCCAGCGCATATTCCGATCGCGAGGAAGCACCTGATCGGATCATCTGCCAGATAAAAAACCTTGAGCATGTTCTTATCGCAAAAGCGGTTCCACTTTTGCGGATCATGCTCCATGTCAGAGGATCCGCAGCTGCCTGCCGCCGAGCGAGGTGAAGGAGCGGGCGCGGCAGGTGAGCACGATGACCTGCTGGTTTTTCCCCGCGCGGTTGATGGCGTCGAACATCTGCTCGATGCGCGCATCGTCGGAGAACACCAGCGCATCGTCGAGGATGACCGGCACCTCCGCGCCGCGCTCGCAGATCATGGCGCCCATGGCCAGGCGGACGAGCACCGCCACCTGTTCCTGCGTGCCGAGCGACAGGCGGCCGAAGAGTTCCGCCGCGGGGCCGGAGCGGCTCAGCGCCGCGATCTCATAATTCTCGCCCAGCTCGATATCCGCCTTCGGAAATACGTCGTGCAGGAAGGGCTTGAGGTGGCGGCGCAGCGGCGCGCTGAGCTGCTCGCGGCGCTCGGCATAGCAATCGTCAACCGTCCTGCGCAGCAGCTTCAGCACCTCGACGCGCTCGGCGATGCGGGCCTGCCCGGCGAGCGCCATCTCCTGCTGCAGCTTCAGGCTCGCGGCGCGCTCGCCCAGGCCGTCGCCGCCCGCCACCTGCACCTCGCCCTCGAGCCTGGCGATGGCCCCGCGCAGCTCTTCGGCCCTTTTCTGCTGGCCCTCGATGGCCGAGGCGAGGCGCGCGGCGCGGGCGCGCAGGCGCTCGATCTCGCCCTCCTCCGGCGCCTGCGCCTGCCTGCCGGCCAGCAGCGCGACCTTGATGCGGTGTGCATCGCGGCGTGCCGCGAGGTCCGCCTCGCTGGCCGCGATCCGCGCGGCGCGCGTCTCGTCAGGCAGCAGGGCGATTTCGGAGGCGAGCTGCGCGTGGAGCGCCTCCGTCTGGCCCTGCAGCCTGGCGCGCGACTTGATGAGCCGCGTCTCCGCCTCCTTCCGGGCGTCCGCCTGCGCCTCAAGGCCGCTGCGCAAAGCGTGAAGCTCGCCGCGCCGTGCGGCAGCCTGATGCTTGCGGCTCTCGATCTCGGCGGCGGCCGGCATCGGCTGGCCATCGGACGTGGAGCGCGCCGCCTCGGCATCGATGTCGCCGATCGCTGCCTGCAGCCGCTCGATTTCGGCGCTGGCACTGTCCTTCACCGCAAGAGCGGCACGCTCGGCCCTGAGTTCGCGTGCCTGTTCCTCCAGCGCCGCGCGCTCCGCACGCAGGCGGCGGAGATCGGCGGCATCCGCGGCGCCGCAGGACGAGAGCAGCGCTTTCAGCCTGTCGCGGTGCAGAGCCAGAGCCTTTTCCGCCGCATCGCGCGTGGTCTGCGGGGGCGTGACGCTGATGGCCACGTCGCTCCCCACGGTGATGGCAACGGTCTCCGTGATCGAGCGCGCCGTGGCGCCGGTGACGGGCGCGCCATCAATGCGCACATCCGCGCCGGGCCTTGCTTCGATGCTGATGCGCGGTGCGCCGGCTTCAAGGCGGGCACGCAGCTTCGATTCGTCCTGCTCAAGAGCCTCCAGCGACTTCAGCGCCGCCTCATCGACGCGGGCGGATTTCAGCGCCGCGTCATTGGCTGCGGTGCGGCTGCGCAGCGCCTCCAGCTGTTCCAGCCGCGACGCGAGCGCGGCGCGCTGGGCGAGCTTCGCCGCGAGGTTGGCGAGGCGGGCGAGATCGCGCTCCTCTCTGTCGAGCGCGTCCGCCCCGGCCTCCAGCGCCGCCTTGCGCGCGCCGAGGTCCTTCAGCGCCGCCGTGACGACCGCCATGTCCTGGTCGATCGGCGCGAGGCCGGCCAGCAAGTCCTTGAGGCTCGCGCGCTGGCCGTCGATGGCCTCGGCGCGCCGCTTCAGTTCCTGACACTTCTCCTCCTGCGAGCGCACGAGATCATTCGCCTGGCGCTCGTCCGCGGCGAGGCGCTTCAACTCCTCGCCCGCCTTCTCCGCGGCGTCGAGCTTCTGGCGCGTCTCCTCGAGGTCCGCCTTCATGTCCTGCGCTGTGGCCGCATCGCTTGCCGCACGATAATCGGCCCTCAGCTTGGCGAGATCATCGAGCCTGGCATTGAGGGCCGCGAGCCGCTCCTCGACGTCGAGGCGCTCGGCGGTGAGCCCCGCATTGGCCTCGATGGCGGCGTGCAGGGGGCCGCCGGTCTTCGGCTTTCCGCTGTCCGTGAGGAAGCGGCCAAGCTCCTCCTTCACCGTTCCCAGGAGCTGCCGCGCGCGTTCGCCGCCGACCAGTGTTCCAACCTCCTGCTGGATCACCTCGTTCAAGGCGCTCCTGGCGCCTTCGGACGGCTCCGGCGTGAGGAAGGACTTGCCTTGCGCCACCCACAGCAGGCCATAGGCTGCTTCATCAAGGCCGCGCGCCGATTTGGGCGCGATGCCGAGGACGTCCCATACCTTTTCGTCGGCTGCTGCATTGCGCGCGATCTCCACCCCATCGCGCCAGAGGCTCGCCGACTTGCTCTTGAGGAAAGACTTGGCGATCTCGTAGCGCCTGCCGTCATGCTCGAAGCCGACCTTGATTACGACGGGTAGCAGCAGGCCGTCAGTGGCGAGTGCCGCGATGTCCCTGGCGGTCGACGAGTGGCGCTCGAACAGGCAGGTGCGGATGGCGCGGAACAGGGTGGACTTCCCCGCCTCGTTGCGCGCCGCGAGAATGTTGACGCCGGGCGCGAAACCTTCGATCCGCGCCGGGGTGCCGAAGCGGCCGCAGCCTTCAACGGAGACGTGGAGAAGCTTCATGCCGCTTCTCCGCGGCTGTCGCGGGTGAGGAGATAGAGCTGCACCAGCGCCTCCCCGGCGCGGCGGCGCTCCACCGGACCGAGTGCGGCGTTCTCCGCTTGCTGCTTCAGTTTCTCCGCCGCCTCGCGCAGCACGCCGTCGAAGTCGATCTTCTCCAGATCGGCCAGCGTGGGGCGGGCGTGAAGCTGTTCAAGATCGGCTTCCAGCCAGAACATCGCGGCCTCGAGCCCGCTCAGCCGGCGTTCGAGATCGGAGCGGGCTGTCAGGTCCAGCGTGCCCTTGAGGCCGAGGCGCATGAGAAGGCCCGGGAGATCAGGCAGCGCGCGAAGCCTGGCCTCCAGGCCATCGAGATCGGCGGCACTGGCGAGTTCTTCCGTCTGGGCGAGCCAGCGAAAGGCGCCGGTGCGCCTGCGCGTGACGACGGGCGGCGCGCCCGGGCCTGCGATGTCGACGAGCAGCACCTCGCCAACCTCCTGGCTGTTGAAGCGGTCGGCCTCGGGGGTGCCCGCATACCAGGTGGCGGGGCCGATCTGCAGCGTGCGGTGCCAGTCTCCCAGGCCCAGGTAATCGAGGCGGGCGCGGCGGGCACGGTCAGGGGCGATGGGGTTTCCGGTGTCGCCTTCGCCACCAAAGCCGGTGACCGAGCCGTGGGCGAGGCCGATGCGCATCTTGCCGGCGGCACTCTCCGCCCGGTCCATCCATTCGGTGAGGTCGTTCACCTCGCTCTTGCGGCGCAAGGGGGCGGGGAGCAGCACGGCATCATCGCCGAGTGACGCGACCTCCGGCGTGAGGTGAAGCCGGACGTTCTCCGGCAGGCCGAGCGCCCGGGCGCGGTCCCACAGCCCGTTGCCCCGGTGATAGTCGTGGTTGCCGGGAATCACGTGCCACGAGACGGCGGGAAAACCGCGCATTCGCTCCACGGGCTCCAGCAGGGTCTTCGGGGCCGGCGCATCGTTGTCATAGAGGTCGCCCGCCACCAGCACATGCCCGGCGCCCTCGGCAAGGGCGAGGCGGCCGATCGTTTCGATGGCGGAAAGCCGCGCCTGGCGCAGCACGCTTTCCTTCTCGCCGAAGTTCCGGAAGGGCTTGCCGATCTGCCAGTCCGCAGTGTGGATGAATCGCATGGACGCAGCATGGAAGCCCCGGCAACGGGGGTCAACCGCCACCATCGGGCGCACGCTCCGGCCAGGCTGTTCCGCCTGATCGGAACAGGCGCGAGATTCCGCTGGCGAAACGCCGCGCAACTCCCCATATGCCGGGTCGGGAACCGAGGAGGCCAACATGTCGCTTCTGTTGAACATCATCTGGATATTTCTGGGCGGCGCCTGGATGGCCTTCGGCTGGCTGGTCGCGGCGGTCGTCATGGCCATCACCATCATCGGTATTCCGTGGGCGCGCGCGGCCTTCAACATCGCGCTCTATGCGCTGATGCCCTTCGGCTACACCGCCCTGCCGCGTGACCGGGTGACCGGACAGGACGACATCGGCACCGGGCCGCTCGGTACCCTCGGCAACATCGTCTGGCTGCTGCTGGCCGGCTGGTGGCTGGCGCTGATGCACCTGTTCTGGGCCTTCCTTTATGCCATCACCATTATCGGCATTCCCTTCGCCTGGGCGCACCTGAAGCTCGTCGGCATCGCGCTGTGGCCGGTGGGCAAGACGATCGTGCCGAACGGCCAGGCGGGCATGCCCGCGCACCCGCGCGTCTGATCACAGGGCACACGCTTCCCGCGGAACGGATGCACCGCGCGCATCATGCCACGCCGTTCCGCCAGTCGCCCTGCGAAACCCATTTGAGGAAAAAAGTCCTTGACAGCGCGCGCTCGATGTGCTGGAAAGGCGCATACTCCAGAAATCGGCATCGACGTTGAACACCCGGGGGCTTCCAGCCTGACGGGCCGGAGGTTTTGGTGGGGATGGGCGCGCTTTTTCGAATATTGTGGGCCGCGGTGTTGTGCGCAGCCGCGCATAGCTGGATGCCAGCTTTCGCCGGGATGACGGCGGAGTGGGTGATGGCGCCGCCGTGGTGACGGAGTGTGGGTTTTTCCATGCGTTCCGAGTATCGCGCTGACGCTGGCGATGAACCGAAACCTGGCGATGAAGGTGGCGCAGGCGAAGGTTAGGGGTTGAGGGGGCTGACGCGATCGCGTTCCTGATTGCCGTCACCCCGGCGAAAGCCGGGGCCCCGCTTTGGTTCAGCAAGCGCGGTGAGAAAGCTGGGTCCCGGCTTTCGCCGGGATGACGGCTTGAAGGGGGGTGGCGGATGACGGCTTGAAGGGGGGTGGCGGATGACGGCTTGAAGGGTGTTGGCGGATGATGGTTTGAGGTCACGGCAGATGGCTTAAGGGGGTAGCTGATGCCATCTCCGCTTCAACCCAGCCGCCCCCGCCCCGCCCGGGTCGCTCATTTCTGCCAGCTTGGCGCCCGAGCGGGTTTCTCCGGTCGGAGCTTTAACGGGCGTTTCCGCGGCGAGGAGACGGGGTGCCCCCTACTGCGTGGGCGGGAAGGTGGCCTGGGGCTGGTCGAGAAAGAATTCAAAAGCGGTTCAACCCCCGGAGCGCGTCTCCGTCTTCCGGAGGTGAATCGGGATTTTGCGATTACACTGGGCTGCATTTGTTGCTATTCTGGATCGAAATCGACTGGCTGTCCTGATAGGGGTTGTTCGGTGACTCAACTGCAAGCAGGCGACGGGGGTTTGGCTGCAAACCGGCGTCCGGATGATGGCCTGCATACACTCCTGCGTTATGCCGATAATGCAGGGCGGTCATTCGTTGCCGGGATCACACGAGATGATCAGAAAGCATCTGGTCAATTCATGACTCCGCCGAAGATTGCCAAGTTCATGGCGCAGCGACTGGCGTCTTCAGCGGACCATCAGCATGTCCGTATTCTGGAGCCGAGTGCGGGTGGCGGCATCCTGATAGCTGCTTTGGTTGAGGCGCTGTTGGAAAGACAGCGTCCGCCTGCCGTTATCGAGGCGCTGCTGTATGAACTGGACATCCGGCTGCTTCCGACCCTGGAAGCCGTTTGCCGGCGAATCCGCGGCTTTTGCGCCGCTGCCGGGATAAGATTTGAGTACGATATCCGTGGCGAGGATTTTCTCCTGTCCGAATTGGCGCTGCGCGGCGCGCCGGTTGAGGGCTTGATTACTATCGCCAATCCACCTTTCTTCAAACTCAAGAAATCGAGCGATGAACGGGCGCGCCGCCACAACTATGCGGTTTATGGCCAACCGAATGCCTATGGACTTTTTATGGCGGCGACGGCCCGTCTAACGCCTGCCGATGGACGTTGGTGCTTCATCGTTCCCCGCAGCTGGATGAATGGCCAGTACTTTAAGGCTGTCCGTCAGACCATGATGAGGCACCTCACCTTCGAGAGCCTGCACGCTTTCGAAAGCCGGACAGACAGCTTCGAGGAAGATGCCGTCTTGCAGGAAACAATCGTTGCATGGGCAAATGGGAGGTCCACTGAGGAGCGCGCGAGCATTCGATTCTCCAGCAGTCACGGCATGTCCGACTTGGACCAGGCTTTGGTGCAAGTTATCCCGGCAGGCAGAGTTCTTTCTGATGATGAGCATGCGAGGGTCTCACTTCCAGCTGACAGCGTGGACACTCTCGGCGGATGGACTGCGACCTTGGCGACATATGGACTTAAAGTTAGCACTGGTCCTGTTGTAGCATTCCGCTGCCGCGAGTTTATCAGTTCAACTGCCGGCTTCGATACCGTTCCGCTTCTCTGGATGCAGCATGTTGGCCAGCATGAGATTAATTGGCCCATCTTAAGGAAATCAGATCACGTTCGCGCCACTGCCGCAAATGCTTGGACGCTTGTTGCAAATGCCCCGATGGTGATCATGCGGCGATTTTCACCGAAAGAAGAGCAGCGCCGGGCTGTTTGTGCGCCCTATCTGGGTACGCTGCCTGGCGCCGTTATCGGATTGGAGAATCACTTGAACTACATCCATCGCCCAAATGGACAGATGTCGGCTTCCGAAGTTCGCGGTCTGGCTGCATTGTTGGCAAGCAGCATCGTTGACCGGCGCCTCAGGTCAATAGCCGGAAGCACGCAGATTAACGCGAGTGAACTGCGCTCCCTGCCGCTACCCCCGATGGGCGTCATTGAAGCTATTGGCGATAGAATCTCCGCGCATCCCACGCTCCGTGAGATTGATGAGGCCGTTCAGTCCGAATTGGAGCGGTCCGCAGCTTCCGCCAGGGCCGCTGCGTGACGCTGCCCAAACTGCCGAGCGTGGCCGATATCCATGACCGTCTTGAACGTCTTTTCCCGCGTGGACTGGAGATGCGGAAAAACCTTGTCCGTGAGATGACGGCGAAGACTGTCTTTGTGTTCCTATATGGCGGCATGGTGGAGGGTGCTGACCGGCGCCTTCGTCCAAGCCATGTGTATTTCTTCACAGAAGAACAAGCCGGGAAGACGGGCGATGGTGACCGGTCACTGTGGCTCTCCAGATCGCAGAAGCCAGGCTTCCGCCCCGATGGCAGGCGGTGGTACGCCGATACGACTCGGGAGCCCATCCGGGATGAAACTATTCGCCATGGATTGCAACATATCGGAGCGGTCGGGAAGTTATCGGGGCAAGCAGTAACGTCCAGCCTTCCCATCTACTTTCTAAGGGCCGATTTCGCGGCAGTATTTGACCCGGACCTACAAGGTGACGCACTGGAGTCGGCTATCGCAAATTGGCGGGGTACGCATCTTACGGCCGCAGCCCTCGCGCGTGTGAATTTGCTCGTCGCGGGCAAGCTGAAGGCGCACGGCCAGGTCTTGGTGAATTGTCCAGATGGAACTGTGGCGAAGCTGTCGCCCGGTCCGTCGTCCATCATTTCAAAAGCTGTGATCGAACATTTTGCCCCGAATTTTCTTTCCACACCGGCATTGCTCTGGCTCTCGGAAAGCGGTGCGAAAGTCCGGTATCAAGATGAGAAGACAACCAAGGCGTTGGGCTTGAATATCGATCAAAACAAGATTCTGCCCGACATAATCCTCGCTGACGTGGGCGAAACAGGAGAAGAAACGCAGCTGGTCTTTATGGAGGTCGTGGCCAGCGACGGTCCCATGAATCAGGCGAGACGCGATGCATTGAGGCACTACATCAAGGAATCGGGATTTCCCGAAAATCAGTGTCTGTTCGGAACCGCCTTTGAAGACCGTTCAGATAGCCCGTTCAAGAGATGCCTTCCTGATCTCGCATGGGGAACGTTCGCGTGGTTTAGGTCCGAGCCCACCTGCCTGATGTGGCTCTATGATGAGCCTTTGTTGATCTCAAGCCTATAGCAGCGTATGTAAGTATTCTATAACCTCCCTACTGCGTGGGCGGGAAGGTGACCTGGGGCTGGTTGCGGCCTATGGCTTCGGCTTTGGTGATCTGTTCCTTCGTGTCGGCGCGCGCGACCAGGGCCTTTTCCTTGCGGCGGCGGGCCCATTCGAAATAGAGCATGATGACCAGCGTCACCACGATGAGGATAAGCGCCAGCGCGTTGATGGTCGGCGTTATGCCGCTCCTGACCTTGGAGAAGACATAGACCGTCAGCGTGTCATAGGTGCCGCGGGTGAACAGCGTGGTGTTGAAGTTCTCGATCGACTGGAAGAAGGCGATGGCCGCACCGGCACCCAATGCCGGATAGAGATGCGGCAGCAGGATGCGGCGGACCACCTGGTTGTAGTTGGCGCCGAGGTCGAGGGCTGCTTCCTCAAGCCCGCGGTCGAAGCTCTGCAGGCGGGCGAGCACGAGCAGCATGACGAAGGCGGAGATGTAGGACGCCTGGCCCAGCGCCGAAAGGTGCAGGCCGGCGGGCACGCCGAACTCGTTCCAGAACAGCAGCGTCGAGATGCCGATGACCGCGCCCGGCGTGAGGATGGGCGCCACCATGAGGCCGTAAAGCACGGTGCGCGTTGTGCCCGCGATGCTGTTGATGAGGATTGCCGCAGCGGCCCCGATGGGCACCGAGATGATGACCACCGCGATGGCGACCAGAATGGTGTTCACGAAGGCCTGCCACATGCGGGCGTCCTGGAACAGCTCGACGAACCATTGCGAGGTGAAGCCGACCCACGGATAGACCGAGGGAAAGCGCGAGTCGTTCAAGGCGGCGCCGCCCATCACCACGAGGGGCAGCAGCATGTAGAGCAGGAAGATGAAGATGTAGAGGTGGAACAGCCAGTTGGACCTGGAGCGCATGGGCTGTTACCTCGCAATGTCCGAAAGCTTGACGCGAAACACGCGCATCGCGAGGATCACGAAGACGGTGCAGGTGACGAGCAGCATGAAGGCGTAGGCCGAGCCGGTGTTCCAGTCCTGGGACTCGAACATAGCCTGCTGGATGATCTCGGTGAACCAGCGCGACTGGGTGGAGGCAAGCAGCGTGGGCACGAGGATCGAGCCCGCGGCCAGCATGAAGACCATGACGCAGCCCGACGCGATGCCCGGCTTCGAATGCGGGATGATGACGCGCCAATGGGTGCGCCAGCCCGGCGCGCCGAGGTCCTTCGCGGCCTCGATCTGGTTGGTGTCCAGCGACTGGATGGCGCTGTAGATCGGCAGCAGCATGAAGAGCAGGTAGACGTAGACGAGGCCGAAGGTGACGGAGTTGAAACCGGTCATCCAGCGGATCGGCGAGTCGATGACGCCGATGTTCACCAGCGCCATGTTGAGCGGACCCTTGAAGGCCAGGATGATGAACCAGGCGAAGGCGCGCAGGATTTCGGACACCCACATCGGCACCAGCAGGCCGACGAAGAGCAGGGGCACGTTCTTCGGGTTCGCCACCTTGGCGAGGTAATAGGCGACCGGATAGCACAGGACCAGGGTGATCACCGTGGTGACGGTGCTGTAGAGCAGCGTGTGGACGAAGACCTGGACGCGGATCGGCGCCTCAATGGGCAGGATGACCGGTTTCGAGGCGAAGGGCAGCCAGAACTTCCACTCCATGGGCTGCTCGAAGGCGGAGCGGTAGTTGGCGAGCGTGTAGACGTCCCTGGGGCCGCCGATGTCGGCGAGCGGCAGATAGAGGCGGAAGCTTTCCTCCAGCAAGTAGAGCTGCGGCAGGATCACCAGCACCAGCAGCCAGAAAGCCGTGAGGGCCACGAAGGTCCAGGTGAGCGTGTGGCCGTAGCGGCGCAGGAGCTCGCTCATTCGTCGATGCCCGGATCTTTCATGCCCTGGTCGGCGAGGACGCGGGCAGTGGCGGCGTCAAAGCACAGATATTGCGCGCTGCCGATGGCGGGCAGCGTGACCGAGCCGTCGTTGCGGGTCTCGACGGTGAGGTGGCGGCCGGTCCTGTCGGCGGCGTGGACGTGGATGAAGTTGCCCTCGAAGCTGATGTCGGTCACCGTCACGGGGATGCTGTTGGCCCCCCCGGCAGGGGCCGCCTGCAGCCTGGAATATTCGGGGCGGACATAAAGGCGGGCGATGGTCGAGGCATCGACCGCAGGTCCAAGCGCCGCGGTGAAGGCGCCGACATCGGTCTCGAAGCTGCACCTGCCGCTGTCGATCGACGTCACCTTGCCCTTGAAAATGTTGTTCTCGCCCACGAAGGAGGCGACGAAGCCGTTGACCGGCGCGTTGTAGATCTCCTGCGGGGTGGAGATCTGCTGGATCTTGCCCTGGCTCATGACGGCCACGCGGTCCGACATGGCGAGCGCCTCGCCCTGGTCATGGGTGATGTAGATGAAGGTGACCTTGGTGCGCTTCTGGATGGCGCGCAGCTCGGCGCGCATGTGCTGGCGGAGCTTGAGGTCGAGCGCCGAGAGCGGCTCGTCAAGCAGCATGACGGACGGCTCCACGGCGAGCGCGCGGGCAATGGCCACGCGCTGCTTCTGGCCGCCCGAAAGCTGCGAGATCGCCTTGTCGGCAGAGTCATGCAGGTCGACCAGCTTCAGCAGTTCCTCGGCCTTGGCGCGGCGGACGTCCTTCGAGGCCCCGCGCACCTCGAGGCCGAAGGAGATGTTCTCCCACACCGGCATGAGCGGGAAGAGGGCGAGGTTCTGGAAGATGAGCGCGGTGGGGCGCTTGTTGGGGCGGATGCCGTTCATGTCCTGGCCGCCGATCCTGATCTGGCCCTCGGAAGGGTCGATGAAGCCGGACACCATGCGCAGGATCGTTGTCTTGCCGCAGCCCGAGGGGCCGAGGAAGGAGAAGAATTCGCCGGGCTTGATCGAGACGTTGGCCTTGTCGACGGCGCGGAACTTGCCGAAGTCGCAGGACACATTTTGCAAATCGACGCCAGCACTCATCGGCGCGTTACTCCCCCGGAGCGGAATTTCTTAAGAATTGGTTCATCATAAAGCGAACCGCCGGGTCATTACAACCCGGCGGCCCACAGATCCAAGCGACCTGGCTTATGCGGCCTTCCACTTGTCGGCGTATTCGCCGCGCAGCTTGATGAACCAGCCCGGCTGGGCCGGCCACCACCACAGCTTCGAGAGCGCATCGCCCGGATAGGCGGCGTTGTAGAAGGCCTTCACGGCCTCGTCGGCGAGCTCCGGCCCGCCCTTGCCCACGGCGTTCGCCTTGAAGGCCGAAGCCCAGGCGGCCGAGCCCTTGGCGGTCGACACCCACTTGGCGAATTCGGTGGACTGCTCGGTGTTCTTCGCGTTGGACATGAGCACGAAGCCCTGGTTCCAGGCGAAGGCGCCTTCCTTGGGCGCCACGAAGCCGAAGCCGTCCGGCGCCAGGTTGAAGCCGGTCGAATCCCAGTTGAGGCCAAGGGTCGCGCCATTGGTGCGGAAAGCGGCCTGCGCCTCGTTCTCGCCCGACCAGAACTGCACGACGTTGGCCTTGTGCTTGATGGCTTCCGCGAGAGCGATGTCCCACAGCTCCTTCATCGTGGCTTCGTCCTTGTAGCTGTCGAGCCAGGGCTTCGGCAGCTTGCCTTCCGAGTCGAGCCAGCGGCCCATGGCGGCGAGCGAGGAGTGGGCGCGGATGCAGATCTTGCCATCGAGATTCGGACCCCAGAGGTCGCCCAGCGAGGCCTTGCCGTATTCGGTCGGGAAGTCCTTCTTGGAAAAGACGATGGCTTCGGTGCCCCAGACGGACGGAACGATCATGCGCTTGCCGTCAACGGTGGCCATTTCGCCGGCCTTGCCGTCAGCGAGGCCCGGCAGATAATTGTCCATTGCGAGCTTGTTGGTGTCCCAGCCCTGCACGAGGCCATCGGCGGCCCAGCCGCCAACCCGGTCGCCCGTGGGCTCCACAACGTCATAAGCGGCGGTCTGCAGCGACAGCTTGGCCTGGGCGTACATGTCGTCCTGGCTGGCCTGCTCGGTGAAGTTCACCTTGATGCCGGTGTCGGCGGTGAAGGCCGGGAACACCTTGGCGGCGAGATCGGGATATCCGGCCCAGCCCATGAAGTTCACTTCGCCCGAGGATGCGAGCGAGGACTTGACATAGAGCGGACCAGCGAGGCCCACCGCGCCCAGCGCGGCGGCGGACTTGAGCAGGGTGCGGCGCGACAGAGACGCGGCGCGCATGGTTTCCTGCGCGGATGTCAGCTTCTTCATTAAGTATCGTCCTCCGTGTTCGCACCAGCGCCAGTGCCGGTGCTTGATTGTGTGACCGGTCCGGTTTTCATTCCGGCTTCCAATGTCTTTCCAAGTCTATATGACGATCATGCAACAGCGTGCAACGGGATTGTGGGAACAGCCGATTGAGTTCATTTTGGCGGTGGTTTTAGTTTGGGCCGCACACCCCAGGGGGCAGCCGCCTTTGCCCTAAGGGCATCTTCTTCTCCCTCAGGCAATTCCGCCGGAACGAAACCTGCTCCAGATGCGCTGCCGGCGGAATGGCGCGCCGGGCGGGGCATCCGGGAGTGAGCCGCTGCCGCCAGTTTCGGGAATGGATGTGCAGACGCGATCCCGCTGCGGTGGCCACCGCCTGAAGGCCCGCGCGGCGGCTTAAAGGCTAGGCCGCCACGCGGTTGCGGCCGCCCTGTTTGGCCTCGTAGAGCTTGGCGTCGGCCCTGGCGACCAGCGCCGAGGTGCCTTCGGAGCCTTCGAGCTGGGCAACGCCGAAGCTGGCCGTCACCCGGAGCATGGTGTTGGGGGCGCCGGGCTTCTGCCAGAACTGCGCCTCGAACTGGGCCTTGATCTGCGAGGCGATCTTGAAGGCGTTGTCGACGGGTGTTGCCGGCAGCACGATGGCGAACTCCTCGCCGCCATAGCGCGCCACCGTGTCGCGGCCCTTGACGTTGCTCGACAGGATCCTGGCGAACCATCTGAGAACGTCGTCGCCCGCCGGGTGGCCATAACGGTCGTTGATCGACTTGAAATGGTCGATGTCGGCGATGATGAGGGAGAGGGGCTGGCCGCCATTCCTGGCGGCTGCGACATGGGAGGCCAGAACCACGTCGAAGCCTCTCCGGTTCTTGAGGCCGGTCAAGGGATCGCTCAACCCCTGCGCCTCCGCATTGGCGAGGTTGGTCTTGAGCTTCTCGATCTGCTTCTGCGAGGTTTCGAGGCTCGCCTGCAGGTTGGAGGTGCGGGCCTTCATATTGTCGTTCTCGATCATCAGATAGGAGATGATGATGCGCACCTGCTCGATCTTGAGGCTTTCGTGCAGCTCCTCCTTGGCGCGCTCCAACACGGTGGAGAAGTTCTCGTTCGCCTCGGCATGCTGGCGCAACAGCGACAGAAGCTTGGTGACCTCGGTCTGCACCGGGTCGGAGGCGGCGGCGGAGGCGTCCGGAGCGGCAGGTTCCGCCAGAGCCGGCACGGCTTCAGGCCTGGGTTTCGGAGCCCGCAGCGTGTCCCACACGGTGCTGAGCAGCGTTGCGGCGGTGAGCACAACAACCGCGCCCAGCTCCCAGGCCTTGGAATTGGCAATGCCGCCCGGACTGCGGATCAGGTAGAGCGCGAGGAGCCCGGCGGCGGCGGATACGGCGGCAAGCAGGATGCGCAGGATCGAGGTCATGGTGCGTGTCCCCCGCGTTGTTGGTTTCAGCGGAAAGCTAAACTCCGCCGCTTGCGGCAAACTTGCATGGCCCGCCTGCCCAAACTTGTGCGTGACGGAACGGACAATGCCCGGTAGCCTTGGGGCAAATTCCAGCACCCCAGGGAGGCCCTTTTGCGCAAGAAGAACAAGACCATCATCACCTGCGCCATCACCGGCTCGATCCACACGCCGTCGATGTCGCCGCACCTCCCCGTGACGCCGGACGAGATCGCCACCCAGGCGGTGGAGGCGGCGGAGGCGGGGGCCGCCATCCTGCATCTTCATGCGCGCGACCCCGAAAACGGCAGGCCCTCGGGCGAGCCCGAGACCTACAACCGGTTCCTGCCGCGCATCAAGCAGGGCTGCGGCGCCATCGTGAACATCACCACGGGCGGCGGCCAGGGCATGAGCATCGACGAGCGCATCAGGGCGGCTGAGGCCTTCTCGCCCGAGATGACCTCGCTCAACATGGGCTCGATGAACTTCGGCCTCTACCCGATGCTCAACCGCTATTCCGCCTTCGCGCATGAGTGGGAGCGCGCGCATCTCGAGAATTCCAGGGACTTCATCTTCCGCAACACCTTCGGCGACATCGAGAAGATCCTCGAACGCCTGGGCAAGGGCCATGGCGTGAAGTTCGAGTTCGAGTGCTATGACGTGGGCCACCTCTATACGCTTGCCCACTTCCTCGACCGCAAGCTGGTCACGCCGCCGCTGTTCGTGCAGACGATCTTCGGCATTTTGGGCGGCATCGGGCCGGACCCGCAGAATGTGATGGTGATGCGCGAGACGGCGGAGCGGCTGTTCGGCGAGCAGTATCACTGGTCGGTGCTGGCGGCGGGCCGCTTCCAATTGCCCTTCACCACCATGGCGGCGACGATGGGGGCGAACGTCCGCGTCGGGCTCGAGGACAATCTCTATCTCGGCAAGGGCCAGCTCGCGCCGTCCAACGCGGCGCTGGTCGCCAAGATCCGGCATATTCTGGAAGAGCTGTCGATCGACATCGCGAGCGCCGATGAGGCACGCGCCATGCTGGAGACCAAGGGGGCGGCGGGCGTCAGGTTCTGAGGGCCTATGGCGCGGAAGGGGCGGGGGAGGGAAGCAATGGCCAAGCGGGTCATCGTCATCGGGTCGGGCATCATCGGGGCGTCGATTGCCTGGCATCTGGCGAAGGCCGGGGCGGAGGTGACGGTGATCGAGGCGGGCGGGACGGGTGGCCTGGCCACGAGGGCGAGCTGGGCCTGGATCAACGCGAGCTGGGGGAACCCCGAGCCCTATTTCCGCCTGCGCCTCCGCTCGATCGATCACTGGCACAGGATGCAATCGGAGATCGGTGGGCTTGCCATCAACTGGTGCGGCGGGCTTATCTGGGATCTGCCGCCCGCGGAACTCGATGCCCATGCCGCAGAACGCGCGCAATGGGGCCAGCCGCTGAGAAGGCTGCGGCGGGAGGAAATCCATGCCGTCGAGCCGAACCTCAGGCAGCTTCCCGATTACGGCTACTTCGCTGCCGGCGAGGGCATGCTGGAGCCGCTTGCCACCGCCCGGACGCTGCTGTCCGCCGCCAGTGCCGCGGGTGCGGATGTGATCTCCGGCATGCCGGTGAAGTGGCTGGCGGAGGAGCATGGCAGGGTCACCGGCGTGATGACCGACGAGGGCGTGATCCACGCCGACGAGACAGTGGTGGCGGCGGGAGCGAACACGGCCCAGCTGCTCGACAGCGTGGGGATCACCCTGAGGATGAGTGCGCCGGCCGGTCTCCTCTCCCATTCCAAACCCGCTCCGAAACTGCTGAACGGCCTCGTCATGACTCCCGGCCTCCATATCCGCCAGACGGCGGAGGGGCGAATCGTGGCGGGCGCCGACTTCGCCGGAGCAGACCCCGAGGGCAATGCGGAAGCGCTCGCCGCAGACCTGCAGGCAAAGGTCGGGGCGATGGTCGAGGGGGCGGAGGGGCTGGGCCTCGCCTTTTTCACCGTCGGCTACCGGCCCACCCCGGCGGATGGCTTCTCCGCCATCGGCCGGCCGCACGGCAAGAACGGGCTCTATCTCGTCGTCACCCACTCGGGCGTGACGCTGGCAGCAGCCCTCGGCCTGTTCGCGGCGCAGGAACTGCTCAACGGCACGCGCGACCCTCTGCTTGCCACCTTCTCGCCCGACCGGCCCAGCCTCGCATGACCATGCAGCCCCTCGCACAGGCCCCGCGCGCCCTTCTCGCTGGCGTGAAGGCGGTGCTCACGGACATCGACGACACGCTCACCCTTCATGGCAGGCTTCCGGCGGAAGCCTTTGATGCATTGTGGAAATTGCGGCGCGCCGGCATCAAGGTCGTGCCCATCACGGGAAGGCCCGCCGGCTGGTGCGACCTGATCGCGCGGCAATGGCCGGTCGATGGCGTGGTGGGCGAGAATGGCGCCTTGTCTTTCCGCTATGACGAGGCGGCGAAAAAGATGATCCGCGTCTATGCGCAGCCCCCCGAGCTGCGGCGCGCCAACAGCAAGACACTCTGGAAGATCGCCGATCAGGTGCTGGCGGATTTTCCCGGCACGGCGATCGCCTCCGACCAGGCCTATCGCGAGATCGACGTGGTGATCGACTTCCGCGAGGACGTGCCGCCGCTGCCGCTGGCCACCGCGCAGAAGATCGCCGAGGCATTCCACGCCGAGGGGGCCGCGGCGAAGGTTTCGTCCATCCACGTGAATGCCTGGTTCGGTGCGCATGACAAGCTCACCATGAGCAGGAGGTTCCTCGCCGAATCCCTTGATATCAGGATTGAAACGGATTTGAACCACATCGCCTACTGCGGTGACTCGCCCAATGACGCGCCGATGTTCGCGGTGTTCCCGCTGGGGATTGGCGTGGCCAATATCAGGCCCTATGCGAAGCTGATGGCGCATCTGCCGAACTATGTGACGCAGGGCGAGGGAGGCCACGGCTTCGCCGAATTCGTGGATGCCGTGTTGAAGGCGCGCCATGCGTGACACGGCCGCTGGCCTGCTGATCGGCGCCGCCGGCGGACTGGCCTTCTGGCTTCTCGGCATTCCAGCGCCGTGGCTGGCGGGCAGCATGATGGCGGCGATTGCCGCCGTCTTCGCGCAGGTGAGGATCGGCATGCCGGACTGGCTGCGCGCCGTGGCCTTCATCTTTCTCGGCATCCAGACCGGCACGGCGGTGTCCTGGGATACGTTGGACCGGGCCATACACTGGCCGGTCTCCATCGCTTTCCTCTGCCTGACGGTGGTTGCCGTCACCTGGGCCGGCATGGCCTATTACATCCGGCGGCATGATTGGGATGTGCCCACCGCGCTGTTCGCCAGCCTGCCCGGGGCGCTGTCACTCACCCTGCTGCTGGCAAGCAGCACCACGGCCGATATGCGGCGGGTCACCATCGCGCAATGCATAAGGCTGTTCTTCCTCGTGGCGGCTTTGCCGACCGTCATCACCTGGCTGAGGCCGCCGGGGGATCACCTCACGATGTCGCTCGCCCAGATCGGCGGGGTGTGGGACATCCTGTTGCTGGTCGTCGTGTCGGCCGCGGCGGGCTATGCGCTCGAATGGCTGAAGGCGCCGGCGGGGCTGATGCTGGGGCCGATGCTGGCAAGCGCCGGGCTGGAGCTTTCCGGACTGGTCGCGGGCGCCGCGCCGATGTCCGTCCTGATTCCAGCAAATGTCGTCCTGGGTGTCATGATCGGGGCGCGCTTTTCGCATTTCACTCTGGCCGAGTTCCGTGCGGCGCTCGTCGAAGGATTCTCCGGCTTCGTCATCGCGCTGGCGATCGCCATGGCGGGGGCGGCGGTGGCGGCCTGGTTCTCCAACCTTCCCTTCGCGCTCACCTTGCTGGCCTTCTCGCCGGGAGGTCTGGATGCCATGACCATCATGGCCTTTTCGCTGAACCTCGACCCTGCCTATGTGGGCGCCCATCAGATGGCGCGCTATATCGGGCTTGCCCTGTTCATGCCGGCGGCCACGGCCTATGTGCTGAAACGCATGGGGGCCTGTGGAAGCCAGGCAGCAAAGGTGGAAGAAGGTTGATGGAACAGCTCTCCGGATTGCTCGCCTTTAAGGTCGCCGCGGTGCTGGGCTGGCTCGTGCTGCTGCTGGCGCTGGAGCGGATGTTTCCGCTGGCGAAGGTGGTGGGGGGATTCCGCCGGGTGGCGAAGAACCTCTCGCTCGCCGGGTTCAACGCGCTGCTGTCGCCCTTGATCGTGGTGCCGGTGTCAGCTTTCGCGGCCTCGCATGCGCTGGGCTGGCGGCCCCCGTGGTGGGGCGGCTGGACGGGACTCGCCCTCGACATCCTCGTGCTCGACCTGTGGATTTACTGGTGGCACCGGGCGAACCATGAATGGCCGCTGCTGTGGCGCTTCCATGAAGTTCATCATCTGGATGAGTTTCTCGATGCAAGTTCAGCGCTGCGCTTTCATTTCGGCGAGGTGCTGATGTCGTCGCTGGCGCGGGCGGGGGTGATCCTGCTGCTCGGCATTCCGCTGCTGAGTGTGGTGGTGTTCGAGACGCTGCTGGCCTTCAACACCCTGTTCCACCATTCGGATGTGAGGCTGCCGCCGAAGCTGGAGCGCGCGCTGTCATGGATCATCGTCACGCCGTCGATCCACTGGGTGCACCATCATGCGGTCCGGCGGGATACGGATTCGAATTATGCCGCGCTGCTCTCCGTCTGGGACCGTCTGTTCGCCAGCCGCAGCCCGACGGTGCGGACGCCGGAGATGCCGGTCGGCGCGGAAGGGCTGAAGGACCGGGGCTTTGCGGGATTGCTCGCCAGACCCTTCGAAGAGCGGTAGGGTAAAGGGAGGGGTGAGACATGGCGGAATGGACCAAGCGATTTTCACTCGAAGGCCGCCGTGCGCTGGTGACCGGGGCCACCAAGGGCATCGGCTTCGAGACCTGCCGCGTGCTGGCGGATGCGGGCGCTGACATTGCCGCCGTGGGGCGCGACGCGGCGGGGCTTGCCGCGGTGAAGAAAGAGGTGGAGGCGCTGGGCCGCCGCTGCGTTGCCATTTCGGCCGATCTTGCAACCGTCGAGGGCCCGAAGGACGCGGCGCGCCAGGCGCTCGACGCCTTCGGCGCCATCGACATTCTCGTCAACAATGCCGGAGTGACCTCCATCAAGTCGATCATCGACACGCCGGTCGAGGACTGGGAGTGGCTCAACCACGTGAACCTGCGCGCCCCCTTCCTGCTCGCCCAGGCGCTGGCGCCGAAGATGATCGAACAGCGCATGGGCAAGGTGATCAACATCTCTTCCCAGTCGGGTGTTGCGGCACTGGACGACCATGCGGCCTACAGCGCCTCCAAGGGCGGGCTCAATATGCTGACCAAGGCGATGACGGTGGAATGGGCGAAGCACAATGTGCAGTCCAACTCGATCTGCCCCACGGTGATCCTCACCCCCATGGGCGAGATGGTGTGGGGCGACCCCGCCAAGGGCGGCCCGATGAAGGCCAAAATCCCCGCCGGCCGCTTCGGGCGGACGACCGAGGTGGCGGACCTTATCCTGTTCCTCGCCTCCTCCGCCTCCGACATGATCACCGGCCAGGTGATCCTGCTCGATGGCGGCTTCACCGCGCAATAGCGGAAAACGGGTGGCGCTGCCGGCCCGCACCGGCCAAGACAAGCCAGCCCACACAAGGCTGCGAAGCAAGGAGTGACATACGATGAACGTTTCCCCCTATCGAACAGACGACGCGCGCTGGCAGGCAGTTGCGGACCGCGACCGCGCTGCCGACGGGCTGTTCTGGTGCGGCGTGGTGACCACGGGGATCTATTGCCGGCCCCAGTGCGCCGGGCGGCCGAAGCGCCAGAACGTGAGGTTTTTCGACACACGGGAGGCGGCCCGCGCGGCAGGCCTCAGGGCCTGCAAGCGCTGCCACCCGGACCGGGGGAGCGATCATGGCCAGCGCTGAGCTCACCGCCCGCCTCGACCAGCTGCGCAACGAGGTATCGGCGATGCTCGACAAACCCAAAGCCGAGCTCAGCCCGAAGCAGAAGACAGCGCTGAAGGAGATTTCGCAATTGCTGTCGGAAGCGGCCGACGAGGCGGAGGAGGCCGGGCTCTAATCCTCCGCGCTGCTGCCGGGGGACCCGCCGCAGCTGTGGCGGGACCTGACCACCCAGGTCGTGATGGAGCCTGACCGCCGCACCTACCGCCTGCCGCGGGACAGGCAGGACAGCCGCGACATTCTGTTCGAAGGAGTTGACCGCGGGCAGGCGGCGGAAGCCATCCGCCGTCACATGGCGCATCGCCCCGTGGCGCGCGAACGCTGCGGCGCAATACAGTTTGGCGGCGCCCGTTCTGGCCTGGGTTTCAGGCGTTGCGCTCGGGGCCTTGGCACTGGTTGCCGCGGCGCTCTATCGTGGTGTTATAAGACATTGATTCTTTTCGGCTAATGTCATTCATCCGCCGTTCGTTACAAACTGAAACAACATTTGATTTCCCCGGACTCATCACCGCTGTTACGAAAAATTACCGGTTTCGGGCGGGAACTTCGTGGTGTGGACGGCTTCGCGGCAAGTATTCAGGGATTGGCAAGGTAGTGATTGCATGCAGAGTGCTTTGAAGCGGATCACTGACGCCGGAACGGCCGGATCGGTTACGCCGTCCTCAAACCGCAGCCTTCCCCAGAATCTCGCCGGCTTCGGCACGCTTGCCGAAGGGCTGGATTACGCCGCCAGGGGCGTCACCGGCTTCAATTTCTATTCTCCGCGCGGCCAGCTGCAGGGCGTGCTGCCCTATGCCGAGCTGCGCCGCCAGGCGGTCTCCACGGCGCGCAAGCTGCTTTCGCTCGGCCTCAGGCGCGGCGACCGTGTTGCGGTCGTCGCCGAGACGGGGCCTGAGTTCATGGCGGTTTTCTTCGGCTGCCAGTATGCCGGCCTCATTGCCTGCCCGATTCCCTTCACCATGTATATCGGCGGCAGGGACAGCTACGTCGGCCGTGTGGCCGGCATGCTCGCCGCGGCCAAGGTCCAGACCGTGGTGACGGGCGAAGACCTGCTCGGCCACATCAGCGAGGGTGCGGCCCGTGCGGGTGCGCGCCGCGTGCTGACCCATGCCGAACTCCAGGCGCTGCCCGAAGCCGCCGCCAAGCTCGAGCCTTTCAGGGTGGATGAAGACGCCTATATCCAGTATTCCTCGGGATCGACGTCAAGCCCCAAGGGCGTGCTGATCTCGCAGCAGGCCATCATGTCCAATACGCGCGGCATTCTGCGCGACGGCATGCGCATCACCCCCGAGGATCGCGCCTTCTCCTGGCTGCCGCTGTATCACGACATGGGTCTTGTCGGCTTCTGCCTGTCGGCCGCCATGGGGCAGGTAAGCGTGGATTTTCTCGCCACTGCGTCCTTCGCGCGCCGCCCGGCCCTGTGGCTGAAGCTGATGTCGGACAACAAGTCGACCATCACCTATTCGCCGAGCTTCGGCTATGACCTTGCCGCCCGCCGGATCAATGGCGAGGCGGTGACGCTGGACCTGTCGCATCTGCGCATTGCCGGCATCGGCGGCGACATGGTGCGCGCCGACGTGCTGGAAGGCTTCGCGGCGCATCTCTCCGTCGCCGGCTTCCGTCCGGAGGCCTTCCTGCCGAGCTATGGCATGGCCGAGACGACGCTGGCAATTTCCGTTGTCGATCCCGGCAAGGCGATCCGCATCGACACGATCGACCGCCACGCGCTGAAGCATGAAGGCCGCGCCGTCCCCTCCCAGGGCCCATCGGCGCGCAGCTTCGTGGCGTGCGGCCGCCCGATGCCGGGATCGGCCGTCGAGATCCGCGACGGGCGCGGCAATGTTCTGGGCGCGCGCGCCGTGGGCCGCATCTTCGTCAACTCCCCGAGCCGGATGACGGGCTATTACCATAATGACGAGGCCACCGCCGCAGTCGTCGGCCAGGACGGTTTCCTCGACACCGGTGACATGGGCTACTGGCTTGACGGCGAGATCGTGATCACCGGCCGCGCCAAGGACTTGATCCTGCATAATGGCCGCAATATCTGGCCGCAGGATATCGAATGGGCCGCCGAGCAGATCGAACCGCTGCGCGATGGCGATGTCGCCGCCTTCGCCGTGGAGAATGACGCGGGCGAGGATGAGGTCACCGTGCTGGTGCAGTGCCGCATGCAGGACAAGGCCTTGATCGAGGCTCTGCGCCATGATGTGTCCGCCGTCGTGCACCGTTCCGCCGGCGTTGAATGCAAGGTGGTGATGGTGCCGCCGAAGAGCCTGCCCTTCACCTCCTCCGGCAAGCTGTCCCGCGCCGCCGCCAAGCAGAAGTTCCTTTCGGGCGAGATTGCCGAATTGTCCGTGCTGAGGCCGGCCGCCGATCTGGACCGAGTCGGGGCCGTTCACTGAGGCGGGCGTGCCCGCCGCGCCGGAATTCATGAGCAAGACAATCGCCATAACCGGCGCCACGGGCTTTGCCGGGCGGCACGCCGTGACCGAGCTTCTGCAGCGCGCCCACCGCCTGCGCGCGCTGGTGCGCAACCCGGAAACGGCGGGGCTGCCCGCCGCCGTGGAGACGGTGCAGGGCGATCTCGCCGACGCAGGCGCCCTGGCGCGGCTGACGGCGGGGGCGGATGGCGTGGTCCATCTCGCCGGTGCGCTCGCCGCACTGAGCCGCGCGGACTATTTCAAGGTCAACGAACAGGGCACGCGGGCGCTGGTCCACGCTGTGCAGGAGGCGGGCGTTTCCCGCTTCGTCCATATCTCCTCGCTCGCCGCCAGCCAGCCGCAGCTTTCGGCCTATGCCGCCAGCAAGCGGGCAGGCGAGGAGATCGTGCTTGCCCGCATGGCGGCTCTCAATGCCATTATCATCCGCCCGCCCGCCGTCTATGGGCCGGGCGACAAGGGCACGCTGCCGCTGATCAGGGAACTGACCAGGCCCGTGGCCGCCATTCCGGGGATTGCCTCCGCGCGCTTTTCGCTGATCCATGGGCGCGACCTCGCCCGCCTGATCGCGCTGGTCGTGGAGGGCGGGGCGCAGGGCCTGCACGAGGTGAGCGACGGCAGGCAGGGCGGCTATGGCTGGGCGGACCTGATCCGCACTGCGTCCGCCTTCCGTGGCGGCCCGGTGCGGGCCATTTTCCTGCCGCGGGCCGTGCCGGCCGCCGTCGCCCATGTGGCGGAAGGCCTGGCGCGCCTCACCGGCAAGCCGGGCATGGTGAACCGCGGCAAGATCGCCGAGCTCTACCACCCTGACTGGGTGGCGCATCCGGGCGGCCTGTCGCTTCCCGATCCCACGCCCTTCGACACGGGATTTGCCGAAACCGTGACCTGGTACCGCAAGGCCGGGTGGTTGCCTCGGGGGCGCGGCGCCGATAGAAGGACCGCCAGTTCAAGGACGTTTCAATGACCGACACCGTCTCCCAGCTCTGCACGCTGCTCGAACCTTTCAACACCAATGGCGCGGCGCTCTCTGCCGCGACCGACATCTCGACCGACCTCAACATCGACTCCGTCACCGTCATGGACTTCGTGATGGAGGTGGAGGATCATTTCGACATCGAAATTCCGCTCAACGTGCTGTCGGAAACCCGCACCGTCGCCGACCTCGCCAGGGTCGTCGAGGCGCGAACCGGGAAGGGTTAAGGCATGGACCTGCTCGCCAAGCTCGAAGCGATTGCCCAACGCCACGCCCGCATGAAGGCGCTGGGCGGCGACGCCGTCGGCGTGGTGAACGAGAAGATGCTCTCGCCCACCCGCGCGCTGATCAACGGCCGCGAGACCATTCTTGCGGGCACCAACAACTACATGGGCATCACCTTCGACGCCGAGTGCATCGCCGCGGGCCAGAAGGCGCTGGCCGAATACGGCACCGGCACCACCGGCTCGCGCATCGCCAACGGTTCCTTTGCGCTTCACAAACAGCTCGAAGCCGAGTTCGCGGCATTCCTCGGCCGCAGGCACTGCATCGTCTTCACCACCGGCTATCAGGCGAACCTCGGCATGATGTCGGGCCTCGCGGGCCCGCGCGACACGATCTACCTCGACGCCGACTCGCACAGCTCGATCTATGACGGCTGCACGCTGTCGGGCGCCAAGCTGGTGCGTTTCCGCCACAATGACGCGGCCGATCTCGACAAGCGGCTGTCGCGCGCGGAGGAGGATGAAGGCGGAAAGCTCGTGGTGCTCGAAGGCATCTATTCCATGATGGGCGACCGCGCGCCGCTGGCCGATTTCATCGCGGTGAAGAAGAAGCACGGCTTCCAGCTGCTCGTCGACGAGGCGCACAGCTTCGGCGTGCTGGGTCCCCATGGCCGCGGCTTGGCGGACGAGGCGGGGCTCGAGAAGGAGGTGGACTTCGTGGTCGGCACCTTCTCGAAGAGCGTTGGCGCCATCGGCGGTTTCGGCGCGGGCGATCACCCTTATTTCGAATACCTGCGTTTTGCGATGCGGCCCTATATGTTCACGGCCTCCTCATCCCCGGCCTCGGTCGCCACCTCGATCGCGGCGGTCCGCAAGCTGGCGGCCGAGCCGCAGCGCAGGAAGCGCCTGGCGGAGAACTCGGCGCGGCTGTTCGAGGGCTTCAGGGCGCTGGGCCTCGAACTGGGCTGCGGCGAGGCGAGCCCCGTCGTCGCGGTGCGCTGCCCCGACGAGCCCTCGACGATCGCCATGTGGAATGCGCTGCTGAGGGCCGGCGTCTATGTCAACATCGCATTGCCCCCGGGCACGCCCAACAAGCTCTGCCTGCTGCGCTGCTCGGTGTCCGCCGCGCACAGCGACGCCGACCTCGACCGCATCATCGAACTCTTCGGCGACGTGGTGGCGCAGGGCCATGGCAGGAAGGTGGCAAACGGGTAGGTCCGCTCCATGATCGCTTCTCTCATTCATCATACCCGGGCTTGTCCCGGGTAGCCTTTTTGGCGGGCGACAAAAGATCGCCGGGACGAGCCCGGCGATGATGAGGGGGGAGACTAACCCCTGATGAAAGTGAAGAGCGGCCCCGTCTCCAGCCGCAGCGGTTCGCCTGCCGGCGGCGGAAAGAACTCGCCGTCGATGACGAACATCGAATCGGAGGCGACCTCCAGCGCCCCGGCGCAGAAGCTCACCGTGCCCGGAGGCTTGGCGCCGGTTTCGCCGCCATACATCACCGGCAGGATCCAGCGCAGCACCGGTGGAACGGGGTAGGGAATGGCCGTTGTCCGGATCGGCCCGGTCTTGCCGCCCCAGAAGGGGTGGCAGTTGAGCAGCAGCGTGTCGAGCGTCGTGGACATCTGGAGCAGCTGAGGGCCTTGCGTCATAAGGCGCCCGCCGGCGGCAACGGAAATCGCATAGGGGCGGTCGAAGCGTTCCGCGTCATCGGCGCGGGGCGCTGCGAAGAGATACTTGCCCACCGCGGCCAGCAGCGTCTTGGCCGCCGCCCACTGGCCCTTCACGCCCCGGTCGTTGAGCGCCTGCTGGCAGTGCTGTGTCGCCACCGCGATGGCGCCGGCGCCCACGAACATGCCGTGCCGCACCTTGCCGTCGCCGGGATTGGCGCAGCGGATGGTGTTGCGCGTGACCAGCGCTGTGGCATTGAGGTTGCGCACGAAATCCGACTGCGCGGCAATCGAGTGGCTGCGGAAGCCCAGGTCGTTGGCGCTGAGATTGGTGGTGCCATGCGGCAGGAGGCAGATGCGGGGCAGCCCCCGGAATTCGCCGCGCTCGGCGATCAGGGTCAGGATTTCCTGGGCCGTGCCGTCGCCGGAGCTGATGAACAGGTCCGTCACCCCGTCCTGCGCCATGCGGCCGATCGCGTCTTCAAGGTGCTCGAAACGATCAAGCAGGCAGAGCGATATGCCGGGGTCGCCGCGCAGCCTCCCGGCCAGCGCCTGGCCCTTTCCGTTGCCACGGCCGGCATGGGGATTGATAATCACCCCCGCATGGCGCGGACCCGCCGTCACACCGTCTCCGACCGGAGCGTCATGACCACGGCCAGCGAGCCGAAAGCGAGGATCGGCAGCCAGGCGGCGAGCCATGGCTTGACGAAGCCGAGTTCGCCCATGGTGAGCGCTATTCCGTCGACGATGAAGTAGACGAAGCCGAGGCCCACCCCCACCGCGAAGAGCGCGCCCAGCCCGCCGCCGCGGCGGAAGCGCGTGGCCAGCGGAATGCACAGCCCCATCATCAGCAGGCCGGAAAAGAACAGCGAAATGCGCTTGTTGGCCCAGGTCTCATAGACCCAGACGGGGCGGATGCCGAAGCCCTGGTTGTCGATGAAGTAGAAGAGTTCCGTCAGCGCCATGTCCTCCGGCGCGCCGGAGCGCGCACCGGCCTGCGCCGGTTTCATGTTGCCGGAATAGACGAGGGCCTCCAGCCGCGACGGCTGAAGATTGTCGCGGTAGTAGATGAGCACGTCGGACAGCGTCCAGCGGCCGTCCGCGAGTTTGGCGCTCCTGGCGTAGATCTGTTCGCGCAGCAGGCCCTGACCGTCGCGCCGGAAAATGATGACGTTGTCGAGCTTGGTCGAGTCGGCGTTGGCGCCGGCGGCGCGCAGAATGTCCGGCCCGGCGCGCATCCAGATCGGGTCCTTCTCGCCCATCTTCAGCTTCTCCGCGCCATAGTCGCCGATGCCCCAGTCGCGCAGCTGCGGCGTGGTGGCGGGAATGGCGGTGTCCGTCAGCACGAAATTGATGCCGCCCGCCAGGAAGGCGAGCGGCAGCAGCATGACGATGAGGCGCGCCGGCGACACGCCCGCCGCCCACATCGCCGCCATTTCATTTCGGTAGCTCAGTTCGGTGAGGCTCAGCAGCATGGCGAGCAGCATGGAAATGCTCATGTAGTTCACCAGCACCGCGGGCGCGCGGTAGAGCATGTATTGCAGCAGGATCGTCATGTCATTGGGGCGCAGCGCCTGCAGGTCCCTGGCGTTGGTGAGCACGTCCAGCGACAGAACGAAGAAGGAGATGCCGAGAAGAATGCCGAAGAAACGGATCGCCACCATGCGGTTCAGCATCCAGCCGAGGATTTTCATCATGCCGGGGATCCCCATCCGAGGCGGCGCACCAGGTTGTCGCGCAGGTTCCGGAGGACGTCCCCCGCCCGGTCGATGACAGCACTCACCGGGTCGTTGCGCAGCGTGAAGCAGGCGGAAATGTAGCGCCAGCCGGCGAACAGCGCCAGCAGCAGGCACGGCAGCCACATGGTGACCAGCGGCGATGCGATGCCCTTGTTGGCAAGCGCCGCGCCCTGGTGGATGATCTCGTTGTAGACGACGATCAGCACCAGCGCGACGCCGGTGCGGAAGCCTCGCGCGCTGCGCCGGAGGCCCACCGCGAAGGGAATGGCGAGATAGGGCAGGATGAGAATGCTCACCGCTGTCACCAGACGCTCGCTGAGTTCGGAATTGACATTCTCGCGGCTGGCCCTGGGCGGCGGATTGTCCAGCGCGGAAACGAGTTCGGGAAGCGTCAGCTCGCGCTCGTCCCCGCCGCGCGGACGAAAGATATCCTTCGAAATACGGCCGAGCGGCGTGTCGGCGAGGGCGAACTCCGTCGCCTCGCCGATGGCCGGTTCGGCGGCGCCGACATCGGGCGCTGTCTTGAAGGTGAGGCGGTGGCCATCCTCGAGGTGGAGCGTGGGGCGCTGGCCCGCCGGACTCTCGAGCAGCCGGCCGCGCGAGGCGGTGACGGTGTCGGAGCCGCTGGCGCCCTTGTTCTCGTAGATGAAGACGTGTTCGAAGGAATTGGCGGCGCGGTTGAGCTTGTCGATGATGAATGTGCGGCCGCCCGCCTGCATGAACACGCCTTCCTCGGCGAGGTAGAACACCTCGACGTTCTGCACGTCGAAGACCACCGAGCGGTAGGCATAGCGGGCATGGGGCTGGAGCCAGCCCATGATGACGAGCGAGATCAGGCTGATGGCCACGCCCATCAGGATCACCGGCCGCGCCATGCGGTTGAGGCCGATGCCGGAGGCCATGTAGGCGTCGGTTTCGGAATTGGCCGACATCTTGCCGAAGCCCAGCAGCAGGCCGAGGAAGAGCGCGGCGGGCAACGCCGTGCCGAGATAGTGCGGCACGAGATAGGCCAGCATCTCGAACACCACGGAAAAGGAGTTCTTCTTGCCCAGCGTCGTGTCGAGCAGCCGCACCATGCGGTCGGCCAGCAGCATCAGCAAGCCGATCACCAGCGCCCCGGCTAAGGGCAGCGACACCTGCCGCATGACGTGCCTGTCGACGATGGGGAGCAGCAAGGTGTTTTCAGCTTCCGGAGGGGAGGGTACTCAGTAACCCGTGCAATCTAGAGCAGGCTTCGGTTCAATGGAATCGAAACCTGCCCTGTCTCTTTGTCTGGTCGCATTTTCGACGGTCAACCCGTGTCCACCTGACCTGAAAATGCTTTAGCCATGCCAGCTTCAGTAAGGAAGGGCGAATTCTCTGAGCGGAACCACCTCCCGGCTGGCCGGGTCATAGCCGCGGACCGAAACGTCGATCTGCCATTTTCCCGCCTGGCGCTGGATGCGGCAGAGGTTCCAGGCGGCCGGCGGTTGGCGGCGGTCCCGGGCCACCGAGGCGGAGGGCGCGCCCAGCACATGCACCATGCCGAAACGGGAAAGGAAGCTGTTGGTCATGTGCTTATGGTTGTGGCCGTGCAGCACCAGTTCCGCACCGTGTTCCTCCAGCACGGCGCGCAGCAGGCTTGCGTCGATCAGCGCCCTGCGCGGTTGGGCGAGGCCGGGGAGCGGCGGATGGTGGATCATCACCACGCGGGCATAACCGCGTTCGCGCAGGTCGTGCAGCAGCTGGGCAAGCGACTTCAGCTGCGTGCCGCCAAGCTCACCCGCGGCGCGGTGCAGCGGCTGCGGCACGCCGGTCGACAGGCCGATCAGCGCCACGTTGCGCCGGAGGCGCACATAGGGGAAGGGCGTCATGATCTGCGGAGTCGTCTGCGTGAGGTTCACCCGCATGTCGCCCCGCATATAGGGCTCGAGGTGCGAGAGGCCGTGCGTCCAGGCCATGCGCACATAGCAGTCATGGTTGCCCGGCACGAAGCTGATCCAGTCGGCCCCGCCGAAGGCCTTCATCCAGCGTTCGGCGGCGGCGAACTCCGCGGGCGCCGCCACATTCACAATATCGCCCGTCAGGGCAACGTGGTCAGGCGCGGTGCGCACGATATTGGCGGCAATGGCCAGCGCCACGGCGGGGCTGTGCACGCGCTGCCGCGTGAGGCGCCAGTTTATCACGCCGATGGCGCGCTTGAGGGCAAAATGACGGTGCGCCGCGCCCGCCGGCAGGGGCCCGAGATGCAGGTCGGAGAGATGGGCGAGCGTGAACACGGAAACGGCGGACATCCGGCTGACGGACAAAGGCGAGGGCGCAGCGCTCCGCTGCTTGAAGCGGATAGCGCCTAACCGATTAACTTCTCATAAATCCGGTAGGTCTTGTAGGGTCGCCCGCCGAAGCTCTCGATCATGCGGCGCATCGGCATGTTGTCCTCGAGGATCCACGAGGCCTCGGCGCGCCCCGTGCCGCGGCCCACGTGATAGGACCAGACCCGCGCGATCGCCGCCATGCCCAGAACCGCCCCCAGCGCAGTGCCGTGGTACTTCCGGCGCAGCCCCATCAGCGGCATGCGCACGGACCGGGGTGGCCTGGAGAACAGCTGCCAGGCCAGTCTGGCCCAGCCGAAAGGCAGCAGCCGGCCATGCAGACCGGCGATCCATTCGTTGACGTTCGGGAGCGTGATGGCCATGGCTGCCGGCTCGCCCTTGTATTCGGCGATCGCGATGTAGTCGCCGGCCACCAGCATCTTGAGATTGTTGGCGAGCGCCGTCATCTCCTCCTCGGTCCAGGGCACGAAACCCCAGTTGCCGGACCAGGCATCGTTGGCGATGGAGACGATGATCCGCAGTTCCCTCATCAGCTGCCTCTTGTCCAGCGGGCGCAGCACCACGCCGGGGTCGGCCATCGCCTTGTCATAGGCCGACCGGAGGGCGCGCGGCATGCCGCCCTGATCGATGAAGTCATAGGCCATCACGTCCTTGGCCTTTGCGAAGCCCGCCTCTTCGAGTCGCCGTCCGTAATAGGAAAGGGCGTGGCCCATCAGCACCGAGGGCGGCGTGTCGAAGCCTTCGATCAGCAGGCCCGTCTCGTCGTTGATCGAGAAACTGAACGGACCCTGGATGGCCGTGGCGCCGCGCTGCTTCAGCCAGGCCGCCGCCGCATCGAGCAGCGCGGCGAACACCGCCGGATCGTCCTCCGCTTCGAGAAAGCCGAACTGCCCGACGCCATCCTGATAGTGTTCGCCGCGCAGGCGGCAGAGCTGCGCCGAGATGCGGCCCACCGGCCTGCCGCCGCGCAGCGCGGTGAACAGCTCAACCTCGGCATGGCGGTAATAGGGATTCTTCTTCGGATCGAGATGCTCAAGGCGCTCCAGATAGAGCGGCGCAACCCAGTTGGGGTCTCCGGCATAAAGCGCAAACGGCAGGTCGAGGAAGGTCCTGAGATCTTCCTTGCCGCGGACTGGGCGCACGGTGACGGACGGGGTCATCTCCGGAGGCTTAACAAGCGCCACCATGGAACTCAAGCCTGGCGGGCGGCGCGCCATATCAAAAGCTGGAGCATGATCTTATCGCAAAAGTGGTTCCACTTTTGCGGATCATACTCTAACCACACGCAATGTCCGGGCGACTGAAGCGCGTGGCGTTCCGCGCCGTGAAACCTTTCCTGCGCGCCGTCTACCGCCAGACGCGGGGCATGACGCTGGGGACGCGCGTTGTGGTGCTCAGGGAACAGGCGGGCGAGGTGCTGCTGGTGCGCCACGGCTATGCACCGGGCTGGCTGCTGCCGGGCGGCGGCGTGGAGCGCGGCGAGGCGCTGGCGCAGTCGGCGCTGCGCGAGGTGCGCGAGGAGGCGGGAATCCTGGCCGAGGAGCAGCCGGTGCTGCATGGCATTTTCCTGAACGATGCCCAGTTCAGGGGCGATCATGTGGCCTGTTATGTGCTCCGCCGCTTCCGGGAGGAGGGCTTCACGCCCAATGGCGAAATCGCCGAGGCGCGCTTCTTTCCGCTCGCGGCGTTGCCCGATGGCACGACTCCGGGCACCCGCCGCCGCCTGCGCGAGGTGCTGGAGGGAGCGCCGGTTCCGCCCACATGGTGAGGCGGCCCCGGCGTGAAACATTTTACGCCGCCTTGACGTTCCGTCCGCTGCAAGCTATGCGCGGAACATGGCCATGAGATGCCTCATCAGCCTGCGACGACGAGCCCGCGCCACGCGCGCGCCCGATTGAACGCGTCCGGTCATCCCTTCCCCGCATGAGGCGAAAGTCCCGCGCTCCGGGGTCCCGGGCGCCCTTTTCAGCCCTGATCGCCCGAGAGACCAGCCATGTGCGGCCCCATCGCCCTTTACGACACCACTCCCGCTGATCATGATCCGGTCGAGCACCTGCTCGACCTCGCCTTCGGCTCAAGCCGGCGCGGCAAAACATCCTATCGCCTGCGCGAGGCCAACAGCCCGGTTCCCGGCCTGTCGCTGGTGACGCGGGATGACGGCGTGGGCATTTCCGGCACCATCAGCTTCTGGCCGCTGGAGATCGGTGATGAGCGGTCGCCCGCCCTGCTGCTGGGTCCGCTCGCCGTGCACCCGGACCGGCAGGGGCTGGGCATCGGCCTGGCGCTGATGCGCGAGGGGCTGGCGCGGGCAAGGGCGCAGGGCCACGGCCTCGTGCTGCTGGTGGGGGACGAGCCCTATTATGCCAGGGTGGGCTTCGCCAAACTCCCCGACGGGCTGATCGGCCTGCCGGGACCGGTGGACCCCAGGCGCTTCCTCTATCTGGAACTCATGCCGGGGGCGCTCGCGGGTGTATGCGGCCTGGCGCAGGCCCCTCGCTCAGCGGCCCTCGCGGTGCCACATGCCGCCCAGGACCATAAGCAGCGCTGCGAGGCTTAGCAGTGTTGAGAACAGCGGCGTGTCGGACACTGCCTGCACGCGGTAGCTGTCATTGGCGCGCAGGCCGATCCAGCCGGAGCCCGCCATCTGGCGCCCGGCCGCGAGTTTGACAAGCCGCGGCATGCCGTCCTCCAGCCAGCTTGCGCCGCCGCCGGTGGCTTCGACGACGGGGGCGAGCACCGCGGTGGTGGCCAGCAGGCTCGACATTTCCCGCGCATCGGCATTGCCGGTGGCGGCCACCGCCACCAGCTTGCCGTCGGAAAGGCGGTGCAGGCCCGCCTCGGTGACGGGCAGAGAGCCCTGGAACCGGCCGGGCGAAACCTGGCGCAGCATCACGGTTTCGGTCTTGCCGGAGGGCAGCGTCACCGCGACGGGCATGGCGCTGCCGCCCATGGTGCGGCGCTCGATCACCAGGTTGTTGCGCTGCTGCCTCGCGGTCAGCGCTTCCTCCTCAAGGTCCGGCTCCTTCATCAGCCAGTGGGCGAGGCGGCGCAGCAGCTCGGTCTGCGGGCCGCCGCCCTCGAAACCGCGCGCCCACAACCAGCCCTGATCGGACAGAAGCTGCGCCACGCGGCCCTTATCCTGGCGTGACAGCACCAGCAGCGGTTTGCCGTCAGGACCCGACATGACGGTTTCGCCGGCCGGCGCCGTGGTGGTGTCGACCAGACGGAACCAGCGGCCCCAGCTTGGGGTGTCGCCTGCGGACTGCGGCAGGTCCTTGGTGACGGGGTGCTTCTGGCCCTGGCCGGTGAGCATCGGCGTGAACGGCTTTTCGACCACTTCGCCCGTCGGCGCCGCCGCCATGATGTCGGAAAGCGGTGTGGAGTAGAGGCCGTCCTCCGCCGCGAGGTCGGGGCCGGATGCGATCAACACCGCGCCGCCGTTCCTGACATATTGCGCGATGTTGAACATATAGGCTTCGGGCAGCACCGACTGGCTGCGGTAGCGGTCGAAGATCACCAGATCGAACTGGTCGAGCTTGTCGACGAAAAGCTCACGCGTCGGGAAGGCGATGAGGGCCAGTTCCCTGGTGGGCGTGCCGTCCTGTTTCTCCGGCGGGCGCAGAATGGTGAAGTGCACGAGATCGACCGAGGCATCGGCCTTCAGCAGGTTGCGCCAGCTGCGCTCGCCCGGGTGCGGCTCGCCCGAGACCAGAAGCACACGCAGCCGGTCGCGCACCCCCTCGATGACGGCGACGGCGCGGTTGTTCTGCAGCGAGATCTCGCCGTCGAGCGGAGGGGCTGCGATCTCCACGATGTTCTCGCCGGCATGCCCGATGGTGACCGGCGCCTCGATGGTCTCGCCCGGCGTCACGTCGATGGTGACCGGCTGCCCGCCGCCGACCGTCACGCTCACCGGCACGGGCTGGCCGGGGCCGTTCGCCTCCTCGAGACGGAAGGCGATGGTCTGCTGCTGGCCCACCATGCCGAAGCGCGGCGCTTTTTCGACGAGGATGCGGCGGTCCTTTTCCGACTTCGAGCCGGTGATGAGCGCATGCAGCGGGCCGCCGATGCCGCTCCTCGCCGGAACCTGCGGGGCATCGTGCACCTGGCCGTCGGTGATCATGACGGCGCCGGCGAAGCGGCTGGGCGGAATGTCGGCCAGCGCGCGGTTCAGCACGTCAAAGGCGCGGGTGCCCTGATCCTCGCCGCCGCCCGGCTTCACCTCGACGGTGCGCAGCTCTGTGTTGGGCAAGCGCGCCACGGCCTGCTTCAGCGCATCGAGAGCTGCCTCGGTGCGCGCGATGCGCGCGCCGCTCTGCTGGCTCAGCGACCGGTCGACGACAGCCACGGCAATGTCGGGCAAAGGCTGGCGCTCCTCGCTGCGGATCACCGGATTGGCGAGGGCGGCAACGAGCAGCGCAAGCGAGAGGGCGCGCAGCAGCGTGCCCCGCGCGCGGCGCGCGGCAAGTGCGGCCAGCAGGGCAAGCCCGATGGCGCCAGCGGCCGCGATCACGGCCCAGGGCAGTTCCGGGGCAAAGGAGAGGGTCCAGTCCATCACTGCCCCAGCCTTTCGAGAAGGTCGGGCACATGCACCTGGTCGGCCTTGTAATTGCCGGTCAGCGCATACATCACGATGTTGATGCCGGTGCGGAAGGCGAATTCGCGCTGCCGGTCAGTGCCGGGCACCGCGGCGTAGAGCGGGTCGCCGTTCACATCCATGGCCCAGGCCGCGGCATAGTCGTTGGAGCCGATGATGATGCCGCTCACGCCATCGGTGTTGCCCATGGCGGCGCCTTCGCTGTCGGAGCGCTCCACCCACAGTCTGCCGCCGTCATAGCGACCGGGGAAGCGGTCGAGGAGGTAAAAGCTCTTGGTCAGCACATGCGACGGCGGCACGGGTTCGAGCGGCGGAATGTCGAGCTTGTCGAGGATGCGGCGCAAGGCCTCGGACGACGCGGCAGCGCCGCCCGCCAGCGCGTCCGCCGCGGCGCCATCCTCGCGCAGGTCGAAGAAAATGGTGCCGCCGCCCTTCATGTAGGCGTCCATCCTGGCGAGTGCGGCGTCCGACGGCGCGGTGGCCCCGGCGCGCACCGGCCAGTAGAGCAGCGGGAAGAAGACAAGCTCGTCATTCTCGATGTCAATGCCGATCGGATCGCCGACATTGACCGAGGTGCGTTCGCGCAGCACTTCGCCCAGGCCCTTGAGGCCTTCCTCGCTGATGCCGTCGATCCCGGAATCGCCGGACTTCACATAGGCGAGCCTTGTCTCCAGCGCATTCTGCATGGCGAAGTCGCCGGCCGCTTGCGCGTGGCCCGGCGCGTGCTGCGAGGCGGCGAGCAGCGCCAGAGCCAGCATGCCGGTGACGGCGGCGCGGCCGTGGCGCAGACGGGCGAAGCCGCCGATCAGCAGCGTGGCGAAACAGTCGAGCAGGAAAGCCAGCATGGCGAGCGCGAAGGCATATGGCGCAAGCGGCAGGGCAGGCAGCGGTTCCAGCGCGCGCAGTACGATGCCTGGGGGAAGACCTGCCACGGGGGTCAGGGCCGTGCCGCTGCGCGTGATGTTGATGGTGCGCTCCTGCGTTCCGCGCCGGTAGAGGCCGGGCGGCGTTGCCGGGGTGGGAACCGCCTTATCCATCTCCGCCAGCGGAATTGACCGGGCATCGGGCGGCGGATCGGAAAGATCGCCAAAGCCGTCGAGCGTCAGGGCGGGAACGAAAGCCAGCGAATCCGCGGTGGCGGCCGTGTCGCTTTCGGTGGCGGGTGCGTTGAGCACGCGAAGCAGCATATCGACGAACAGTCCGGATGTGGCAAGGTTCGACCAGTCGGCATTGGCGGTGGTGTGAAACAGCACGATCATGCCCTTGCCCTGCTTTCGCGCGGTGACGAGGGGCGTGCCGTCGCCGAGACTTGCCCAAACCCTGCTGCTGAGCTCGGCATCGGGCTCGGCCAGCACCTGGCGGTTCACCCTCACCGATGGGTCCGTCGCAAGGCCGGCGAAGGGGCTGGTGTCGGGGAAGGGCTGCATGGGCTGCGGCGTCTCCCAGCTGAGCGCGCTGCCCAGCGCGCGGTCGCCCTCGCGCAGCGTGACCGGCAGAAGATCGTCCTGCGCGGCGGCGAAGCGCGGTCCGGCGAAGCGGACAAGAAGACCGCCCTTGTTGACCCAATTCGAGATCAGCTCCCGCTGCCCGCCGGGCAAAACGCCGATGTCGGCCAGCACCAGCATGGACAGGCCGCGATCGGTCAAATCCTTGAGGGGGCCGGCGCCTGCCGGCTCCTCCACATCGGCAAAGGGGGCCAGTGCGCGTGACACGTAATAGAGCGGATCGAGCAGCAGCGTGGCATTTTCCGACGATGCGCCGGACATCAGGCCCACCGTCTTCCTGCGCCAGCGGTCATCCATGAGATAGACCGCGGCGGCGTTGCGCTCGTCCCTCACCGCGATGCGGCTCACTTCGTTGCGCAGTTCCGCCGGAAGTTCGATGGCACCACCGGCCGAGGTGGCGCCGGAGGCGAATTTCAGCGTGACGTCGCCGAAGCTGCGGCCATTGCCGGCGGTGGCGGCGACCGACACGGACTGAGCCCCACCGCCGGGCGCACGCAGCACGCTGACCTTGATGTTGCCGCCCTCGAAGAGCGGCGTTGCCTGCGCCACGGGAAGCTGCGCTCCGGACGGCAGGATCGCCTCGACCGAGGCGGCGCCCCTCGCAAGCTTCTGCAGGCCGGCGGCAAAATCCTTGGCCTTGCCGTCGTCGATGCCGTCAGAGATCCAGATCACCCGCAGCCCATCCTGCTGGCCGAAAGCGGCATCAAGACGCGGCAGCAGTTCCATGCGGTCCGGGTCGAAGGCGCGCGGCTGAAGTGCCGCGGCGCGCGGCTTCACGCCGGCGGCGGCCTTCGGTTCCAGCGCCGGGGCGCGCAGGACGGGCGTGGTGGTGACGAGCGTCACCGGCGCGCCTCTGGCGGCGGCATCGCCGAGCACCTCGGCCATCACCGCGAGGCGCTTGTCCCAGGCCTTGGCCGCCGCCCAGCCGTCATCGACGATCAGCAGCACCGGCGTGGCCGTCAGCGTCCCGATGCGGCCCGGCGCATAAATCGGCTGCGACACGCCAATGATGACGAGGGCGGCAAGCGCAAGCCGCAGGAGGAGCAGCCACCACGGCGTCTTGTCCGGCTGTTCCTCACGGTTGCGCAGGCCCAGCAGCAGGCGGATCGCCGGGAAGCGCACCGTCTCGGGCCGCGGCGGCGTGAAGCGCAGGAGCCACCAGATCACCGGCAGCAGCAGCAGTGCGGCAAGCGCCAGCGGCGTGGCGAAGGTGAGGGCGCTGAGCATGCTCATCGGCCTGCCTCGCCGGAGATCAGCGCATGCAGCGCCAGCAGGGTGCCGGTGGGCGGCTCATCCGTGCGGTGGATGAGGAAGCTCCAGCCGATGCGCCGGCAGAGTTCCCTGAGCGCCGCGCGATGCTCCGCGAGCTTCCGCGCATAGGCCTCGCGCAGCGTCTCGGCCCTGGACGAAAGAAACTTGAGCGGCCCCGACATCCCGTGGAATTCGACGCGGCCGGAATAGGGCAGCGTCTCCTCCGCCGGATCGACCACCTGCACGAGGTGGCCCCTGACGCCCGCTTCGGCAAGCGGCGTGATGGCGCGTGCGATGTCCTCTACCGGCTCGAGGAAGTCGCCCGCCAGCACGGCGCCCGAGAAGCGCGGCATGCGGGTGAGGCCCGGCAGTGCGGAGCCCTCCGCCGTCATGAACCATTGGGCGAGCTTGATGAGCTGCGCCCGCGTGTGGTCAGGCGCGTGGGGCGACCCCAGCGCGCTCACCCGCTCGCTCGCCCGCACCGCGAGCGAGGCGATGGCAAGCGCCAGGAGCTGCGCGCGCTCGCGCTTCGTCACCCGGGCGAGGTGCGACTTGAAAGTCATCGAAACCGACGGCGATGACCAGACCCACAGCGTGTTGGCCGCCTCCCACTCGTTCTCGCGAATATAGACATGGGTCGATCGCGCCGACTTGTGCCAGTCGATGCGCTGGGTGGAATCGCCGAAGCTGTAATGGCGGTATTGCCAGAAGCTCTCGCCGGGTCCGGCGCGCCTGCGCCCATGCTCGCCCAGGATCACCGTCGCGGCGATGCGCTCCGCCTCCACCAGCAGGGGCGGCAGCGCGCGCGCCTGGGCCGCGGCGCGGTCGGCAAGGGTGAGAGCCGGGGCGTTGGACATCGGCTCAGGCGATGAGGCCGGAGAGCCGCCCGATGGCGCCGTCGATGGTGTGGCCGTCGGCACGGGCCGTGAAGTTCAGCGCCATGCGGTGGCGGAACACCGGGCCCATCAGCGCCGCGACGTCGTCCAGCGACGGCGAAAGCCGGCCCTGCAGCATGGCCCGCGCGCGCGCGCCGAGCATGAGCGCCTGGCTGGCGCGCGGCGACGGGCCCCAGGCGACGTTGCGGTTCACGTAATCGTCGGCATCGGGACCGGGGCGCGCGGCGCGGACCACCCGCAGGATCGCGTCCGCCACCTGCTCGCCCACCGGAATGAGGCGCGTCAGCCGCTGGGCATTCAGCAGTTCCGTGGTCGAAAGCACCGTCCCGGCCTCCGCCTCGGTGGCGCCCGTGGTGGCAAACAGCATGCGGCGCTCGGCCTCAAGCGAAGGGTAGGGCACGTCGATCTGGACGAGGAAGCGGTCAAGCTGCGCCTCGGGCAGCGGATAGGTGCCTTCCTGCTCGATCGGGTTCTGCGTGGCGAGCACGTGGAAGGGCCGCGGCAGGTCATGGCGCTGGCCGGCCACCGTCACGTGGTGCTCCTGCATGGCCTGCAGCAGGGCCGACTGGGTGCGCGGCGAGGCGCGGTTGATCTCGTCCGCCATCATCAGCTGGCAGAACACGGGGCCCTTCAGGAAGCGGAACTGGCGGCGGCCCGTCTCGTCCTCGTCCAGCACCTCGGAGCCCACGATGTCGGCCGGCATCAGGTCGGGCGTGAACTGCACGCGCTTTTCGTTGAGGCCCAGAACGCGGCCCAGCGTGGCGGCGAGCTTGGTCTTGGCAAGCCCGGGGGCGCCCACCAGAAGCGCATGGCCACCGCCGAGGATGGCGATCAGCACCTGCTCGATCACCTCGTCCTGCCCGAAGATCACCCGGCCGATGGCGTGCCGGACCTTGCCCAGCCGTTCGGCGGCGGCCTCAAGCTCGGAGACGATCTGGTGGTCTGCTTCGTTGATGCTGGCCATGGAACTCACTATCATATGCATGCGAAGCCGGCAGGGTCCGGCTCGATTGGTTTCATCCTTGCCGGTCGAGAATGGCCTAAAAGAGGCGCGAAGGACAGTCCGACTCACCTGTAATGACACGAAAATGAACACGGATCAGCGCGATGCCGCCAATCCCCTGAAGGGGCTGGGAGAGGCCCGGAAGGCCAAGGGACCGCCGCCCGTGCACCTGTGGAATCCGCCCTTCTGCGGCGACATCGGCATGCGCATCGCCCAGGACGGCACATGGTTCTACATGAACTCGCCGATCGGGCGGAAACCGCTGGTCCAGCTCTTCGCCTCGGTGCTGCGGCTGGATGCGGACGGGAAATACTATCTCGTCACCCCGGTGGAAAAGGCCGGTATCCTCGTCGATGACGCGCCCTTTACCGCGATCCGCATGCGGGTGGAGGGCGAGGGGCGGGGCCAGATCATCCAATTCGAGACCAATGTGGATGACGCGGTGACGGTCGATGACGCCCACCCCCTGCGCTTTGCCGAGGAGCAGGGCACAGGCGGCCTCAAGCCCTATGTGATGGTCCGCGCCGGGCTTGAGGCGCTGGTCAGCCGGGCATTGTTCTATGACCTGGCTGCGGCGGGCGCGGTGGAGGATGGCTGGTTCGGCGTCTGGTCGTCAGGCCGCTTCTATCCTATGCAGAAGGCCGCCGAGATCGGGCTCGCCTCTTGAGCCTGTTCGACGAGCGGGAATTCCGCGCCCGCGCCACCGGCCGGCTTCATGCCGCGGCCCCGCCCGTCCACGGACTCAGCGACGACGACCTCAATCCCGCCCTGCGGATGATCCCCGCCGACGTGCCGCCCAAACCCGCCGCCGTGCTGGTGCCGCTGGTGCCGCGCGGGGACGGCCTCAACCTGCTCCTGACCGAGCGCCAGCCGCATCTGCGCCGCCATGCCGGGCAGATCGCCTTTCCCGGCGGCCGGATTGACGACACGGATCGCGATGCCGTGGCCGCCGCGCTCCGCGAGACGGAGGAGGAGACGGGGATCGCGCCCGCCTTCGTGGAGCCCATCGGCTTCCTTGACGCCTATCTGACCTCGACGAACTACCGCGTCGCGCCGCTGGTGGCCATGCTGCGCCCCGGCTTCACCGTCACCCCGCAGGAGGCGGAGGTGAAGGACGTCTTCGAGGTGCCGCTCGGCTTCCTGATGGACCCCGCGCATCATCAACGCCATGCGCGCGACTGGCAGGGCCAGACCCGGTATTATTATGCCATGCCCTGGCAGGGGCGCTATATCTGGGGCGCCACCGCCGGCATGATCCGCAACCTCTATCGCCTGATGTACGAAACGCCATGAGCAAGCTTCCCTCCCTCGCCGCCGCAGCGTGGCTCAGGGAGCCCGCGCTGCAGCGCCTCTTCGCCGTGCTCGCCGCGGCTGGCGGCGAGGGCCGCGTGGCGGGTGGCGCCGTGCGCAATGCGCTGCTGGGCGAGGACGTGACGGAGATCGATGTCGCCACCACCCTGTCGCCTGACGCGGTCACCGCGGCCTGCGTTGCGGCGGGCATGGCCGTTCACCCCACCGGATTCGACCACGGCACTGTGACGGTGGTGGCCGGTCACCACCCCTTCGAAGTGACCACGCTGCGCCATGACCTTGAAACCGACGGCCGCCGCGCCAGGGTGGCCTTCACCGGCGACTGGGCGGCCGATGCCCGGCGCCGCGACTTCACCATGAACGCGCTCTACTGCGATGCGCGGGGCACGGTCCATGATTTCGTCAATGGCTGGCCGGACGTGGAGGCCCGCCGCGTCATTTTCGTGGGCGACGCGGAACAGCGCATCGCCGAGGACTGTCTCCGCATCCTGCGCTTCTTCCGCTTCCATGCGCGCTATGGCCATGGCGCGCCCGATGCCGCGGGTCTTGACGCCTGCACGCGCCTCAGGTCCGGGCTCGATCACCTCTCGGCGGAGCGCATCCGGCAGGAGATGTTCAAGCTGATGGCCGCCCCCGGCGCGGCGGAGACGCTGAGGCTGATGGCGGCGCGGGGCATCCTCGCGCGTCTTCTTCCGTATACGGAGGACTGGGGCGTGCTGGAGCGGCTGCCGCCCGATCCGCTGCTGCGGCTGGCGGTCCTGGCGCGGGATCCGCTGTCGATGCCCGGCCGCTGGCGCCTGTCGAACCATGAGGCGCGGCGGCTGGAGGCCGTCGTTTCGCTCATCCCGCCCACGCCCGCGCTGCGCCCCGCGGAACAGCGCATCATCCTCTACCAGACCGGGGCTGCGGCCTGGCGTGACCTTGTGCACATCGCCTGGGCGCGTTCCGGGGCTGCGGCTGACGGCGCCCGGTGGCGGGACTTGCTGGAATTGCCTGATCGCTGGCCCATTCCCAGCCTTCCCGTGGCGGGGAAGGATCTTGTTGCTTCGGGCATGAGCCCCGGACCTGAAATCGGCGCAATGCTGAGGAAACTTGAGGACTGGTGGGTCGCGTCCGATTTCCAGCCCGGCCGCGACGAATTGCTGAAACGGCTGACATAGGGGAACACATGGCCGACATTCTGGTGATGAAGAGCAAGGGCAAGCATGCGCCGCTGCCCGAAAAGGGCAAGCCGGACACGGAAAAGCTCGTCAAGGGCAAGTACCGCACCACCACCTGGAACCATTTCACCGGCGAGGATGACCGGCTCCATTGCGGCATCTGGGAGTCGACGCCGGGCAAGGTGAAGGTGGACTATTCCGAGTGGGAGTTCTGCCATTTCATCGAGGGCAAGGCGATCATCACCAATGAGGAGGGCACGTCCTGGACGCTCCGGAAGGGCGATGCCTTCATCATCCCGGCGGGCTTCAGGGGCACATGGGAAACCGTGAAGAAGGTCAGGAAGCACTACGTCATCCTGCTGCCGAAGCCCTCCGCATGAGGATGTCGGTTCTCGTCACGGGCTCGGCCAGGCGCATCGGCCGCCGCCTGGCGCTCGACTTCGCGAGGGACGGCTGGGACGTGGCCGTCCATTGCAACGCCTCGATCGCGGAAGCCGAAGAGGTGGCGGGCTTCATCCGCGCCATGGGCCGCAACACGGTGATCGTGCGCGGCAACCTGTCCGAGGCCGATGTGCCGGACCGGCTGATCGCGGAAGCTTCCGCCGCGCTGGGCGGCCTCACCTGCCTCATCAACAATGCCTCGCTGTTCGAGCCTGACGAGGTGGGCGCCATCACCAGGGCGAGCTGGGCGGATCATCTCGACACCAACCTGCGCGCGCCTGTGTTCCTGTCCCAGGCCTTCGCCCGGCAGTTGCCGCAGGGCGAAGCGGGCAACATCATCTCGATCATCGACCAGCGGGTGTGGAAGCTGAACCCCAGGTTCTTCTCCTACACCACGTCCAAGTCCGGCCTGTGGACCGCGACCCGCACGCTGGCCCAGGCGCTGGCGCCCAATATCCGCGTCAACGCCATCGGCCCCGGACCCGCGCTTCCCTCGGCCCGCATGGACCAGGCGGAGTTCGACAAGCAGGCGAAACTGACGCTTCTGGGCCGCGGCACGTCGCCGGAGGAGATTTCCGCCGCCGTCAAGTTCATATTGTCACAACCGTCACTGACGGGTCAGATGATCGCGCTGGACGGCGGGCAGCATCTGGTCTGGCAGACACCCGATGTCGTCGAGGTCAATGAATGAAGAAGCCGATGATCAGCCATCACGTGGCGAGCGCCGCCTCGGGCCTCCGCCACGTCTTCGTGCGCGATCTGGACCTGATGGCGCTGATCGGCATCTACGCGCACGAGAAGACGGAGCCGCAGCGCATCATCGTCAACATCGACCTCTCGGTTCAGGAGGGCGAGGGCCCGCAGGACGACGACATCGGCCATGTCGTGTCCTATGAAATCGTGGTGAAGAAGGTCGAGCAGATCGTTGCCGGGGGGCACATCAACCTCGTCGAGACGCTGTGCGAGAAGATCGCCGCCGCCTGCTTGCGCGACAAACGGGTGGTGGCCGCGCGCGTGCGCGTCGAAAAGCCCGACATCATCAAGAATGCCCGCAGCGTGGGCGTCGAGATCGAGCGCCAGAGATAGCAGGGTGCTTTGCCGCACCGCGCCGCGGATGTAGAAAGCCGTCATGACGTCCGAACCCGCCCAGGCGCCCGATGAGTCGCCCCTGCCTGACGCAAGGGGAGCAGGCCTCATCAGGGACTTCGTCACCAGGCTTCCGGCGAGGCCCGGCGTCTACCGCATGTATGACGCCAAGGGCGGCGTCATCTATGTCGGCAAGGCGCGGAACCTCAGGAGCCGCGTTTCGAACTACACCCGCGCCTGGGGCCACACGGCGCGCATCGCCACCATGATCTCGCTCACCGCCAACATGGAGTTCGTCACCACCGCGACCGAGGCCGAGGCGCTGCTGCTGGAAGCCAACCTGATCAAGAAGCTGAAGCCGCGCTTCAACGTGATCCTGAGGGACGACAAGTCCTTCCCCTATATCCTCATCGCCAGGGATCATGACGTGGCGCAGCTGGCGAAGCACCGCGGCGCGCGCAACCGCAAGGGCAGTTATTTCGGTCCCTTCGCCTCGGCGGGTGCGGTGAACCGCGCCATCAACACGCTGCAGAAGGCGTTTCTTCTGCGCACCTGCACCGACAGCGTCTACGCCAACCGCACCAGGCCGTGTTTGCTCTATCAGATCAAGCGGTGTTCGGCTCCTTGCGTCAGCCACATCGCGCCAGAGGCCTATGGCGCGCTCGCGCGGGAGGCGGAAGCCTTTCTCAACGGCAAGAGCCAGACGGTGAAGGCGGAGCTGGCAAGGCAGATGGAGGAGGCCGCCTTGAACCTCGATTTCGAGCGCGCCGCCACCTACCGCGACCGCATCCAGGCCATGAGCTTCGTCACGCAGACGCAAGGAATCAATCCGCAGGGCGTGGAGGAGGCGGATGTGTTTGGGCTTGCCCAGGAGGGCGGACAGACCTGCATCCAGGTGTTCTTCTTCCGCTCCTTCCAGAACTGGGGCAACCGCGCCTATTACCCAAAGGCCGACAAGAGCCACGAGGCCGCGGAGATCATGGCCTCCTTCCTCGCCCAGTTCTATGACGACAAGCCGATCCCCGGCCTCGTGCTTCTGTCGCATGACGTGGAGGAGCGCGAGTTGCTGGAAGAAGCGCTCTCCACCCATGCCGGCCGCCGCATCGAGGTGGCCGTGCCGCAGCGCGGCGAGAAGAAGACGCTTGTCGAGCACGCCGTCACCAATGCGCGCGAGGCGCAGGGCCGCAAGATGGCCGAAACCTCCTCGCAGATGAAGCTGCTCGAGGGCGTGCAGAAGGCCTTCGGCCTGCCCGGGGCGCCGCGCCGCATCGAGGTCTATGACAATTCCCATATCCAGGGCGCGAATCCGGTGGGCGGCATGATCGTGGCGGGGCCGGACGGCTTCATCAGGTCGCAGTACCGCAAGTTCAACATCCGGTCGGAAGAGATCGGCTCCGACGATTTCGCCATGATGCGCGAAGTGCTCACCCGCCGCTTCAGCCGCCTGCTCCGGGAGGAGCCGCAGGAGCGCGGCGCGGAACAGGCGAAAGACGTGCAGGCCTGGCCGGACCTGGTGCTGATCGACGGCGGCCAGGGCCAGCTTTCCGCCGCCAAGGCCGTGCTGGACGGGCTGGGCCTGCCGGACCTGCCTGTGGCGGGTGTCGCCAAGGGGCCGGACCGGGATGCGGGGCGCGAGCATTTCTATGTGCCGGGCCGCCAGTCCTTCATGCTCGAGGCGAGGGACCCCGTGCTTTACTACATCCAGCGGCTGCGCGATGAGGCGCATCGCTTTGCGATCGGCTCGCACCGGGCCAGGCGCTCCAGGGCCATCGGGGTCAACCCGCTGGACGAGGTGCCGGGCATCGGACCCCTGCGCAAGAAAGCCTTGCTGCAAGCCTTCGGTTCGGCCAAAGCGGTGTCACGCGCGAGTGTGACCGACCTCACGGCGGTGGAAGGCGTCAGCCATGCCCTGGCGCAGGCCATTTACGACCACTTCCACGAGAGTGCAGAATGAGCGGCGCAATGGACGGAATGGATTCGGACGGGACGGCGGCCTATTCGAAGGTGTGGAACCTTCCGAACATCCTCACCTATGGCCGCATCGTGGCGGTGCCCGTGGTGGCGGGGCTGCTGCTGTGGGGCGGCAACGAGGCGCGCTGGGCGGCGCTTGGCGTCTATGTGCTGGCCGCCATCAGCGATTTTTTCGATGGCTATCTGGCAAGGCGCTGGCGGCAGCAATCATCCCTCGGCCGCATGCTGGACCCGATCGCCGACAAGGTGCTGGTGGCTGTCGTGCTGCTCGTGCTTTGCGCCGATGACATTCTGCGCGGCGGCCACATCTGGGCGGCCATCATCATCCTCTCGCGCGAGGTGCTGGTCTCGGGGCTTCGCGAATATCTGGGCGAGCTGCAGGTGTCCGTCCCCGTCACCAAGATCGCCAAGTGGAAGACGGCGGTGCAGATGGTGGCCATCGGCTTCCTCATCGCCGGCCCGGCGGGCGACACCGTCATCCCGCTCACCACGGCCGCCGGCATCACGATGCTGTGGGTTGCCGCCGCCCTCACGCTTTACACCGGCTATGACTATTTCCGCGCCGGCATCCGCCACGTCGTCGACTGATGAAGATCCTCTATTTCGCCCGCATCCGGCAGATCGCCGGCAAGAGCTCGGAGGAGGTTGATGTGCCGGCCTCCATCGCCACCGTCGCCGATCTCATCGATCACCTCAGCGCGCGTGACGAAGCCGTGGCCGCGGCACTGGCCGAGCGCCGCACGCTGCGTGCCGCGGTGGACCAGGCCCATGTGGCGCTCGACGCGCCGGTGAGGGGCGCGCGCGAGGTGGCCTTCTTCCCGCCCGTCACGGGCGGCTGATGCGCCTCAACGTTTATCTCCAGAAGGCGGGGGCGGGTTCCCGCCGCGAGGCGGAGCGGCTGGTGGCCGATGGCCGCGTCTCGGTCAACGGCATCAAGGCCACGCCGATCATGCCGGTGGAGGAGGGCGACACCGTGCTGATCGACGGCCGCCCCGTGGCGCCGGAGACAAAGCCGCTGCCGCGCCTGTTCCTGCTCAACAAGCCGGTCGACGTCCTGGTCACCCACCGCGACCACAAGAACCGCAAGACCATCTTCGATCTCCCCGCATTGAACCCGCCGCAATGGACCAGCCGCCACCCGCGGGTGATGAATGTCGGGCGGCTGGACGTGAACAGCGAAGGCCTGCTGGTGCTCTCCTCCGACGGACCGCTGGCCCAGGCCATGATGAACCCGGACAACGCGCTGTCGCGGCTCTACCGCGTGCGCGTGCGGGGCCAGCTGAATCCCGCCGGGATCGAGGCCATTGCCCAGGGCATCGCCATTGACGGCGTCGATTACCGCGGGGCGGAGTTCGTGGAGGAATATGGCCAGGACGGGCGCGCCAACCGCTGGTACCGCTGCGTGCTCACGGAGGGCAAGAACCGCGAGATCCGCAAGCTCTTCGGTCATTTCGGCTGCGTGGTGAACCGCCTCGTGCGCCTGCAATACGGCCCCTTCACATTGGGCGGCATTGAACCCGGCGAAATCCGGGAAGCGCCATCCTCGCAGGTGAAGGCGCTGATGGACGAGCTCGCGAAGAAAGGCGCGAAGCTCTGAGCTTTCCCATTCGCCGCCGCGGCGCGGTGGGGGAGAGGGCAGGCTGAGCAGCCATATGCACCGGGATGAGGCCTCTCATCGCGGCCTGATCTCGATGCGCGCGCCAGCCAGGCGGTCGAGGAGAGCGATCCGCTTCCTGATCGGCCACCAGTCATAAAGGAAGATCTCGAGCGGCCGCCACAGGGCCACCCATCCGAGGATGAACAGACCCTGTTCGGTCATCTGAACGAGGGCCGAGCTTCCGTCCGAATGCCCCAGCAGGTGGATGGTGAGCGTGCAGAGGCCGAGAACCGCCAGTCCGATGGCAAGCGACAGGCGGCCGATCCGGAACAGGTCCCTCAGCCGAAAGCGCGCCTGCGTGGCGCGGTAGCGAAAGGAATTGCTCAGAGCCTCGGGAAGGTCTTGCGACAGATCCCGCTCCGCCTCGCTGCGCGGGAGTTCGATGACCAGCAGCAGCGGGTTGGCCGATCCCAGCTCCTCGGCGGATTCGATGATGTATTCGGCTGCCCTGTCATCCAGGTCGCGGATGTGGAATGGCGACGGATCGAAGGAATTCAGAATCTGTTCCGGCGCGTTGATCTTGATTTCGATCACGGGATCATCCAATCGCGATGCCAGGGGCATGAAAGGGGATTTGCGTTGCCAGTCCCTTGGAGCATGGTCCTTCATTTTCGTCCAGCCCATCGATCCCTGCCCTCATCTTTCCTCTCCCCCACCGGGGTGTACAGACCGGGGGGAGAGGGCAGTTTCAGGCCATATGCGACAGCCGTCCCCGAAAAGGGAGGAAATCATTCCGATTTCAGCTGACCGCCCGGCAATCTAATACTACAGTTGCGTCTGCGTGGTGAGTCTTGCGCGGTAGTGGGCCTCGGCGGCATGGGCTTGGTGAACGCGCCGCCAGAGTGACCAACTGAAC
>NZ_JADCDA010000031.1 GCF_020252405.1 Aestuariivirga sp.
GGCGCGGCTTGTCTTTCCGCCACCTGTCAAACGCGCCTTCGTGTTCAGTTGGTCACTCTGGCGGCGCGTTCACCAAGCCCATGCCGCCGAGGCCCACTACCGCGCAAGACTCACCACGCAGACGCAACTGTAGTATTAGAACAGGTTTCGTTCAGGCGGAATCGCCTTGTCGGAACATTCGCCAGATCAGACTCTGGAGCATGATTTTATCGCAAAAAATACTACGTTTGCGGATCATGCTTCAGGCCCTGGGCGGTTCTTCCGCGGGCGCTGGTTCCCCGCGCAGCGGCCTCAGCGCCTTGTCCTCCGAGCGCATGCGCCAGAACAGCAAGACGACATTGAGGATGCCGAAGGCCAGTGCATACCAGACGAGGCCGAATGCCAGCGGCAGGATGACGAGCTCGGCCGCCACGACGAAGTCATTCGCGTGGCGGATCCAGCTGCGGAAGCCCTGGTCCGGCAGGTCTTCGCCGGGCACCACCATGAGCCGCGTCGTCCAGCTGCTGCCGAGCGCTGCGACGATCCAGCCGCGTGTCGCCTCCAGCACCACATAGGCATAGATCCACGGCTGGCCGATCGGCGGCAGGGCGGTGAGAACGAGGTACCACAGCCCCGCCAGCCAAAGGACCTGCAGCGCCACCACGAAGCCATGGCGGTTCGACCCCACCTCGAAGCCGCCGCGCGCCTCGATCTTCTTCGTGTTGCGGTGCGCGATGACGAACTCGATCGCCCGCTGCAGGGTGACGAGGGCGAGGATCAGGACGTGGAACCACATGGGCCGAGTTTAGGAGGATTCCGGGTGGCAATGAAAGGGGTGGCGGACGCCTTCTTGACTCATCATGCCCGGCCCCGTCCCAAGCGTCCTTTTGCGGGGGCAAGAAAAGCATCGCCCGCACGAGCCCGGGCATGATGAGAGGGAAACATCCTTCAACGCGCCCTGAGAGCCGCGGATCGCGGTGAGGATGGCGATGGCCATGACACGGCGCAGTGCGATGAGCCTGCTCATCTCTTTGTCTGGTCGCATTTTCGACGGTCAACCGGTGTCCATTTGACCTGAAAATGCCTTAAGGCAGATGCGCCCCGGCGATCTTGACGATCATGTCGTTGCGGCAGGCGAGGCATTGGGAATGCGGAGCGTTGTTCGCGCGCCGCGGCCTGTGACGGAAATGCGGGGCTCAGCCGCCGGTGACGCTCATGTGGCGGGCCACCGCCGGCTTGTTGTGGCGTCGGTCGATGACGAAGTCATGGCCCTTGGGCTTGCGGCCGATGGCCTCGTCGATGGCGGCATTGAGGAGCGCGTTGCCCTCCGAGGCGCGCAAGGGCGCGCGCAGGTCGGCGGCGTCCTCCTGGCCCAGGCACATGTAGAGCGTGCCGGTGCAGGTGAGGCGGACCCGATTGCAGCTCTCGCAGAAATTATGGGTCATCGGCGTGATGAAGCCGAGGCGGCCGCCGGTTTCCTTGACCTTCACATAACGCGCCGGGCCACCGGTCTTATACGGGATGTCCTCCAGCGCGAACTGGCCGAGGAGGCCCGCGCGGACCACGGAGAGCGGCAGGTACTGGTCTGTCCGGTCGCCGTCGATGTCGCCCAGCGGCATGGTTTCGATCAGGGTCAGGTCCATGCCTTGCCCATGCGCCCAGCGCAGCATCTCCGGAATTTCGGTGTCGTTGACGCCCTTCAGCGCCACGGCATTGATCTTGATCTGGAGGCCCGCCTTCTGCGCGGCCTTGAGGCCCTCCTTCACCCTGGGCAGGTCACCCCAGCGGGTGATCTGGCGGAACTTCGCCTCGTCCAGCGTGTCGACCGAGACGTTGATGCGGCGCACGCCATGTCCGGCGAGTTCATCCGCGAAGCGGGCGAGCTGCGAGCCGTTGGTGGTGAGGGTGAGCTCCTCCAGCGCGCCGGTCTTCAGGTGGCGGCCGAGGCTTTCGACCAGCGTCATGATGCCCTTGCGCACCAGCGGCTCGCCGCCGGTGAGCCTGATCTTCCGCACTCCCTTGTCGATGAAGGCGGTGCAGAGGCGGTCCAGCTCCTCCAGCGAGAGCAGGTCGCGCCTGGGCAGGAAGGTCATGTCCTCCGCCATGCAATAGACACAGCGGAAATCGCAGCGGTCCGTCACCGACACGCGCAGATAGCTGACGTGGCGTCCGAATGGGTCGACGAGGGCATTCCGGGCGGTCATGATGCGCGATATTTGGGCGTATACACCGGGAAGGTCAACCCGCTCCTTGCGCGGCCGCAAGCTGCTTCTGGCCGGGCGGACAAGAACATGCGCCAGATCATATGCCTGAGCATGATCTTGTCGCAAAAGCCGGGTCCAGTTTTGCGGATCATGCTCCGGGCCACGCGCCATCGTCAGGGGGTCAGGCGAGAAGAAAACCCCCATCAGCCACGATCGCCTGACCCGTCACATAACCCGACAGCTCCTCGTCGCAGAGAACAAGCGCCAACCGCGCGACTTCGGCGTAAGTTCCTTCCCGTCCCGCGGGCACCATCGCATTGGCGGCCAGCCGGCGCGCCCTTTGATCGGCCTCGTTCATGGCGCTGCGTCGATCCGCCATGATCGCTTCCAGCATTCCGGGGCAGAGCGCATTCGAGCGGATGCCGTGTTTCGCGTGGTCAAGAGCAATTGCGCGCGCAAGCTGAATGACCCCGGCCTTGGATACGGCATAGGCGGCCTCACGCGGCGTCGGCTTGATGCCCGCTACGGACCCCGTGAAGAGAAGGCATCCTGAGCGCCGCGCGATCATGCCGGGAAGAACAGACCTTGCGAAAAGAAATGCCGATGTGAGATTGACCCCGATGACTGTGTGCCAGTCCCGCAGGGACGTGCCGGGAACATCCGTTGCCGAAAGGGGATCGATTCCCGCTGTATGGACCATGATGTCGACTTCGCGCCCGCTTATGGCGCCGGAGAAATCAGGATCGGCGGCATCGCCGCAGAGTGTCTCAATCCCCTCAAGTTCCGATGCAAGCCGTTCGAGCCCCGGCTGGTCGCGGTCGGCGGCAATGCAGCGCGCTCCAGCCGATGCGAAGCTGCGCAGCGTGGCGGCGCCCAATCCGGACGCGCCACCGACGATGAGCGCGCGTTTGCCACGGATGCTCATGATGTCTGGACCTTTGGCAGCGACTGTTCGAATTCGCGGACGACGATCCGCTGGAAAGCGCTCGTGTGGGCCAGAGTATCGGCGCGCGTGGGACGGTCGAGCCTTCCGTACACGGCATTATAGTCGGCTTCGGTTTCGAACCATTGCTCGGCCACCCCGTCCCACTCGGGTTCGGCCGCTGGCCTGCCGGCGAGCGCGCTGTCATCCTCCACCCGAAGGTCGATCACATATCGCTTCAGAAAAGGCGACTGATCGGCGATTATGTCCGGTGCGTGCCGGTTCAGCCACCATTCGCCGAATTCCGACAGCGAAAGGTGCGGCGCGCGCTTGAGCAGCCACATCACTTTGATCATGAGTCGTACTCCTCATATTGTCATGAAGCCGCCATCGACGCCGAGCGTCGCGCCCGTGATGAAGGAGGCAAGCGGCGAAGCGAGAAAGACAACCGCGGCGGCGACCTCTTCAGGAAGGGCGCGCCGGCGCATCGGCGTTTTTTCGACAAGTCTTGCAACATGCTCGTCTCCCTGTGTCAGAGACGTCGCGACCTCTCCGGGCGAGACGGCATTCACACGAATGCCAAAAGGCGCGAGTTCGGCCGCCAGTGAAGCCGTCAGGGCCTGCAATGCCGCCTTGGACGTCGAGTAGGCCAGCGCCTCCGCGCTGCTGCGCCTGGCGCTGGTGGATGTGATATTGACGACTGCTCCGTTGTTCAGGACGGAGATCAGTGCGCGGGTGAGCAGAAAAGGCGCTACAGCATGAAGCCCGAGACAGGCGTCCAGTTCGTCCGCGGCGTCATCCGAAGTCACCGGGACCCTGCGGAAGCGCCCCGCGCAATTGACGAGTGCCGCGACCGGACCTCCTTCCTTCAGGCGATGCGCGGCCTCATCGAGCGATCCACGATCGGAAAGGTCACAGTGGATCGTTCCCGGCGAAGGGGTGCGGTCGAGACCAATGACTTCGGCTCCCACCGCTGCGAAGCCATCTGCGATCGCCCGGCCGATTCCGCCGGAAGAGCCCGTGACGATGACACGGCGGCCTTCGAAGAGGCTCGAAGCAAAACCGGGGAGTGCGTTCACGGGTTGGCTCCTGACAGGGCGTTGCGGGCGGCAATCCATCCGAAGATTGCAGCGGTCCCGATGGTGAGCCCTGCTGCGGGATAGGAGCCTGATGTCAGGGGAGATGCGGCGTTCCCGGCGGCCCAGAGGCCTGGAACAGCTTGGCCATCCGGCGAGAGGGCACGCGCGTGCCGGTCCACGCGCAGGCCGATGAAGGCCCCGATATCCGCAGGGATCAGCCGAATGGCATGGAAGGGCGGCGCCGCGAGCGGCCCGAGTGAAGGGTTGGGCCTGTGCCGGGGATCGCCGTTCACCAGATCGTAGCTGTTGCTCCCGCGCCCGAAGTCGGGGTCGCCCCCCTTGAGCGCGAAGCCGTTGAAGCGGGCGACAGTCTGCTCCAGCTGGCCGGCTGGAACCCCGATCTCCCCCGCCAGATCGGCCAGTGTGGGTCCTGACCGCAGATACCGCGCGGCGACATAGGGCGCGAGGCGCACGGGAAAGGGACCCACGGGCCCCAGGCCATAGCGGCGGATCGCGTTATGGTCACACAGCAGCCAGCAGTGAGGTCCGTCAGGGTGGCCGCGCGTGGCGGCGATCATCGCGGGAACAAAGTCGTGGTACATCGTCGCTTCGTTGGCGAAACGTCTTCCATCGGGTCCCACGCAGATCGCGCCGGGCTTTGCGCGATCGCCGAAGTGTGGCCAGGGGCCGGCCCTTCCGGCCTCGGAAGGCACCATTGATCCCGGAGCCCAGAGCACCGGCTGAGAGACATTCGTTTCAATCAGGGCGCCGCTGCCCTCGACCAGTTCCCTAAGTGACACGACGGGACTGCTTGCGGGGATTGCGAGATGTGGCGTCGATCCAATGAAAGCGCTGCGCGCCGTGGGATGGGCGTTGAGCCCGCCCGAGGCCAGCACGACGCCCTTTGCCGCGAGAATTTCGCCATGGGGGCCGGATATTCCTCTGACGCTGCCTTCAACAAGCCTGAGGCGGGCGGCGGGCCAGTCCGTGCGGATGTCAACACCTGCGCGCGCGGCGGCGGCCGCAAGGCGCGCGACGATTGCGTTTCCGTTTCCCAGACGGGCGCCCCGGGGCCAGCCTGTCAGGCGGTCCCGCGCGTGGCGGGCGAAATGCCTTGCGACCCGCAGAGCGGCGCGCGTGTTTCGTCCGGCTTCCAGAAAGTCCGCCAGATCACGGCTGGCGATCGACATGCCTCCCCAGATCATCATCGTGTCGAGGGGCGGCCGGATCCTGGCAAAAAGGTCGCGGCCCAGCGCACGCGCATCGAATGGATCGGGGTTGAGGGCACGGCGGCCCAGTGTTGCCCCCGGCTCGTCCGGGTAATAGTCGCGGGATGAGCGATTCAGTGTGAAGGTGAGGCCAGAAGCCGCCTCGAGGAAAGCAAGAACCTGCGGGGCCGCCTCGATATAGGCTCGCGCCCGGTCTGCATCGAAAGCGGCGCCTGCGGTAGCCTCCAGGTAGGCGAGCGCCGAGGAGGCCTCTTCCGCCTCGCCGGGCGCATCGGGGAGCATCCTGGCGGCTTTGGAATTGGGCGCCCAGATCATGCCTTCCGACAGTGCCGTTGCCCCGCCGATGAGCGCGTCGGCCTCAACAACGATCACGCGCAATCCCCCCGCCGCGGCCGCGAGCGCGGCCGTCAGGCCCGCCGCGCCCGAACCGATGACCACAAGATCGCATTCCATCTGCATTGCGGAACTCACAGGGCGCGGCGCAGGAAGCGGCGGGTCTCTTCCTCGCGCGGTTCGGTGAAGATCTGTCCGGGCGGGCCTTTCTCGACGAGCTTGCCGTGCTGGAGGAAGCAAACCTCGCTTGCAACCTCGCGCGCGAAGCCCATCTCGTGCGTGGCGAGCACCATCGTCATTCCGGAGCGGGCAAGATCCTTGAGGATGTCCAGCACTTCCCCGACGAGTTCGGGGTCGAGCGCGGAGGTTACCTCGTCGAGAAGCAGCACTTCCGGATCCATTGCCATCGCGCGAATGATGGCGACGCGCTGCTGCTGGCCGCCTGAAAGCCGGTCTGGCCGGTAGTTTGCACGATTGGCAAGCCCGATCCTTGCCAGCAGCGTTTCCGCCTTCGCACGGGCCTCGACACGCCCCATGCCCGCAACCTTCATGGGGGCGATCATGATGTTTTCGATCACGGACAGATGGGGAAAGAGGTTGTAGCTCTGGAACACCATGCCGACGCGCCGCCTCAGGCGATTGACATCGACGCCCAGTCCCGAAACAGGATCGCCATCGAGCATGATGACGCCGGCGTCGATCGGCTCCAGCGCGTTGATGCAGCGCAAGAGGGTCGATTTGCCCGAACCCGAGGCGCCGATGAGACACACCACATTGTGCCGGTCAACCTGCATGTCAATGCCTTGCAGCACGCGATGGTTGCCATAGGACTTTTCGAGGCCCGAGATGGAGAGAAAGCCGTGGCTCATCTCACGATCCTCCATGACGGCGCTGGCGCTCGATCAGGTAGTCGACGAGCCGCGTCTGCGGAATGGTCACGATGAGGAACAAGACGCCGACGAGCGAGACGGGCGACAAGTTGAAGAAGTTCGCGGAGAAGAACCTCGCCTGTCCGAATACATCCATCAGGCCGAGGATGAGCACCAGCGCCGAGTCCTTTTGCAATGCGATGAAGAAGCCGAGCAGGGGCGGGATCACCTGGCGGATTGCCTGTGGCACGATGATGTGCCGGTAGGTCTTGAAACCGGAAAGTCCGAGTGAGCGGGCGGCCGCCACCTGACTTGCATGTATGGACTCGATGGCCGCGCGGAAGAGTTCCGAAACATAGGCGCTGAAGGACAGGCTCAGCGCGATGATGGCATACCAGATGCCGTCAAGCTGGCTGATCCACGGAAGTTTCGTCAGGGGCAGGCCGAAGCCCACCATGTAAAGAACGATGATCGTCGGTATTGCCCGGAAGAAATCCACATAGGCGATTGCCAGCAGGCGGATCGGCCGGCCGGCGGAGCCCGGCAGAAGGCGCATGAGCGCAAGAGCCAGGCTGAGAATGAGAATGATCACGCTGGCGCCCAGCGTGATGTACAGGTTGATGCGCGCGGCGGACAGCACAAGAAAGGCGCTGCGGCTGAGGTATTCAAAGTTGAGAAATGCCTTCTGCACCGCAAAGTCGTTCGCCGTGAGGAACACATATCCAGCCACCAGCACGAGCCAGAAGGTGGCGTAGCCCATGCCTGCAAGCGCCGTCTGGCGGCTCAGCCATGCGGGCACGCGGGCCGCGACGAGTTCTCCCTGGCCCGCCAGGGCGGAGCTTCTCGTCATGTATGCGAGCGCTCTGACCGGAAAGGCCAGCAACGCCAGCGAAATGGCCGTTCCGGCCCAGGCCACCTGCGTCAATGCCCGATGAAGCTCAGGCCGGTCGGCCGCATATGCCAGCGCCTGGCTGAGGCCGGCCCATGTCAGTCCAACCGCGCCGAAGCCGAAAGCCAGGGCCGTCAGCGTGAAAGACCGGCATCGAACAGGTGGAGCGATCCGCGCCGGTCTGCTCGCGGCGAGTTGTGTGTTCGGCAAGGCAGTCTCCCCAGCACGGTAGCCAAGCAATGATCGGCACTGCCCCGGGGGGCAGTGCCGACCAGTCGGGAGGTCACTTCCACGTTGGTATGGTGTTGGGATCGACGCCCCAGAGAGGCGCATACCAGGTTGCGACCAGTGCATCGAGAGTGCCATCCTTCAGGATGTTGCCGAGTGCGGCGTCGAGGCCTTCCCTGGCGGCGCTGCCCTTGGGAAGGACACCGCCGACATCGCCGCCGACGTCATATTGCGCGATCACCTTGAGCGCCCCGTCGGATGCGTGTGCGGCCGGCAGGACGAGGGACAGATCGAAAATGACGGCGTCGATCTGGTTCGCGCGCAGGGCGGTGAACATGTCCGGACCCGATTCGAAGCGGCGGACTTCGCCCGTGGGCTTCAGAACTTCGGCGACATACTTGTCCTGGACCGATGCGAGGAAAACGCCGATCCGCTTCGAGCCGATAGTCTCCGGCGTTATCGATCCCTGATCCTCGCTGCGCACCATCACACCCGATGTGGCGCGGAAGTAGGGGATGGTGAAATCCACGTTCTTCTTGCGCTCTTCGGTGATGAAGATGTTGGAGAGGGCGACGTCGAAACCGTCAAGCTGGCCGGCGATCAGGGCTGGCCATGGCACGTTCTTCACCACGACGGAGGAGAGCCCGGCGCGGTGCGCGATGTTGGCGGCCACGCAGTATTCGAATCCGCCATCGATGGTCTCGGGCGAATCGCCGCGGAAGCTGTCGGGCGATGGCAGGATGGCGGCGACCGTCAGCGTGCCTTCCGTCACCGTCGGGATCTTGACCGAGCCCGCGGCGCCCGTCAGGACGCAGTCGCCGAAACCCGCGGCCGAGGCCTGCACGGCGGACATGATCAGCACAGCGGCTGCCATCCCCGGCCTTAGGATATTTCTTAGCATGTTCTTCTTCCTCCCTCTGTTTCCCGCCTTATGCGGGGTTGATGAGCGCGACGGCGCCGGGCGTGCGTCTTTTGGCGCCGCCCGTCGCGATGTTCGTTGAAAGCGTCCGGCTGGCGATGTCTTCAGCCGCGAGGACGCCGAAGGTCACCGCCGGCCCCAGCGTGATGCCCGCGGCGGGATAGGCCCCGCCCGCAATGGACTCGGCGTCCGCTCCCACGGCGTAGAGACCGGGCAAAGGTTGGCCCGCGTGGTCCAGCACCCGGCCCGATGCGTCGGTGGCGAGGCCCAGGAAGGTCGAGAGGTTTCCGGGCTGGATGCGGATCGCATAGAAGGGCGGCCGCGTGAGGGGTGCAACGCATGGGTTTGGCCGGTGTGAGGGATCGCCCGAACTGCGGTCGAACCGGTTTTCGCCTTTTGCGAAGTCCGCGTCCCGCCCGCCGAGCGCCATCTGGTTCCAGCGTGCGAGGGATCTTTCAAGGCCCTGCGGACTGATCCCGGCGGCTTGCGCCAATTCGCCCGGCGTGCGGCCCCGGATCAGATATCCGCTTCTCAGGGCCGGACCGGAAGGAAACGGAAACGCGCCCACGCGGCCCAACCCATAGCGGCGCAGCGCTGTCTCGTCCGCGATGAGCCATGCCTGTGCTTCCGGCTCGCCCGCGCAGGCCTTGATCAAATGCGCGCAGAAGACGTGATAGTCCTCCGCCTCGTTTGCGAAACGCGACCCGTTCGCGAGAACGGCGATGATCCCCGGCTTTGCCCGGTCACCAAAATGCGGAACGAGGCAAGGCGCACCCGACGTGGCAGGGTAGCGCGACACCGCGGTCCAGGCGGAGGGCTGTGTCACCTGCCCGCCAAGCGCGCCGCCGATTGCCTGCGCAAGACGCAGTCCGTCTCCAGTCACTTCCGGTGGAGGCAATGGAAAATGGGACTGGCCCTCCGTCACGTGCGGATAGTGCCGGGCCATCATGTCCCGGTCGTGCGAGAAGCCTCCCGTGGCCAGAATGACTCCATGCCGCGCCCGGACGACAACCGGCCCCTTCAGCGTTTCGACGATCCCGCCCGATATGGCCGTTCCGAGGGTCTCGAGCGTCCTCAGTGCCGCTGCGGTCCAGATCGGCACCTTGCGCGCCATGAGCCAGGCAAGGAGGCGGGCGATCAGCGCATTGCCCATGGTCGTGCGGGCGCCGCGATGCAGCCCGCCGAGCCGCTGCCATCCATGCGCCGCCACCAATCGTGCGACATGGCCAGCGGAACGGGGCGATCGGAGCATGCCCCGAAAGTGGGGCAGATCCTCGCGCGCCACCGAGAGGCCGCCGAGGATCTGGCCAGCGGCAAGCGGATCGCGCAGTCTCTGAAATTCTCTTCCGAGTTCTCGCCCGTCGAATGGAAGCGTGCGCAGGGTCCGGCCTCCCGAACAGGCGCCGGCCAAGTGCATTTCATAGTCCGGCGCATCGAACATGGGTTCGACCGCCATCGCCCCAAGGTCCACGAGTTTCCCGACCGCGCGTGCGGCATGCCGGGCAAAGCTTGCCCGCAGCACGAAGCAGCCTCCGCCGCCCGCGGCATCATCAAGATAGGCCGTGGCTGCCTCGGGCGTGTCGATGACGCCGGCGGCCTGTTGCCAGCGGTTGGCCGGCACCCAGAGTTCGCCTCCCGACCAGGCCGTGGTTCCGCCGATGGCAGGGGCTTTCTCGACCACGAGCACCTCCAGCCCCAACTCGCGGGCCACCACTGCCGCGGCCAGTCCACCGGCGCCGCTGCCGGCAATCAGCACATCGCAGTCATGGCGGGCGGTTTCGGCGGTCATCGCGGTGTTCCGGGGCGCGTGCCGATGATGATGTGCTCGGACACGATGATGCGCTCGAACCTGCTGACGTGCGCCAGAACGTCGGCACGTCCCTCGGGCGCCGACGGCAGCGACAGCGCCGCGCGGGCATCGGCTTCGGAGTGGAAGATTTCCTCGGCAATGCCGTCCCACTCGGACTGGATGCCCGTTCCGGCGGGCAGCGCGGCATCATCCCCTGTTCGCAGGTTCACCGAGTAATAAGCGAGGAACCGGCCCTGCCGGGATGCGATGTAGGGCGCATGACGGTTCAGCCACCAGTCAGCAAAGGCTTCCGGAGACAGCCCCTCGGCGCGCTTCAGAAGCCAGAAAACCTTGACCAAGGCGCTCTCCCCGATGACATGCCCGTAATCTGACACAGTGTGAATGCAAATAAAATAAAATCTGTATCCAAACTTTGTCAAGAGTGGACAATATGGGCGTCTGACCCTAGAGTGCGCGGAATCCGCACGGTTTTGGGTATGAGAAAGAAGTCAATAAACGCGAGGCACGCACCGCAGACGGGCGCATTGCAACAGGGGGCGCGGCGCGCGCGGGGCCGCGGAGCCGAGGAGGTCTATGAAATCCTCAAGCGCGGGATCATCCGCCTCGAACTCGCGCCGGGAACGGTTATCGACGATGTGGCCTTGTGCAAACGGCTGGGCGTCTCCCGCCAGCCGATCCGCGAAGCCTTGATCCGGCTCAGCTCGGAAGGCCTTGTCGAAGCCAACCGGAACCGCTCCACCATCGTTGCGAGCTTCGATATCGCTTCGATCCGCGACTTTCTCGACGGTGTGTTGCTCATGTACCGGCTGACCTGCCGCCTTGCGGCGGAAAACAGCCGGGCGCATGGCAGTGGGCATGTGATCAGTGCTTACCAGGCCCATGCCGAGGCCGCCAAGCTGGGCCACATCGACGGGATCGTGGAGCAGAACCGGCAATTTCATCTGGCGATCGCCAACCTTGCCGGCAATGCGATCTATGTGAACTGGGTTCGCAATCTGCTGGACCATGGCGAGAGAATGATGCGGCTCTACCTCCGCCAGTACGACAACCGCGTGACCGACAATGCGCTCGATGGCCACCGCCGCATCCTCGAGGCGATCGTGGCCGGAAACCCGGATGATGCGGAGCGCGCGGGCGCTCTCGATGCCCAGATCATGGCGGAGGGGCTTTCCCGCTTCTTCCTGACGGGCAGCAGCCGCAGCCTGTCTCTGGCGGCAAGAGCGGAACTGCCGGCGTGACGCGGACTGTCCTGATCACGGGGGCCGCCGGCGGAATCGGCACTGCCCTGGCGGCGTCCTTTGCGTCCGCCGGTGACGACGTGCTGCTTCTTGACAGGGATGAGGCTGCCGTCAGCGCGGCTGCGCAAACCCTGCAAGAACAAGGGGGCCGGGCGCGGCCATACGTCTGCGATATCACCGATGACCGCAGCCTCGGACACCTCCGGGCCGGATGGCGGAGCGAGGGGGTTCGGCCCGCTGTGCTGATCAACAATGCGGGGATCGAAATGAGGGCCGAAACGGGGTCAACTGACTTTCTTGAGAGATGGCGGAAAGTGATGGCCGTCAATCTGGATGCGGCCGCGTTCCTGACCCAGCTGCTGATCGATGACCTTGCCGAGGCGCGGGGATGCGTTGTGAACATCGCATCGATACAGTCCTACGCCGTGTTGCACACGGCAAATACGGCATATGCCGTCAGCAAGGCTGCAATCGCGCAACTCACCCGTGCCATGGCCGTTGAATACGCGCCGCGCGGCGTCAGGGTGAATGCGGTGGCGCCAGGCGTGGTGGAAACGCCGATGATCCGTTTGGCGGGGCAGGATCCCACTCGCTTCTCGCGTTTCATTGACCGTATCCCGATGGCGCGGTTTGCAGATCCCCGCGAAATCGCCGGCCCCGTGCGCTTCCTGGCATCGGACGGGGCATCCTACATTACGGGCGCGGTTCTGCCTGTCGATGGCGGATTTCTTGCCATGTGATCCGCGCCGCGTGGGCGTGCTTGCCTTTTCGTCAAACACTCTCGCCTGAAAATCAGGGGATGGGCAGTCCGGAATCGGGCTTGAGCTGTTCCATGACGATCTTGCTTTCCACGCGGGCGACAACGGGGTGGGGCAGCAGCCGGTGCTGAATGAACCCGTTGAGGGCGCCCAAGTCCGTGCACCAAACGCGCAGCAGGTAATCGGCGGCGCCCGTCAGGGTCCAGCACTCGGTTACCTCGCGCATGGTTGCCACCAGGCTGGCGAAGCCGCGCGCCGCTTCCGCATTATGGGCAGCCATTTCGACCTGGATGAAGGCCTGGACGCCGAGCCCCAGCTTCTTCGGGGCGAGCTTCGCCGAATAGCCAAGGATGTAGCCTTCCGCCGCCAGCCGCTGCCTGCGCCGCGCCACCTGGCTTGCGGACAGCCCAAGAACCTCCGCCAGTTCCTGAGCGGTGACCTCGGAGGCTTTCTGCAGCTCTGCGAGGAGTTTTCGGTCAATTGCATCAAGCATGCGTGAATTGTGAACAAAAGTCGGAAATCATGCAAGCGCAACGCAAGTTAAACCCCGATCAGGCGCCGGTTTGCGTGCCGCTGACGCCCCGCTCGTGGGATTCTGTCTCTTGCTGAGCCAGGGAGGAACGAAGCATGGGCCCATTTCCGCATGACGCGCCGCGCGCCACGATCTCGGACGGGAACCCCGCCGGGACTGACGGTTTCGAATTCGTCGAGTTCGCGCACCCAAACCCCGCCGAACTGCGGGAACTCTTCGCGCGAATGGGTTTCGCGCTGACAGCCCGCCACAAGGCAAGGGCCGTCGAGCTCTGGCAGCAGGGCGACATTACCTATGTGCTCAACGACGAGCCTGGCTCCCATGCCCGCCGCTTCGTCGAGGAGCACGGTCCCTGTGCGCCTTCCATGGCTTGGCGCGTTGTCGATGCCGCTCACGCCTACAATCATGCCATGTCCAGGGGCGCCCAGCCCTATGACGGGCCGGGCAAGGCCATCGACCTTCCCGCCATAGTGGGGATCGGTGGCTCGCTGATCTATTTCACCGACCGCTACGGCGATGGCGCGTCGCCATATGACGCGGAATTTCATTTCGTGGCGCAGGCCAAGCCGGCCGGCGTCGGCTTCCGCTACCTCGATCACCTCACGCACAATGTCCACAAGGGCAACATGGACAGGTGGTTCAGGTTCTACGGCGATCTTTTCGCCTTCAAGCAGATCCGCTTCTTCGACATCGAGGGCAAGTACACGGGCCTTCTCTCCCGCGCGCTGACCAGCCCCTGCGGCCGCATCCGCATTCCGATCAACGAGGACCGCGGCGAGACAGGCCAGATCGTGGAGTATCTCAAGCGGTATAACGGCGAGGGCATCCAGCACATCGCGGTCGGCGCCGATGACATCTACGCCTCCGCCGACGCCATCGCCAGCCGCGGCCTCAAATTCATGCCGAGGCCTCCCAAGACTTACTATGAGCTGTCGAAGACCCGCGTCGCCGGTCATGAGGAGCCGGTCGGGGAACTGGCGAAGCATGGCATCCTGATTGATGGCGAGGGTGTGGTCGATGGCGGGGAAACAAAGATCCTGCTGCAGATCTTCTCGAGGACCGTCATCGGCCCGATCTTCTTCGAATTCATCCAGCGCAAGGGCGACAATGGCTTCGGCGAGGGCAACTTCCGTGCGCTGTTCGAATCGATCGAGCAGGATCAGATCGAACGCGGGGTCATCAAGGCGGCGTGAGCGGCCTCACATTGCCGCGCGCCCGATAAGTGCCCAGGACCGGGCAAGAAGTCGAAGACCGGACGCGGCGGCTGAGCTTCACTTGTCGCCGCCCCCTGGCCGCAGCAGGGCCGCTTCAAGCGCTGTCAGCCCTTTCAGCAGGGACCGGGCATCGGCATCTGAAAGTGCCGCAATGAGGTTCCGCTCGAAGTCGAGGACGAGCGGCAGCAACCGCCGGAACATGCGGCGGCCGGCGCCCGTCAGCGTCAGCGTGAAGCTTCGCCTGTCGGATGATGAAACCTTCCGCGCGATGAGTCCGCGATCCTCAAGTTCCCGCACGGCCCGGCTGATCGTCGATTTGTGGCCATGGGTGACACGGGCGATCTCCTGGGCCGTCATGTCTCCGCGCGAGGCGAGGTTGGCGAGGATTCGCCACTGCGGAATATCCAGATTGAACTTGCCCGCATAGACGGCGGAGAGCCGCTCAGACACCGTCTGGGCGAGCACATTCAACCTGAAGGGCAAGAACTCACAGAGTTTGAACCTGGCTTGCATGATTGCAGCTTGACTGAAAGTCGTTGCATATGCAACGATATGTTGTCGTCGTAAGCGCAACCGATCGGGAGCGGGCATGCGGAGCGCCATTGTGCCGGGCTACATGCCGGGCTTCGGAAATGACTTCGAAACGGAAGCCTTGCCGGGGGTTCTGCCTTATGGCCGGAACTCGCCGCAGAAATGCGCCTACGGCCTCTATGCCGAGCAGCTTTCGGGCTCTCCCTTCACGGCGCCGCGCGGTACCAATGAGCGCTCCTGGCTCTACCGGATGCGGCCGAGCGTGCGCCACACCTCGCGCTTCACGGGGGTGGAGTTCCCCCACTGGAAGACCGCCCCCTGCATAGATCAGCACGATCTGCCGATCGGGCCCTTGCGCTGGAGCCCGCCGGAGCAACCCGAAGGCGAGCTGACCTTCCTGTCCGGACTTCGCACGATTACGACCGCGGGCGATGTCCACACGCAGGCCGGCATGTCGGCCGGCATTTATTTCGTCAACACCTCGATGGTGGATGACTATTTTTACAATGCCGATGGCGAAATCCTCGTCGTGCCGCAGCAGGGTGTCCTGTGCTTCTTCACGGAACTTGGCCGCGTCACGGTGAAGCCTGGCGAAATCTGCGTCATGCCGCGCGGCATGAAGTTCAAGGTCGAACTCGTCGAGGGCCCGGCGCGCGGCTATTGCTGCGAGAATTACGGCGCGAAGTTCACACTGCCGGACCGCGGCCCCATCGGCGCCAACTGCCTTGCCAATCCGCGCGACTTCAAGACGCCCGTCGCCGCATTCGAGGATAAGGAAACGCCCTGCCGGGTGTGGGTCAAGTGGTGCGGCAAGTTCTACCGCTGCGATATCGGCCACTCGCCGCTCGACGTGCTGGGCTGGCACGGCAATTACGCGCCCTACAAATATGATCTCCGCACTTTCTCGCCCGTGGGCGCAATTCTCTTCGACCATCCCGATCCATCCATCTTCACCGTCATGACGGCGCCGACGGGAGAGGAGGGAACCGCGAATGTCGACTTCGTGATCTTCCCGGAGCGCTGGATGGTGGCCGAGAACTCCTTCCGCCCGCCGTGGTATCACCTCAATATCATGTCGGAGTTCATGGGCCTGATCCACGGCCGCTATGACGCCAAGCCGGACGGCTTCCTGCCCGGCGGCATGAGTCTGCACAATTGCATGTTGCCGCACGGTCCGGATCTCGCCGCCTTCACCAGAGCCTCCACGGAAGAGCTCAGGCCGCACAAGCTGACGGATACGCTCGCCTTCATGTTCGAGACCCGGTACCCCCAGCAGCTCACCTCCTATGCGGCCTCGCTCGCGGCGCTGCAGCCCGATTATGACCGGTGCTGGGATGGGCTCGATCGCAGGTTCGCCGGAAAACCATGAAGCTCGCGTCACTGAAGTCCGGCCGCGACGGGAGGCTGGTTGTCGTGTCGCGAGACCTCACACGCGCCACCCCGGCCCACAACATCGCCGATACGCTGCAGCAGGCTCTCGACAATTGGGAGAGGGCGGCCCCGCAACTGGCTGACCTTGCAGAACGGCTTGAACGCGACGCCGTTCCCAGTGTCCGCTTTCACGAGCATGCATGTGCCTCGCCCCTGCCGCGCGCCTTCCAGTGGATCGATGGATCCGCCTATGTAAACCACGTGGAACTCGTTCGCCGGGCCCGCGGTGCCGAAATGCCAGCGAGCTTCTGGACCGATCCTCTGATGTACCAGGGCGGATCGGATTCCTTCCTCGCACCCCGTGACCCGGTCCTGATGGCGGATGAGGCCTGGGGCATCGACTTTGAAGGCGAAGTGGCCGTGGTGACGGACGATGTTCCCATGGGAGTGGCGCCGGCCGCGGCCCAAAGACACATCCGCCTCATCATGCTGGCGAATGACATCAGCCTCCGGAACCTCGTTCCCGCCGAACTCGCGAAGGGTTTCGGTTTCCTCCAGTCCAAGCCCTCCTCCGCCTTCTCTCCCGTGGCAGTGACAAAGGACGAGCTCGGCGAGGCGTGGGACGGCGGCAAGGTCCATCTCGTGCTGATGGTCGATCTGAATGGCAAGCCTTTCGGCAGGGCAAATGCGGGCCTCGACATGACTTTCGACTTTCCGACGCTCATCGCTCATGCCGCGAAGACCCGTCCGCTCGCGGCTGGAACCATCGTGGGATCGGGCACGGTTTCGAACAGGAGCATCGAAGGCGGTCCGGGAAGGATGGTCGATCGGGGAGGTTGCGGATATTCCTGCATCGCCGAAATGCGGATGGCCGAAATCATCGCCGGAGGTAATGTCAGGACCGCCTTCCTCCGCTTTGGCGACATGGTGCGGATCGAGATGAAGGGAAGCGACGGACATTCCATATTTGGGGCCATCGAGCAGAGTGTCGGGCGATATCGTCCGCGGAATGCCGACGGGATGTGAATATATGCCGAAATGCTGGCCTGCTGACCGGTCAATCCGTATGATCGAACCCTGATTTGACTTCGGGTCATGACATGGGCGAGCCTGCTGTCGTGTTTGTTTTGGAGCCGCCGCAGCGGGCGGCGCTGGAGCAGTTGGTTCGGGTGCGGGGCACGGGTCATGCTCTGGCGCGCCGGGCGCGGATTGCTCTTGCGGCGGCGGAGGGGATGCAGAACCAGGCGATCTGCGCGGTTGTCGACCCGGACGCCAATGCGCTTCGCCGTCTCCGGCATCGATGGGCTCTATGGTGAGCCGCGGTCCGGAACGCCGCGCGGGTGGACCGAAACGCCAGTCCAGTTCGCTGTTATTCTCGGCGAACGGTTCGCAGGCCGGTGAATGTCAACCGGCCCCGCGCACGGGATTCCTGACAGCCCCGAAAACTCACCTGCCTTACCCTTCGGGGCAAGCCCGGGCATGATGATTATGAGGAACGCGGGCGCCCTCAGGCGCTGGTGTCCGGCGCCCGCACCAGCGCGCAGCCGTTGATCTGCCAGGTTCCGTCCGGCTGGCGCTCCATGGTGTAGATGGCCTCGTAGGTCATCCCGTCGGGCCCCACGATGGTGACCCGCTGGATGGGCCGTCCGGAGGCGGAGAAGCCGGCCTTGCCGAAGCTGAAGGACTGGGGGCGGTAGACCGGCCGGTAGCCCTGCTTCACCATGGCCATGAAGCGGTCGGGGTCCGGGAAAATCTGGCGGATCATCGGGGCCGCATGGCTGTAGGCGCGGGCTTGGTCATCGGCCCGGAAGGCGGCGATCTGATCGGCGATCACGGCGCGGAAATCCGCTTCGTCCTGGGCGGAGAGCGATTCTGCCCGGGCAGGGAGCGCGAATGTCAGAAAGGCGGCGAAAAGGCACATGATGAGGCGCATGGCAGCATCCGTTGGCTGGAGGGTTTGGGACATTTACGCCTCGGCAGCTGCGGCGGATTGGCATGTGCACTGCAACATCGTTGAAACATATGACTTTTTGCTTTGCCGCAGGGCCTGCAGCACCCTTGACGGTTGGGAATTCGCGGTTGAGTATGCGTTCCGGCAATCACAGAATTCCACGGCACCGGGCAGGGGGCGCAGGACGGCGCGTCTGTGCAGAAACCGGGCCGGGGGAGTCCAAACCGGGAGGACCCATATGCCTGCAATTTCCATGACAGTGAACGGCGAGTCCGTTTGCGGAGAGGCCGAGGGCCGCACGCTGCTCGTCGAATTCATCCGCGAGAAGCTCGGCCTCACCGGCACCCATGTCGGCTGCGACACCAGCCAGTGCGGCGCCTGCGTTGTGCTGGTCGATGGCAAGGCCGTGAAATCCTGCACAGCGCTCGCCGTCGCCCATGACGGCGCCGAGGTGACCACGGTGGAGGGCCTCGCCAGGGATGGCAAGATGCACCCGATGCAGGAGGCCTTCAAAGACAACCACGGCCTCCAGTGCGGCTTCTGTACCCCCGGCATGGTGATCGCCTCGATCGACATTGTGAACCGGCTGGGCAAGGACCTGTCGGAGGAGACCATCCGCCACGAGCTCGAGGGCAATATCTGCCGCTGCACCGGCTATCATAACATCGTCGCCGCCGTTAAGGCCGGCGCGGCCAACATGTAATCCTGGGAGGACCGAAGATATGGATAACGGAACTGGCATCGGCGCCCGCGTCAAGCGCAAGGAAGACCATCGCTTCCTCACCGGCAAGGGCAATTACACCGACGACATCAACCTGCCCAGGCAGACCTACGCCTATTTCGTGCGCAGCCCGCATGCGCATGCCACCATCAAGAAGATCGACACGTCCACCGCCAGGACGATGCCGGGCGTCGTCGGCGTCTTCACCGGCGAGGACGTGGCGGCCACCAAGCTGGGCGGCCTGATCTGCGGCTGGATGATCCACTCGAAGGACGGCTCGCCGATGAAGGCCGGGCCGCACCCGATCCTGGCGCTCGGCAAGGTGCGCTATGTCGGTGACCACGTGGCCGTCGTCATCGCCGAAACGCGCGAGCAGGCCAAGGCCGCCGCCGCGGCGGTGGATGTCGAATACGGCGTGCTGCCGCATGTCGTCGACGTCGCCGAGGCCATGGGCCACAAGGCGCAGGTTCATGATGTGGCGCCGGACAACCGCGTCTATAACTGGTCGATCGGCGACGAGGCCGCCACCGACGCCGCCTTCAAGCGCGCCGCGCATGTGACCAGGATCGACCTGGTCAACAACCGCCTGATCCCCAACGCCATGGAACCGCGCGCGGCCATTGGCTACTATGACACGGGTGCGGAGCATTACACGCTCTACACCACCAGCCAGAACCCGCATGTGGCGCGCCTCGTGATCTCGGCCTTCCATGGCCTGGCGCCCGAGCACAAGCTGCGCGTGGTCGCCCCGGACGTGGGCGGCGGCTTCGGCTCCAAGATCTTCATCTATGCCGAAGAGGTGGTCTGCGTCTGGGCCTCCAAATTCGTCGGCGGCCGCCCGGTGAAGTGGACGGCCGAGCGCACCGAGAGCTTCCTTGCCGACGCGCATGGCCGCGACCACGTCACCCATGCCGAAATGGCGACGGACGCATCGGGCAAGATCATCGGCTTCAAGGTCCACACCAAGGCGGCGATGGGAGCGTATCTCTCCACCTTCTCGTCCTGCGTGCCGACCTATCTTTACGCCACGCTGCTGTCTGGCCAGTACAACATCCCCAATATTTATGCCGAGGTGGACGCGCTTTACACCAACACCGCGCCGGTTGACGCCTATCGCGGCGCCGGCCGTCCGGAAGCCACTTACGTGGTGGAGCGCATCGTCGAAACCGCGGCGCGCGAACTGAAGATGGACCCGGCCGAATTCCGCCGGAAGAACTTCGTCACCCAGTTCCCGCACCAGACGCCGGTCATCATGTGCTATGACGCGGGCGATTATGCGGCCACCCTCGACAAGGCGCTGGAGATTGCCGACGTGAAGGGCTTCGCGGCGCGCAAGGCGGCCTCGGCCGCCAGGGGCAACTTCCGGGGCCTGGGCTACTCGGCCTATATCGAAGCCTGCGGCATCGCACCGTCCGCGGCGGTGGGTTCGCTGGGCGCCGGTGTGGGCCTGTGGGAGTCTGCGGAAGTGCGCGTCAACCCGGTCGGCACGGTGGAGATCCTCACCGGTTCCCACAGCCATGGCCAGGGCCACGAGACGACCTTCGCGCAGCTCGTGTCGGACCGCCTCGGCATCGACATCAACAATGTGTCGATCGTCCATGGCGACACCGACAAGGTGCAGTTCGGCATGGGCACCTATGGCTCGCGCTCGGGTGCTGTCGGCATGACGGCGGTGGCCAAGGCCCTCGACAAGATCGAGGCCAAGGCCAAGCGCATCGCCGCGGCCGTGATGGAGTCTTCGCCCGACGACGTCGAGTTCAGGAACGGCGCCTTCACGGTGAAGGGCACGGACAAGAAGATGGCCTTCGGCGAAGTGGCGCTGTCGGCCTATGTGGCGCACAAGTTCAACTCGGCCCAGATCGAGCCGGGCCTGAAGGAGTCCGCCTTCCATGACCCGTCGAACTTCGTCTTCCCGGCCGGCGTGCACATCGCCGAAATCGAGATCGACGGCGACACCGGAGTGACCACGGTCGTGAACTATACCGCGGTCGACGACTTCGGCAATGTCATCAACCCGATGATCGTCGAAGGCCAGGTGCATGGCGGAATTACCCAGGGCATCGGCCAGGCGCTGGCCGAAGGGGCTGTCTATGACAAGGAGTCGGGCCAGCTGCTGACCGGCTCCTACATGGATTACCAGATGCCGCGCGCGGCGGACGTTCCGTCCTACAAGCTGGGCTTCACCTGCACGCCGTGCCCGTCGAACCCGCTCGGCATGAAGGGTTGCGGCGAGGCCGGCGCCATCGCCTCTCCGGCGGCCGTGATGAACGCGGTGACGGACGCGCTGGGCGTGGTGGACGTGCCTATGCCGGCAACGCCGCACGTGGTGTGGAAGCAGATGCGGCACCTCAAGAAGGCCGCGGAATAAGGCGGGAGGACCAGACACATGGAAAACTTCAATTACCATCGCCCCGCCTCGGTTGACGATGCGGTCAAGGCAGCCACGGCCAGGCCCGACGCCAAATATATGTCGGGCGGCATGACGCTGATCCCCACGATGAAGCAGGGCCTCGCGTCGCCCTCCGACATCATCGACCTCGGTGCGCTGAAGAACAGCGGCATATCGGTCGGCGCCACCGTGGTCATCAAGGCGGGTACCACGCACGCCGAGGTGGCCCACAGCGCCGAGGTCAGGAAGGCGATCCCGGCGCTGGCGGCGCTTGCCGGCGGCATCGGCGACCCGCATGTGCGCAACAAGGGCACGATCGGCGGTTCGGTCACCAACAATGATCCGGCGGCGGACTATCCCTCCGCCTGCCTCGGTCTCGGCGCCACGATCCACACCAATGCCCGCAAGATCAGGGCCGAGGACTTCTTCACCGGCATGTTCTCGACCGCGCTGGAAGACGGTGAGGTGATCACGGCGGTTGAGTTCCCGATCCCGAGGAAGGCGGGTTATGCCAAGTTCCCCAACCCGGCCTCGCGCTATGCCATGGTCGGCGTCTTCGTGGCGGACACCGCTGACGGCCCGCGCGTGGCGGTGACTGGCGCGGGTGCGGGCGTGTTCCGCGCCTCCGCGCTGGAAGCCGCACTTGGCAAGGGCTTCGATTCCGCCTCGCTGACCGGCACCCCGGTGCCCGCCAAGGACCTCAACAACGACCTGCACGCCTCCGCCGAATACCGCGCGCACCTGATCACGGTCATGGCGAAGCGCGCCGTCGACGCGGCGAAGTAGGCCTGACGATTGCGTGAAAAAGGCCCGCGCATTGGTCGCGGGCCTTTTTCAGTTTCGCGCCACCCCCAATGCCGTCATCCCGGCGAAAGCCGGGATGACGGTCAGGGGGTAGGACCCCGAGAGGAAAGTGAAGCATGACAAAAACAGTGCCCACCAGCATCGACGAGACCGTGAAGCTCCTCGGTTCGACGGGCTACATCGCGGGGCGCGGCCTCGCGACGGTCGTTTTCCTCTCCCTCAGGATGGGCCGGCCCTTGTTTCTTGAGGGCGAGGCGGGCGTCGGCAAGACCGAGATCGCCAAGGTGCTGGCCGAAGCGCTGGGCCGCAAGCTCATCCGCCTGCAGTGCTATGAGGGCCTCGACGTCAACTCGGCCGTCTATGAATGGAACTATTCCGCCCAGATGATCGAGATCCGCCTGGCCGAAGCGGCGGGCGAGCTCGACCGGGAGCGATTGGGCAACGATATCTTCGCGGACAAGTTCCTCATCAGGCGCGCGCTGTTGCAGGCGCTCGAAGCGCCCGCGGGCCAGGCCCCGGTGCTGCTCATCGACGAGCTGGACCGCACGGATGAGGCCTTCGAGGCCTTCCTGCTCGAAGTGCTCTCGGATTTCCAGGTGACGATCCCCGAGCTCGGCACCATCAAGGCGGAAGAACCGCCCATCGTCATCATCACCTCCAACCGCACCCGCGAAGTCCATGACGCGCTGAAGCGGCGCTGCCTCTATCACTGGGTGGGCTACCCGGATGCGGGGCGCGAGCTTGAGATCGTCAAGGCCCGCCGCCCCAGGGCGCCGGACGCGCTGGCCCGGGAGGTCGTGCTCTTCGTCCAGTCGCTGCGCGGCGGCGATCTTTACAAGGCACCAGGGGTGGCCGAGACGCTGGACTGGGTGACGGCCCTGCACGAACTCGACTCGCTTTCGCTCGACCCGCAGATGGTGAACGACACGCTGGGCGTGCTCTTGAAGTACCAGGACGACATCAGCCGCATGCAGGGCAGCGAGGCCAAGCGCATCCTCGACCAGATCAAGGATGAAATCCGGACCATGTCGCATACATAAGGGCCATGCAGAACCCGTTCTCAACCCCCGCCAACCAGAACCGGCGCCCGCTGTCGGGCCGCCTGGCGGAGAACATCATGCATTTCGCCCGGGTGCTGCGCGAGGCGGGTATCCCCGCCGGGCCGGGTGCGGTGATCGATGCGCTCGATGCCGCAATGTCGGGCTCGCTGCGCACGCGCGATGACTTCTACTGGACGCTGCATGCCGTCTTCGTGAAGCGGCGCGATCAGAACGAGGTGTTCGACCAGGCCTTCCACGTGTTCTGGAAGAAGCCCAAGATGCTGGAGCAGCTGATGCAGCTGTTCTTCCACCAAATCGCCCGCAACACGCCGGAGGAGGCGAAGAAAGCCGGTTTCCGCCGCCTCGCCGAGGCGATGTTCGACCAGCAGCAAACCCAGGGCCAGCAGCGCCAGAGGAAGGACGAGCTGGAGCTCGACGCCAGCTTCACGGCCTCGGCCGATGAATTTCTGCGCCGCAAGGACTTCGAGCAGATGACGGTGGCGGAGCAGGCGCAGGCGAAGCAGGCCATCGCCAGGCTGCGCATGCACCGCACCTTGATCATGACAAGGCGGTGGCAGCGCGCGCCAGGGGGTGCTGCCATCGACATGCGCCGCACGCTCAGGGCTTCGATGCGGGCGGGTGGCCAATTCATCGGCCTCGCACGGCGCGAGAAGCAGTGGCATGAGCCGCCGCTTGTCGTGCTGTGCGACATTTCCGGCTCATGCTCCAACTATTCGCGCATGTTCCTCCACTTCCTCCACGCGCTCGGCAATGACCGGGACCGGGTGCATGTCTTCCTCTTCGGCACAAGGCTCACCAACGTCACGCGCGCGCTGAAGCGGCGCGACGTCGACGAGGCGATGGCCAGGGTCTCCGGCGCCGTGAGGGACTGGTCCGGCGGCACGCGCATCGGCGCCACGCTCAGGGACTTCAACTATCACTGGGCCCGCCGCGTGCTGACGCAAGGGGCGCATGTTCTGATCATGACCGATGGCCTCGACCGCGAGGATGTGCATGTGCTGGAGCATGAGATGCAGCGCCTCAGGCGGCAGTCCAGGCGCATCACCTGGCTCAATCCGCTGCTGCGCTTCGACGGTTTCCAGGCCCTGGCCGGCGGGGTGCGCGCCATGATGCCCTATGTCGATGAGTTCCGCCCGGTGCATTCGCTGGACAGCCTGCGCGACCTGTCAGCCGCCCTTGCCGGGGCGCCGGGGCCGGAGCATGATCCGAAGAAGTGGCTTCAGCAGGTCTCACCCCCACCTTCCGTCACGCCGGCTTTCGCCGGGATGACGGCACAAACCGAAGGAGCCCGGTCATGGCCGCATCCGATCACACCATCCTCGAACAGGCCGCTGACTGGCTGAAACAGGGCCGCAGGGTGGCGCTCGCAACCGTCGTCGAGACCTGGGGCTCGGCTCCGCAGCCCATCGGCAGCCAGCTGGTGATCGACGCGGAGGGCAATTTCTTCGGCTCCGTCTCCGGCGGCTGCGTGGAGGGCGCGGTGGTGACCGAGGCCATCGACATCATCGCGTCCGGCAAGCCCAGTCTGCTGCAGTTCGGCGTGGCGGACGAGACGGCCTGGAAGGTGGGCCTCGCCTGCGGCGGCCGCATCGGCGTCTATGTGGAGCCCATCGCTTGAAGCGCGACCTCCTCGAACAGCTGCTGGCCGCCCGCGCCAACCGCCAGGCAGTGGCGCTGATCACCAACCTCGGCACGGGCGAGCAGCGCATCGTGCCGCGCGGCGCAGCGGCGGCCGACCCGTTGGCGCAGAAGCTGGATGAGGCCTTCCGCTTCGACCAGCCGGGCAGCCATGAGGGGCATTTCATCAACATTCACAATCCGCCGCTCAGGCTCGTCATCATCGGCGCGGTCCACATCGCGCAGAGCGTCATCCCGATCGCCCGGCAGCTGGGTTACGACGTGACGGTCATCGACCCGCGCGGGGCCTTCGCAACCGGCGCGCGCTTCCCCGGCATCGCACTTCATGCCGAATGGCCGGACGAGGTGATCCCGCGGTTGGGCCTTGACCCGCGCACCGCCCTGATCGCGCTCACCCATGATCCGAAGATCGACGACCCGGCGCTCCACGCGGCGCTTGAGTCGGAGGTGTTCTATATTGGCGCGCTGGGCTCCAGGAAGACGCAGGCCTCGCGCGCCCAGCGGCTGAAGGATGCGGGCTTCGGCGACGGTCAGATCGCGCGCATCCATGGGCCCATCGGCCTCAGCATCGGGGCCAGGGGCGCGCCGGAGATCGCCGTGTCGATCATGGGCGAGGTCACCCGTTGCCTGCGGCTGGGCGGCTGATCCATGCAGTTCGGCGAACTGCCGCTTGACGAGGCCGGGGGCGCCATCCTGGCGCATTCGGTGAAGCATGACGGCGGCATGTTCAAGAAGGGCCGCACGCTGACGGCGGACGACATCGCGCTGCTGAGGGCCTCCGGTGTCCCGGCGGTCTTTGCCGCGAAGCTCGACGCCGATGACGTGCCGGAGGATGAGGCCGCCGCCGCGGTGGCGCAGCGCATCGGCGCGGAGGGCACGAAAGCGCAGGCTCCCTTCACCGGCCGCGCCAATCTCCATGCCACGGTCCACGGCCTCGCCCTTATCGACGAGGGCCGCGTGCGGGCGCTGAACCGCCTGCATGAGAGCCTGACGCTGGCCACCGTGCCGCCCTTCGCCATCGTCGGGGAGCGCGAGATGGTGGCGACCGTGAAGGTCATCCCCTTCGCCGTGCCGCGCGATGTGCTGGACAAGGCGCTGGCCATCATCGGGTCGGCGCCGCTGGTGCGGGTGGCGGCCTTCCGCGACAGGCGGGCGGGGCTGGTCATCACCCGGCTGCCGCAGACCAAGCCTTCGATCGTCGCGAAGTCCGAGGAGGCGATGCGGGAGCGCATTGCCGCCCTGGGGGGCACGCTGGCCGCGGTGCAGGTGGTGGCGCATGAGATCGCCCCCGTGACGGCGGCGATCGCCGGGATGCAGGCCATGGCTTGCGACCCCATCCTCGTCTTCGGCGCCTCCGCCATCACCGACCGTGGCGACGTGATCCCGGTTGCCGTGACCAGGGCAGGGGGCCGGGTTCTGCATCTCGGCATGCCGGTGGACCCCGGCAACCTGATGATGTTCGGCGCGCTGGGCGATGTGCCGGTGATCGGCGTTCCCTCCTGCGCGCGCTCGCCCAAGCTCAACGGCTTCGACTGGGTGCTGGCCCGCGTCATGGCCGGTGTGAAGGTCACGCCGGAAGACATCATGGACATGGGGGCAGGGGGCCTTCTGGCCGAAATCTCCACGCGCCCCAGCCCGCGCGAGGGCAAGCCGAAGCCGCAGCGCGCCCCGCTTGTCGCCGCCGTGGTGCTGGCCGCGGGGCAGTCCTCCCGCATGGGGTCGAACAAGCTGCTTGCCAACCTCAACGGCCAGCCGATGATCCGCCGCACTGTTGCCGCGATGCGGCAGGCGGCGGATGTGACGGTGGTGGTGACGGGCCGCGACGCGGCTGAGATCGGCAAGGCTTTGGAGGGCCTGCCGGTGAGCCTCGTCCATAATCCGCATTTCGCCCAGGGCATGTCCACCTCGCTTCGCGCCGGTGTCGGGGCCCTGCCGCCGGATACGGATGTTGCGGTTATTGCGCTGGGCGACATGCCGCTGGTTTCTCCCGAAGCGGTGCGGCGGCTGATCGCGGCCTATAACCCGGTGGAACACCGCTCGGTCTGCGTTCCGGTGTTCAGGGGCGAGCGCGGAAATCCGGTGCTGTGGGGACGGCAGCACTTCGGGGCGCTGACGGGGATGACGGGCGACAGCGGCGCGCGGGCGCTGTTCGGTCAGCTGGGCGACGAGATCGTGGACGTTGCGATGCCGGACGATGCCGTGCTGCTGGATGCCGATACGCCGGAGGCGCTGGAACGGCTGCGGGAAAGATAGGCGGTTTTCGCCTTCTCCCCCTCCGCGGGCAGAGAACCGGGGGCTCAGATCAACCCGTTCGACCGGAAACTGAAATGCCCCTTCCGCCCGACGATCACATGGTCATGCACCACGAGCCCCAGTCTCTGCCCGGCGTCCACGATCTTCTTCGTCATCTCGATATCGGCCAGTGACGGCGCCGGGTCGCCCGAGGGGTGGTTGTGCACCAGCACGATGGCCGATGCGGCAAGCTCCAGCGCGCGTTTGATCACCTCGCGGGTATAGACGGGCGTATGGTCCACCGTGCCCTCCTGCTGCACTTCATCGGCCACCAGCTGGTTCTTCTTGTCGAGGAAGAGAATGCGGAACTGTTCGTTGTCGCTGAAGGCCATGGCGGCGCGCACATAGTCGAGAATGGCGTTCCAGGTGTTGAGCACCGGGCGGTTCAGCACTTCCCCGCGCAGGAGCCGCATGGCGGCGGCATGGACGATCTTGATCTCGGTCGCCACCGCCTCGCCCACGCCGCGCACCTCCATCAGCCGTTCGGGCCCGGCACTCAGCACCTCAGCGAAGGTGCCGAAGCGCGCCAGCAGCTGCTTGGCGATGGGCTTCGTGTCGCCGCGCTTGATGGCGCGGAACAGCACCATCTCGAGCAGCTCGTAATCGGGCAGGGCGTCCGGCCCGGATTCGCGGAAGCGTTCCTTCAGCCGCTCGCGATGCCCCAGGAAGTGAGGCGGCGGTTTGTTGCCGGCGTCCTCGAAGCCGGACACGGGGCTCAGACCTTATAGGGCGGGTGGTCGAGGCCCTTGGGCGAGAGGGTGAATATCTCCACCCCCGTCCCGGTGACGGCCACCGTGTGCTCGAACTGAGCGGACAGCGAGCGGTCCCGCGTCACCGCCGTCCAGCCGTCGCCGAGGATCTTTACATGCGGGCGGCCCAGATTGATCATCGGCTCGATCGTGAAGAACATGCCGGGCTTCAGCTCCACGCCTTCGCCCATGCGGCCATAATGCAGAACGTTGGGGTGGTCGTGGAAGCTGCGGCCCAGGCCATGGCCGCAGAAATCGCGCACCACCGAGCAGCGCTCAGCCTCGGCATAGCTCTGGATGGCATGGCCGATGTCGCCCAGATGGGCGCCGGGCTTCACCATGGCGATGCCGCGCATCAGGCTCTCATAGGTGACCTCGACCAGGCGCTCGGCCTTGCGGTTCACCTCGCCCACCGTGTACATGCGCGAGGAATCGCCATGCCAGCCGTCGACGATCAGGGTCACGTCGATGTTGACGATATCGCCCTCGCGCAGCGGCTTGTCATTGGGGATGCCGTGGCAGACCACATGGTTGATCGAGGTGCAGATCGATTTGGGATAGCCCCGGTAATTGTAGGGGGCGGGAATGGCATTATGGTCCCTCGCGAATTCCACGATCACCCGGTCCAGCTCTTCGGTGGTGACGCCGGGCTTCACCAGCGGCGCCAGCAGGTCAAGCGCCTCCGCCGTCAGCCGCCCGGCCTTGCGCATGGCCTCGAAATCCGCGGGGCCGTGGAGCTTGATGCTGGTGGGGTGGGAGGGGGCTTCGTCTGCGGCGTGGGTCATTCGCGATAAATCCGGCCCCGGCGGGCATGAACAGTCATTTTTTAGGCAGTTTACAGGATCGGGGGCCGCCGCAACAGCCGCATTTCGCCAACGGACGTGACATAATCAGCTTGCGGACCTTCCGCCAGGCTGAAGCCTGCCCGATTGACAGGCCGTGCCTCCCGCTGGCACTGCAGGACTGAACAGGGGCAATGAATGACCAGCGCACCACCCACTGCCGCCGTCCTCCTGATCGGCGACGAAATCCTCTCCGGCCGCACCAAGGACAAGAACCTCGGCTTCATCGCGGATTATATGACGGCACTGGGCATTGACCTCAAGGAGGCCCGCCTCGTCCCGGACGTTGAGGAGGAGATCGTGGCGGCGCTGAATGCGCTGCGGACCCGCTACAGCTATGTGTTCACAACCGGGGGGATCGGCCCCACCCATGACGACATCACGGCGGACGCCGTGGCCAGGGCCCCCGGCTTCCAGATGGGGAACGTCTTCGTGATGGCCGGTGTCCCGAAGATCATGAATGCCATGATGGAGGATGTGGCCACCCGGCTGACCCGCGGCATTCCCATGCAGTCGCGCAATGTCGAGTTCCGCGGCGGCGAGGGCGATGCGGCGCAGCCTCTGGGCCAGATCCAGCGGCTCTACCCCAATGTGGTGATCGGCTCCTACCCGTTCCAGGCGCCTGACGGTTTCGCCACCAATCTGGTGCTGCGCTCGCGCGATTTGCAGGCCCTTGAGGAGGCCTATCAGGCGGTCTGCCGCATGGCCCAGGCGCTGACGGCGGAAGGCAAGGCGCGCGGCTGGGCGTGAGGCGTTGCGCCGCCCGGCTGCAAGGCGCATAAACCGGAACAACGCATGAGGGCAGGGCCGATGGACGAGAAGTGGCAGAAGAGTTTCCCCGTGTCGTGGGACCAGTTCCACCGCGATGCGCGGGCGCTGGCGTGGCGGCTGTCGGCGGCTGGCCCCTTCCATGCCGTGGTGGCCGTGACGCGCGGCGGCCTCGTGCCCGCGGCGGTGGTGGCGCGGGAGCTTGGCATAAGGGCGATCGAGTCGGTCTCTGTCGCCTCCTATGAATATGACAGGCAGGGCGAGATCCAGGTGCTGAAGCCGATCTCGGATGCGATCGCCGGGAAGGACGGCGGCAAGGGCGTGCTGATCGTCGACGACCTCGCCGACACCGGGGCCACCGCGCGCGTCGTCCGCGGGATGCTGCCCAACGCGCATTTCGCCACCGTCTATGCCAAACCCGCGGGCCGGCCGCTGGTCGACACCTTCATCACCGAAGTGAGTCAGGATACCTGGATCTATCTGCCCTGGGACATGCACCTCACCTTCGCTCCCCCCATTGGCGACAAGGCGACGGCTTGACATGGCGGAGGTCGAAGCCGCGCTGGAGGAGGCAAAGGCGGCCTTTGCGGCCAAACGCCCGAAGACCAGGGCGATGCATGAGCGCGCGGCGCAGGTGATGCCCGGCGGCAACACCCGCACCGTGCTGTTCACCGCGCCCTTTCCGCTGCGGGTGGAGCGGGCTTCGGGGTCCACCATCACCGACATCGACGGCCACAGCTATCTCGACCTCCTCGGCGAGTATTCGGCCGGCATCTATGGCCACTCGCATCCGCGCATTCTGGACGCGGCGCGCGCGGCCCTTGACAAGGGCCTGAACTATGGCGCGCATCACGAGGGGGAGGTGAAGCTCGCCCAGCTGGTGACGCGGCGTTTCAACATGGACCTCGTGCGCTTCACCAATTCCGGCACGGAGGCCAACATGATGGCGCTCGCCGCGGCGCGCTGCTTCACGGGCAGGAGCAAGATCATGCCCATGTCCGGCGGCTATCACGGCGGCACGCTCTATTTCTCTCACGGCGCATCGCCGGTGAATGCGCCCTTCGACTGCGTGATGGGCGAATTCAACGACGCCGGGACGACGCTTGGGCGTATCGCCGGGAACGCCGGTGACCTTGCCGCCGTGATCCTCGAACCCATGCTTGGCGGCGGTGGCTGCATCCCGGCCGGCAGGGACTTCCTCGCCATGCTGCGCGGGGAAACGCACATGCGCGGCATTGTGCTGATCTTCGACGAGGTGATGACCTCGCGCCTCCACCCCGGCGGCCTCTCCGCCAAACTCGGCATCGAGCCGGACCTCAAGACGCTCGGCAAATATGTGGGCGGCGGCATGAGCTTCGGCGCGTTTGGGGGCAGGGCGGACATCATGGCGCTGTTCGATCCCGCAAGTCCCGCCGCGCTGCCCCATGCCGGCACCTTCAACAACAACACGCTCACCATGAATGTCGGCCACGTGGCGATGGCGGATGTCTACACGCCCGAGGCCTGCGAAGAGCTCAATGCCCGCGGCGACCGGCTGCGGGAGATGCTCAACGACCTCTTCCTGTCCTATCAGGTGAAGATGAAGGCCACGGGGCAGGGCTCGATGATCGCCATTCACCCGGCGGCGGGCGACATCCGGTCCCCGCATGACATCGAGCATACCGACAAGCGGCTGCGCCAGCTCCTCTTCCTCGACCTGCTCGAACAAGGCTTCTACATCGCCGAGCGCGGTTTCATGGCCCTGTCGCTGATGGTGACGGATGCCGATTGCGCCCGCCTCGTGGGGGCGGTGGAGGATTACGTGAACCGGCGGCGGGACCTGTTGGTTTAGAGCGTTTTCCGGTCAGGTGGACGCCGGTTGACCGTCGAAAATGAGGCCAGACAAAGAGACAGAGCAGGTTTCGATTCCACTGAACCGAAACTTCTCTGAACTTGATTTCACCTTGCGCGGACGTGATCCGCGCATCCTTTTCGCCGCGTTCGGAAAGGACGCCCGGGGGTGAGGTTCAGAGCTTCAGGTCCCGGCGCAATGCGCGGGCAAGGTTTCCGCTGGCGCCTGCCGCAACATCGCCAAGCCCCAGCCAGCCCGCCATCAGCCGCAGTTCCCCCGCCAGTGCCGCCGCCGTCTCCGCCGGGTCGGCATCGGCCTCATGGTGGCTGGCATTGGCGCGGAGCACGCCAGCCTGCCGGTCGGCCTTGAGGCAGACCCGCCCAACGATCCGGTCCCGGTGCAGGAAGGGCAGGACATAATATCCGAATTGTCTTTTCTGTGCGGGCGTATAGATCTCTATCCTATAGCGGAACTTGAAGAGCCGTTCGGCCCGTGAGCGTTCCCAGACCACGGGGTCGAAGGGCGAGAGCAGGGCGGTGCCGCCGGCCTTGCGCGGCAGTCTGGCAGCGCGGTGGAGGTAGGCTTGAGGCTTCCAGCCTTCGACCGTCACGGGCAGCAGCCCGCCGTCTTCCACCAGTTCGGCGATGGCCCGCCTGGTTTCCGGAATGGGCAGGCGGAAATAGTCGCGGAGGTCGGTCACGGTGGCCACACCCAGCGCCTGGGCGGAAAGGTCGACAAGCTGGCGGATCGCATCCGCCTCGGGGGGAGAAGGCAGAGCCAGCACGCCAGGCGGGATCACCCGCTCAGGGATGTCATAGAGCCGCTCGAAGCCGTCGCGCGTTGCGGTGGTGACGAGGCCCTGGTCGAACAGCGTCTCGAGCGCCAGCTTGCCCTTCGACCAGCCCCACCAGCCGCCCTCCGCCTTGCCGCCGCCCGGTACCTCGCTGGCGGAGGTGGGGCCATGGCGGGTGACGAAGTCCAGCACCTGTTTCAGGTAGCTGCGTTCTTCCCGCCCGAACTGGTCCATCGATTTGTAGGCGCCCTGGCCTGCCCGGGCCCTCGCCATGCGCCAGCGCATGAGGGGGTGAAGCTCCATGGGCAGCAGGCTCGCCTCATGCGCCCAGCATTCGAACAGGGCGCGCTTCTTCTGACCGAAGGCGCGCTCGTCAAGGGTCGCCCGCGCATAGGCGCCGAGGCGGGAATAGAGCGGCAGGTAATGCGAGCGGGCAACGACGTTGACGCTGTCGATCTGTAGCAGGTTCAGCCGCCTGATCATCGGGGCCATAAGGGCCCATGTCACCTTTTTCGTGCGGTCGGGGACGGAAAAGCCCTGCGCGGCGAGCGCCACGCGGCGGGCCTGCGCAAGCGAAAGGCTCTGCGGCATCAGAGTTTCTTTTCCAGCGTCAGCAGCATTTCGCCATAACCCTGCCGCCCGTAGAAGCTGCGGGCGCGTTGATTGCCGGCCAATACGCCGAGCCTGATCCAGCCCTGCCCGGCCTCGCGCGCAATTGTCTCGCAGGCGTCGAGCAGGGCGGCACCCACTCCACGGCTGCGGGCGGCGGCCCGCACCCCCAGATCGTCGACATAGGCATAGGTATAGGGGATCTCGTCGCGTTCATGCTCGGCGGAGACGCGGGTGAGCATCGCGGCATAACCCAGCACGCCGTCCTCCCCCTCGGCCACGAGGATGCGGCCCCGACCATCCGCCGCCGCCTGCTTCAGAAGGTCGATGTACCAGTTTCCCATCGTTTCCGGCGGGCGGGCGCGGTCGTAAATCTGGAGTTCGTGGGCCTGCAGATCACGCAACACGGCGAGGACGGCCGCTTCGTCCCCGTCGCGGTAATCGCGGATGGTCAGCCGCTCACGCAGCCTGGTCGCGCCAGTGGGCATTGGGGGGAAGCGACCCGGTTGGCGCGAGCCGCGGGTTGTGCCTGTAGAGGGTTGAGCAATAGGGGCAGATGGCCTCGGACTCAGCGCCCATGTCGATGAACACATGCGGATGGTCGAAGGGCGGCAGCGCCCCGATGCACATGAATTCCCTGGCCCCGATCTCGATGACGGCGAGGCCCTGCTCGTTCTGGAAATGTGGGGTGGCGCCCGCAGCCATCATGATCCTCGACATGCTTGTTTCGAGGGCCGGTTAGCATATGTTCGCGGGGATGCACAAATTCAATTCGGGCGGTGTGGAGATCGTCTACGATGAGGCCGGCGCAGGCCCGCCCATCCTCCTCGTCCACGGCTTTGCCTCCAATGCCCGCGTCAACTGGCGGGACACCTCCTGGGTGCGGACGCTCACCGAGGCCGGCCGCCGCGTCATCAGCTTCGATCACCGCGGCCATGGGGAGAGCGGGAAGCTCTACGACAGCGCGCTCTATACCGCCGCGCAGATGGCGGAAGACGCGCGCCGCCTGCTCGACCATCTGGGCATCGCGCAGGCGGACGTGATGGGCTATTCGATGGGCGCGCGCGTCTCGGCCTTCCTCACCATCGCCCACCCACAGCGCGTGCGGCGCGCCGTCTTCGCCGGGCTCGCGTCCCGCATGATCACCGGGGTGGGCGGGGCGGAGGCCATTGCGCTGGCGCTGGAAGCCCCCTCGCGCAACAGCGTTTCGGACACCCGCGCGAGGGCCTTCCGCATCTTTGCCGAGCAGACGGGGAGCGACCTCAGGGCGCTCGCCGCCTGCATCCGCTCCGCGCGCGACAAGATCGCAATCGAGGAACTGGCGGTAATCCGCGTGCCCGTGCTGGTTGTGGCCGGCGCTGATGACGATGTGGCAGGCGACGTCGGGACGCTGGTCAGGGCCATCCCCGGCGCGAAGGGTGTGACACTCCCCAACCGCAACCACATGAACGCGGTGGGCGACCGCGGCTTCAAGGAAGCGGTGCTGGCCTTTCTGGCGTAGCGCATGGTCCGTTCCGGCGGAACCGCCTGGCCGCAGCATGCGCCAGATCAAAAGCTTGAGCATGATCGTGTCGCAAAGGCGGTTCCACTTTTGCGGATCATGCGCCAGGCCTACATCCCGTAGCGGCGCACGAACCAGCTCTTCACCAACTGGGTCAGCACCGCATAGCCCAGTCCAAGCCCGATCAGGATCGGCCAGTAAAGCGCCGGCAGCGGCAGGAAGCCCAGCGTGCGGCCGAGTGCTGTATAGGGGATCGCCGCGCCGGTGCAGGTGATGGCCAAAGTGGCGAGGCTCAGCTGCGCGCTGGCCCGGCTCTCGAAAAAGGGGATCTTCGCGGTGCGGATGATGTGGATGATCAGCGTCTGGGTGACGATCGATTCGACGAACCAGCCCGCCTGGAAAAGCCCCGGCGCGTTCCACGCGTTGAACACCCACAGCATGACGAAGAACGTGGCATAGTCGAAGATCGAGCTGATCGGCCCGATCATCAGCACGAAGCGCGTTAGGTTGCTCAGGTCCCAGCGCCGCGGCGCCTTCAGGTATTCGGGGTCGATGTTGTCGCTGGGGATCGCCGTCTGCGAGATATCATAGAGCAGGTTATTGGCCAGAACCTGAATCGGCAGCATGGGCAGGAAGGGCAGGAACAGGCTTGCGCCGAGCACGCTGAACATGTTGCCGAAGTTCGAACTGGCCCCCATCTTGATATATTTGACGATGTTGCCGAACACCTTGCGGCCCTCAATCGCGCCGTCGCACAGCACGGTGAGGCTCTTCTCCAGCAGAATGATGTCGGCCGACTCCTTGGCGATGTCGACGGCGGTGTCGACCGAGATGCCGACGTCCGCTGACTTGAGCGCCGGGCCGTCATTGATGCCGTCGCCGAGGAAGCCCACCACATGCCCGCGGCTGCGCAGAGCGTCGATGACGGCGGATTTCTGCTCGGGGGCCAGCTTGGCGAAGACCGCGCATTTCTCCACCGCTGCGCCGAGCGCTTCCGGTGACAGAGCTGCAATGTCGCGCCCCAGCAGGATGTCGTCGGCATCAACCCCCACCTGCTTGCACACCGCACGGGTGACGAGGTCATTGTCGCCGGTGAGGATCTTGACCGCGACACCCGAAGCCTTGAGCTGCGCGATGGCATCGGCCGCGGTGTCCTTCGGCGGATCGAGGAAGGCGGCATAGCCCAGCAGGGTCAGGCCGGTTTCCGCCGTCTCGTCATAGACGGGCAGCGGAGCGGTCAGTTGCCTGCAGGCGATGGCCAGCACGCGGAAACCCTCGCTGTTGAGCTTCGCCATTTCGCGCCGGGCGTCCGCAAGGTGGCGCGGGTCGAGCTTTCCCGTCTCCTCACCGATGCGGTAGCTGTCGCACACCGCCAGCACTTCCTCCACCGCGCCCTTGGTGATCATCAGCAGCCCCCCTTCAGGCGTGCTGAGGATGACGGACATGCGGCGGCGTTCGAAGTCGAAGGGGATTTCGTCCACCTTGGTGAAGGCGGCGATATGGCCCACATGCTCAGGCCTGCGCGCGTGCGAAAGGATCGCCTCGTCCATCAGATTCTGCAGGCCCGACTGGTGGTAGCTGTTGAGATAAGCATATTCGAGAACGCGGTCGTTCTCCTCGCCCTCGAAGTCGAGGTGATACTGCAGGATCACCTTGTTCTGGGTGAGGGTGCCGGTCTTGTCGGTGCACAGCACATCCATGGCGCCAAAATTCTGGATTGAACTCAGGCGCTTTACGATGGCGCGCTTTTGCGCCATGGCCATGGCGCCCTTGGCGAGGTTCACCGTCACGATCATCGGCAGCATCTCCGGCGTCAGCCCCACCGCCACGGCCAGCGCGAAGAGCAGCGCCTCGATCCAACTGCCCTTGGTGAGGCCGTTGATGAGGAAGACCAGCGGCACCATCACCGCGATGAAGGCGATCATCAGGCGGGTGAAGCCCGCAATGCCGCGGTCAAAGCTCGTCTGCTGCGGCGGGTTGGCGGTGGTCCGGTCGGCAATGCCGCCGAAGAATGTGTTCCGTCCCGTGCGCAGAACCAGGCCGGTGGCAGCCCCGCTGATCACGCTCGATCCCATGAAGCAGATGTTGGAGAGCGCCAGGGGCTCCCGCGCGGCGCTGTCCGGCACGGCGTCGGACTTGTCGACGGGCAAGGATTCGCCCGTCAGCGCCGACTGGTTCACATGCAAGGTCCTGGCGCTGAGGATGCGCAGGTCGGCGGGGATCAGGTCGCCTGCCGCCAGCTTCACGATATCGCCCGGAACGAGGTCTTCGATGCCGGTCTCCGTCCAGCCGCCGCCACGGCGCAGCACCGCCGCGCGGGTGCGGAACATGGCGCGCAGCTTTTCCGCAGCCTTGCCGGACCGGTGCTCCTGCAGGAAGGCGAGCCCAACGCTGAGCACGACCATGACGAATATGACGATGGCGGCGCGCCGGTCACCGCTCGCCCAGGACACCCCGGCCAGCACCAGCAGCAGGCCGTTGAGCGGGTTCTTCAGCCGCCCATAGAGTTCCTGTAGCATGCCGGACTGCGCTTGCTGGGCAATGCGGTTGGGGCCATATGCGGCGAGCCGTCCGGCGGCCTCAGCCGCGCTGAGGCCGTCTGGCGAGCATCCCAACTGCTCAAGCAGCGCTGCGGCAGGCAGATAGGCCTGCTGGATAAGGGTGGGGCTGTCGCTCATTGGCAGTTCACGCCGACGGCGTGGCCTTTCATTCGTGGCGCATGTTCCGTTTAGGCGGATTCGCCTGGACGGAACATGCGCCAGATCAAAAGCTTGAGCATGGTCTTGTCGCAAAAGCTGTTCCACTTTTGCGGATCATGCTCTGGTGCGCCGCCCGAGGCGGTTGAGCAAGACCCGCCCCTTCAAACGCCCGCCCCTTCACACTGCGTTCAAAGGATACCCATATGCCTGCCGCTGCGCTATGGTCATTCCTTGAGTTGAGGAGTTCGGAAGATGCGTCAGGCCGCCAAGACCCAGTCCGTGGAGAAGTTCGACCCCGTCTGGAGCCGCATCCGTGACGAGGCCGAGGAGATCGCCCGCAAGGAACCGGCCCTCGGCGGCTTCATCTTCTCGCTGGTGCTCAACCACGATACATTCGAGGAGGCGCTGGCCCACCGCCTTGCCCAGCGGCTTGGCAATGCCGATATCGGAGCGGACCTGATCGTCCACGCGTTCCGTGACGCCATCGGGGCCCAGCCCGAAATCGGCCATGCGGCGCGCGCCGACATCATCGCCACCTTCGACCGCGATCCGGCCTGCCACCGCTATATCGATCCCTTGCTCTACTTCAAGGGCTGCCAGGCCGTGCAGACGCACCGCATGGCGCATGCGCTGTGGAGCCTCGGCCGCAAGGACTTCGCCTATTACCTGCAAAGCCGCCTGTCGGTGTTGACCTCCATCGACATTCACCCCGCGGCGCGCATCGGCAAGGGCATCATGGTCGATCACGGCCACGACATCGTCATCGGCGAAACCTGCCTCATCGAGGACAATGTCTCGATCATGCAGGGCGTCACGCTGGGCGGCACCGGCAAGGAGGCGGGCGACCGCCACCCCAAGATCCGCTACGGCGTTCTCGTCGGCGCCGGCGCCAAAATCCTCGGCAACATCGAGATCGGGCATTGCTCGCGCGTCGCGGCCTGCTCGGTGGTGCTGCATGACGTGCCGGCCAACACCACGGTGGCGGGGGTGCCCGCCAGGGTCGTCGGCTATGCCGGCTGCACCGAGCCCGCCCGCGCCATGAACCATAATGTGGAGCAGGTTGCGGCACAGCCGGAATAGGGCTATTCGGGCGGCTTCTCCTTTGCTGTGAGGCCGCCCTTGAAACCCGATGAAATTGCCAAGCTGACGAAATTCCTGCGCGCCAAGTTCCAACTGCCGGCGATCAGCGTCAGGAAGCGCCCGCAGAAGGACGATTCGGCGGAGGTTTACATCGGCGATGAGTTCGTCGGCGTCATCTTCCGCGACGAGGAGGATGGCGAGCTCTCCTATAATTTCTCCATGGCGATCCTCGACTTCGATCTCGAGGACTGACCGTGACGGCCTATGCGCTGGGCGCCATCGCGCCGATCCTGCCGGAAGAGGGCAGCTACTGGATTGCGCCCTCGGCCTCCGTCATCGGCAAGGTGAAGCTGGAGCGCTTCGCCTCCGTATGGTTCGGCGCGGTGATCCGCGGCGACAATGAGCTCATCGCAATCGGCGAGAACTCCAACGTTCAGGATGGCGCGGTGATGCACACCGACCCCGGCCTGCCGCTGGTGGTTGGCAAGGGCTGCACCATCGGCCACAAGGCGATCCTGCATGGCTGCTCCATCGGCGACAACACGCTTGTCGGCATGGGCGCCGTTATCCTCAACCGCGCCAGGATCGGCCGCAACTGTCTCATCGGCGCCAATGCCCTGATCACCGAGGGCAAGGATATCCCCGACAATTCGCTTGTCATGGGCCAGCCCGGCAAGATCGCGGGCCAACTCAACGAGGACGCCATCGCCAGGCTCAGGCGCTCGGCCGAGACCTATGTGAACAACTGGCAGCGCTTCGCAAAGGAGCTCAAGGCCGGTTAAAGCATTTTCAGGTCAAGTGTCCACCGGTTGACCCTCGGAAATGTGATCAAACAAAGCGACAGAGCAGGTTTCGGTTCCACTGAACCGGACTCTGCTCTGGGCTCCGCCCACGGCGTCTCATCCATGCTGCTCCGCCGGTCGGGCAGGATGGAAATGGGTGGAGCCGGCACAGGGTGTGGCTGTGCCGGCTCCCGCGGCCCCGGTCTGGGAATGGGTGGGGACGAAGACCGGGCGCGTATTCGATTGGTGTTCTACCGGGCGGCGCGCACCGCCACCGTGCCGCCGCGCATCGACGGGTCTGGCGCCAGCGCCACCCATTCGCGCGGGTCGGCCTGCGACTGGCGCTTCAGAAGCGTGTAGTCGCTGTCCTGCCAGCGCCGCACGCCGTCGCGCCGGTTATCGAGGATGAAATCGCCTTCGGAGGTGGCGAGGGTCAGGACGGCGTGGCCCTCCTGCTTGTCGTCGAGCACCACGGTCAGCAACAGGGCCGAGCGTGGCAGGCCCAGCGCCTCGAGGTAGCGCTGCTTGAGCAGGGCATAGTCCTCGCAGTCGCCGTGCCGGACCGGATAGTCCCAGTGCTCGGGCTCGCCATAGATCTGCTCGTCGCTGGCGGGCGTCACGACGGCATTCACATTGTCGTTGACGCGGGTCACCAGTTCCCACTGCCGGGCGGTGAGAACGGGGCGCACCGCGCCCGCCGGCCGCGCCGCGCAGGCTTCGGGCCGGCGGCCGCAGAAGCGCACGAAGCCCACGGGCGGCAGGGTATGGCCAAAGGTCGGCGCCGCGCCCTGGGCGCTGTCGCCGCGCGTTGCGGGGCTGTCCGTGGCCGCACCGGCTGGCGCCGTGAGGGCCAGCAGCAGGGCAAACGGCACCGCTCCGGTCATCCTCCTCATCATGCTCCCCATCGCTCTGCTCATGATGGCGAAACTAGACGCCAAGCCTTTGACATCGCGTTCAGGCGGGCACGCAAATGCAGCGCTCCGGAGTAGCAAAGCATTCACCATGCGGGGCTGTGCGCAGGCGCCCCGAAAGGGGTTGATTAATGGGGACCGCCCTGTTAGACAGCGCGCCATAAACGATGTGGCGTGCGGCCATGGCGGAATTGGTAGACGCACTAGCTTGAGGTGCTAGCGGGTAACACCGTGGAGGTTCGAGTCCTCTTGGCCGCACCATCGTTCCCCATCAGAAACGACGGCCGAACTGCTTCCGCCCAATGTTGCGGCGATCAGTAAATCTGGCTCAACGCGCTGTCGCCGCCGGGCGTCACGCAGCGGTACAGTCTCTTTCCGTCAGCCGTTCTGGTCCATCTGGAAACCGTGCCGCTCTTGCACTGAACCGGCTTGCGGGCCGCGGCGGGCTGCACGTTCCGCTTCGGCGTGCCGGCCGCCGCCGCCGGCCGCTTCGGCGGCGGTGGCACAAGTGTCGCAACCGTCGTGTCCGCAACCGGCGCAGCCTTTGTGTCCGGGGGTGGCGACATTGCGCCATCCGGCTGGTCGGCCGGAAGCGCCGTCAGCGCCGCCGGCCGGGCCCCGGCCGGCGGCAGCTTGATTTCGCTCGCCGGCGCGCCGGCCGGTGCCGAGGCCGGAACGATCCTGGTGGGGCCGCTGTCCTGCGGGCCGGCAGGGCCGGCGGCGGGGGCGAAGCGCGTCATGGCGGCCGCCACCTGCGGCTCGCTCGCCGCGTCCGGCGGCGTCACCACCAGCGTGCCGCGGTCGGTATCCTTCTCGATCATCACGGCGCACTGCACCTTGGTGGCTTGCGTCATCATCGCGCCCTGCTCAACCGGGCTCACGCAATGAGCGCCCATGAGCATCACAATATCCACAAGTCTCATCCGCTCCAGCTCCCTGCTCGATTGCAGATGAAGGAACACCGGAAAAAGGGCTCCAGCATGGTCCCGATAAGGAGAGAATCTGTCAGCCGCCGCCACATTTTGGCAACGCCAGGAAGAGGGCGGACCCGGCGCCCCGCTCCTGGCCGCGCCAGGCGCAGCCCGTAAGGGCGAAGCCTGGTGCGGGCGGTGGGAGTCGAACCCACACTTCCATACGGAAAGCGGATTTTAAGTCCGCTGCGTCTACCGTTCCGCCACGCCCGCCTGTTGGGCCCGGTGTCTACACCGGACGGCCTCAGTGCGCCACCGGCGCGGGTGGAGACTGAACTGCCGCTGATTTTCATCCGGCAGCTCTGGCGCCTCAAGGCCACGGAATGGGGCACGTGCCTGCAACCCAAGCGCGATTGGTGCGGTTCCTTCCACACTGTCAGGCGCGGGCTTGATTTGGCCGCAAAACCCGCTTATGAGGCCCGAATCCCCGTTCATTCACAAGGAGTGCACGAGCCCCATGGCGCGCGTCACCGTTGAAGACTGCATCGACAAGCTCTCCAACCGCTTCGAACTCGTGTTGCTGGCCGCCCATCGCGCCCGCCTGATTTCGCAGGGCTCCCCCATCACCGTTGACCGTGACAACGACAAGAACCCCGTTGTGGCCCTGCGCGAGATCGCGGATGAGACCATCGTGCCGGAGGACCTGCGCGAGGAATACATCCACTCCATGCAGAAGCATGTGGAAGTGGACGAGCCGGAAGAGACCGAGGTGCCGCTCATCCAGCAGTCGGGCGACATGAGCATGGTCAACGACGCCGCCGACGAGGATGCGCCCGAAATGGAGCGCATGACCGAGGAAGACCTGCTGCGCGGCCTTGAGGGCATGCCCCCGGCCGAAAGCCCCGGCAGCCAGCGCAACGGCTACTGAGATTTCTTGCATTTTCGGGATTTGAGAGGCCGGGCCCCGGGGTCCGGCCTTCTTCATGCGCGGTGCGCGAAAGCGGCATGGCCGCCATACCGCACTCGCCAAACGGTCAAACCGCGTTATGATCACGCCATCATGATGCGCCAGTACGAGCTTGTGGAGCGGGTCACCAGGTATGACCCGGATGCGGACGAGGACCTCCTCAACCGCGCCTATGTCTATGCGATGAGAGCCCACGGCAACCAGACGCGGGCCTCGGGGGAAGCCTATTTCAACCACCCGCTGGAAGTGGCGGCCATCCTCACCGAGATGAAGCTCGACTCGGCCACCATCGCCGCGGCGCTGCTGCACGATACGGTGGAGGACACCGAGGCGACGCAAGCGGAAATCGAGGAAAAATTCGGCCCCGAGATTGCCTCGCTGGTCGATGGCCTGACCAAGATCGCCAAGCTTGACCTCGTCACCAGGGAAGCCGCCCAGGCGGAGAACCTGCGGAAGCTCCTGCTCGCCATGTCGCGCGACGTGCGCGTGCTGCTGGTGAAACTCGCCGACCGGCTGCACAACATGCGCACGCTGGAGCATGTGAAACCCGAGAAGCGCCTGCGGATCGCCCAGGAGACGATGGACATCTATGCCCCGCTCGCCGGCCGCATGGGCATGCAGGCGGTGCGCGACGAGCTTGAGGACATCGCCTTCAAGGTGCTGAACCCCGAAGCCTGCAAGATCGTCATCGACCGCCTCGCCAAGCTCCACGCCGAATCCGGCGGCATCCTGAAATCGATCGAACAGGAACTCACCCAGAAGCTGGTGGAAAACGGCATCAAGGCCGAGGTCCATGGCCGCGAGAAGCGGCCTTACTCGATCTTCCGCAAGATGGAGCGCAAGCTTCTGTCACTGGGCCAGCTCTCCGACATCTTCGGATTCCGCGTGATCGTCGGCACGGTGGACCAGTGTTACCGCGCGCTGGGCATCATCCACCGCACTTACAGGGCCGTGCCCGGCCGCTTCAAGGACTACATCTCGACGCCGAAGCAGAACGACTACCGCTCGATCCATACGACCGTCATCGGCCCCCACCACATGCGCGTCGAAATGCAGATCCGCACGCGCCTGATGCACGAGATCGCGGAGCGCGGCGTTGCGGCCCACGCCATCTACAAGGACGCGCCGGACGCCAAGGAGGCGCTCGACGGCTTCCGCGCGCCCGCCGCCGAGAGCAACGCCTATCGCTGGCTGCGCCACCTGGTCGAGATGCTGCAGGAGGGCGAGTCCCCGCGCGAATTCCTCGAGCACACCAAGCTCGAGCTGTTCCACGACCAGGTCTTCTGCTTCACCCCCAAGGGCAAGCTCATCGCGCTGCCCAGGGGGGCGACCCCCATCGACTTCGCCTATGCCGTTCACACGTCGGTCGGCGACAGCTGTGTGGGCGCCAAGGTGAACGGCAGCCACGCCCCGCTCGTCACCGAACTGCGGAACGGCGACGAGGTGGAGATCATCCGCTCGGAGGCCCAGACGCCGCCCGCCGCCTGGGAGGGTCTCGCCGTCACCGGCAAGGCGCGCGCCGCCATCCGGCGGGCCACGCGCGCCGCGGCGCGCAAGCAGTTCGCGGGGCTGGGCCATGAGATCGTGCAGAAGATGCTGGCCAAAATCGGCAAGACCTATGTGCCGAAGGAGATGGCCGCCGCCATCGCCCGCGTGGGCCTCAGGAATGTCGACGATGCGTTGGCCGCCATCGGCCGCGGCGAGCTCTCCGCCATCGACATGCTGAAGGCCATGGGCCACACCATCGACGACACGAAGCTCAGGGAGCTGCGCCGCAGGCCGCCCGCGAAAAAGACCGATCCCGACCTCTCCGTTCCGGTGCGCGGTGTTGCCCGCACCACGGCGCTCAGGATTTCGCCCGAGACGGGCGCGGTGCCGGGCGAACGCATCGTCGGCATCCTCATGCCGGGCGAGGGCATCACCATTTACCCGATCTTCGCCAGGGCGCTGGAGCAGTTCGACAACCAGCCGGAGCGCTGGGTCGACCTCGCCTGGGACACGGGCGCGGAGGAACAGCGTTTCCCGGCGCGTCTCACCGTCACCATCCTCAACGAGGTCGGCTCGCTCGCCCAGATGACGCAGTCGATCAGCGACCTCGGCGGCAACATCGATGCCCTTCAGATGGTGGCGCGCGAGGGCGCCAGGGATTTCTACGACGTCGACATCACGATTGAGGTGCATGACCTCAGGCATTTGAACGAAATCATGACGTCATTGCGCGGCAAGCCCGCGGTGAGCGACGTGAGCCGCAAGACGGGATAGGGGCGAATGACGCAGGACGAGGTTCTGGACGAATTCCGCGCGGCCGGCGCGCTGCTGGAGGGGCACTTCATCCTCTCCTCCGGCCTCCACTCCGGCCGCTACCTGCAATGCGCCCGCGTGCTGATGGACGCGCGGCGCGCCGCAAGGCTCTGTGCGGCGCTGGCCGAACAGCTGCGCGCCATGGCGCCGGGCCACATCGACCTTGTCGCCTCGCCCGCCATGGGCGGCGTCGTGGTGGGTTACGAGATGGGCCGCCAGCTCGGCGCGCCGGCGGTCTTCTTCGAGCGTGTGGACGGCAAGCTCATGCTGCGCCGCGGCTTCAGCATCGCGAAGGGGGCGCGCGTCGTCATGGTGGAGGACATCGTCACCACCGGCCTCTCGTCGCGCGAGTGCATCGCGGGCATCACGCAAGAGGGCGGCATCACGGTGGCCGCCGCCTGCCTCATCGACCGCTCCGGCGGCAAGGCCGCCATCGGCGTGCCGCTGGCGGCGCTGACCCGGCTCGACATACCGGCCTATCCGGCGGACCGGCTGCCCGCCGAACTCGCCGCCATCCCCGCCGTCAAGCCCGGGAGCCGCGGCCTCAAATGATCTTGGGTCTCGGCAATGACGTGATCGATATCCGCCGGATCGAGGAAACGCTCGCCCGTTTCGGCCCGCGCTTCATCGACCGCATCTTCACGGAAGTCGAAATCCGGAAATCCGAAAAACGCGCCCAGCGCGCGGCCTCCTACGCCAAGCGCTTCGCCGCCAAGGAGGCCTGCTCCAAGGCGCTGGGCACGGGCTTCCGGAAGGGCGTGTTCTGGAAGGACATGGGCGTGGTGAACGAGCCCTCCGGCAAGCCCACCATGGTGTTGACGGGCGGGGCGAAGGCCCAGCTCGATTCGCTGACGCCGCCCGGCCACACGGTGCGCATCCACCTCACGATCACCGACGACTTCCCCTATGCCCATGCCTTCGTGATGATCGAGGCGCTGCCGGGTTAACAGCGCCGAAGGACCGCCGTCCCAACCCATGCGCCCGTGATCCCGGCAATCCGCCGGAACCCGCTTTCAACAGGATCCGGCGCCCAAACCGTGACATTGTCCTTCGCCCGCCCGGCGGCGGGAGTGCGCTGGAGCGGGCTGGATCGGGCTGGAGTTGAAGCTCACCCCCCTCTTACTGTCACTATTTGGCAACAGTAGACCTGCTTGAGTGCGGCTGCGTTGCATCTTCTCCGGGAAACGGTTTATAGCCGGGGTCTGGAAGGCTTGGCATTCGATGGTTAAAGCATTTTCAGGTCAAGTGGACACCGGTTGACCGTCGAAAATGCGGCCAGACAAAGCATTTTCAGGTCAAGTGGACACCGGTTGACTGTCGAAAATGCGGCTAAATAAACAGATAGAGCAGGTTTCGTTTCCACTGAACCGAAACCTGCTCCAGGCAAATTGCATATGAAAGACCCCCAGATGGCGGCGGCACAGGACACGCGGCGCAAGTCAGAGGACGGTTTGTGGGAAACCGTCAAGGTCATCATCCAGGCGCTGCTCATCGCCTTCGTGGTCCGGACCTTCCTCTTTCAGCCCTTCAACATCCCCTCGGCGTCCATGTACCCAACGCTGAAAGTGGGGGATTATCTGTTTGTGTCGAAGCTTTCCTACGGTTACGGGAGATATTCCTTCAATTTCTCCCTCGGCATCTTCGGCAACGAGATCGTGTCGTGCTGCAACCTGGACTTCCCCGGCCGCATCGTGTGGCCGGATACCCCGAAGCGCGGCGACGTCGCCGTATTCAAGCTGCCGTCCGACATCAGCATCGACTATATCAAGCGGGTGATCGGCCTGCCGGGCGACCGTATCCAGATGCGCGATGGCGTGCTCTTTATCAACGGCCAGGCGGTCAAGAAAGAGCGCATAGAGGATTTCGCGGATTTCTCGGAGCGGGGTCTCCGAACCGCCGTGCCGCAGTTCCTTGAAACCCTGCCGAACGGCGTCCAGTACCGCGTGCTCGACGCGGAAGATCGGAAGA
>NZ_JADCDA010000032.1 GCF_020252405.1 Aestuariivirga sp.
GCGGAAAGAAGCCCTCATCCGGCCTGTCGGCCACCTTCTCCCATCGCGTACCGCGACGGGAGAAGGGAAAATTGACATGGCACAAGACACGCCGCCGCCATATGCGATTCGCCTCCCCCGGTGGGGGAGAGGAAAGAAGAAAAAAAGCACAAATCCCGTTTGCGATAGCCTTGACCTCGTGGCGGGGGCGGGACAGATTATTCCTGACCCGTGGGAACCGCCCGGCACATTCATGTTCCCACCGGGTGGACCCGCCTTCCCGGAACATGCGCTGGACCTGAAAATGCTTTAGGGCCGTCGGCAACGGCGACCACGGGGCCTGCTCAGTACATCGACTTGATGTCAGCCAGCTCGCGCGCCAGACCGGCTTCGTCATTGGCCTCGACAAGGCGGGCAATGGCGGACAGGCGCGGGCCGATGAGCGCGCCGGTGACGGTGAAGAACCCGTCCTCGTCGATCGCGCCGGTGGGCTTGCCGTCCGCCGCGAACATCAACGCCACGCAGGCGATGGAGAACACCGCAACATTGGCCTCGGCCTTCGCGAAGAAGCGGTTCTTCTCCGAAACCGCGCCGATGCGGGCGACAGGCCCCTGCCCGACCAGCGCGATCAGAATGCGCGCCATCATTTCATTGTCCGAGACAGTCTCGGCGAGGCGCGGCGCCAGGCTGCGGCGGGCGGCATCCACCCGGTGCTCGAGGATGAGCCAGGGAGGCGACGAATAGCGCCCGGCAACGTGGATGGCGGCGCGGTAAAAATACGCGTTGAAGGTGGGGTTGTGGGCAAGGCGGTCGTTGCGGATGTCCTTGGCCACGGCATGCATCAGCCCGGGCGTGAAGGGCGACGGCAGCTTGCGCCAGGAGGGCAGGAACAGCGCGATCGAGAGATTGGCGCCCCGGTTCATCAGCCCGTCCACCATGCGCGCACCCCGCGCCACGACGCGGGAGAGGAAGGGCACGCGGTGGGCCTCGCCCTTGCCGAACCGGTCCGCGCTGGCGAGGTCGCGGATGTAATACTGGGCGGCGCGCAGCCCGTCGCGCACCCCGGCGGCAGCACAGGTGGCATGGGCGGCGAGCGGAACGGTTTCGGCGCGGGACGCGGCTGTCATGGCCCTATTTGAGCCTCAGGGAGGCCCTGCCGTCAAGTTTTCCTATTTCGCCAGGGCGGCGTTGCGGATATCGGTGAGGCTGCGGGCCGGCGTGATGGCCTCCGGATCCGGCAAACAGTGGATAATGGCGGGCTTTCCGCTGCCCCGGGCGCGTTCGAGCGCGGGGCCGAATTCCGCTGTATGCTGGACGGTTTCGCCATGTCCGCCGTGGGCGCGGGCGAGGGCGGCGAAATCCGGGTTCCTGAGCCCGGTCGCGGAGACGCGGTTGGGGTATTCCCGCTCCTGGTGCATGCGGATGGTGCCATACATGCCATTGTCGACCACCACCACGATGACCGGCAGCCCATACTGCATGAGGGTGGCGAATTCCTGGCCGTTCATCATGAAGCAGCCATCACCCGCGAAGGCGATGACCTCGCGGTGGGGCAGCAGCGCCTTGGCGGCCACCGAGGCCGGCACGCCATAGCCCATGGTGCCCGAAGTGGGGGCAAGCTGCGAGCCAAAGGCCCGGAACGGCCAGAAGCGGTGCACCCAGGTGGCGTAATTGCCGGCCCCGTTGCAATAGACCGTGTCCGCCGGCATCGCCTCCTTCAGATGCGCCATGACCCCGGCCATCTGAAGGTTACCCGCCGTTTTGATCTTCGCGGTGTCGCTCCACGCCAGATACTCGGCATGCGCCGCCCCGGCAGCGCCCGCCCAGGGGACGGCATCGGGCTTCGGCAACTCCGCGGCGGCGGCGGCAAAGGCATGGGGCGTGGCGAGGATGCCGAGGCCCGCGCGGTGGACCTTGTTCAGTTCCTCCGCACCCGGATGAATGTGGACGAGCTTCGAGCCGTCGCCCGGAATGTCGAGCAGCGTATAGCCCTGCGAGGGCATCTCGGAGAGGCGGCCGCCCACCAGCAGCACGAAGTCGGCGGTCTTCACGCGCTCCACCAGCTTCGGGTTGGGGCCGATGCCGACATCGCCCGCGAAGTTCGGGTGATCGGCCGGAAACAGCATCTGGCGGCGGAAGGAAACGGCGGCGGGAAGATCGAACGTCTCCGCGAAGCGCACGAGGTCCCTCACCCCCTGCGCGCTCCAGCCGGAACCGCCGGCGATCAGGATGGGGCGGGAGGCCCCGAGCAGGCGTTGCCGCAGCGCCTCCATGTCGGCGGCGCCGGGCTTCATCACCGCGGGCGCAAAGGTCAGCGCATCGGCCGCCTCCACCCGGTCGGCGAGCATGTCCTCGGGCAGCGCGATCACCACCGGGCCGGGGCGCCCTTGCGTCGCCACGTGGAAGGCGCGGCTGACGATCTCGGGGATGCGTTCCGCCCGGTCGATCTCCGCCACCCATTTCGCCATGGAGCCGAAGACGGCCCTGCAGTCGATCTCCTGGAAGGCCTCGCGGTCCCTCATGCCGCGCGCCACCTGGCCCACGAACATGATGAGCGGGGTCGAATCCTGCGCGGCCACGTGAATGCCGCAGGAGGCATTGGTGGCGCCGGGTCCGCGCGTGACCATGACGATGCCGGGCCGGCCGGTGATCTTGCCCGCGGCCTCGGCCATATAGGCGGCGCCGCCCTCCTGGCGGCAGACGATGGTCCTGATTGGCGAATCATGCAGCGCGTCGAGCACCGCAAGGTAGCTTTCGCCCGGCACGCAGAAGACGTGCGATGTGCCGTGGATCCTGAGCTGGTCGACGAGGATCCGGCCTCCGCTGCGCATGGTCATCGATCTGTCCCCAGCAGGCGGGCGCGGGTTTCGGACACCGCATTGGCATGGCCGTCGAAGCCCTCGTAGCGGGCAATCACCCCGCCGTGCCTGGCCAGTTCCGGATAGCCCGCGGCGGTGACATAGGCGACCGTGGTGCGCTTCATGAAATCATGGACGCTCAGGGGCGAGCCGGTCCTGGCCCAGCCGCCGGTCGGCAGCACATGGTTGACGCCGATGACGAAATTGCCGAGCGTCGGCGGCGTGTGGCGGCCCAGCAGGATCTCGCCCGCATTCTCGAGCCGGCCCAGATACTGGAAGGGCTCGCCGGAGTGAACGCAAAGATGCTCCGGCGCATAATCGTTGCAGAAGGCGATGGCCTCCGCCTCGTCGCGCGCCAGCACGATGCCGCCCATCGGGCCGCACAGCACGGCGGAGGAATAGGCGGCGCGCTGCGCGCCCATCTGACCCCAGAACCCGGGGATCGCCTGCATCGCGTCTTCCGCCACCTTGCGGCTCCAGGTGACGAGGAAGGCGGAGGAGTCCGGCCCGTGCTCGGATTCGACGATGAGGTCGAGCCCGGCGAGGCGGCCGTCGGCGGTGTCATCCGCCAGCACGATCAGCTCGCTGGGGCCCGCCGGCGTGCCGGTGTCGATCACATGCGAGACGAGGCGCTTGGCAGCGCCCACCCAGGGGCTTCCCGGCCCCACCACCTTCGCGCAACTGGGAATCGTGGCCGTGCCATAGGCCACGGCCGCGATGCCCTGCGCGCCGCCGGCCTTGAACACCCTGGAGACCCCCGCCATGCGCGCGGCGACCAGCGTCGCGTCATCGACCGAACCGTCCGGTCCCGGCGGGGTAATGATGCAGATCTCCCTCACGCCCGCGACGGTCGCCGGGATCGCCGCCATCAACACCGAGGACGGAAACGCCCCCTTGCCGCGCGGCACATAGCAGGCGACCGAGGCAATGGCGGCGGTGCGGTCGCCCGCGAAGACGCCGGGGCGGATTTCATGGAACCACATGTCCTCCGGCTTCTGGTCCTGATGAAACCTGGCGATGGAGCCCGCCATGAAGCCGAGGGTTTCCCTCACCTGCGGGTCCAGCGTCTTCTCCGCACGGGCGAAATCGGCCTCCGTGGCGGCCAGCGAACCGGCCTCGACCGGCGCCTTGTCGAACTGGCGGGCAAAGCGCGCCACGGCCTCGTCGCCCTCATGGCGCACGGCGTGGATGATGGGCTTCACCTTCTCTTCGAACGCCGAAAGATCGGCCTCGGCGCGCTTCAGCAGCCGACCCCGCGCGGCGCGCGTCATCTTCGAGAGGTCGTGGAGGGAAACGGCCATGCGGTTATCCGAATGTCGTCAGCCAGTGGCGGGCGATGTCGATGCGGCGCGGGATCCACACCTTTTCGTGCTCCAGCACATGGTCGATGAATTTGGCGAGGCCCGCCGCGCGGCCCGGCCGGCCGGCAAGGCGGCAGTGCAGGCCCACCGACATCATCCTGGGCGAGCCGCGGCGGCCTTCCTCGTAAAGGCAGTCGAAGCTGTCCTTGAGGTACTCGTGGAAGTGCCCGCCGGTGTTGAAGCCCTGCGGGGTGGCGAAGCGCATGTCGTTGGCGTCGAGCGTGTAGGGAATGATGAGGTGCCGGCCGCCATTCGCCCTGTTCAGGAAATACGGCAGATCGTCCGCATAATCGTCGGAGGAATAGAGGAAGCCGCCCTCCTCCATCACCAGTTTCGTCGTGTTCATCGAGCAGCGGCCGGTGTACCAGCCGAGCGGGCGCTCGCCGGTCACCTCCCGGTGCAGGCGGATCGCCTCGGCGATCTGGCGGCGCTCCTCCTCCTCCGGCATATCCTTGTGCTCGACCCATTTGAGACCGTGGCTGGCGATTTCCCAGCCCGCTTCCCGCATGGCCTGCACCTGGTCCGGCGAGCGCGCCATGGCGGTGGCGACGCCATAGACGGTGAGCGGAACCCTGCGTCCGGTGAACATGCGCCACAGCCGCCAGAAGCCGGCGCGCGCGCCATATTCATAGATCGACTCCATGTTCCAGTGGCGCTGGCCGGGCCATGGCTGGGCGCCGACGATCTCGGACAGAAAGGCCTCGGACGCGGCATCGCCATGGAGGATGTTGTTCTCGCCGCCCTCTTCGTAGTTGAGCACGAACTGCACGGCCACATATGCGCCGCCCGGCCATTTCGGGTCGGGGATCGCCCGGCCATAGCCCTTCATGTCGCGCGGGTAGAACGTCGTCATGCCGTCATCCCATAGAGCATGATCCGCAAAAGTGGAACCCGCTTTTGCGACAAGATCATGCTCAGGCATATGACCAGGCGCATGATCCGCAAAAGTGGAACCGGTTTTGCGACAAGATCATGCTCAGGCATATGACCAGGCGCATGATCCGGTCAGGCGGAAACCGGTTGACCATAGACAATGCGACAAAACAAATTGCAGACAGACAGGGCAGCGTTTCCATTCCATTGGATCAGGAACTGCCCTAAAGCGCCGGGCGGTAAGTTGAAATCGGAATGATTTCTTACCTTTTCGGGGACGCCTGTCGCATATGGCATGAAACCGCCCTCTTTATTATTCCTCTCCCCCACCGGGGGAGAGGAAAGATGAGGGCGGGGCTTTGTGGGGAGGGGAAATCTCATGGAGTCAATTGATCGCCCGGCGCTCTAATAGGAAACCTTCTTGTAATATCGCCTGGTGGTCAGCGGATGGTTGCGCCTGACCTCGAGATGCGCCGAAAGCCGCTCCAGGACGGTGGCGAGGATCACGGGCGAAATCAATGCGCGCGTCTCCGGCGAAACGCCGGGCATCGCGAAGACGGACGTATCGAGCACCGTCACCTTGCCGGTGTATCGGCGGGCGAAGTTTTCCACGCGATCGGCGAGCGGGCGACAGGCATCCTCGCCCTTGAGGATCACAACGCTCACACCCGTCTCGACCAGCTCCAGCGCGCCATGGAAGAAATCCGCGGCATGCACGGGCCTGGTCCTGATCCACTGCATTTCCTCGAGGATGCACATGCCATAGTACCAGGCTTCGGCCCAGCAGCCGCCTGCGCCCGTGATGATGTGCCAGGGCTCGGTGCTGAAGGCCTCCGCGATGCGCAGGGCCTCCGGCTCGAACGCCTGTTTTGCCGCGAGCAGATGATGCGGAAGGCTGCCGAGTTCCGCCACCGTGCGCTCATAGTCCGCAAACTCGCCGCAATGGGCCATCGCCGACAGGGCGATCAGCAGCGACTGGAGATAGAAGGATTCGGAGGACGTGTCGTCCCCGGCGAAGTTGACGAAGGCGTGGTCTGCCCTCTGGCCGAGCGGCGTGTCCTTGTGGCCCACCAGACTGATGACGGCGGCACCCCTGTCCTTGCAATAATCAAGTGCCGCAACCGATTCCCCGGTGGCGCCGGAGAGCGAGGGGATGACGGCGATCGAGTGCCTGCCCAGCGCATGGTGGCCGCCCGCGACAAGCTCCGCCGAAATTTCCATGAAGGCGGGAAGGCCCGAGCGGCGCTGCAGCATGAGGGCCGCGGGCTGCATGAGGATGGCCGCCCCGCCGGCGCCGAGGAAGAAGATGTTCCTGGCGCCCTTCGCGAGCAGTTCGCCGGTGGCGGCGTGGATGGAGGGGGCCAGCGCCACCGCGCCGGATTCGATCCTGAGGAAGCGGGCTTCGTCGAAATTCAGCATCAGGTCACCACGGGATAGATTTCGAGGACGCCGCGCCAGATCATGTGCAGCGCGACATAGAGGATGATCGCGAGACCGGCATAGGCGATCCAGCGATGGCGGTTGAGCAGCCTGGCGATGAAGGAGGCGGCAAGCCCCATCAACGCGATGGACAGCGCGAGGCCGATGACCAGCACGCCCGGATGCTCGCGCGCGGCGCCCGCAACGGCCAGCACATTGTCAAGCGACATGGAGACGTCCGCCACGATAATCTGCCAGGCGGCCTGGGCGAAACTCTTGCCGGTGGGCGGGCTGCCAATGGTCTGGTCGGCGTTCAGGTCTTCGCCGGTCACGTTCTCGACGCCCTCCTGCTCCGCCCTGCCGTCGCGCAGTTCGCGCCACATCTTCCAGCACACCCAGAGAAGGAGGATGCCGCCGATCAGAATCAACCCCAGAAGCTGCATCAGCTGGGTGGCGATGGCGGCAAACAGGATGCGCAGCACAGTGGCCGCGAGGATGCCGACGAGGATGGCCTTGTTGCGCTGCTCCCCCGGCAGGCCGGCGGCGGCCATGCCGATGACCACGGCATTGTCGCCCGCCAGCACCAGGTCAATCACGATGACCTGGCCAAGCGCCCACAGCGCCTCGCCCGTCAGCAATGACTGCACGAAATCCGGCATGCGATGCTCCTCGCGGCTTTCAGCACCAACGGGGCGGACGGCGCAAGGGTTTCCTGCGGGACAGGGCTGAAGCAGGTTTCGATTTGGAGAATGGTCCGCAAGAGCGGGTTCCGGTTTTGCGATAAGATCATGCTCCGGCATATGATCTGGCGCATGTTCCGTCCAGGTGATTCCGCCTGAACGAAACATGCGCTATGATCGCGCCATGAACATTCTCGGCTATTTCGATTTCGAACCCCTGGGCGCCCGCCTCGAGGATCTCGAAACGCCCGTTCCGGTGATCGACATCGACGTGGTGGAGCGCAATCTCCGCCGCTGGCAGGCGCGCTGCGACAAGGCGGGCCTCGCCAACCGCCCGCACATCAAGACGCACAAGCTGGTGCCACTTGCGAAGGCGCAGATCGGCCTCGGCGCCAGGGGCATCACCGTGCAGAAGCTGGGCGAGGCGGAGGTGATGGCGGAGGCCGGCATCACCGACATGCTGCTCACCTTCAACGTGGTCGGTGAACACAAGCTGGGCCGCCTGGCCGATCTTGCGAGACGCACCGCCATCAAAGTGGTGGCGGACAATGCCGCAGTGCTCGAAGGCCTGTCGCATGCGGCAGCGCTTGCCGGCCGCGACATCGCGGTGCTGGTCGAATGCGACACGGGGGCCGCGCGCAACGGCGTGCAGAGCCCTGAGGCCGCGATTGCGCTGGCCCAGGCCATCGACCAAGCGCCGGGCCTGGCGTTTGGCGGGCTGATGACGCTGCCGAAGAATGGCGCGCGTGGAGCCATGGCGCACTTCCTCGACACGGCGCGCGAGGGGCTTTCGAAATCGGGCCTTGAGGTTCCAGCCGTCTCCGCCGGGGGCTCGCCCGACATGTGGAAGGACGATGGTCTCGACCATGTGAGCGAATACCGCGCCGGCACCTATATCTACATGGACCGCATGCAGATCGCCGCGGGCTCGGCTGCGCCCGACGACTGCGCGCTGAGCGTGCTTTCCACCGTCGTCAGCGTGCCGACGGGCGACCGCGCCATGATCGACGCGGGCTCGAAGTCATTGACCAGCGACCTCGTCGGCCTCGAAGGCTTCGGCGAGGTGCGCGCGCTCTCGGGCGCACGCGTCTACAACATGTCGGAGGAGCACGGCTTCCTCGATATCTCCAAGGTCAACGACAAGCCGAAAGTGGGCGACCTCCTGCGCATCACGCCCAACCACGTGTGCCCGGTGACCAATCTGTTCGACAAGGTGGTCTTCGTGCGCGGAAGCGAGGTTCTGGGCGCCGTGAAGGTCGATGCGCGGGGAACGGTGCAGTAGAATTTCGTCAACCGGCAACTTCATCTTGACCGGCCTGAACCCGCATCCCCGGCATTGCTTCCTGAACAGACCCGCCCCTGCTTATATCGGATACGGCGATGTGGCGGCGGACGAGAGTGTTGCGATTGCCTATAAGACGCGGCCGGGGCTTTGCCGATGATTATATTCTTACAGGCCCATTCATCCGTCACCCCGGCGGAAGCTGCCGTCCCGCTTTGGGCACCAACCGCGTGGAAAGCCGGGTCCCGGCTTTCGCCGGGCTGACGGCACCAATCACATCACGGCAGATTGTCCCGCAGGAAGATATCGATCCTGATCCGCTCCTGGCTTTCGATCAGCGGCAGATTGTCCGCCTTGGCGATCAGGACGCGGATGGCGCTGCGCACCTCGTGGCCGGGGTCCTGGTTGATCACCGCATCGATGGTGCCGCGGATCAGCGCCTTGCGGTTGGCGTCGCTCAGGTCATGGCCCAGCAGCACCACATCCCTCGCGCGGCCCGCGGCCTCGAGCGCCAGGACGATGCCGCGCGTGCCGCCGCCGACATTATAGATGCCGGCGAGATCGGGGTGCTCGGCCAGGAGCTGCGCCGTCATCTCCTCGAGCTTGCGCCAGTCGTCACGCGACTCGCGGACGGGCAGAACCCGCAGGTTTGGATATTCATGCGTCAGCACCTGCTCGAAGCCGAACTGGCGCTCGATGTGATCGCGCAGCGCGAGGGAGCCCGCGATCAGACCGACCTTGCCCGTCATGCCGCGGAGGAAGCGGCCCATCAGGCTGGCAGCCGTGCGCCCCGCCGAGGAATTGTCGATGCCGGCATAGTGCATGCGTTTCGAGCCCGGCACGTCGGACACGAGCGTCACCACGGTGACGCCGCGGTCGGCCAGCGCATTGATGGCCTCGCGCACCGCCGGATGGTCGAGGGCAGCCACGGCCACGCCATCATGCACGTCGCCGATCGAATCGAGGGTGGAGGCCAGGAGCTCGCCGTCGAACACGTCGACACGCCGGACGGCGATCGACACGCGCTCGCCCCGCATGCGCTCCGCCATGGTGCGCACTTCCTCGTTGATGCGCTCCCAGAAATCGCCGGTGCGGTCGGGCAGCACGAAGCAGAAACGGTATTCGCGCGAGCGGGCAAGCCGCGCCGCGATGCGGTCCGGCTGGTAATTGAGGTCGCGGATGGCGGTTTCGACCCTGCTGACGGTGACGCCGCGCACGCCGGGGCGGCGGTTCAGCACCCGGTCCACCGTCGCAACGCTCACCCCCGCCACGCGGGCCACATCCTGGATGGTCACCTTGGCCATGAGGGGATTGATAAGGGCATGCCGGGCTTTCTGCAACACACCCCTCAGAATCCGGATGCGAATGCCTTCTGAAGGGGCTAACCACGTGCCATGGCCAAAACAGCAAAGCTCGCCGCCGACATTGGCGGCACCTTCACCGACATCGTGCTGGAGGATGGTGCGAAGCGCTGGTCCGGCAAGGTGCTGACCACCACCCACGCGCCGGAACTGGGCGTGATCGAGGGCCTCGGGCTGGTGCTGGAGGCATCCGGCCTCGGGCCGCAGGACATCGGCGTCTTCATTCATGGCACGACGCTGGCCACCAATGCGCTGATCGAGCGCAAGGGGGCGAAGACCGCCTTCATCACCACCGAAGGCTTCCGCGACATCCTCGAACAGGGTTACGAGAAGCGCTTCGATCACTATGACCTGATGATCGACCGCCCCGCGCCGCTGGCGCCGCGCCCGCTGCGCTTCGAAATCGCCGAGCGGATCGCGGCCGACGGTCGCGTGCTGCTGCCGCTGGATGAGGGCGCCGTCAGGGGCCTCGCCCAGCGCATTATCGCCGAGGGCGTGACGTCGGTGGCCATCGGCTTCCTCCACGCCTATGCGCATGACGGTCACGAGACCCGCGTGCAGGACCTGCTGGCGAAGCTGCTGCCCGGCGACGTCACCATCTGCATTTCCTCCGAGGTGGCGCCCGAGATTCGCGAGTACGAGCGCTTCTCGACCACCGTGGCCAATGCCTATGTTCGCCCGCTGATGGCGGGCTATCTCTATCGCCTGCGCGACCGGCTGAAGGAGATGAATCTCTCGGCCCCGCTGTTCCTGATGATGTCGGGCGGCGGCCTCACCACGCTGGAGACCGCGGCGCGCTTTCCCATCCGGCTGGTTGAATCCGGCCCCGCGGGCGGCGCCATCCTTGCCGCCCAGATCGCGGCGGAATGCGCGCTGCCGTATGTCCTCTCCTTCGACATGGGCGGCACCACGGCGAAGATCTGCCTTCTGACCGGCGGAGAGCCGGAGCGCGCAAGGACGTTCGAGATCGCGCGCGCTTACCGCAACATGAAGGGCTCGGGCATTCCCGTCCGGATCCCGGTGATCGAGATGGTGGAGATCGGCGCGGGCGGCGGCTCCATCGCGCGCGTCGACAAGCTGTCGCGCATCACCGTGGGGCCGGACAGCGCCGGCTCCACCCCCGGCCCCGTCTGCTACGGCCGCGGCGGCGCCGAGCCTGCGGTGACGGATGCCAACCTCGCACTCGGCAAGATCGATCCGGCCTATTTCGCGGGCGGCAAGATTCCGCTCGATGAGGCGGCGGCAAAGCAGGCGCTGCACAAGCACATCGGCAGCAGGCTGGGCCTCAGGGAGTTCTGGCCCGCCGCGGGCGTCACCGAGATCGTGGAGGAGAACATGGCCAATGCGGCGCGCGTTCACGCCATCGAGCGCGGGCATGACATCGCCTCCTGCACCATGATTGCCTTCGGCGGCGGGGCGCCGCTGCATGCCTGCCGCCTCGCCGAGAAGACCGGGATCGACACCATCATCGTGCCGAAGGGTGCAGGCGTCGGCTCCGCCATCGGCTTCCTGCGCGCGCCCGTGGCCTATGAAATCACCAAAAGCGCGGTTGTTCCGCTGGCGGATTTCAGCGCCGGGCGCGTCAACAAGCTTCTCGCGGCGATGACGGCGGACGCCCGCGCCGCGGTCGCGCCGGCGCTCGGCAGGAAAACGCCCGCGATCCAGATCACCGCTGACTGCCGCTATGTGGGACAGGGCCATGAAATCCGCGTCAGCGTGCCGGTGAAGAAGCTGGCCAGGGCCGATGGCGCGAGGCTCAAGGCCGCGTTCGAGCGGCTCTACGAACAGGTCTATGGCCTGCGCATCCCCGGCCAGGAGGCGGAGGCCATCACCTGGTCGGTCACCGTCTCCTCGCAAGCAAGGAAGCCGGGGCGTGCGGCGAAGGCGGCGAAGAGGGCCGCGCCCAAGCCGCGCTCGAAGCGCGCCATCTATGATCCCGCGCTGGGCAAACAGGCGCAGGCGCCCGTCTACTGGCGCTTCGACATGAAGTCGGGAGCCGCCATCAGGGGCCCCGCCATCATCGCCGAGGACGAGACCTCCACCATCGTCGGCGCCAATTTCAACGCCTCCATCAACTCGCTGGGATACATCGTCATGGAGCGCCGCCGATGAGCCGGGACGCACTCGCCGCCATCCGCACGCAGGTCATGTGGAACCGCCTGATCGCCGTGGTTGAGGAACAGGCGCAGTCCCTCCTGCGCACCGCCTTCGGCGCCATCACCCGCGAGGCGGGCGACCTCTCCGCCGGCGTCTATGACCCGCGCGGAAACATGATCGCCCAGGCGATGACCGGAACACCCGGCCACGTCAACACCATGGCGACCGCGGTCGCGCATTTCTTCAGGCGCTTCCCGCAGGCCACCATGAAGCCGGGCGACGTGTTCATCACCAATGACCCGTGGCTCGGCACCGGGCACCTGTTCGACTACGTGATGATGACGCCGGTGTTCCTGGGGAAAACGCTCGTCGCCTTCTTCGCCTCCACCTGCCACGTGATCGACGTGGGCGGCGTGGGCATGTCGGCCAAGGCGAACTCCTCCTTCGAGGAAGGAACACTCATCCCGCATTCGAGGATCCGCAAGGAGGGAAAGCTCAACGAGGAGCTGCTCTCGGTGATCCTCGCCAATTCGCGCGCGCCCGTGGAAGTCCGCGGCGATATTCTGTCCCTCATCAGCGCCAACGACACGGGCGCCCGCCGCCTCGCCTCCATGATGAAGGAGTTCAGGCTCGCCTCGCTTGACGCGCTGGCGAAGCACATCCTCACCCAGTCCGAAAAGGGCGTGCGCGCCGCCATCAAGGCGCTTCCCGAGGGCGAATGGTCCTACGAAATGCCGCTCGACGGCTATGAGCGCGAGCTGACGCTCAAGTCCAGACTCATCATCAGGAACGGCGGGATCACGGTGGATTTCTCCGGAAGCTCGCCGGCTTCGCTGTTCGGCATCAACTCTCCCCGCACCTATACTCATGCCTATGCGGTGTTCGGGCTGAAGGCGGTGATCGCGCCGCATGTGCCCAACAACATCGGTTCGCTCTCCTGCTTCGACCTCGTCACCGAGCCTGGCTCCATCATCGACCCGGTCCGCCCCTCGCCCGTCACGGCGCGGCACGTGATCGGCCAGATGCTGGCCGACAGCGTCTTCGGCTGCCTTGCCCAGGCGCTGCCCGGCGCGGTGCAGGCGGAGAGCGCCGGCCCGATCTGGATCCTGTCGCTTTACTCCGCCCACGGACGGGTTCCGCCGGAGCGGACGGCGAAGGCGAAAAACTTCGCGGTGATCAACATCGGGCTGGGCGGCATCGGCGGAAGGCCGGGCAAGGACGGACTGGCCACCACCGCCTTTCCGTCCGGCGTGGGCGCCATCCCCATCGAGGTGACGGAAACGCAGTGCCCGCTCTATTTCCGCCGCAAGCACTATCTTGCCGACTCGGGCGGCGCGGGCCAGTGGCGCGGCGGCGTCTCGCAGCGGATCGAGATCGCCAACACCGAGGATGCGCCCTTTGCGATTTCGGCCGCCACTTTCGACCGCGTCATTCACCCCGCGAAAGGCCGCGAGGGCGGCCAACCCGGCTGCGCCGGCCTCGCGGCGCGGGGGTCAGGCCCGAAGCTGCCCGGCAAGGGCATCCATATCATCGAAGCGGGCGACTCGCTGGTGCTGGAACTTCCCGGCGGCGGCGGCTTTGGGAGGCCGGACCGCCGCGACCGCGCGGCCCTGGAGGCGGACATCGCAGCCGGGCTGGTGACGGTGGAGGCGGCGCGGAAGGATTATGGCTGGGAGGGGTGAGGAAAGGCGAAGCCCCCTCCCCTTGGTGAGGATCGCTGCAATATCCCCCATTTGCGATTGAGCGGCGCTGATCGGGCGGGAGAAAAGGCAGACGCGGGCCTTGGGCCTGATGCGGCGTTGACCGCGAGGACGGTCAAAAGGGATTGCGCGCGGGACACAAGTTTCATCACAACAAGCTCAACTGATCCGGCTTCGCCGGCGGCGGCTTGCGCGCGGGCGTGCGGCTGATCACCGTGGGCTCCACCGTGAGGCTGCCATCGGGCCCCGGGCGGATCAGCTTCGCGGCGTCTTCCGCATCGCCCGTCAGCCACGTTTCGTAATCCGCAGGCGCAATGATCACCGGCATACGGTCGTGGATGGCGCTGAGCTCCGCA
>NZ_JADCDA010000033.1 GCF_020252405.1 Aestuariivirga sp.
GTCGCATTTTCGACGGTCAGCCGGTGTCCACTTGACCTGAAGATGCTCCGGAGCGTGATCCGCAAAAGTTGAACCGCTTTTGCGATAAGATCATGCTCAAGCCTCTGATCTGGCGCATCTTCTTATCGATCGGGTGGTTCTACCTGACCGGATCATGCGCTGGGCGCTTTCCATCACCGGGGTCCGTTGCTAAAGCCGGGTCTAACGAAGGGTGAGACCTATGAAGCTAGCAATTGCCGGGGCAGCGGGCCGGATGGGCCGGGTGCTGACGCGCATCGTCAATGAAACGCCGGGTGCCGAGGTGGCGGGCGGGCTGGAGCCCAGGGGTTCACCCCATGTGGGAGCCGACATGGGCGAACTCGCCGGCATCGGGCGGCTGAACGTGGCGGTCACCGATGACCCGGTCGCCCTCCTCACCCATATCGACGGCGTCATCGACTTCACCGTGCCGGCGGCGACGCTGGCGCTGGCGGAGCTCGCCGCCCAGGCGCGTATCGTGCATGTGATCGGCACGACGGGGATCGACGAGGCAGGCGAGGCGAACATCAAGGCCGCGGCGCGGCATGCGCGCATCATCAAGTCCGGCAATATGAGCCTCGGCGTCAATCTGCTGTCCGTGATGGTGAGGAAGGTGGCCGCGGCACTGGGCGAGGATTTCGACATCGAGGTGCTGGAGATGCACCACAAGCACAAGATCGACGCGCCCTCGGGCACCGCCCTGCTTCTGGGCCAGGCGGCCGCCGATGGCCGCAAAATCGACCTCAAGTCCCGCTCTGTACGCAGCCGCGACGGCCACACCGGGGCAAGAACGCCGGGCGACATCGGTTTTGCCACGCTGCGCGGCGGATCGGTGGTGGGCGAGCATACGGTGATGTTCGCCGGGCCCGCCGAGCGCATCGAGCTTGCCCACAAGGCCGAGAGCCGGGACATTTTCGCACGCGGCGCGGTGAAGGCCGCGCTGTGGGGCTTCGACAGGACGCCGGGGCTTTATTCGATGATCGACGTATTGGGACTGGAGTGACACATCATGCAGGACGTGGACCGTCTTCTCGTGCTCGTCCGCCATGGGCAGAGCGAATGGAACCTCAAGAACCTGTTCACCGGCTGGAAGGACCCCGGCCTGACAGAACAGGGCTTAGCCGAGGCGCATGCCGCCGGCCAGAAGCTGAAGGCCAGGGGCTTTCACTTCGATATCGCATATACCAGCGCGCTGACCCGCGCCCAGCATACGTTGAAGATCATGCTCGACGAGCTCGGCCAGCCGGACCTCGAGACGGTGAGGGACCAGGCGCTGAACGAGCGCGACTATGGCGATCTCACCGGCCTCAACAAGGACGATGCCCGCAAGAAGTGGGGCGAGGAACAGGTGCACATCTGGCGCCGCTCCTATGACATTGCCCCGCCCGGCGGCGAGAGCCTGAAGGACACGCTGGCCCGCGCCCTGCCCTACTATATGAAGCACATCCAGCCGGACGTTCTCTCGGGCAGGCGCGTGCTGGTGGCGGCGCATGGCAATTCCATCCGTTCACTGATCATGGCCATCGAGGGGCTGAGCCCCGAGCAGATCCTGAAACGCGAACTCGAAACCGGCGTGCCGGTGGTCTATCGGCTGGGGGCGGATTCGCGGCCGGTGTCGGTTGAGGTGCTGGGCTGACGCCGCAGACCGCAGCGCGGCTTCGATCGGGCCAGTTGTTGCCCTATTCGATATCCTCGATCACCTGGTCGCCGCCGCCCTTCACCTTATGGGCGAGCGATGCCTGGATGAAGTCTTCGACTTCGCCGTCCAGCACGTCGCCGGGGGCGGTGGAGGTGTGGCCGGTGCGCAGGTCCTTCACCAGCTGGTAGGGCTGCAGAACGTAGGAGCGGATCTGGTGGCCCCAGCCGATATCGGTCTTCTTGGCGTTGGCCGCGTCGACCTTCTCCTGCTGTTTCTGCAGTTCCATTTCATAGAGGCGGGCCTTCAGCATCTTGAGGGCGGTGGCGCGGTTCTTGTGCTGCGAGCGCTCGGCCTGGCAGGCGACGATGATGCCGGTCGGGATATGGGTGATGCGAACCGCCGAATCGGTGGTGTTCACGTGCTGGCCGCCGGCGCCTGAGGCGCGGTAGGTGTCAACCTTCAGATCCGAGTCCACCACCACGATGTCGATGTTGTCGTCCACCACCGGATAGACCCAGACGGAGGAGAAGGAGGTGTGGCGGCGCGCGTTCGAATCATAGGGCGAGATGCGCACCAGGCGGTGCACGCCCGACTCGGTCTTGAGCTTGCCATAGGCATTGTGGCCCCTGATCTGCATGGTGCAGGACTTGATGCCCGCCTCTTCGCCCGCATGCTCGTCCAGCACCTCGGCCTTGAAGCCGTATTTGTTGGCGTAGCGCAGATACATGCGCATCAGCATCGAGGCCCAGTCCTGGCTTTCGGTGCCGCCGGCGCCGGCGTTGATCTGCAGATAGGCGTCGTTGGCGTCGGCCTCGCCCGAGAGCAGCGTCTCGATCTCGGTCTCGGCCACCTTGGGCCGCAGCGCCTGCAGCGACGTCTCGGCCTCGGCAATGATCGACTCGTCGCCCTCGCTCTCGCCCATCTGGATCAGCTCGGTATTGTCGGCGATCGACTGCTCGAGGCCGCGGATCATGGCGATGCGCTTGTCGAGGTCCTGGCGCTCGCGCATCAGCTTCTGCGCCTTCTGCGGGTCATTCCAGATCGAGGGGTCCTCGGACTTTGCGTTCAGTTCGGCGAGACGGCGCAGCGCATTGTCCCAGTCAAAGATGCCTCCTCAGCAGCCCGATGGACTGCTTCATGTCGTCGACCATCGACGAGATTTCAGCGCGCATGATTCCTGCTCAAACAACAGAGTGACGTTGCGGGGTTCAATAGAGGCCGCCGCCCTGCCCCGTCAACCCGCCACTGGCCGAAGGCTGTTGTGGCGCGGGCGCGGCGGATATAACCCCGCCCGAGTCGCCCTGACCGGGCGGCACCAGCATCACGCCGCCACTGGCGGCGGTTCCGGCGGCCGCAATGGCGCCTTCGCCGATGATCTTGGTCGAATCCGGCGGCTCGTCGCCCGGTTTGAAGGCATCGAGAATGACGCCAGGCTGACCGAAGATGCCGCGCTTGCCGCTCTTGGCGTCGATGGGGATCAGCTCGATGGCGCGCGGCACGCGGAAGGGTGTCGCCGGCTTGTCCTTCAAGGCGAGCTTCATGAAGTCGGCGACGATGGGCGCGACCAGCTCGCCGCCGGTGCGGCCCTTGCCCATGGGCTTCGGGTTGTCGAAGCCGACGTAGCAGCCCACCACCATGTCCGGCGTGAAGCCGATGAACCAGGCATCGCGCTCGTCGTTCGACGTGCCCGTCTTGCCGGCCACGGGCTTGCCCACCGCCAGAATTTTCTTGCCGGTGCCGCGCTGGACCACACCTTCCATCATCGACGTGATCTGATAGGCGGTATAGGGGTTCATCACCTGCTCGCTCACATCGACCAGGTCCGGCTCCGGCAGGTCGGGGCTCCAGCCGGGGGCCTGGCAATTGGCGCAGTCGCGCTTGTCGTGTTTATAGATCGTCTTGCCGTAGCGGTCCTGGATACGGTCGATCAGGGTGGGTTCGACCCGCTTGCCGCTGTTGTCGATCATGGCATAGGCGGTGACCATTTTCATGAGCGTGGTCTCGCCCGCGCCCAGCGCCATGGCGAGTTCGGCGGGCAGCTTGTCATAGATGCCGAGACGGGTCGCGAGGTCAATGATCTTGGCCATGCCGAGCTCGCTGGCGAGCCTGACCGTCATCACGTTGCGCGACTGTTCGATGCCGCGGCGCAGCGTCGAGGGACCGAAAAACTTGTTCTGATAATTCTTGGGCTTCCACATCGAGCCGTCCGGCATCTTGAACTCGATGGGCGCATCCATGATGACGGAAGCGGGGGAATAGCCATTGTCGAGGGCGGCCGCATAGACGATGGGCTTGAAGGATGAGCCCGGCTGGCGCAGCGCCTGAACGGCGCGGTTGAACTGGCTCCGCCCATAGGAGAAGCCCCCGACAAGGGCCAGCACCCGGCCGGTGTGCGGGTCCATGGCGATCATGGCGCCGTCGATCTCCGGCGCCTGCATCAGATGATACTGGCCGGTATCCTTGTTGGGGGCCACATAGACGATGTCACCCGGCTTCAGCACATCCGATGCCTTCTTAACCTCGGGGCCGAGCGCCGTGCCGTCGATATAGGCGCGTGCCCAGCTCATCAGCGCCAGCGGGATCTTGCCGGTCTCGCGCTCCGGCGCCAGCACGCCGTCAGGCTGGGTATTGGGCTGCAGACCAATGGTGGCTTCGCCGTCATTGACATCGAGCACCACGGCGATGCGCCAGGGCGCCATGTCCTCCGGCGCCTTCCTGTTCTTGATGAGCAGCGCCCAGTCCGCCGCCGCGCCCAGATCGGCGTTTGCGATGGGGCCGCGGTAACCGCGCTTGCGGTCGAAGTTGATAAGGCCGCGGGCCAGAGACTGGCGGGCATACAGCTGCAGCTTGGGATCGAGCGTGGTGCGGACCGAGAGGCCGCCCTTTTCCATCTTGTCCTTGCCGTAGAGACCGATCAGCTCGCGGCGCACTTCCTCGGCGAAGCTCTCGGCGTTGAAGAGCTGCGCGCCGAAGGGGCGCGGCGTTACGACCAGGGGTTTGGCCTGCGCCTCCTTCATCTGGTCTTCGGTGATGTAGCCGTTCTCCCGCATCTGCACCAGCACCCAGTTGCGGCGCTCGATGGCGCGTTCCTTCTGGCGGAATGGATGGTAGTTGTTGGGGCCCTTGGGCAGCGCCGCGAGATAGGCCATCTCCTCCAGCGACAGCTGGTCGAGCGACTTGCCGAAATAGTTGAGCGAGGCGGCGGCCACGCCATAGGAATTCAGCCCCAAGAAGATCTCGTTGAGATAGAGCTCGAGGATCTGGTCCTTGGTGAAGGTCTGCTCGATGCGGCGGACGAGGATCGCCTCCTTCAGCTTGCGGTCGAGCGAGCGTTCGTTGGTGAGAAGGAAGTTCTTGGCCACCTGCTGCGTGATGGTCGAGGCGCCGACGATCTGGCCCTTGCCGGTCAGCTTGACCTGGGCAAAGCGCCAGGCGGCGGCGGCAATGCCCATCCAGTCAAGCCCGCCATGGGTGAAGAAGGTCTTGTCCTCGGCCGAGGTGAAGGCGTCGATCAAGGGCTTCGGCATCTGGCTGACGGGCACGAAGAGGCGGCGCTCCTCCGCATATTCCGCCAGCATGGAGCCGTCGGCGGCATAGATGCGGGTCATCACCGGAGGGGCGTAATTGGCAAGCTGGGTGTAGTCGGGCAGGTCCTTCGAGGCGGTCCAGAGCACATAGCCCACGCCCGCCGCGCCGGCGACGAACAGCATGAAACCGACCGCGAACAACCACCCGAGGAAACGAAGCATTCTACGAAACGACACCTGCCTGTTGCGGCCCGCCGGATAACACAGCCCCGAGGCCCATCTATAATTAATTCGCTAGATCAGGTTTCGGTTCAGTGGAATCGAAGCCTGATCTGTTTCTTTGTTTGGTCGCATTTTCGACGGTCAACCGGTGTCCACTTGACCTGAAAATTTTCTAGAAGCCGATTGTGGCCCTTGGGTGGCGGGAACCCGGCCCCCGCGCCACGCCGGGCGAGACAGGCGAACCAGCTGCCTTTTCGTTGAATCTTGTCTTGGCCTTCAGGGCGTCTTGGCGGCCATCTGGGTGGCAAAATACGTCTCGACGGCGCGGCCCATGGCGGCAGCGACCTTCTGCTGCCACTCCGGCGAGGTGAGCTGGCTTTCATCCTGCCTGCTTGACAGGAAGCCCAGTTCGATCAGCACCGAGGGCACGTCCGCCGCCTTCAGCACCATGAAGCCCGCCGAGCGCATCGGCTTGCCGGTGAAGACTGTGACCGGCGCCATCTCCGCCACCGCCTTCCTGGCGAAGACCAGCGAGTGGGTTTTCGATTCGCGCTGGGCGAGGTCGATCAGGATGTCGGTCACTTCCTGGTTCTCGGCCTCGAGGTCGACGCCGGCGATGATGTCGGCGCGATTCTCCTTGTGGGCCAGGGCCTCGGCCTCGGCGTCGGAGGCTTTTTCGGAAAGGGTGTAAATGGTGGCGCCGCGGGCGTCGCCGCCCCTCACCGTGTCGGCATGGATGGCGATGAACAGGTCCGCCTCTTTTTCGCGCGCGATCCTCACGCGGTCGCGGAGGGTCAGGAATGTGTCGTCCGAGCGGGTCATCACCACATCGATTGCGCCGGTCGCTTCAAGCACCTTCTTCAGCTTCAGGCCGAAGGCGAGGACGACATCCTTCTCGCGCGTGTTGCTGAGGCCGATGGCGCCGGGATCGATGCCGCCGTGGCCGGGGTCAATGACGACGAGCTTGCGCACGCGCGGGGCGGCGCCGCCGGAGCCGGGCGGGGTCTCCACGGCGGGGGCGGCGCTGGCCGTGGCGCTGGCCGCATCGGCTGCCAGCCGCGCGTCGAAGGCCTGCTTGGTGGTTCTGACGATGTCGACGACGATGCGCGCCGGCTGGCCATCCTTCGGCTTGAGCAGAAAGGCCTTGTCGATGAGCACCGGGCCGTCGGTGTCGAGAACGATGCGGGAATGCGCATCGTCCACCGGGCCAAAGCGATATTGCGTCACCAGGCCCCGGGTGCTGTCCCCCGCGCCTTCCCGAAGCGAAAACGACACCTGCGGCAGGTCGATCATCACCCGGTAGGGATTGGCCAGCACATAGACGGTGTATCCCACGGGCGCCGACAGATCGGCCACGAAACGCGTGCGGGTCTTGTCGCCGGCCACCCGCGCCGCCGTGGCGACGGTCATGGCGGATCTATCGGCGGCATCCGCCACGGGCAGGCGGTAGCCGGAGGCCAGAAACAGCACGGCCAGAAACAGCACGGGCAGCAGGCGGGCTGCTGCCAAGCGGCGAGGACTGGCTGTTTCAGGCGTCATGGACCGGCGGCACTGCGGGTTGGGAACTCGGTGGTCGCAGGCTAGGGCCTCCAGGGTTAATCAATGGTTGCCATGCGCCCTTCAGAGGAAAGCTTGCATTTTGGCAACCTGCCTCATAAGAAGGAACCGTCTCCTGTGGTCAGGGCCGCGACTCTGCGGCAGAATCGGCTGCGGGTGGAGTTTTCGCGGGAAGCGGGGGATCCGGAGGCAGTTTCTGCCAGCCCCGCTCGACGCAGTCCAAGAGCTGGATCCTGTGCCGGATCAGCCATTTAGAACCGTTCCGTGAACCGGAACATAAGGAAATCCTGGGCATGTCCCACGCCACGACGAGCGCGCTGAACGAGAACCGGGCAAGACCGGCTCTGGTCGCCTGTTTGCCCGTGTCCGCTGGCTGGACCCGCATGCCCCATTCGCGCTGCAGCACCCGCATCTCCAACAGGCGTCTCCTCACCGGAGCGGAGAACCTATCGGCACATTTGCCGGGCTGGCGCAGAGGACGTGACTCATGGGCAGCAAGATGCTCATCGATGCCAGCCACCCCGAAGAGACCCGCGTTGTGGTGCTCAAGGGAAACCGCATCGAGGAATTCGATTTCGAAAGCGCCGCGCGTCGGCAGCTGAAGGGCAACATATACCTCGCCAAGGTGACGCGCGTTGAGCCGTCGCTGCAGGCGGCCTTCGTGGAGTATGGCGGCAATCGCCATGGCTTCCTTGCATTCTCGGAAATCCACCCAGACTATTACCAGATCCCGCTCGCCGACCGGCTGGCCCTGCTTCAGGCCGAGGAGGAGGAGCACGCGCGGGAGGCCGAGGACGAGGACGACGAGGGCGAAGGCAGTGGCCGCCGCCGGCGCGGTCGTGACCGGGGCCGGGGCGGACGCAGGGCCTCGCGCGGCGAGGAAAACACCGACGGCGGGGTGGAGGAAATCTCCGAGCCCGAATATGCCGAGGATGCGTATGCCGCGGGAGACGACTCCTTCGCCGGGGACCACGGCCCCGAGACCAATGAAGGGGAAAGCCCGGAGTCGCACGTCCTCGACGTTTCCTCCGAATTGACCGGGGGCGAGGCCGTCGAACACCATGACGAGGCGGATGATGACGGCGACGACACGCCGCCGCGCGCCGCGCCGATGTCGGCGAGCCACGACGACCCGTCGCTGTCCGAGCCGGTCGGGGCCGGTTCGGAACCCTCAGAACCGGAGGCCCGGATCGAGGCCCGCCTTGCCGAACCCGCCGCCGGGCCGCCGGACGAGGCCGGGATGGAGGCCGCGGCCCCCGCACCCACCGTCCAGCACGGCATTCCGGGCGAACTCGGCAATGGCGTTGAGGAAGTGGGCGAGGACCCGGACGCCGTCCGCGTCGAGGAGATCGGCGCTGAGGACGCGCTCGAGGAAGTGCCGCAGCGCCGCCGTAAGGTGCAGCGCAAGCAGTACACGATCCAGGAAGTGATCAAGCGCCGCCAGGTGATCCTCGTTCAGGTGGTGAAGGAAGAGCGCGGCAACAAGGGCGCCGCTCTCACCACCTATCTCTCGCTCGCCGGCCGCTATTGCGTGCTGATGCCCAACACCGCGCGGGGCGGCGGCATCTCGCGCAAGATCACCGAGTCAGGAGACCGCCGCCGCCTGAAGGAGATGGTGAAGGAGATCGAGGTGCCGCAGGGCATGGGCCTCATCGTCCGCACCGCGGGCGCGCAGCGCACCAAGACCGAGATCAAGCGGGACTATGACTATCTGCTCCGCCTGTGGGAGAGTGTCCGCGACCTGACGCTGAAGAGCCAGGCGCCGGCGCTCGTCTATGAGGAAGGGAGCCTGGTGAAGCGGGCAATCCGCGACCTTTACACCAAGGACGTCGACGAGGTGATCGTCGAGGGCGACGAGGCATACCGTGAAGTGAAGGACTTCATGAAAATGCTTATGCCGAGCCACGCCAGGAACGTTAAGCCCTACAAGGATTCGCGCCCGCTGTTCTCGCGCTGGCAGGCGGAGAGCCAGCTTGACGGGCTCTATTCGCCCACCGTCACGCTGCCGTCGGGCGGCTACATGGTGATCAACCAGACGGAAGCCCTCGTCTCGGTCGACATCAACTCCGGCAAGGCGACGCGCGAACACAATATCGAGGATACGGCCTACAAGACCAATCTCGAAGCCGCCGACGAAATCGCCCGCCAGCTGCGCCTGCGCGACCTCGCGGGCCTCGTCGTCATCGACTTCATCGACATGGAGGAGAAGCGCAACAACCGGAATGTCGAGCGCCGCCTCAAGGACGCGCTGAAGAACGACCGGGCGCGCATCCAGGTCGGCCACATCAGCCATTTCGGCCTGCTCGAAATGTCGCGCCAGCGGCTGCGTCCCGGCCTGCTGGAAGGTTCCTCGCGCAGCTGCCCGCATTGCGAGGGCCGCGGCGTGGTGCGTTCGGTCTCGTCCTGCGGCCTCTCGGTGCTGCGGGCGGTCGAGGAGCAGCTGATTGCGCGCAAGCCTGAGAACCTCACCGTCAAGTGCCCGCGCGAGATCGCCTTCTACATCCTCAACGAGAAGCGCGACAATCTGCTCAGCATCGAGACCGCCTACGGCATCTCGGTGTTCATCACGCCGAGCGACGAGCTTAAGGGCTCGCAGGCGCTGATCGAGCGGGCGCCGGAGCGCAACATTCCGCCACGCCGGGTGATGGCGGCGCCGGTGCGCATCGACTCCGCCTTCGAAGAGGAGGACGAGGAGAACGGCCAGACCGAGGCCGAGGCCGAGGTCGAGATCGAGGCGGAGAACGGCGCCGGGGAGGCCGGAGAAGAGCGCCAGTCCGGCAATAGCGAGCGCGAGGGCGGTGACCGCGAAGGTGGGCGCCGCCGCCGTCGCCGTGGCCGCCGCGGCGGGCGCGGACGCGACGAACAGCAGCTTCAGAATGGCCGGGGCGATGACGTGCCTGGTCTTGGCGAACAGCCGGACTTCGACTCCCAAGACGACCGCGAAACAGGCGGGAACCAGACCGAGGCTGGCGGCGGGAGCGCCGTTGCGGAGGCCGGGGGAGAGGAGCCTTCGGAAGACGGCGAACGGCCGCGCCGCGGCCGTGGCCGCCGTGACCGCTGGGGCCGCGACCGTGGCGAGCGCCCGCGCCGCGACGAGCGCCCGGAGACCGGCGCCGAGGCGGGCGGGACATCCGGCGCCGAGGCGGGCGGGACATCCGGCGCCGAAGACTCCGCCGCGGATGAGTCCGTGGTGTCCGCCCCCGGTCCGGCTCCGGCCACGCCACCCGCGCCCGTGACCACCGCCGATGCGGTGGCGGAAGCCTCCGCCCCGGCAGAAACGCCGCGCCGATGGCAACCGCCGGCTCCCACTGTGACCCCGGCCTCGGCGGAGCGTAAGTCCGGCTGGTGGAGCAAGCGCTGAGGTTACAAATCGGTCAGCTGGCCCCCGGTCGATTGACCCTGTCCCGCTGGGCCTCAAACTCGCCTCAATCTCACCGGATGGACGGACCGAGAGGCTTAGAATTCATGCACCGCCCCGCTTCGTTCTTTCGCGCAACGGTCCGCCTGACGGCGGCGCTCATGGCGTTCATGAGTGTGGCCCTGCCGCAAACCGAAGCCGCCCAGCGCGGCAAGCCGCTGCCGATCATCCGCGACGCGGAAATCGAAGGTCTCATGCGGCTTTATACCCGGCCGGTTTTCAAGGCGGCGGGCATCAACCCCAAGGCTGTGAAGGTCTATGTGCTCAACGACCGGCTCATCAACGCCTTCGTGGCCGGCGGGCAGCGCATCTTCATCAACACCGGGCTGATCGAGCGGGCCGACACGCCGAACGATGTGATCGGCGTGCTGGCTCATGAGACGGGCCATATCGCGGGCGGCCACCTGGCGCGCATGGGCGTCGAAGTCGATGCGGCCAATTACACGCAGATCATCGGCATGCTGCTGGGCCTCGCCACCATTGCCGGCGGCGTGGCCTCCGGCAAAGGCGAGGTGGCGCAGGCGGGTCAGGGCCTGATGATCGGCACCCAGGGCCTGGCGCAGCGCAACTTCCTCACCTATGCCCGCGGCATGGAGGCCTCCGCCGACCAGGCGGCGCTGAAGTACCTTAACGAGACCCACCAGTCGGCGCGCGGGATGATCACCCTGTTCGAGACCCTCGCGCGGGAGAACATCGCAACACTCGCCGACATCGACCCGTATGTGATGTCGCACCCCATGCCGATGGACCGCATCCGCAATCTCGAGGCCGAGGCCAGGAAATCTCCCTACTGGGATGCCAAGGACCCGCCGGCGCTGATGCTGCGCCACCAGCTGGTGCAGGCCAAGCTCGCGGGCTATATCGGCGGCGCCCAGGCAGTGATGCAGAAATACCCCTCCTCCGACCAGTCGATGCCGGCGCGCTATGCCCGGGCCATCGCCATGTTCCGCCGGGGCGACATCCAGAATGCCCTGCCGGTCATCGACGGCCTCATCAAGGAGCTGCCGGAAAACCCCTATTTCTGGGAGCTGAAGGCCCAGGCTCTGCTGGAGAACGGCCGCGCGGCGGAGGCTGCCGTGCCGGTCCGGAAGGCGCTGGAACTGCTGCCAAGCAACGGGCTGATCCAGATGCTGGCGGCGCAGGCCTATATCGACACAGAGAAGCCGGACAATGCGAGGGAGGCCATCAAGCTGCTGCGCCAGGCGCAGCGCACCGAGGGCGAGACGCCGGAGACTTTCCGCCTGATGGCCCGCGCCTATGCCCAGACCGGGGACGTGCCGCGCGCCGAACTCGCGACCGCCCAGGCCGCCCTGCTGATGGGCGACACCAAACTCGCTCTTGAAAAGGCGCGCTCCGCCCAGGCCGCCTTCAAGACCGGAACTCCCGAATGGACGCGCGCCAGTGACGTGATCAGCTTCGCCGGACGCCGACAGAGATGAACTGAAGCGCCGCTTTGCGCCAAAAAATGATCCGAACCAAGAGGACGACACCTGATGACCTTCCGCCTCCGCTTCGCCGCCGCCGCGGCCGCCCTGCTGGCCCTTGCGCCCGCCGCATTCGCCGACGGCAGCTTCAACGACGCCCAGAAGAAGGAGATCGGCGGCATCGTCCGGCAGTATCTGCTGGAAAACCCGGACGTGCTGCTCGAGGTTTCCAAGGCGCTTGAGGCCAAACAGCAGGAGCGGGACGCCCAGCAGCGCGGCGCCGCGCTGCAATCCAGCGCCGACCAGATCTTCCGCTCGCCCGCCGATTATGTGGCCGGCAACCCCAAGGGCGACGTCACCATCGTCGAGTTCTTCGACTATAATTGCGGCTGGTGCAAGAAGGGCTTCTCCGAGGTGATGACGCTTCTGGAGAAGGACAAGAACCTGCGCTTCGTGCTGAAGGAATTTCCGATTTTCGGCGGCGATTCCGATTATGCCGCCATGGCCGCCATCGCGGCCAGGAAGCAGAACAAATACTGGGAGCTGCACACGGCCCTTTTCCAGCATGAGGGCAAGGTGACCAAGGAGGCGGTGGACGAACTTGCCGCCAGGCAGGGTATCGACGTCGCCAGGATGAAGGAAGACATGAAGGACCCGGCGGTGACCAGGGAGCTGGCGGACAACCATGCACTGGCCCAGGCGCTGGCGATCAGCGGTACCCCCGCCTTCATCATCGACGACAAGGTCTCGCCCGGCTATCTGCCGGCCGACGGGCTGGCGGAACTCGTCGATCAGGTGCGCAAGGGCGGCGGCTGCAAGCTCTGCTGAGGCCCCTGGGTCCTGGCTGCTTCCAACCGGCGCCGTGACCGCCTATAAGCGTCGGTCTGCCCTGGCGCTTGTTCCGTTCGGGCGGACTCGCCTGGACGGAACAAGCGCCAGATCAAAAGCTTGAGCATGATCCGCAAAAGTGGTTCCACTTTTGCGGATCATGCTCAGGGGATTCGTGGGGATCGATGAAACCTGTCTTTGTGCTCAACGGCCCGAACCTGAACCTTCTCGGCTTGCGCGAGCCCGCCATCTACGGCGACGCGACGCTAAAGGACGTGGAGAGCCGCTGCCGCGACCACGCCCGCGCACTCGGCCTGAGCGTGGATTTCCGCCAGAGCAACCACGAGGGCGACCTCATCGGCTGGATACACGAGGCGCGCGACAAGGCGTCCGCCATCGCCATCAACGCGGGCGCCTACACCCACACCTCGGTGGGCCTGCACGATGCGCTGAAAGCCGCCGATATCCCCTCGGTCGAACTCCATCTTTCCAACGTCCACAAGCGCGAGGCCTTCCGGCATGTCAGCCTCATCGCTCCGGCGGTGAACGGCGTGATCTGCGGCTTCGGCGTCGACAGCTATGTCCTGGCGATCACCGCGCTCCACTGCCTCATCTCAGCCGCCAAAAAGGGTTGACCAATGCCCCCGTCGAAGAAGGCTTCCGCCAAATCCGCACCGAACGACCCTGACCTCGAGCTGATCGCAAGCCTCGCCGAAATCCTGAACGACACGGGATTGAGCGAGATCGAGCTTGACCGCAAGGGCTCGAGGTTCCGCGTGGCCAGGCAGGTGACGGTGGCGGCCAGCGCCGCCTCCCCGGCGCCCGCCCCGGTGGTGCACGCCCATGCAGCATCCGCGCATGAGGCGCCTGAGGCGCCCGCCCCGAGGTCCGCCGGCGATCATCCCGGCACGGTGAAATCGCCGATGGTGGGCACTGTTTACATGGCGCCCTCGCCCGGAGCCTCGAACTTCATCGAGATCGGCGCGAGTGTGAAGGAGGGCCAGACGCTGCTCATCATCGAGGCGATGAAGACCATGAACCAGATCCACGCGCCGCGCGCGGGCAAGGTCACCGCGATCTATGTCGACAACGGCCACCCGGTCGAATACGGCGAACCTCTTGTGGCGATCGAGTAAGGGGCGATGTTCGACAAGGTCCTCATCGCCAACCGGGGTGAAATCGCACTCCGCGTGTTGCGCGCCTGCCGCGAGCTCGGCATCCAGACGGTGGCCGTGCACTCGACCGCCGACGCCGACGCCATGCATGTGCGTCTCGCAGACGAGAGCGTGTGCATCGGACCGCCTCCGGCGCGCGACAGCTATCTCAACATTCCGGCCATCGTCGCGGCTTGCGAAATCACCGGCGCGGAGGCCGTGCACCCGGGCTACGGCTTCCTTTCCGAGAACGCCCGCTTCGCCGACATCCTCACCGAGCACGGGGTGAAGTTCATCGGCCCCTCGGCCGAGCACATCCGCATCATGGGCGACAAGATCACCGCGAAGCTCACCGCGCAGGAACTGGGCATTCCGGTGGTGCCTGGCTCCGAAGGCGGCGTCAGCGGAATCGACGAGGCCAGGCGGGCGGCGAAGGATATCGGCTATCCCGTCATCATCAAGGCCACGGCCGGCGGCGGCGGCCGCGGCATGAAGGTGGCGCGCTCGGAAGCCGACCTCGAGATCGCCATGAGCACCGCGCAGTCGGAAGCCAGGGCGGCCTTCGGCAATGGCGATGTCTATATCGAGAAATATCTCGAGAAGCCGCGCCACATCGAGATCCAGGTGCTGGGCGACGGCAAGGGCCGCGCGGTGCATCTGGGCGAGCGCGACTGCTCGCTGCAGCGCCGCCACCAGAAGATCTGGGAGGAGGCGAATTCGCCCGCGCTCAACGCGCACCAGCGCGACGAGATCGGCGGCCGCGTGGCGCGCGCCATGGAGAAGCTCGGCTATGAGGGCGTGGGCACCATCGAGTTCCTGTATGAGAACGGCGAGTTCTATTTCATCGAGATGAACACCAGGCTTCAGGTGGAGCACCCGGTGACCGAGGCCATCACCGGCCTCGATCTCGTGCAGGAGCAGCTGCGCGTCGCCTCGGGCGCCGGCCTTGCCTATACGCAGTCCGACATTTCGTTCTCGGGCCATGCCATCGAGTGCCGCATCAATGCCGAGAACCCCACGACCTTCGCGCCCTCGCCGGGCCGCGTTGACGCGGTGCATTTCCCCGGGGGCTTGGGCGTGCGCGTCGATTCCGCCCTTTATGCCGGCTATCGCATTCCGCCCTACTACGACAGCCTCATCGGCAAGCTGATCGTCTCCGGCAAGAGCCGCACCGAATGCATGATGCGGCTCAAGCGCGCGCTCAGCGAATTCGTGGTGGAAGGAATCGAGACGACCATTCCGCTGTTCCAGCAGCTTCTGGCCGAGCCCGACATCATCGATGGCCACTATGACATCCACTGGCTGGAGCATTATCTCGCCCGCCAGGCGTGATGAGCGCGATCACGCCACAGGTCCTGCTGCGCGCCTATGCGGCGGGAATCTTCCCGATGGCCGAGAGCGCGGAGGACAACGCGCTCTACTGGGTGGAGCCCGAAGAGCGCGGGGTGATCCCGCTCGATGGCCTCAGGATCTCGCATTCGCTGAGAAAGAGCCTCCGCCGCGGGCTCTTCGAGGTGACGGTGGACGCTGACTTTCCCGCCGTCATCGCCGCCTGCGCGGAAAAGACTCCGGACCGCCGCTCAACCTGGATCAACAGCCGCATCGTGGCGCTCTACACGCAGCTTCACCGCATGGGCTGCTGCCACAGCGTGGAATGCCGGCAGGACGGCGAGCTGGTTGGCGGGCTCTATGGCGTACGCATCGGGGCGGTGTTTTTCGGCGAGAGCATGTTCTCGCGCGCCACCGATGCCTCCAAGGTGGCCCTCGTGCATCTCGTGGCGCGGCTCAATTTCGGCGGCTTCGGCCTGCTCGACGCGCAGTTCGTCAACCCCCATCTCGAGCGCCTGGGCGCCATCGCGGTGCCGCGCGCCGAATATCACAGGCTGATCGAGCCGCTGCTCGACAGGACTGCGGATTTCTTCGCTTTCGACAAGGATGATGACCCGGAGACAGTACTCGCCTGGGCGGCGGGACGCCGCTAGAGAACCCTTCTTGCAACTGACACGAAACTGCGCCAATAGAATAGTGTTGTTTTTCGTGTAGCGAAGTCCGGTTTCAGGGTGGCCGCTAATCTCCCGGAGCGTCTGACCGTTGGACGATATGCAGATCGATCTGCTGACGGAAACTGTGGACCGCAGGCTTGACGAGGCCGCGGGCCAGATCGCCCATAGTCTCGCCGAGGTCAGCCGGGGCAACCCCTTCGGCGCGGAACCCAGCAATCAGCGGCTAGTCGACCGCTTGCGCCTGAAATCGGGCTTGAGCGAGGCGGAGGCCAGGGACCTTGCCCAGTGGATCAGGAGCGAGACGCCATCGCCAGGCGATGGGGAGGAGAAGACCGGCGACATGGAGGCGCTGATCGGATCCTCACTCGACTTCGTGGGGGTCGCCTTCTTCGACAGGGGCCGGGCGGTCGCCGATGCCGTCGTGCGCATAAGGTTCCGCGACGGGCGGCCGCAGGGCACCGGCGTGCTGATCGCACCCGGCGTGATCATGACGAACAATCACGTCATCTCCTCGCCCGCCGATGCCGGGCAGTTCGTGGTCGAATTCGGCTTCAAGAAGAACGCCGGCGGAGAGAGGACGCCAGTCACGTCCTTCGAGCTTGAGCCCCGGCGGCTGTTCGTCACCGACCCGCGGGACCGGCTCGACTTCACTCTCGTGGCGCTGGGCGTCAAGAGCAGCGGCCCGCGCGAGCTCTCATCATTTCCATTCGTTCCGCTGTCCGATATGCCGAACAAGCACATGCTGGGCGAAGTGGCGAACATCATCCAGCATCCGCGCGGCGATTTCAAACAGGCGGTGCTGCGCGAGAACCGCCTCGTGGCGCGTCTCGACGACGTGCTGCACTATGTGGCGGACACGCTGGGCGGTTCTTCCGGATCGCCGGTGTTCAACAATGAATGGCAAATGATCGCCCTTCACCACTGGGGCGGCCCCGGTCCCATGGCCTTGGCGGCGATGCCGGGTAATCCACCCTCCGCCATCAATGAGGGGGTGCGGGTGAGTTCCATCGTCCGGAACCTGCGGGCGCGCGCCTCCGGCAGCGATGCCGCAAACCGCCAGATCCGCGCGCTACTGGACCTCTGGGACAGCGGGGACCGGATGCCGGCGGTGGTGTCTCGCCCAGTCATTTCCGGCCAGCCACGGCCGCCCAAACAACGCGTCGAGCAGCAGGAGCGAGGACACAGCATGGCCAACAGATCGGATGAGGATTTTTCTGACCGGGCCGGATATGAGCCGGGCTTCCTGTCGGATTTCATCGTGCCACTGCCCGTCTTGCGGGATACGTCAATGGGCAGGCCCGCGCGCAATCTCGACGCGCGCATCGGCGAGGACCCGCACGAGCTCAAGTATCATCACTTCTCGATCGTGATGAACGGCGACAGGCGGCTTGCCTATTACACCGCGTGCAACATCGATGGAAAGCTGACGCGGCACATCAACCGCAGGGACAAGTCCGTCAACATGAACCCGACGGCGGCCGACCTGCAGATCGAGAGCATGGGGCCGGAAGCCAGCGACGACTTCAGCACCGATTGGCGGATCAATCCCGACCAGCAGATGGGTGCCGCGTTCTACGAAAAGCAGAAGGTTCCGGGCTACCCGGACACACAGGACCGCAACCGCATCGCGCGGATGTTCCAGAAGGGCCACATCATCATGCGCAGCGACCCGGCCTGGGGCACGAGGGAGATGGCGCTCGCCGCCGAACAGGACAGTTTTTTCTACACGAACGCAGCGCCGCAGCTGGGCTACTTCAACCAGGGAAGCCGTGACACGCACCCGGGCGAGAAGGGCAAGCTGCGCTGGCGCGCCGTCGAGACCTATGTGCTGCGCAATGCCGTCGAAGAGAAGGAACGGGTCTGCGTGTTTGCGGGCCCTGTGTTTACCGACGATGATCCGGTGTACCGGGGCCATCCGGTTCCGATGGCCTTCTGGAAGATCGTGGTGTGGTCGGATGGCGGGACACCGCGGTCAATAGCGCTGATCGCCAGCCAGCGCGAGGTGCTGGATCAGCTCACCGAGGGCGTGCCGGAGAGTTTCGAGAACACGCCGGAAGCCTATGACGACCTGCCGGAACTGGCGCGCGTGAAGGAATTCCGCACCACCGTCCTCGGGATTGAGGAACTGACTCATCTGACGTTTCCCGATCTTGTGCGCGAGGCCGACATCGGCAAGGACTTGCCGGAGGGCACGATCCGTGCCGATGCGATCACAACCACAGACAGCGTGGGCCGGGCTGCGGGACAACGGCCAGCAGATAAGCCTGCGAAGGCCTCCGTTGCGGACCGCAAGCGGCGCAAGCGCAAGTCATAGAACATGATCCGCAAAAGTGGAACCGCTTTTGCGATAAGATCATTCTCAGGCTTTTGACTTGGCGCATGTTCCGTTCAGGCGAGTCCGCCTGAACGGAACATGCGCCGGCTCAGTCTTCCGGCTGATCGTCCTTTGGTTTCTCGGGCTGGCCCGTGGCGTCGGGCGCTGGCGTGGTTTCGACCGCGGGGGGTGGGGCGTTGGGGTCGCGGCAGCCGGTGAGCCACACATCATAGGTGGCATGTTCCATGGCGCTGAGGCCGGGGCTTTCGGCGAACATCCAGCCGGAGAAGATGGGTTTGCGCGTATTGTCGGTCTCGACCTGGTCGATCTTCACGAAGCCCGTGGTCTTGGGCTGTTCGGTGACGGGACGCGTATAGCAGACGTCCGGCTTGACGATCACGCTGCCGAAGCGGCGTTCCTCGCCGATGGGAATTTCGAAGGTGGTGGTCACGCCGGTGATCTTGTCCAGCCCCGCAAACATGGCGATCGGATTGGCAATGCGCTCCGCCCGGGCGGCGCCACCCATGGCCGTGGCGAAAACGATGGATGCGCCGCAGAGGAAAACGGCTCTCATGCCTTCACCGCCCCGGCGCGCTGGAGCATGACTCAGCTCTTGATCCGGCGCATGTAATCCGCCGTCCATTTGCCAACGGCGCCGCTCGTGCGGATCATGCCCCAGGCCTGGACTGCGTTCGCCGGGCCTGGGCGCCAGCCATTGAATCGCGCCGGAGGCAAGGCCGGAGACGAAGCGCGCGCGCGTGCCATAGGATCCGGCGGACCATTGCTGACGGCGCGGGCCGGGCCGGGCTTCCGCCATCAGGGGGACTTGGTGTCCGTTGCGGGCACGCCCTGGCCACCGCCAGCCGGTGCCGCGCCCCCGTCACCCGGGCCTTTGTTGGCAAACATCGCCTGGCTGATGAGCGACCATATGTCGACGGCACCCTGGGTGTTGGAAATGACGCCGCCGTCGGCCAGCATGATTTCCGAACCGCCCTGTTCCAGCGAAATGAACTTCGAGCCGAGCAGGCCCTCGGAGGTGACCTTGGCGGTGGCATCGTCGGTGAGTTTCACCTTGGGATCGATCTCCATGACCGTGTTGGCCTGGAAGTTCCCGGTGTTGAGCGTGAAATCGACGACCGAGCCCACCTTAACCCCCGCAATGCGCACATCGGTGCCCACGCTTACGCCCTCGGCATTGTCGAATTCGGCGCTGAGGCGATAAGCGCCGGAGGCATGGCCCTTGCCGGAGGTCTGATAGGCAAAGAAGAAGAAGACCGCCGCGATGATGACCACCACGGCGCCGATCAGGGTTTCCACTGCCGAATTTTTCACGCCGCCCCTCCTCTCAGTGGCAAACCGGGATAGTTGCCAACCCCAGCCGAAATATGGCGACCCCTACTCCGGCCGCCAGGCGGAATAGTCAGGGGCGCTGGGCGCGGGCCGTGCGCCTGACAGGATCGAACCCTTGGGCCGATAGGCATTGGGCGTTCCGGTCTGGTTCGGAACGAAGGGCTTCTGCCACTCGCGCGGGGTGTAGTCTTCCTCGGTGGGCGGCACATCGGTGCGGTGGTGCATCCAGCCATGCCAGCCGGGCGGAATGGTGGAGGCTTCGGAATAGCCGTTGTAGACAACCCAGCGGCGCTCACTGATCGATCGCGGCACCGCCGACTTGGCGCGATAGTACTTGTTGCCGAACTGGTCGGCGCCGACATAACTGCCCTTGCGCCAGGTGTAAAACCTCGTATTCAGCGTCTGGCCGTTCCACCAGGTAAAGAGCTGCTTCAGGAATAACATGTCGAATCGTCCGTTGCAGGCCAGCGGGCCCCCTGAAATTCTGGCGGAATATGGCGGAACGGACCAGCCCCGTCCAGCGCCGAATTGGCCTGTGCGCCGGTCACCGCACCAGCAGCGGCAACACCTGCACCCGTCAGGGACTGGCGGTGATCAGGTCCTGCCGGATACCCCCGCGTTCATGCCCGGACAAGATGGCAATTCCCCCCGCGCGTGACAGCACGCCCCGCAGATCGGCAATGTCGGCAGCCGATGCCGGACGGGGCGAGGGAATGGCGTAGAGGTCGAAGCCATGCGTTCTCACCTCGCGGGTGAGGCTGACGAGATAGATCGGCTTGTAGGCCGTGCCTTCGGTCGCGGCGAGGCCGGTCTTGTAGATGCGGATCACCTCGCGCCCCTCGCCGTCGCCAGCCGCGGCCCGCGTGAGCGTGAGTTTCGCCTTGAGGCCCTCGTGCAGGGCCGGCCGCGGCGCGAGGTCCGGCAGCGCCGCATTGGGGTTGAGGTAAGGCAGGCTCTGCCCCCAGGTCCACTCCGGCGTCGCGCTCCAGCCGCCGGCTTCGAGCTGAGCCGCCAGCAGGTCTAGGTTGCCGGCAAACTGCGCGATGAAGCTCTCCTCCGGCTTGCCCGCAAGATCAATGCGGCGGGCGGGCAGCTTCTCCCAGTCCTTGTCGATCCATTGCGCGACGGGGACGAGCGTCAGCGGGTCCTGCACGGCGTACATTTCGCTGGCGCGCGTGAAACCGGTCGCCACATGCAGCGCGCCCGCGCCGAGAAACACCACGAGTGCGGTGGCGAACAGGCCGTGCGGTTTGATGCGGCGCGGCGGAATGGCCTCGATGGCGACGCCGAACGCCGCCATCATGACGACGCCGAAGGTGAGGCCCGCCAGCACGTCCGACAGCCAGTGCGCCCCGAGATAGAGCCGCGAATAGGCAATGGCGACGGCCAGTATGGCGCAGGTGGCATAGACCAGCGCCCTGCCCCAGCGGCCCATGGAGTGGCTCACCAGCACGGCAAGGATGCCGAAGATCACCGCCGCCATGGTGGCGTGGCCCGAGGGGAAGCTGAACAGGCTGGCGCCGGAATAGGAGAGTTCGGTGGGCCGGGCCCGCTGTATGCCGAGCTTCATGGCAAGCTCGAAGGCCTTGGCCGCAACGATGGCGATGCCCGCCGCCCAGGCGGCGCGGTAGGCCTTGTGCCAGACCAGCCAGACGAGGATGGCGAGCGCCAGCGCCGACAACACAATTGTGTCGCCCATCATGGTGATGACCGTCATCAGCTCGTCGGCGGGCGCATTGCGCGACTCGCGCATCAAGGTGGCGAGCGAAACATCGATGTTGGAGACGGCATCGCTGGAAGCCGCGCGGATAGCGAGGTTGGCCAGCGCAACAAGGCCGGTGAAGAGAATGGCGGCGAACAGCACGATCATCACCGAGCGCGGATTGCCGGGAGACACCGCCCTGGCGAACCGCTGCCAGGAGCGGCCGCGCCTGGCCCTGGCCCAGGCGGACACCCGCGCCAGCAAATGGTTGAGGAATGGCGACACGCCCGCCGCCGCAAGCCGGATCACATAGCCCGCCAGAGCCAGCAGCACGAGCAGCACCAGCAGCACCACGAGCAAGCGGCCCGACAACTCCCCGGCGAAGGCCAGTCCCCGCCCGATCAGCACGCCCGGCACGACATGCGCGAAGGCCCAGACGATGCCCGACGTCACATTGACGAAGACGAAGAACAGCTGGTTCATGCCGAACATGCCGACGATGCCCGGCACCACTGACTTAACACCGGGCACGAAGCGCCCGATGGCGATCGACTTGCCGCCATGCTGACGCACGAAATCCTCGCCCTTCGCGACGAGCTGCGGATAGAGGTGAAGCGGCCACATGGTCTTGAGCCGCTGGCCGAACAGGCGGCCGGCCCAATAGGAAATCTGGTCGCCCACAATGCAGCCGACGGCGGTTACGGTGACGACCGGCCAGAAACCGAGGTGGCCCGTTCCCACCAGCACGCCCGCCCCCACCAGCACCGCCGTCGAGGGCACGAACAGGCCGATGATCAGCAGCGCCTCGCCCATCGCAATCAGGAAAATGATGACGAGCGCCCACTCCGGATGGACAGTGAAGTAGTCCAGATAGGGTTGAATGATGTCCAGCACAGCGAAGCGGGTTCCTTGGTCGTCGCGGTTTACGAAAGTTGCGGGCGGGTCATGGCAGCCTCAACGTCCGGCCTCCCGCTCTTCCTCCGGGGCGTGACAATCGGACCCCTCCAATCGAATCCGCTCACAGGGATTTGCCACGCGCTTCCTGGTTTCGCCGAAGAAGGCTTGCCTTTGCGGAAGCAGACCGTGGGCATGCGGCACTGCCTGCCGATAGCTGCGGGCCAGTCCCCCCGACAGCCAGCCGTCGTGTCCCCCCCGGTTCATCGCCGGGGCGGGGCCGTCGCCGCCGGCGGGCAGGCATGTGAGCAGTGGACGCATCCACAACACTTAAGGAAATCGGTGTGGCAATTACAAGACTCACAACTGCCTTTCGGGCATATCGACAGCTAATCAACTTGTCCGGTTTTGGGAGCACATCAAATGTCCGCTTTTTGTGTTTTGTTGGCCTGTGGGACGCTGGGCAAGGCGTAGCCTTGTCCACATTTCCACAGGGCTTGCGGCTGAGCGGATTTAAGCCGCATGTTTTGTTTCGGTTGGCATTCCTGCCTGGGCGTGGCGCTGGGCCTGTGCATCGTGCCGGTCACACGCTTCTCCATGGGCTGCCTGCCGCCGGAGAAGGTGAGCGACGCGAGCGGCCGCCCGCCTGCTGCACATCGCCACAAGCGAACTGCCCGACCCCACCGATCCGATGGGCCTGCTCGGCGCCATGGACACGATCCAGGAAAGCGCGGTGACTCTTGCCGTGAACGAGGCCTGGCTGCTGATGGGGGGCTGCACCCTTGCGGCCCTCGTCCTGCTCGTCATGCTGGGTCCGATTCGGGAGCCGAAGCCCGGGGCTCTCCTGGGCCAGCAGGCGGAGTTTTAGCGCATGTGCCAGTCAAGTGGGAACGGGCTGAACCTAGAAAACATTACTAAACAAATAGATAGAGCAATATTTTAAGTCCGTTTGATCGAAACCTGCTCCAAAGCCGCACTGGAGTTTCCGTCTGTGGATAGCGGTGATGACCGGCCCAATCCGGGACACCGCCATTCCGTTTCTGCCGATGACTCCGGCGTCATTTACCATCCGGGGGAGGAGGGCCAGCCTGTGGACAGCGCGAATAAGCCGAAGGAGTCCTTGAGCTTACCAGCAGAATCGTATGAAACTTTCCATCTGCGTTGAGGTCTGGCACGTTGTGCCACAATATATGGTGTTAATCTTTCGTTAACACACTATGTATTGACGCCCGGCGGCTGGGGGGACTAAACTCCGGTTAATGATTGAGGGGTTGAGAGGAGAAGGCTGCGGGGGCAGCCGCATCCTCCGCGGAACACTCAAAAGAACAGGCTGAACAAGCCGGGGACGGCAGTTTCCGGGAACCGGGTGTGTGCGTCTTGCAACGGGGTGGATGGAGCAGCTCGGATAAGTTTTCGTGTGCTCGCGGCAACGATTTTACAGAGGGACTTGAAAAGAATGCGCATTGAACGCCGCTATACCAAGGCAGGGCAGGACGCTTACGCCGATCTCGATTTTCGCCGCGCCACCAGCGAGATCAAGAATCCGGACGGATCGATTGTCTTCCGCCTCGCGGACATCGACGTCCCCTCCTCCTGGAGCCAGGTGGCGACTGACATTCTGGCGCAGAAGTATTTCCGCAAGGCGGGCGTTCCGGCGGCATTGAAGCGCGTCGAGGAAGAGACCGTGCCGTCGTGGCTGTGGCGCTCGGTGGCCGACGCGGAGGCCCTCGCCAAGCTGCCCGAGAAGGAGCGCTATACGGGTGAGCAATCGTCCACCCAGGTGTTCAACCGCCTCGCCGGCACCTGGACCTATTGGGGCTGGAAGGGCAGATATTTCGACACCGAGCAGGACGCGCGCGCCTTTTTTGACGAGATGTGCTTCATGCTCGCCACGCAGAAGTGCGCCCCCAACTCGCCGCAGTGGTTCAACACCGGGCTGCACTGGGCCTATGGCATCGACGGCCCGGGCCAGGGCCACTATTATGTCGATCCCGAAACCGGCCGCATGACCAAGTCCAAGTCGGCTTATGAGCATCCGCAGCCCCATGCCTGCTTCATCCAGTCAGTGGCCGACGACCTCGTCAACGAGGGCGGCATCATGGATCTGTGGGTGCGCGAGGCGCGCCTGTTCAAATACGGCTCCGGCACCGGCTCCAACTTCTCGGATCTGCGCGGCGAGAACGAGAAGCTGTCGGGCGGCGGCAAGTCGTCGGGCCTGATGAGCTTCCTCAAGATCGGCGACCGCGCGGCGGGCGCCATCAAGTCGGGCGGAACCACCAGGCGTGCGGCCAAGATGGTGATCGTCGATGTCGACCATCCGGACGTTGAGGAATTCGTCGACTGGAAGGTGCGCGAGGAACAGAAGGTGGCGGCCCTCGTCACCGGCTCCAGGACGGTCAAGAAGCACCTGCAGGCGGTGATGAAGGCCTGCGTCAACTGCGACGGCCCGGACGGCGACTGTTTCGAAATCGACAAGAACCCCGCGCTGAAGCGCGCGGTGAAGGACGCCCGCAAGGCGCTGGTCTCCGACAATTACATCAGGCGCGTCATCCAATTCGCCAGGCAGGGCTATACCGAGCTCGCGTTCGACACCTATGACACCGACTGGGACGGCGAGGCCTATCGCACCGTGTCCGGCCAGAACTCCAACAATTCCGTGCGCGTGACGGACGAATTCCTGCTCGCCGTCGAGCGCGGCCTTGACTGGCAGCTGAAGTCCCGCCTCACCTCCAGGGTGACCAAAACCGTCAAGGCCGCGGCGCTGTGGGACAAGATCTCCTATGCCGCCTGGGCCTCGGCTGACCCCGGCATCCAGTATCACTCCACCATCAACGACTGGCACACCTGCCCGGCCTCGGGTCCGATCCGCGCATCCAATCCGTGCTCGGAATACATGTTCCTCGACGACACGGCCTGCAACCTCGCCTCGCTGAACCTTCTGCAGTTCCGCGACCAGGCAACGGGCAAGTTCGACATCGCCTCCTTCGAGCATGCCGTCCGCCTGTGGACCATGGTGCTCGAGATTTCGGTGATGATGGCGCAGTTCCCGTCGAGGGAGATCGCCAGGCTCTCCTACGAGTTCCGCACGCTGGGCCTGGGCTTCGCCAATATCGGCGGCCTGCTGATGACCGCCGGCATCCCCTATGACAGCCACGAGGGACGCGCCATCTGCGCCGCCATCTCCGCCATCATGACGGGTGTCTCCTATGCGACCTCCGCCGAAATGGCGAGGGAGCTGGGTCCCTTCAACGGCTTCGCCAGGAACCGCGAGCACATGCTGCGCGTCATGCGCAACCACCGCCGCGCGGCCTATGGCGCAGCCGAGGGCTATGAGGGCCTCCGCACCAGACCGGTGGCGCTTGACGAGACCGGCCTGAAGGACAAGGACCTGGCCGCCGCCGCCCGCCGCGCCTGGGACCTCGCGGTCTCGCTCGGCGAGGCGCATGGCTACCGCAACGCGCAGGCGACCGTCATCGCGCCCACCGGCACGATCGGCCTCGTCATGGATTGCGACACCACCGGCATCGAGCCCGACTTCGCGCTGGTGAAGTTCAAGAAGCTGGCGGGCGGCGGCTACTTCAAAATCATCAACCAGGCGGTGCCGGAGGCGCTGCGCACGCTGGGCTACGGGACTGAGCAGATCGAGAAGATCATCGCCTATGCCGTGGGCCATGGCTCGCTGGCCGATGCCCCCGGCATCGACCACAAGGCGCTCAAAGCCAGGGGCTTCGGCGAGGAGCAGATCGCCAGGATCGAGGCGGGCCTCGCCTCTGCCTTCGACATCAAGTTCGTGTTCAACAAGTGGACGCTGGGCGAAGACTTCTGCCGCACGGCGCTGGGCGTCCTGGACGAGCAGCTCAACGACTTCGGCTTCGACATGCTGGCGCATCTGGGCTTCTCCAGAGCCGACATCGACAAGGCCAACATCCATGTCTGCGGCGCGATGACGCTGGAAGGCGCACCCGGCCTCGAGGACGGGCACCTGCCGGTGTTCGACTGCGCCAACCCCTGCGGCAGGCTGGGCAAGCGCTATCTCTCGGTCGACAGCCACATCCGCATGATGGCGGCGAGTCAGCCCTTCATCTCGGGTGCTATCTCCAAGACCATCAACATGCCGAACGACGCAACCGTGGAGGACTGCGCCAACGCCTACATGCTGTCGTGGAAGCTGGCGATCAAGGCCAATGCCCTCTACCGCGACGGCTCCAAGCTGTCCCAGCCGCTGTCCTCGCAGCTGCTCGCCGATGATGACGCGGATTCGGACGATGTGGCGGAGGCGCTGATGACCAAGACGGTGGCCGCCCGGGTCGAAACGGTGGTCGAGAAGATCGTGGAACGCGTGGTGGAGCGGGAGCGCTCGCGCCTCAGGCTTCCCAACCGGCGCAAGGGCTATACCCAGAAGTCGGTGGTGGGCGGCCACAAGGTCTATCTCCGCACCGGCGAATATGACGACGGAAAGCTGGGCGAAATCTTCATCGACATGCACAAGGAAGGTGCCGCCCTTCGCGCCATGATGAACAATTTCGCCATCGCGGTGTCGGTCGGCCTTCAGTACGGCGTGCCGCTGGAGGAGTTCGTCGACGCCTTCACCTTCACCAAGTTCGAGCCCGCCGGCATGGTGCAGGGCAACGATTCGATCAAGAACGCCACCTCGATTCTCGACTATGTGTTCCGCGAGCTGGCCGTGTCCTATCTCGGCCGCACCGACCTCGCGCATGTCGAGCCCTCGGAAATGGGCTTCGACTCGCTCGGCAAGGGCGAAGCCTCGGGCGATGCGCCGCGCCTGCCCGCATCGCGCGTGCTCTCCTCCGGTTTCGTGAGGAAGCCCAACCTCGCCTCCTCCAACGTGGTGGTGATGTCAGGCGCGCAGGCGGCGAGCGCGCGCGCCGACGGTGCGCTGGCGCTTGCCGATGCGCCGGCCCAGGTGACGGTGACGCGCCAGGAACTGGCGGTGGCGGTGGAGACCACCACCTCGCTGATTGCGGCCAACGACCGCCGCGCCGAAGCGCGCATGAAGGGCTATGAGGGCGAGAGCTGTTCCGAGTGCGGCAACTTCACCATGCTGCGCAACGGCACATGCCTCAAGTGCGACACCTGCGGCTCGACCAGCGGCTGCTCGTAATCGCAAGCAGACAATGCGGGACGCGGGAGAGGCCGGGCATGTTCCGGCCTCTCTGCTTTTGCGCGCAAGGATGGGCGGTGGAGAACTTCTCACGCGCGCACGACGCGTCATCGGTGATAGGCCGATGGGCGTTCAGAGGCCTTCTGACTTGCTTCAAGCGGACTTCGAAAACCTCCTCGCCGAAAAATTATCCACACATTCTTGGCCGCGCCCACAGGCGGCCTTGACACGGAACCGCTGCTGACAGAGGCGCGGAAAGCGCAGTTCGTCCGTAGGCTGACGAGTGGGAAAACCCCTTGTTTCATTGGGTTTTTTCGGTGAACGGCGGATTTTGTCCGTATACGTATTGTTTTGCGGTTTTTCCGAGCGTTTACCGATTGTTAGAGAGAATCCGCGAGGGTGCCGAACGTCGTTCGGCATATTGCCGAATCACACTAGCGGGTGCAGAAAACACCACGATGACTGGTCAAGTACGGATTGCACATGCCAGCTTGCCCGTCTGTGTGAGGCTTGCCTGCGTTGTGGGGCACTAACAACTCTAGGAGAGACAGCAATGGCTGCGAAGAAAGCTGCGAAGAAGCCTGCCAAGAAGGCCGCCAAGAAGGTCGCCAAGAAGCCGGCTAAGAAGGCCGCCAAGAAGCCGGCCAAGAAGGCCGCCAAGAAGTAGTCTTACGAGACTTCAGGACTGGACCCCGGACGGCGCAAGCCTCCGGGGTCAGTTCTTTTTGGGCCCCTTGCACCCAAACGAAAAGGGCCGCGGCTTGCCGCGGCCCTTCGTGTTCGCTCCGGCGGGATCACTGGTAAACATAGACCTTGGCGCCGATCCTCACCTTGTCATAGAGCTCGACCACATCGGCATTCATCATGCGGATGCAGCCCGATGACGCCGCCGCGCCGATCGAGGAGGGCGCATTGGTGCCGTGGATGCGGTAGATCTTGCCGCCGATATACAAGGCGCGCGCACCGAGCGGGTTCTCGGGGCCCCCGGCCATCTCGGTTGGCAGCATATTGCCCTTGGCCGCTTCACGCCTGATCATCTCCGGCGGCGGCCGCCAGGTCGGCCACTCGGCCTTGCTGACGATGCTGGAGGCGCCCGACCACTGGAAGCCCTCGCGGCCGACGCCCACGCTGTAGCGCCGCGCCTGGCCGGGCCCCGTGACGAAGTAAAGGGCGCGCTCCGGTGTGGAGACGACAATCGAGCCGATGGCGTATTTGGAGGCGGGCGCCCAGACGATGTTCTCGCCCGTGGCCTCGTCCGGCACAGCCCGGGAGGAGGCCCCCGTTGAGGCGCGCTGCACGCCGGCGCGTGGCTTGTTGCGGTTCTGGAACAGGCATTCGAGGAAGCCGTCGCAGGCCCAGCCCAGCTGGTTCGCTTGCCGCCGCGCCGCCGCTTGCTTGCGCGCTGCGGCGGCCTTTCTGGCCTCCGCCGCTTTCCTGGCGTCCGCAGCCTTCTTTGCGTCGACCTTCTTCCTGGCCTCGGCGGCCTGCCGCTTCTTCTTCAGCGGAATCTGCTGCTGCTCGCTTGCCGCGGGCGTTGTGGCCGCACAGGCCGGGGCCGTCAACCCGGCCGCCGACAACAGCGCCAGCATGAAAACCAAGAGGATTATGCGCATTCAACTCTCTCCAGTCTTACCTTCTTTCTTTAGCAACGGCCACGGTGGCGGTGCAAGTCTGCCATAATGTCGTGACGTTGATGAGGTGTTCGCGTATTCTCGATCAACATACCCTTGCCCTTCTCCAGGAGTCTTCATGAACCGGATCCGTAAATGCCTCGCCGCCGCCTGCCTGTCGTCTGCCGCCCTTGTGCCGGGCCTCGCCCAGGCGCAGGAGGCGCCCCCGGCGGTCAAGGCCTTCCTCGAAAACCTTCAGCGGCAGACCTCGGTCACGCCGACCTATGACAGCCTGAAGGTGGACGGCGGCAACGTCACCATCACCAATCTGGCGCTCAGCAAGCCTGCCAGGGACAATGACGCGGCGCTGAGCGTGAAGACGGCGGAGGTAACCTTCACCGGCATTGCAGACCAGGGCAATTCGCTGTGGAAGGTGGGCGAGGCGCGCTTCACCAACACCTCCGTCGAGATCACCGACAAGGACGCGAATCTCTCGATGAGCATTCCCGGCGCCTCGGCCGAGGGCTGGTACATCCGCGCCCTGCCTGCCTCGCCTGCGCCCAGGGACGAGATGCTTTCCAACATCACCTTCGCCAACAAGATGACGAGCGGGCCGATCACCATCACCGCCTCCGGCCAGACGGTGAAGATCGACAGCATCGACACCGCCTGGAACGGCGACTCCGCCACCGGCATGGGCCAGTATACGCTGAAGGTCGGCAACCTTGCGATCCCCGGCTCCACCCTCGCCTCCTTCGACGGCGGCGACATGTGGAAGCAGTTGGGCTACGACGGCCTCAGCATCGACCTGAGCACGAAGAGCGATCTGGCGGCCTCGGGCGACGATCTTGCCTACAGCTTCAGCCTGTCGTTCGGCGCGCGCGATGTGGGATCGCTGAGCCTTATGGGCTCCATCGACAGGCTGCCGGTTGCCGCCTATGCCCGGATGCTGCAGGACCAGATGGCCGGCAAGAGCCTCGACCTCGCTGCCCTCTCGCCGCAGCTGCAGGGAGTCGAGGTCAAGGGCGCGTCCCTGCGCTTTGACGACGCCTCGATCACCAGGAAGGTTCTGCCGCTGATCGCCGCCGCGCGGGGCATGGACGAGAAGGTGCTGCTGGCCTCCATTCCGCCCACGGTGCAGCTGACCTTCGTGCAGTTCCAGAACGAGGCGCTGACAAAGCAGGCGGTGGACGCGGTGACCAAATTCCTCGCCGACCCCAAGAGCCTGATGCTGAGCATCAAACCGGCGGCCCCGATGAAGGTCTCCGAAATCAGCGCGCTCGACCCCGCCAAGCCCGGCGACGCCATCACCAGGCTGGGCGTGACGGTGATGGCGAACGAGTGAGGCTCCGGCCTCGCGCATGTTCCGTTCAGGCGGAATCGCCTGGACGGAACATCCGCCAGATCAAAAGCTTGAGCATGATCTTATCGCAAAACCGGTTTCACTTTTGCGGATCATGCTCCAGCTGACCAAACGAAAACGCCCGGGCACCCGCCCGGGCGTTTCTCATTCGCGGCAAGCGCCCTCACGCCTCCGGCAGGTTCAGCCGGATGTGGAGTTCGCGCAGTTGCTTGGGCGTCACCTCGGAGGGTGCCCCCATCAGCAGGTCCTCGGCCTGCTGGTTCATGGGGAACAGCACCACCTCGCGGATGTTGGGCTCGTTGCAGAGGAGCATGACGATGCGGTCCACGCCCGGCGCGATGCCACCATGCGGCGGTGCGCCATATTGGAAGGCGCGGTACATGCCACCGAATTTTTCGAGCAGCACGCTCTCAGGATAACCCGCGATCTCGAAGGCCTTCTTCATCACCTCCGGGCGATGGTTGCGGATGGCGCCCGACGACAGCTCCACGCCGTTGCAGACGATGTCGTACTGATAGGCGAGGATGTCGAGCGGGTCCTTCGTCTCCAGCGCCTCCAGCCCCCCTTGCGGCATGGAGAAGGGGTTGTGCGAGAAGTCAACCTTCTTCTCCTCCTCATTCCACTCATACATCGGGAAGTCGACAATCCAACAGAACTCGAAGCGGTCCTTGGCCGTGAGGTTCAGTTCCTCGCCCACCTTGTTCCGCGCTTCGCCGGCGAATTTGTAGAATTTCTCCGGACGACCGGCGACGAAGAAGCAGGCGTCGCCCACGCCGAGGCCCAGCTGATTGCGGATCGCATCGGTGCGCTCCGGGCCGATGTTCTTGGCGATGGGGCCAGCGCCACCCTCCTCACCCTCGCGCCAGAAGACATAGCCCAAACCCGGCTGGCCTTGGCTTTGCGCATAGGAATTCATGCGGTCGCAGAAGGCGCGGCTTCCGCCCTTGGGCGCCGGAATGGCCCAGACCTCAACCTTGGGATCGCCTGAGATCATGCCGGCGAAGACCTTGAAGCCTGAATCCCTGAAGTGCTCGGTGACGGCCTGCATCTTGATCGGGTTGCGCAAGTCCGGCTTGTCGGAGCCATACCAGCGGATCGCGTCACGGTAGGCGATGTGCGGAAATTTCTGCGTCACGGGAAGCCCGCCGCCGAATTCCTCGAACACGCCGCGCAAGACCGGCTCCACCGCGTTGAACACGTCGTCCTGGGTGACGAAGCTCATCTCGATGTCGAGCTGGTAGAACTCGCCCGGGCTGCGGTCGGCGCGGGCGTCCTCGTCGCGGAAGCAGGGCGCGATCTGGAAATAGCGATCGAAGCCCGACATCATGATCAGCTGCTTGAACTGCTGCGGCGCCTGCGGCAACGCATAGAACTTGCCGGGGTGGATGCGCGACGGCACGAGGAAGTCGCGCGCACCCTCGGGCGAGGACGCGGTGAGGATCGGCGTCTGGAACTCGAAGAAGCCCTGCTCCACCATGCGCCGCCGAAGCGAATTGATGATTGCTCCACGCTTCATGATGTTCTTGTGGATGCGCTCGCGGCGGAGATCGAGGAAGCGGTAGCGCAGCCGGGTGTCCTCCGGATATTCGGTGTCGCCGAACACGGGCAGCGGCAGTTCAGCCGCTTGGGCCAGCACCTCAATGCCGGTGGCGAAGATCTCGATCAGGCCGGTCAGCATATCATGGTTCTCGGTGCCGGGGGGCCGCGGGCGCACCTTGCCGTCAACCCGGATCACCCATTCGGAGCGCACCTTCTCAGCCGCCTTGAAGGCAGGCGAATCCGGGTCCGCCACCACCTGGGTCATGCCGTAATGGTCGCGCAGGTCGATGAACAGCACGCCGCCATGATCACGGACACGGTGAACCCAGCCGGAGAGGCGAATGTCCTGCCCGGCATTGCCGGGGCGGAGCTGGCCACAGGTGTGGCTGCGGTAGGCGTGCATTGAAATCCTCACAAATCAGGACGTTCGGGGCGCTGGAGCAGGTTTCGGTTCAGCGAAATCGAAACCTGATCTATCTCTTTGTTTGGTCGCATTTTCGACGGTCAACCGGGTGTCCACTTGGCCTGAAAATGCTTTAGGCGCATGGAGGGGGCGGTTTGTCAAGGAACGGCTTTCCCGCAATCCGCCTCCGCTGCACAATGGCTTCAACATCCCTGACGGCCAAGCGTTACCACCTCGGACGAAAGAGCTCTCCCAATCACTCTGGCGGTTCCGGCGTTCCGCCGCGCAGCCGCGCCGTGGCCCCCTTTGCTCAGTCGAACCAGAGTGAGAAAGGGTTCTTCTTCGGCCAGTCGGAACCGATGCCGCCGTTGCCGAAGAAGCCGCCGTTGACCACCACGCGGGTGTTGCTCATGCCGGTTTTCTGGACCAGCGCGAAGAGCTTTGCCGCATTCTCCGGCAGGATGCGCACGCAGCCGTGGGAGGCGCGGCGGCCGAGGCTCTTCACGTGGTAGCTGCCGTGCAGCGCGTGACCCTCGCCGGTGAAGAAGATCGAATAGGGCATGGGCGCATCGTCCCACTCCTTGGAGAAATGCTCCTTCTCCATGCGGAAGGGCCTGAAGGTGCCCGAGGGCGTGTCGTATCCGGCGGCACCCGTTGAGATTGGCCACTTGTAAATTTGCTCCCCGTCGAGCTCCACCGTCATCTTCTGGCTCACCTTATTGACGGTGATGATGAGGCGCGGGGGCGCCGGGGGGGCCTTTTTCTTGACGGCCTGCTTGTTGGGTGTCGGCTTCTTGGCAGCTGCCGGCTTCTTGGCGACGGGCTTCGACTTCTCTGCCGGCGACGGCGTGGGGCCGGTGGCGGCCTGCGCCGCGGCGGGGGCCAGTGCGGCGCCCAGCGCCATGATCATGTTGCGTCTCGAAATCATGTCCCGTTTTCCCCACTGCAAATCGCATTTGCAACGCACTTTTGCCGATAAACCGGATTATGCCCGAAGGCGAGCAGTTCGTGAAGTGCCGCGGGGAGCCTGAGAATTGCGCTTTCCGCCCCCCTCCGCTATGCACCGCCTCATGAACAAGCACGTCCCCAAGATCGGCCTCGTCTCCCTCGGCTGCCCCAAGGCGCTGGTTGATTCCGAGCGCATCATCACCCAGCTCCGCGCGGAGGGCTATGTGATGTCGCCCGGCTATGACGATGCCGACGTGGTGATCGTCAACACCTGCGGCTTTCTGGACAGCGCCAAGGCGGAGTCGCTTGCCGCCATCGGCGAGGCCATGGCCGAGAACGGCCGGGTGATTGTGACCGGTTGCATGGGGGTGGAGGCCGACACCATCATGAAGGCTCATCCCGGCGTTCTCGCCGTCACCGGTCCGCACCAGTATGAGGCCGTGGTGGGCGCGGTCCACAAGGCGCTGCCGCCGGTGCATGACCCGAAGACGGATCTCGTGCCGCCGCAGGGCCTGCGCCTGACGCCGAAACATTATGCCTATCTGAAGATTTCCGAAGGCTGCAACAACCGCTGCTCCTTCTGCATCATCCCCTCGATCCGCGGCGACCTCGCCTCGCGCCCCGTCGCCTCGGTGCTCCATGAGGCGGAGCGGCTGGTGAAGGCGGGTGTGAAGGAACTGCTCGTCATCAGCCAGGACACCTCCGCCTATGGCGTCGACATCAAGTATCAGACATCAAAGTTCCATGGCCGCGAGGTGCGCGCGAAGTTCTTCGACATGGCGAGGGAACTCGGCGGCCTCGGCGCCTGGGTGCGCATGCATTACGTCTATCCCTACCCGCATGTCGACGAGGTGATCCCGCTGATGGCGGAGGGCAGGATCCTTCCCTATCTCGACATCCCCTTCCAGCACGCGGCCCCCAATGTGCTGAAGGCGATGAAGCGCCCGGCGAACCAGGAGAAGGTGCTGGACCGCCTCGCCATGTGGCGGTCGATCTGCCCGGACATCGCCATCCGCTCCACCTTCATCGTCGGCTTCCCCGGCGAGACGGAGGAGGACTTCGACTATCTGCTGCAGTGGATGAGGGAAGCCCGCATCGAGCGCGCCGGCTGCTTCAAGTATGAGCCGGTCTCCGGTGCGACGGCCAACGATCTGGGCCTGGCCCAGGTGCCCGACGGGGTAAAGCAGGAGCGCTGGGAGCGCTTCATGGCGGCGCAGCAGGAAATCTCCGCGGAGATCCTCCAGGGCAAGGTTGGCCGCGAAATCGACGTGCTCGTCGACGAAATCGACACGGAGAACGACGAAGCCATAGCCCGCTCGCCCTGGGATGCGCCGGAGATCGACGGCAACGTGTTCCTGCCTGGCGAGACCGGCCTCAAGCCCGGCGACATGGTCCGTGTGCGGATCATCGGGGCGGAGGAATATGATCTGGTGGGCGAGAGGGTTTAACTCCCCTTTCCCCCTCGCCCCCACATTCATGGGGGAGAGGAATGAAACCAGCTTGACCTCATCGCGCAGTCCACACAATCTGCTGGTCATGAAGAATGATCGGGATTTAAGCGCGGGACTTGCAGCCGCGGTGCGCGCAGGCGTGATTGACCAGCAGACGGCGCGGCGGCTGGAGCCCTTCCTTGCCACCAACGCAACGCCGCCAGACACAGCCGACCCGGATGACGAGAAGCTGCGGCTCGTGACCGGCTTCAACGACATTTTCGTCACCATCGGGCTTGTCATGTTCCTTGGCGCGCTCAGCTATCTGCTTCTCACTGTCAGCGAGATGCTGGCGGCGCCGGTTGTTGCCGCCGCAAGCTGGGCGCTGGCGGAGTTCTTCACGCGGAAGCGCCGCCTGGCGCTGCCGAGCATCGCGCTGCTCTTCAGCTTCGTCGCGTCGGTCTTTCTCGCCGTCATGCTGGTGGTGAGCGACGCGCTCCCGAACGATCTCTCTCCCGGCGCGATGCTGGCAGCGGGCATGGTCGCCGCACTTGGCGCCTATGCGCACTGGATGCGCTTCAATGTGCCGGTGACCGTCGCGGCCGGGGCAGCGGCCCTCGCCTCGATCCTGCTGGCGTTGTGCCAGATCGTGGCGCCGAACCTCCCCGCGGATTACCCCATCGCGGTCTTCGTGCCGATGGGCCTCGCGGTGTTTGCGCTCGCCATGTGGTTCGATACCTCGGACCTCACCCGCCAGACGCGGCGCACCGACATCGCCTTCTGGCTGCACCTGCTGGCCGCACCGCTGATCGTGCACCCGATCCTGATGCCGATGATGGCGGATGAGGCCTCGCTCGCGTCGGCTATTCAGGTGATGATCGTCTTCCTGGTTCTGGCCATCGTGGCGCTGGTGGTGGACCGCCGGGCGATCCTCGTCTCTTCACTGGCCTATCTGGCCTATGCGGCTGGCACGCTGATCACCGCAGTGGGCCTACACTCCGCATCCTTTGCCGTATCGACACTGGCGGTGGGCGCGGTGGTGCTGATGCTCTCCGCCGCCTGGCGGCCACTGCGCCGCGCCGTCATGGCGCTGCTGCCCGCCAGCCTGCGGGCAAGGCTTCCGGCGGTGGGCCCCGCCTGACCGCCCAAGAGGCGCAGCCCTTGCCGCGCGACAAGCGGCGCGGCGGTCAGGCACGGTGCAATCCCCCTCAGAAATGTGGGGACGGTATCAGAACATGGCTCGCCACGGCCACGGCCATGGCCGCCATGCTCAGCACAAAGAGGATTAGCCCCAGCCTCATGCCGCCGACGATCCCGGCATAGACCGCTTTGGCGCCGGTGTTGACGCCCACGCAGAGGAGGATTGCCGCAACGGCAACAGGGGATACGGGAACCATATTGGCCACGGAGAGGGTGAGCGCATCGACGTCCGCCAGCCCGGATATTCCCGCCACCGCCATGAGGCCGCTGTTGCCGAACATGGTCTTGCCGATGCCCGCGGCGAGCATCACGATGCCCAGCAGCGCGCCGAACTTCAGCACCTCGGAAAGCAGGAAGGGGTTCTTGTGGACAAGGCCTTCGGGCCCGGCCCCGCCATCCCGGCCGTCGCGGCCGATCAGCAGCCAGGCGGCAAGACCCTGGAACAGCGCCGCGCCCAGCAGCGGTGCTGCGAGATCCAGCGCGAGCGGCAGATTGATGACGCCCACCAGCACCAGCACACGCGCCATCATCACGCCACCCGCCAGCAGGATGCACCCGGCGAGAAGCCCGAGGCGGGCGGCATTGTCCCTGGCGAGGCGGGCGAGCGTGAGGCTGACCACCGTGGAGGACACAAGCCCGCCCATGCCCGCCGCCAGAACCAGCCCGCGTGACGGCCCGGCGAGCTTGACCGCGACATAGCCTGCGAAAGAAACAGCGGCGATGAGAATGGTGATCAGCCACAGCTGGTGTGGATTGAGCGCTCCCCACGGATCGATGGCGCGGTCGGGCAGCAGCGGCAGGGCAATGAAGGTCATCGCCGCGAGCAGAAGGGCGGAGCGCAGTTCCTGCGCGGTGAGGCGCGACAGGAAGCTGTGCAGCGCCGGCTTTTGGGCCAGGAGCGCCACAGTCACCACGCCGGCTCCGGAGGCGATGCGTATGTCGCCAAGCACGGCGAGGGCGCCCAACGCGAAGGTGACGAGGACGGCCACCATGGACGTGGCGCTATAGACGCCCTCGCGCGCATTCTCGCGCCAGATGAAGGCCGCCATCACGGCGGAGGTGGCAATGAAGCCTGCCGCCAGCAGAATGCGGTCACCGCCCAGCGACAGCGCGCCGAACAGCCCGCCCAGCAGGCCGATCAGCGAAAAGGTGCGGATGCCGGCAGCACGCTGGCCTTCCGCCTCGTCCCGCTCCTTCCAGCCGCGATCGAGGCCGATCACGAAGCCCAGCGCCAGCGCGAGGCCAAGGCGGGCGGCAAGAAGGGTGATGTCCATGTCCGCATGTTACAGCAGTGGCCACGGACCTGTCTCGCGCCGTCAGGCCGGTTCGTCGAGCACGCTTTCCAGAATGTCGTACTCGTCACCATCCACACATGAATAAAGAGACTCCCAGGTGGCCGCCGCGGACAGCTGGTAGACTTCGGCCTGGCACAGGGCGCGGCTCTCTTCCAGGATACGGATGATGGCGATCTCGTCATCATCGTCGGTCGATCCGCTGAGCAGCGCGTTGATCATGGCAGTTTTGACCCGGAATGGTGCCTGTCCCAGGAGCGAAAGCGCGTGGAGCTCGCTGGCGATCAGCCGGGCTTTGTCATCCTCGTCAGTCCCCAGAATGGAGGCAACGGAGATCTCGCCAAGCAGCGCCTCCGGCAAATTGGACACCAGCGTCACCAAATCGGCGATGCTGCCGGCCACGCCGTTCAGCGCCGCTGCAACAGCATTGAGTATGCCAGGATTGGGCGCCGCCGGGAAATTGTCGATGGCGGCCTGCAGCGCATTGGTGAAGCGGTTGACCGTGGCCTTGGCCTCGCCGCTGCCGGCGAGGGCGACCAGCCGCGCAGCGGCGGCGAACTCCGGCTGCAGGCGCACGCATGTGTCACGGCATGCGATGCGCTGGGCAGTGGTGACTGGCAGCGGCCGCGCCATGTCAAGAATAACGTCATAGAGCGGAAAGTAATCGAGGCGAGCCAAGGCCGAGCAAATGCGCAGGGTGTACCTCGTCTCGTGCATCAGCGCCACCAATTCGCCCCCTCGGTGCAAGCCGGCCCCGGCATACTGGGTAACCGTGGCGGGGTCGATGGTGGCAGCGCCCGCCATAACCACCCGCTCACGCAGGGCTGCCCGCGTCACATCCTTCAGCAGGCGCTGCTTGTCCGCCAGGATCAAGTCGATTTCGTCGCCGCGGAACGGTGCAGGCCACGCCAGCAGGAAGTGGCGGAAGCATTGGTCCAGCGTGGGCGGAGCGTCGTAGTCGAGCACGGTGAGATGCCGCCGCCCCAGGCGATGGGGCGCATAATCCCGCTGGTCCAGCACACGCATGAGACGCTGCGCGATGTCGTCAAGATGGCTTTCGGGCAATTCATCGTCGAGCCCCGGCCAGCCGCCGATCGCCTGCATCATGCGGATCAGTTCATAGGAATTAACCGCCCCCGCCATGAGGTCCCGGATCTCGTCCTCCTCGTCGTCGCCGGTGGCACCGGAGGCAAGGTCATAGACGCGCTTGGCCAGGTCCTTGCGGATGTTCTGGCGCAGGCTCAGGCTTGGCGGATCGAAGTCCACCGCATCCGAGCCGAAATAGCCCCGCAGGCTGGAATTGCCGCTGCGTTCGACGAAGGCCCGGACATTGCGCATGGCACGCAGCCCTCACTGCAGCGCGACAAGTATCGGAATGAGGCCCGTGCCCGCAGCGAGCGGCGCCATGGCCTTGCCGATGACGGCGCCGAAGGCCCGCGCGGGGTCGGCGGCCTTCATTGCATGGCCCGGCGTGGCCGAGGAGGTCAGCAGGTCCCCCGCGGCGATTGCGCCGTACGCCGCATCGACCTTGCAGAAGGTGCGCCCGACCAGCGCAATCGGCGAGCGCGGGCGGGTGTCAGCCGGATCCCGCCCCATGACGATGCCGGGACGCAGGCTGCCCGCACCGGCCACCACACCGGCCACCGCACGGTCATAGGCCTCGGTGCATGGCAGCAGACGCCCGTCCGCCGCCATGACCATGACGCTGCCGGCCTCGGCCGGGGCGGCATCGGCGACGGCGAACTCCTCAGCGCAGTCGGCGCCGGGAAACGACACGTCGCCGGTGACGATCACATTACCTTTGAAGAAGGCGGCCGTGCCATCCGTGATGTGCTCCACATGCAGGGCCGAGACACCGGCAGGATTCTTCTGGAACACGGCAGCGGCGGCTTCCACCGCGGATCGCGTTTCGCACACCAGCGCCCCGCGCGTGACGCTTTGGAAAAAGCCCCCGAGGCCTCTGTCGTTGCCTAGGCCGACCACGCCCGCGCCGCTGCCGAAAGTCTGCCCGATGAGACCGGCACCGCTGCCTGCAGGATTGGTGGCCACGCCGGAGATCGCAGGGTCCATTGCCGCCGACGACGTCTCGGCCACCAGGCCGGGGCCATCCGAGACGGCGTTGATTGTAATTTCCTTGGTGTCAGTCCTGATCGTCAGCTTGGCCATGGCCATCCTCCGGTGATCGGTACGTTGCGGGGCTGCACGTCATGGAACGGCGCGGCGTCAGCCGCCCGCCAGCTCGGGTATGTCCTTCACTGGCTTGGGCAAGGGGCGCTTACAGGTGGCGTAGCCATCAAAGCGCAGGCGCGACCATATGGCGGGCCCCGTCTCGGCATTGGACGCGCGTGTGCAGATGAAGACCTGCACATTGCCAGGCTTGTCCGGGTCCACGTCCTTTTCGGACAGGGGCGTTACGATCAGCACGTCTCCGGCTTGCCCGTCACAGGGCACTTCGGTCGCGCGGAACAGAGGCCTGATGTTGAGTTGTTCAACCGCCATGGACCGCCCCTCGTTGGCAAGAGAAAAGCACCTTCACGATGCAAGCCGGGCCACAACGGAGCCCTCCCCGGCAGTAATGAACCCGCCATGACGTTTCGTCAAGCCGGAATCACAACGGAATGTTGTCGTGCTTCTTCCAGGGGTTCTGCAGTTCCTTGTGGCGCAGCATGTCGAGCGCCCGGGCGATGCGCTTCCTTGTCGAATGCGGCATGATCACCTCGTCGAGGAAGCCGCGCTCGGCGGCGACGAAGGGATTGGCGAAGCGCTGCTCATAGTCCTTCACGCGGGCCTGGATCCTGGCCGCATCCGAGAGTTCGCCGCGGTAGATGATCTCGGCCGCGCCCCTGGAGCCCATGACGGCGATTTCGGCGGTGGGCCAGGCATAGTTCACGTCGCCCCGCAGGTGCTTCGAGGCCATGACGACATAGGCCCCGCCATAGGCCTTGCGGGTGATGACGGTGATCTTGGGAACGGTCGCCTCGGCATAGGCGAAGAGCAGCTTGGCGCCGTGCTTGATGAGGCCGCCATATTCCTGCGCCGTGCCGGGCAGGAAGCCGGGCACGTCCACCAGCGTCACGATCGGGATGTTGAAGCAGTCGCAGAAGCGCACGAACCGCGCGCCCTTGCGGCCCGCGTCGCTGTCCAGCACGCCCGCCAGCACCATCGGCTGGTTCGCCACAATGCCCACGGTGCGCCCGTTGATGCGGGCGAACCCTGTGATGATGTTGCGGGCATGCGCCTCCTGGATCTCGAAGAAGTCGCCCTCGTCGGCCACCTTCAGGATCAGCTCCTTCATGTCATAGGGCTGGTTCGGATTGGCCGGGATCAGCGTGTCGAGCGAGTGGTCGATGCGCTCGGGGCTGTCGAAGCCGGGGAGCTCCGGCAGGGCCGAGGTGTTGGAGGACGGCAGGAAATCGAGCAGCCGGCGCATCTGCAGCAGGGCTTCGACGTCGTTCTCGTAACCCTTGTCGGCAATCGAGGATTTCGTGGTGTGGACGGAGGAGCCGCCGAGCTCTTCCGCCGTCACTGTCTCGTTGGTGACGGTCTTCACCACGTCAGGGCCGGTGACGAACATGTAGCTCGTGTCGCGCACCATGAAGATGAAATCCGTCATGGCGGGCGAATAGACGTCGCCGCCCGCGCAGGGGCCCATGATGACGGAAATCTGCGGGATGACGCCGGAGGAGAGCACGTTGCGCTGAAACACCTCGCCATAGCCTCCCAAGGCGTTCACACCCTCCTGGATGCGGGCGCCGCCGGCGTCGAACAGGCCGATGATGGGGGCGCGGTTGCGCAGCGCTATGTCCTGGATCTTGGTGATCTTGCGGGCATGCGCCTCCGAAAGCGAGCCGCCGAACACCGTGAAGTCCTTGGCGAAGACATAGACCACGCGGCCATTGACCGTGCCCCAGCCCGTCACCACGCCATCGCCCGGAAGCTTCTGGTCTTCCATGCCAAAGTCAGTGCAGCGGTGCTCGACGAACATGTCGAACTCCTCAAACGAGCCTTCGTCGAGCAGCAGATCGATGCGCTCACGGGCCGTCAGCTTGCCCTTGGCATGCTGCGCGGCGACACGCTTCTCCCCGCCACCGGCCCGCGCCCGGACGCGGCGGGCTTCAAGCTTCTCAAGGATATCCTGCATGGCGCACTCCGCTGAATTCCTGTGTTTCTCCGGTGTTAAGGCCGCCGGAGCACCCCGTCAAATCAGCCTTAAGGCTACCCCCTGGCCAGTGCCATGAACCGGCAGCAGGCCATGAACTCGGCATGGCGGGCGGCGCGGCGGGCCTGGGCCTCGGCGTCCTCACCCCAGTGCCCGGTCTGATAGTCCTCGTCCACATGGGCGGCGGCCCAGGCCGCTTCGGGCGTGGCCGCCTGGCGGGCCAGCATCATGGCGATGAGCGCCGAACCGGTGAGCGTCATGATCGAATGGAAGGCGGCCAGTTCGAAGTCGCTCAAGGCCTTCACCGCCTCGCCGAAGGCGGCCAGCGCCGCCTGGGGCTGCGGGCGGTGGAGAATGCCGACGGTCACCTCGAAGGGGGCGTCGAGATCGGTCATGGCCCAGTCGATGATCGGGTCCCAGGCCCCGACGTGGCGCGCCACCAGTTCCGGCGGCCGGTCGGTGCGGTAGCAGACGAGGTCCGAATTGGCATAGTCAACCGCCTCCCGCACGATTGCCGCGCGATGCTTGGCCACCCGGTCGATCGCCGTGTTGGCGAGCTTGGTGAAATACATCGTGGCGGGCGTGATCTCATCGCCCTGCTCCGCCCATTCGGCGGCGACGATGCGGGCGAGCGCCCGGGTGGGAAGCCTCAGCGGCGCCTTCATCGGGGTCTTCACCGGCCGCCCGTCAAGCGCGATGCCGAGTTCCCCCGTAACGGTCACATCCTTGTAGAAGCGGCGGCGCGCGGTCATGTCAGGCCTGGCCTTCCGCGAAGCGGCCGGCGTCGAAGTCGAAGAGCGCGAAGGTCTTGAGGAAATGCTCCGGCAGCGGCGCGGAGATATCGACCGTCCCCTCGCGCGGATGCGGGAAGACGATGCGCCGGGCGTGGAGGTGGAGCTTCCTGTCCATGCCCTCCGGCAGGCCCTCGAGCCCGCCATATTTCCCGTCGCCCCAGATCGGCGTGCCGATATGCGCCATGTGGGCGCGGAGTTGATGCTGGCGGCCGGTGACGGGCTTCAAGGACACCCAGGCGGCAACGGGGGCTGAGCGGTCGAGCACGTTGTAGAAGGTGACGGCGCGCTGCTCGTCCTCCTCCTCGCCTTCGCGCGAGGCGCGCATGCGGTCGCCTTCCGGACCCTTGGCCTTGATGAGGGCCACCTCGATGCGGCCCTGCGCGGGCTCCGGCACGCCCTTGACCACGGCCCAGTAGGTCTTCTTCACCGCCCTTGTGGCGAAGAGCTTGCCGAGAGCCGCGGCAACCGCGCGGCGCCTCGCAATCACGATCACGCCCGAGGTGTCACGGTCCAGCCGGTGAACGAGCAAGGGGCGCTCGCCCAGCTCCGCGCCCAGCCCCATCAGCAGGCCGTCGAGGTGATGATGCGTCTTGCTTCCACCCTGCACCGCGAAGCCCGAAGGTTTGTTGAGAACGAAGATGTCGCGGTCCTCGTGGAGCACCATGGAGTCGAACAACCGGCGCTCCGGCGGGGTCAGGGGTTTCACCACGCCCCTGGGCGCATCGGCGGGGCGCGTGTCGAAGGCCAGGGGCGGCACGCGGATTTCCTGCCCGGCCTCGAGCCTGGTGTTGGTCCTGGCGCGCGCGCCGGCCACGCGCACCTGGCCGGTGCGGGTGAGCTTGTTGAGATAGGCGAAGGTCACCTGCGGAAAATGCGCCCTGAACCAGCGGTCGAGCCGCATGCCGGCCTCCTCCGCCGAGACCTCGTGCCGCCTGACCTCGCTCATGCGTAAAGCGTGCGGACGAGGTTTATGCCGGCGAACACGGCGAGGAGCGGGATCGCCACAGAGGCGATGGCATAGCCGCCCGCCGCCATGACCTGCTTTCTCTCCACCAGATAGGCGACGTCGAGCGAGAAGGCGGAGAAAGTGGTGAAGCCGCCAAGAATGCCGGTGGTCAGGAAGGCGCGGGTTTCCTGCCCGGCGTTCAGCTTCAGCGCCATCATCTCGGCGAGAACGCCCATGACGAAGCAGCCGAGTGTGTTGACGATCAGCGTCTGCCACGGAAACTCCGTGCCGAACATCCGCCCGGACCAGACATTGACGCCATAGCGCGCCGCCGAGCCGATGGCGCCGCCGAGCGCCACCCAGAACACCACCGGCATCAAAGCCAGCCCTTGACCTTGAAATAGTAATAGGGAAGCACCGCGGAGAGCACCATGAGGCCGAGCGCCAGGGGATAGCCCCATTGCCATTGCAGCTCCGGCATGAATTCGAAGTTCATGCCATAGATCGAGGCGACCAGCGTGGGCGGCAGGAAGACGACGGCGGCCACCGAGAAGATCTTGATGATGCCGTTCTGCTCGATGGAGATGAGGCCCAGCACGGCGTCGAGCAGGAAGCTGATCTTGCCCGAGAGGAATGTGGCATGGTCGGTGAGGGACACGATGTCGCGCTGCAGGATCTTGATGTGGCCGATGTTTTCCTTGGCCTGCTTCTTGTCGAACTGCTGGTCGACGATGGCCTGCATGAAGGCCACGGCCCGGCCGATGGAGACCAGGCTCTCGCGCATTTTGGAGACGAAGTCGCCCTCCTCGCCGATGTTCTCGATCAGCTCCTGCAGGTTGACGCCCTTCCTCGGGTTCTGCTTGTGAACGCCGGCCAGCGTGCGCTTGGCGCGGAAGGTCTTTTTCGAGGTCTCGTCAACGATCTGACCGGCGCGTTCGAGGTGGTCGGCGGCGCGGTCGATCACCGCTTCGAGCAGCGAGATCAGGATGCCCCAGCCGCTCATCGAGGCGGACTGCGACTTCATCGCCCGCCTCACATAGGCCGGAAAGGCCTGCGGGTGGTGGTAGCGCACGGTGATGAGCGTGTTGTCCTTGACGATGAAGGTGACGGGGGAGGATTCCGCCTCGTCATTGTCGCCGCGGCGGATCAAGTTCGCGGTCATGAACACCGCGCCATCCTCCTGGTAGAGCCGGGAAGATGCCTCGATCTCGGCCAGCTCCTCGCGCGTCGGGATGTCGATCCCCAGCACGCCCTCGACCTTGGATTCCTCATTGGCGGTGGGCTCGACCAGGTCGATCCACACGGCATCGGGCGGCAGCTCCGACGGATCGGCCGGGAATTCGGTCAGGCAGCCATTGGCCGCGCCATAGACATTCAGCATGGGATGGACCCGATGGGGAGCGAAGGGGATTTCCGTTCCCTCCCTAGCCCTCGCCGGGAGGAATGGCAAGGCGGACCGGCGGCTTCCCGCCGTGAAGGTGGCCGCCAGCCAGCCGTGAGGAAACACCCCGCTGGCGCCCGGACCTGATCCGGGCATCACCGCGGGCGCTGACGTGAACCGACCGTCAGTCCGGCGAGGGCCGGACTCCGGCCTGCTTATGTCCGGCTTTGCCGGGATGAGGGAATTGCGATCCGCCTGGCCATCGCGGCAACCGGTGACGCGGCATGCCGCTTGGTCATTCAACATCAGGGCGAGTCAAAGCCGCTTGCCGCAAGAGGTCTTCATCATATAGACTTGTGAATACCTGACTTTCTGCCGGGCTGCTCCCGCGGTCCATGCCGTGCCTGACCAGCAACACCAACCCACAAGGAGACCTTCCATGCCCCGCCGCGCACTCGCCGCCGCCCTTCTCACCCTCACCGCCCTCGCAGGCCTCCCCAAGGCCGCCCTGGCCGACCCCTGCGTTCTTGGGACCGGCAGCACGGGCTCGAACACCTGCATCGGCACGGGCGCCTTGACGAACAACACCACGGGCGGCAACAACAGCGCCACCGGGACTTATGCGCTGTCTTCCAACACCACGGGCAGCAACAACATCTCCGTCGGGTTTCGTGCGCTATCTTCCAACACCACGGGCGGCGCCAACAGCGCCACCGGGAGTTTTGCGCTGTATTCCAACACCACGGGCGGCGGCAACAGCGCCACCGGTGCATCAGCGCTGTATTACAACACCACGGGCGACTCCAACAGCGCCACCGGGATTTTTGCGCTGATGTCCAACACCACGGGCAGCTACAACAGCGCCACCGGTGCATCAGCGCTGTATTACAACACCACGGGCAACTTCAACAGCGCCACCGGTGTTTCTGCGCTGTCTTCCAACACCACGGGCGACAGAAACAGCGCCACCGGGCATGCTGCGCTCGTGTACAACACCACGGGCAGCAACAACATCGCCACCGGGACTTATGCGCTCCAAAACAACACCACGGGCAGCAACAATATCGCCGTGGGCTATCAGGCCGGTTCGCAGTTGACCACGGGCTCGAACAACATCGCGCTCGGCAATGCGGGCGTGGCGGGTGACGACAAGACGATCCGCATCGGCACGGCTGGCACGCAGACCCGGGCTTTCATGGCGGGTGTTGTCGGCAATTCGATCGCCGATGGCCGGACGGTGATGATCAACGGGAACGGCCAGCTTGGCGTCGCGCCGGTCATTCCCGGCGAGAACATCACCATGATCGGCGCGGGCGCGCTCGCCAGCAACCAGGCGGGCGGCATCAACAACACGGCGGCTGGCATGAATGCGCTGAACCAGAACACCACCGGCGGCAACAACACCGCCTCGGGCGCCTTGTCGCTGCAGCAGAACACCACGGGCAGCAATAACACGACCTCGGGCGTCAACGCGCTGAACAAGAACACCACCGGCAACAACAACACCGCGTCGGGCGTCAACGCGCTGAACCAGAACACCACCGGCGGCAACAACACCGCCAGCGGTGCCGGCGCGATGTCCGCCAACACCACGGGCTCCAACAACACCGCGCTGGGCTATGAGGCGGGCAAGAGCTGGACCAGCGGCGCGAACAACATCGCCATCGGCAATGTGGGCGTGGCGGACGAGTCGAACACCATCCGCATCGGCGGCACGACGCAGACCCGCGCCTTCGTGGCCGGCATTTTCGCCACGAAGGCGGCCAAGGGCTCGCGCCCGGTGCTGGTGGACGCCAATGGCCAGCTCGCCACCTCGCGGAGCTCCTTGCGCTACAAGGAAGACGTCCACAGCATGGGCGATGCCAGCAATGCGCTGATGGGCCTCCGCCCCGTCACCTACCGCTACAAACAGGCCGAGGCTGACGGCAGCAAGCCTGTGCAGTATGGCCTGATCGCCGAGGAAGTGGACAAGGTAATGCCCGCCCTCGTGGTCTATGACGAACAGGGCCGTCCGGACTCGGTGTCCTACGAAATCCTGCCCAGCCTGCTGCTCAACGAATATCAGAAGCAGGCGCGGGAACTGGAGGCCACGAAGGCCAAGCTTTCAGCGGCGGAGGCGAGGTTGACAGCGGCGGAGGCGAAGTTCGAAGCCGAACTTGCCGCGCTTAAGCTCGCAGTGAGCCGTCTCGCCTCGGCTGCGCCGCAAGGACTGTCGGTGGCCGTGCTGGAGAGGCCGACGTCTCCCTGAACCGGCGGCCCGGCAATGCGGATGGAGGCCCTCATCCGCCCTTCGGGCCCCTTCTCCCATTGGCTTCGCCAACGGGAGAAGAACCCGTGGGGCCGGAGCGGACTTCAACCCCAGTCCAGCACCACCTTGCCGCAGCTTCCCTGCTTCATCAGCGCGAAGCCCTGCGCGTAATCGGCGGCCTTCATGCGGTGGGTGATCACTTTGCGCACGTCGAGGCCGGACTGCAGCATGGCGATCATCTTGTACCAGGTCTCGAACATCTCGCGGCCGTAGATGCCCTTGATGGTGAGGGATTTGAAGATCACCCGGTTCCAGTCGACCGTGGTGGGGCCCGAGGGAATGCCCAGCATGGCGATCCTGCCGCCCATGATCATGCGGTCCACCATCTGGTCGAGGGCCTTGGGCGCGCCTGACATTTCAAGGCCGATGTCGAAGCCCTCGCTCATGCGCAGGCGGTGCATCACATCGCCCAAATCCTCGCGGGAGACATTGACCGTCACCGCATCCGTCACCTTGCCGCAGAGATCGAGGCGGTAATCGTTGATGTCCGTCACCACGATATGGCGCGCGCCGGCGTGGCGGCAGACGGCGGCGGCCATGATGCCGATGGGACCCGCCCCGGTGATCAGCACGTCCTCGCCCACGAGATCGAAGGACAGGGCCGTGTGCACCGCATTGCCCAGCGGATCGAGGATGGCGCCGATCTCGTCGTCCACCTCCGGCGGCAGATGGATGGCATTGAAGGCGGGGATCCTGAGGTAGTCCGCGAAGGCGCCGGGCAGGTTGACGCCGATGCCCCTGGTTTCCGGATCGAGGTGGAAGTGCCCGGCCCGCGCCATGCGGCTCTTCATGCCGATCAGGTGACCCTCGCCAGAGACGCGGTCGCCCACCTTCACGCTGCGCACGTGGGAACCGACCTCCGTCACCACGCCGGCGAATTCATGGCCCACCACCATGGGCACGGGGATGGTCTTCTCCGCCCATTCGTCCCACTTCCAGATGTGGAGATCGGTGCCGCAGATGCCGGTTTTCGCCACCTTGATCAGGATGTCGTCCGGCCCGATCCGCGGCACGGGCTCGTCCCGCATCACCAGGCCTTCGGCGCGCTCGGCCTTCACCAGTGCCCGCATGTCAGATCACTCCCAGTTCGCGGCCCGCCGCCGTGAAGGCGGCAATCGCCGTGTCGATGTCCTGCGGGGAATGCGCCGCCGACATCTGGGTGCGGATGCGCGCCTGGCCCCTGGGCACCACGGGGAAAAAGAAACCCGTGACGTAGACGCCCTTGTCATAGAGCTTCGCCGCCATGTCCTGCGCCAGCTTCGCCTCGCCCAGCATGACGGGAATGATCGGGTGCTCTCCGGGAAGCAGCGTGAAGCCCGCCGCACCCATGCCCGCGCGGAAGCGCCTGGCATTGTCGGAAAGTTTCGCCCGCAGATCATCGCCCCGCTCCGCCATGTCGATGGCCTTGATACCGGCCGCCACGATGGGCGGCGGCAGCGCGTTGGAGAAGAGATAGGGCCTGGCGCGCTGGCGCATCAGGTCCACGATGGGCTGGCTCGCGGCGATGTAGCCCCCGGCCGAGCCGCCCAAAGCCTTGCCCAGCGTGCCGGTGAGGATATCGGCCTTCACCCCGGCGCGCTGCGGCGTGCCGCGGCCTTCAGGGCCTATGAAGCCGGTGGCGTGGCAGTCATCCACCATGACCAGCGCGTCGAAGCGGTCGGCCAGCGCGCGGATCTCGGCCAGCTTCGCGAAATAGCCGTCCATCGAGAACACGCCATCGGTGACGATGACGATGCGCCGGGCGCCTCCCTCGCGCGCCGCCCTGAGCTGGGCCTCGAGCTCGTTCATGTCGCCATTGGCGAAGCGCAAGCGCCTGGCCTTCGAAAGCCTGATGCCATCGATGATGGAGGCATGGTTGAGCGCGTCCGAGACGATCGCGTCCTGCTCGCCGAACAGGGGCTCGAACACCGCGCCATTGGCATCGAAGCAGGCGGCGAAGAGGATCGAGTCATCCAAGCCGAGATAGTCCGCGAGGCGGCGCTCCAGCGCGAGGTGGAGGTCCGACGTGCCGCAGATGAAGCGCACGGAGGCCATGCCGAGGCCGTGGGTATCCAGCGCCTCATGCGCCGCCTTCACCAGGTCCGGATGGTCCGCGAGCCCCAGATAATTGTTGGCGCAGAAGTTCAGCACCTCGCCGCTGTTCACGCGGATATGGGCGGACTGGCGGCCGAGGATGGGGCGCTCCAGCTTCCACAGCGACTGGGCGCGGATGGCGTCGAGTTCGGATGAAATGTCGTGAAGGGTGCTGCTCATGACCGGATGCTAGCCCGGTCCGGGCCGGCAAAGAAGGGTCGAAGTCTTTCACCGGAGTCCTTCTCCCGTCGCGGCGCGATGGGAGAAGGTGGCCAACAGGCCGGATGAGGGCTGGTTCGGCATGGCAGGACGTCTGGCGGAAGCACCCGCGGAGAGAGGCCCTCATCCGCCCTTCGGGCACCTTCTCCCATTGGCGTCGCCAACGGGAGAAGGACTCGCGGGCGCACACCCGACTTGATTTGAAGGCCCCGCCACGGCGTGCTACCAGCGGCGCCATGACAAAGCCCATCCACATCATCGGCGCCGGCATGGCGGGCGCCGAAGCCGCCTGGCAGGCGGTGAGGCTCGGCGTGCCCGTGATCCTGCACGAGATGCGCCCGAAGGTTGGCACCGAAGCGCACCGCACGGCGGGCTTTGCCGAACTCGTCTGCTCCAACTCCTTCCGCTCGGACGATGCCCAGCAGAATGCGGTGGGGCTGCTGCACTGGGAGATGCGGCGCTGCGGTTCGCTCATCATGGCGATGGCCGACCGCCACCAGGTGCCGGCCGGCGGCGCGCTGGCGGTGGACCGCGACGCCTTTTCGGCCGGGGTGACGGAGACGCTGAGAAGCCACCCGCTGGTCACCGTGGTGGAAGGCGAAGTGGCCGCGCTTCCGCCGGAGGCGTGGACAAGCGTCATCATCGCCACCGGGCCCTTGACGTCGCCCGCGCTGGCGCAGGCGATCCGGTCGTTGACGGGCGAGGATCAGCTCGCCTTCTTCGACGCCATAGCGCCCATCGTGCACCGCGAGACGATCGACATGGCAACGGCGTGGTTCCAGTCCCGCTATGACAAGGCGGGGCCGGGCGGCACCGGCAAGGACTATATCAACTGCCCGATGAACCGCGCGCAGTACGAGGATTTCGTCCGTGCACTGATGGATGGCGAGAAGACGGACTTCAGGGAGTGGGAGAAATCCACCCCCTATTTCGACGGCTGCCTGCCCATCGAGGTGATGGCGGAGCGCGGCCCCGAGACGCTGCGCCACGGTCCGATGAAGCCCAGGGGCCTCACCAATGCGCACAAGCCCGACGAGAAGCCCTATGCCGTCGTCCAGCTGCGCCAGGACAACAAGCTCGGCACGCTCTACAACATGGTGGGCTTCCAGACGAAGCTGAAATACGCCGGGCAGGTGAAGGTGTTCCGCAGCATTCCGGGGCTGGAGAATGCGGAGTTCGCGAGGCTCGGGGGCCTGCACCGCAACAGCTTCCTCAACAGCCCGCGCGTGCTCGATGGGATGCTGCGGCTAAAGGCGCAGCCGCGGCTGCGCTTTGCCGGCCAGGTGACCGGAGTCGAAGGCTATGTCGAAAGCGCCGCCATGGGGCTGATGGCGGGCCGCATGGCCGCGGCGGAGGCGCTGGGAATGCCCTTCCGCGCGCCGCCGCCCACCACGGCGCATGGGGCCCTCATCAATCACATCACCGGCGGCCATATCGAGACCTCCGACGGCCAGAAATCGTCCTTCCAGCCGATGAACGTGAATTTCGGCCTCTTCCCGCCCATCGACAAGGTGAAGATCAGGGACGGCAGGCGCATCAGGCACGCCGAACAGGCAGTGGACCGCAAGCGCGCCTATACCGCGCGGGCCATGGCGGATTTCGACCGCTGGCTCGGAAGCGCCGCACTGAAGGCCGCCGAATAAATTCCCTTCTCCCGTTGCGACGCAGTTGGAGAAGGGAAAGCGGAAACATCAGCCCCAGCGCCGCGCCGTCCACCACATGGTGAGCAGCCGCCTGAGCGGTGAAATCGCCAGTGGGCGATCGGGGTGCCTCTCCACCGCCCGCAGATACATCCCCGTCAGGCTCAGCGGCAGGAAGGCCGGCAGCACGGATGTCGGCAGGCCGGGCAGCAGCGTCATCGCCTGCGCGAGGCGGTTCTGCGCGTGGGCGATGGCCCCCCTCACGTCCATGCCTTCGGGCAGGAAGGGATCGCGGTGGGCGGGATCGCCCAGCACCAGCGCCAGCCCCTGCGCGACGCCCGCAAGGCCTGCGCATTCGCTGGCCTTCGGAGCCTGATCGCGGTCGAGGATCATCGCCGCCATCAGGATAAGGCGCGAACAGACCTCGCCCAGACAGGCTTCGAGGTCGGCGAGGCCCGGCATCCGGTCATCGAACAGGTCGAACTCATGCGCGGTGATGAGATCGATGAGCGCCTGCCGCGGCAGCCTGCCTTCGGCGATGGCAAGCGCCAGCGCCTCCGCCACCGGATGGCCGGGCGCGGCGTTGCCGGAATAAATGCTGTCGATGGCATCGCGCCACCATTGCAGGCGGATCATGCCGAGGTGGGGTTCGCTCACCGTGTCGCGCACCTTCAGGACTTCGGCGTTGAAGGCGTAAAGTGCGAGGAGATGCAGGCGCTTGTCGTCGGGCGCGAAGAAGGTCGAGAGATAGCGGTCGCGGTCCCGCGCACGGACGATGTCCTCCACCCCGCTCATGCGCTGAAATCAACGGCAATGAAGGCGGCCGCGACGCGGCGTTTCTCTTCCAGCAGCAGGTTGTAGGTGGAGACCGCGTGGCCCGTGGCCATCGGATCATACATCAGGCCGGCGGCCTCCAGCGCGGCGCGCACCGGCTTCGGGGGGCGCGCCATGACAGCGCCCATGCCGATGAGCAAAAGGTCGATCCCGGCCTTCTCGGCGATTGCCATGTCGAAGTCCGCTGGGCTGAGCGCCCGCGGATCCGCGCGCCAGGCATAAATCCCCGAGGGCAGCGCCAGAATCGAACCGCGGTGCGACATGCCCGCGAAGCCGAAGCCGCCCGCACCGTAGGTTTCGATGGCGGCGCGGCCCGGATAATGCGCGGTCACGGCCGGGCGGCCGCGGCCCTGGCGCGCGCGTCCGGCGCCTTCTTCTCGCTCATCACCGTGCCGAGGAGGATCAGCACGGGGGACGCGATGAAGATCGAGGAATAGGTGCCGATCAGCACGCCGAGGATCATGGTGAAGGTGAAGCCGCGGAGCACCTCGCCGCCGAAAATGTAAAGCGCGATCAGCGCCAGCATCGTGGTCACCGAGGTGAGGATGGTGCGCGGGAAGACCGAGTTGATCGAGAAGTCGATCAGGTCGGCGAGGTTCATCGACTTATACTTGCGCATGTATTCGCGGATGCGGTCGAACACCACCACGGTGTCGTTCAGCGAATAGCCGACGATCGTCAGGATCGCCGCGATGATCTGAAGGTTGAACTCGATTCTGAGCAGGCAGAACACGCCGATGGTGATCAGCACGTCATGCAGCAGCGACAGCACCGCGCCCGCCGCGAACTGCCACTCGAAGCGGAACCACACATAAAGCAGGATGCCGATGATGGCCGAGACCACCGCGATGATGCCCTGCTCGGCGAGTTCCGCCGAGACCTTGGGGCCCACGACCTCGACGGAGCGGAACTCGACGCCGGAGCCCAGCGCCTGCTTGACCCTCGCGATCGCCGTCTGCTGGGCATCCTCGCCGCCCTCCGCGGCGGGCAGGCGGATCAGCACGTCGTTGGGCGAGCCGAATTCCTGGATTTCGGCATTGCCGAGGCCGAGCGAATTCACCTGGGCACGCAGCTGCTCGATGTTGGCGGGCTGGGCGGTGCGGATGGTCATCACCGTGCCGCCCTTGAAATCGACGCCGACATTGAGGCCGACGAAGATGAAGAGCAGCACCGAGGCGAGCGACAGGAGGCCCGAGACGAAGAAGCCGAAGCGGCTCAATCGCATGATTGGGAAGCGGGTGTCGTCCGGAATGAAGCGGATGGGCTTGAATTTCATGGTGTGACCTCCGCCCTCAGAGCGGAACCTCCCTGGGCTTCGTCCGGGCGACCCACAGCGACACGATGTAGCGCGTCACCGTATAGGCGGTGAACACCGTGGTGAGGATGCCGATGGCGTGGGTGATGGCGAAGCCCCTCACCGGGCCGGAACCGACGCCGAACAGCACCACGGCGGCGATGAGGGCGGTGAAGTTCGAGTCGAAAATCGTGCCGAAGGCCGACTTGAAGCCGGTCTCGATGGCGCTCATCGCCGAGCGGCCGTTCCGCCACTCCTCGCGCATGCGCTCGAAGATGATGACGTTGGAGTCGACCGCCATGCCCATGGTGAGCACGATGGCCGCGATGCCCGGCAGCGTCATGGTGAAGCCGAAGAAGCTCATGACGGCGATCAGCATGATGAGGTTCACCAGCAGCGCAATATTGGCGAAGACGCCGAACAGGCCGTAGGACATGATCATGAAGCCGACGACCAGGACGAGGCCGATGATCGATGCATTGACGCCGGCCTTGATCGAGTCCGAGCCGAGGCTCGGACCCACGGTGCGCTCCTCGACGATGGAAAGCCTGGCGGGAAGCGCGCCGGAGCGCAGCACCACCGCGAGGTTGTTGGTCTCCTCCACCGTGAAGCTGCCGGAAATCTGGCCGGAGCCGCCCAGAATGGGCTCGTTGATGCGCGGCGCGCTCATCACCATCTCGTCCAGCACGATGGCGAAGGGCTTGCCGACATTGTCGCGCGTCATCTTGCCGAAGCGCTCCGCCCCTTTCTGGTTGAAGCGGAAGGAGACGACGGGACTGTTGTTCTGGTCGAAGGCGCCGCGCGCATCGGTGAGGTCCGCGCCGTCCACGGTGGCGCGGCTCGATGTCTGGACCCACAGGATGTTGTTCGGATCGTCCTTCATCGGCAGCGCCTTGCATTCCGGCGGCGGGTTCTGGCCCGCCGCTGACGGCTGAGCCTCGCACACCAGCTGGAAGGTGAGCTTGGCGGTGCGGTCCAGCCGGCTCTTCACTTCCTGGCTGTCCTGCACGCCGGGGAGCTGCACCACGATGCGGTCCTTGCCCTGCTGCTGGATCGTCGCTTCCACCACGCCATCGGGGTTGACGCGCTTTTCGACGATCTTGATCGACTGGCTGACCGCCTGCTGGATCTTGTTGTCGATGCCCTGTTCGTTGAAGGTGAAGTTCACCTGCTGGCCGTCGATGCCGACGTCGAACAGCGCGGTGGCGGCGCCCGCGCCGAACAGGCCGCCCGCTTCGACGGGCTGCGCGAGCTTGCGCAGGCCGGTCACGGCCCTGTCCATGTCTTCCGGCCTGGTGATGCGCACGCGCACGCCATCAGGCCCGCGGTTGATGCCGTTGTAGCCGATCTTGGCCTCGCGCAGCGTGGACCGGATGTCGCCCACCAGCTGCTCGGTCAGCCGCTTCTTCAGATCTTCACGGTCGATCTCGAGCAGGATGTTGACGCCGCCCTGCAGATCGAGGCCCAGCGTGATGGGCCGCAGGCCATAGGGGCGCAGCATGTCCTGATACCTGGCGGGCAGCACGTTGGGCAGCGCCATGATGACGGAGATCAGCACCGCGAGCAGAATGCCCAGCTGCTTCCACTTGCTGAAATGCAGCATCGGGGCTTACTTGGCTTCGGTCTTGACGGGCTCGCCCTTGGCGCGCACGTCGGCGATGCCGGTGCGCAGCACGCGCACCTTGATGTTCTCGCCGATCTCCACCTGCAGCTCGTTGTCGTCGATCACCTTGACGACGCGGCCGATCAGGCCGCCATTGGTGATGATGGTGTCGCCCTTGCCCACCTTCTTGAGCATCTCCTGATGCTCCTTCATTTTCCGCTGCTGCGGGCGGATGAGCAGGAAATAGAACACGCCCATGATGAGGACGAGCGGCAGCACCATGCCGATGAGGTCGCCCGCGCCGGCGGGGGCGCCGGCGGCCTGGGCAAAGGCCGGAGTGATGAACAAGGGAGTCTCCCGAACCGAAGTTTGGGCGGAATATAGCGATGGTTGCCCCTATTGCAACCAATCGATTGGCGCTTCTTTACGGCCCCAGGCCCCTCGGCTAAGACTGCACAATGGCACAGGAAATCGATCATTCGCCGCTCACCCGCATCGCCGAGGCGCTGGAACGGCTGGCGCCCGCCAGGCCGCGGGAGCCCGACCTTCAGGGCGCTTCCGCCTTCGTCTGGCATGCCGCGCCGCCAGAACTGGAGCCCGTCCCCCGCGTCAACCGGGTGGACCTGTCGCTGCTGCGCGGCATCGACCTGACGCGCGATATCCTGATCGAGAACACCGGGCGCTTCGCGAAGGGCCTGCCCGCCAACAATGCGCTGCTCTGGGGGGCGCGCGGCATGGGCAAGTCGTCCCTCGTCAAGGCGGCCCATCACGCCATCAACGAGGCCTCGGGCGGCATGCTCAGGCTCGTCGAAATCCACCGCGAGGATATCGAGAGCCTTCCCGTTCTGATGAACATGATCCGCAAGAGGCCAGATTACCGCTTCATCGTATTCTGCGACGACCTGTCCTTCGATGCCGGTGACACCTCCTACAAGTCGCTGAAGGCGGCGCTTGACGGCGGCATCGAGGGCAGACCCTCCAACATGATCTTCTATGCGACGTCCAACCGCCGCCACCTGCTGCCGCGCGACATGATCGAGAACGAGCGTTCGACCGCCATCAACCCCTCCGAAGCGGTGCAGGAGAAGGTCTCGCTGTCAGACCGCTTCGGCCTGTGGCTCGGCTTCCACAATTGCTCGCAGGACGAGTTCCTGGAGATGATCGCGGGCTATGCGGCGCATTACGGCCTGAAGGTGGACGCGGAAACGCTGCGCGCCGGCGCCATCGAATGGCAGGCCACCCGCGGCAGCCGCTCGGGCCGCGTGGCGTGGCAGTATATCCAGGATTTGGCGGGCAGGCTGGGACAGCGGCTGGAGTAGGCCCGGGGCCGCCGCCGTGGGTTCACCTTGCCACGGCTTGACCGGGGCATCCTTTTGGCGCCACCAGCAAAGGATGCGCGGGTCAAGCCCGCGCAAGGTGATTGGATGGGATCGCGGAAGAACCAGCGCATGTTCTGATCGGGAGGAATGACCTGATCGATAAGAACATGCGTCGGCTCGATAGCTTGAGCATGATCCAGAGGTCAGCCGTCATATCAGATGATCATACAGATCCAGCCACTCCGGATTGTTCTTCTCCACAAGTTCGATCTTCCATTGCCGGGACCAATGCTTGATCGCTTTCTCCCGCCCGAAAGCACCCATGAAAAGCTGGTACTCCTCGAAGAACACAAGGCGTATCAGCCCGTATCTGCTTGTGAAGCCATCCCTGAAGCCCATGCGATGCTCGTAGGCGCGGCGCGGCAGGTCAGTCGTCGCGCCGACGTAGAGGACGCCCCGGGGACGGTTGGTCATGATGTAGCAGAAACCACTCGGCATGCTCCGAGTGGGCGCGAAAAGGATGCCCCGGTCAAGCCGGGGCAAGGTGAAAACTTCTGCAAAAAACTCGAGCTACCTCCCCAAAAAGGCGGTCCGCATTCATACCCGCCGCACCACTCACCTTGCGCGGGCTTGACCCGCGCATCCTTTTCTTGCGTTGCGAAGAGGACGCCCCTGTCGCGCCACGGCAATGCGCCCATCACGATGTCGCCGAAGCTGCCGCCGACATTCTCGCGGGCGTGGGGCACATCCAGTTCCTCCAGCGCCCACAGCACCTTCTGGACATTGACGGAATTGCGCCGCCCCCTCACGGTGATCATGGCCATGCTCCTTGGCTGGGCCTCGAGCAGGCGCCATCGCCGCGCAAAAACAAGAGGCCCGGAGCAGCCTCCGGGCCTCCGGTTCAACCGGGAGCAAAAATTCAGTTGGCGGACGCGGTGTTCTGCGAGAGGAACTTCATCGGGTCCAGCGCCACCGCGCCCTTGCGCACCTCGAAGTGGAGCTGCGGGCTGGACACAGAGCCGGTCTGGCCCGCCTTAGCGATCACGTCGCCGCGCTTCACCGTGTCGCCGCGCTTGACGAACAGCTCGCTGGCATGGGCATAGGCCGTGACGTAGCCATCCTCGTGGCGGATGAGCACGAGGTTGCCATAGCCCTTCAGCTCGTTGCCGGAATAGGCGACCACGCCATCGGCGGCGGCGCGGATCGAGGTGCCCTCCGGCACGGCGATGTTGATGCCCTCGTTCTTCAGCCCGTTGGCCTTGGGCCCGAAGCCCGAGATGATCTTGCCGCGCACCGGCCAGCGCATGCCGGGGGTGCCGGCAATCGGCGCGCCTTCGGCCACCTGCTGGCCACCGGCTTCAGGCGCGGGGGGCGGAGCGGAGGCGGCCGCATTCTGGTCCGGGCCGGGGATCGGCTGCGGCGCGGGTGCGGCGGTGGTTGCGGCGGTCTTCTGGCCCGTGCCTTCCTCGCCCGTGGCGGCGGGCATGGCGCCGGCAGCCGCGGTGGTGGCGCTGGGTGCCGCGGGTTTTGCGTCGGCAACCGCCGGAGCAGCCTCGCCGCCGGCGGGGATGCGCACCTTCTGGCCCAGCGCCAGCTGGGCATTGTGCGGCAGGCCGTTGGCATCGGCGATGGCATAGGGCGAAAGGCCGAATTTGCGGCCGAGCGAGAAAAGCGTTTCGCCGGAGGCAACCGTGTGCATCTCGCCGGTGGAGGTGGCGGCGACCGACGGGCCGGTTTTGAAGGGCTTGGCGGCGGCGGTGGAGGCGGGTGTTCCGGGCTTCGGCGCGATCGGCGTGGTCGAGGGCTCGGCGAAGCTGGTGTTGTCCGGCGGGATGCCGTTCTGCGAGGCCACGCGCGGTGCGGCCCCTGCGGCGGCGCCGGGAAGCTTAAGCAACTGGCCCGTATGCACCGAGTAAGGCGCCTGGATGCCATTGGCCGCCGCGAGTTCGGCCACCGAGAGATTGTTGGCGCGGGCCACCGAGTAAAGCGTCATGCCCGGGCCGACCGTGACAGTGCCGCCAGCGGCAGCCACCGCGGGCGCTGCGGGCTGGCGATACTGGGGCGCCTGGTAGGATTTCGAATAATCGTAAGATGGAGGCCGCGATGCGGCCCCGGCGAGCGGCTTCGAGGAGACGCCAGTGTCCGGGACGCCCACATTCGAGGCATTCACATTCTTCGGCACGCTGGCGGTGTAGACCGGGTCTGCGTTGGAAGGGTTCGACGCGAAACGCTCCATGTCCGCAGAGCAGGCGGTGAGCATGACAGCGGCGGCGGCGGAAACCAGAAACTGCGGCCGGGCGAGAGAGGACCAGGCGGTAAAGCAAAGTTTGGACGACATGCCCCGAACTCCAGAACAAACTGACATTCTCAAAAATGGCCCGGTTGGGTTAAGGGAGCGTTATCGCTGACGAAGTCTTGTTCATTTTGGAACAAAATCGGAACTTCGACGTCAGAGCAGCCTGCCCTCGCCATGCTGGTCGAGCCGTTCCAGCATCGCGGGGGCGGTGAGGCCCGTTTCGGGGTGGCGCCAGTCTGGCGCGATCTCGGCAATGGGGGCCAGCACGAAGATGCGCCCGGCAATGCCCGGATGTGGCAGCACCGGCGGCGCATCGCGCCTGATCAGGCCGTGATAGTCAATCAGGTCAAGGTCCAGCGTGCGCGGCCCCCAGCGCAGTGTGCGCTCGCGGCCCGCCTCGCGCTCGATCCCATGGAGCCTGGCCAGCAGGTCCTCGGGCGAAAGCGCCGTCTCCACGTCCGCAACGGCATTCACGAAATCCGGCTGGCCGGTGACGCCGAGGGGTGCTGTCACCAGCAGCCGTGACGCGCGCCGGAGCGTGATGCCGCCCCGGTCAAGATAGAGCAGCGCCTGTTGCAGCGCAGCGCGCGGTGGGCCCCAGGGGCCGTCGCTGTTGGCGCCGAGCGCCACGAGAATCATTTTGCTTGAGCGGGGTTGGATGGCTGTCTAAATCGGTCAGATACTCGACCGACATCATACACGGCCAGGAGTTTTCATTCATGCATTTTTACCCGGACGAGCGCGTTGCCCTGTTCATCGACGGTTCCAACCTCTACGCCACCGCCAAGACGCTGGGTTTCGACATCGACTACAAGCGCCTTCTCGGCTACTTCCGCAAGCGCGCGCGGCTGATCCGCGCCATTTACTACACGGCGCTCCTCGACGATGCCGACTATTCGCCGATCAAACCGCTGATCGACTGGCTGGACTACAATGGCTACCGCGTGGTCACCAAGCCGGCGAAGGAATTCACCGACGCCATGGGCCGCCGCAAGGTGAAGGGCAACATGGACATCGAGCTGGCGGTGGACGTGATGCAGCTGGCGGGCGAGCTTGACCACATCGTGCTGTTCTCGGGCGACGGCGACTTCCGCTCGCTGGTTGAGGCGGTGCAGGCCAGGGGACGGCGCGTCACGGTGATCTCCACGCTCACGACGCGGCCGCCGATGATCGCCGACGACCTGCGCCGCCAGACCGACCAGTTCATCGACCTCGCCGACTTGCGCGACGAGATGGGCCGCGACCCGTCGGAGCGGCGCGAACGCCCTGCCCCGCAAGCCCCGCGCGAGAGCTTCGAGGACTTTGCCGACATCTGAACCGATGGCCGCGCCTGAGCCGGAACATGATTGCCCGCGCTGCCCCAGGCTTGCGGATTTCCGGCAGGACCAGCGCAAGGCGCATCCTGCGTGGTTCAATGGGCCCGTGCCGTGCTTCGGCCTGGCCGGCGCCAGGCTGCTGATCGTGGGGCTGGCGCCAGGGCTCCAGGGCGCCAACCGCACCGGCCGACCATTTACCGGCGATCATGCCGGCGAACTGCTCTACCGGACGCTTCTTGATTTCGGCTTTGCGGCGGGCCGCTATGCGGCCGATCCCGGTGACGGCCTCACCCTCAGAAACACCATGATCGTCAACGCGGTGCGCTGCGTGCCGCCGCAGAACAAGCCGCTGCCCGCCGAGATCAAGGCCTGCAACATGTTCCTCCGGGAACGGATCATTTCCATGCAAGGCCTCGCCGCCATCGTGGCGCTGGGGCGCGTGGCGCATGACGCGGTGCTGGCGGCGCTGGAGCGGCGGAAATCGGCCTTTCCCTTCGCGCATGGCGCTGAACATGTGCTGGCCGGGACAAAGCTTTTCGACAGCTATCACTGCTCGCGCTACAACACCAACACCGGCGTGCTGACGCCGGAGATGTTCCAGGCGGTGTTCGCGCGGGTGCGGAACTATCTCGACCCGTTGTGAGAGCCCTCATCCGGCCCGTCGGCCACCTTCTCCCATTGGCTCACGCCAACGGGAGAAGGACCCGTGGGGAGATCGCGCCACGAGTCCTTCTCCCGTCCCGCGGGGATGGGAGAAGGCGCCCAAAGGGCGGATGAGGGCTCGCTTCCGCGACTCCCGCCCTCACATCATCGCCGCCAGCGCCTCGGCGGCATCTCTCTCCGGCTCCGGCACGGGGAAGCGCACCGAGGAAATGATTCCGTCATGCACAATGAAGGTGATGCGCTGGAGATAAAGCCCGCCGCCGGTTTCGAACATGGGAAGGCCGAGGCGGGACTGGAACAGACGGCCCCGATCCGACAGCAGCCGGTAGCTGAGCCCATTGCGCGCCACGAAGTCCTGCTGCCATTCGCTCGTCAGCAGGCTGAGCCCGAAGAGCTTGACGCCAAGCCGGCGGAATTCGCCATAGAGTTCCGAATAGGCCAGCGCCTGCGGCGTCGAGCCGTGCGCGCCCCTGATATCATCCCAGTGCGGCGGATTCGGATGGCCGGGCCTGCCCGTGAAGGGATAGCAGAAGATCACCGCCGGGCCCTGGATGCGCGCCGGATTGACGGGTGCGCCCGAGGTTGCCTCAAGCCCGACGTTCGGCATCCTGCGGCCTTGCAGATGCTGCATGAAAACCATGGCGTCCGAGGTCAGCCTTTCTCGCGCATCAGCCGCGCCCGCTCACGGTCCCATGAGCGTTCCTTGATCGTCTCGCGCTTGTCGTGCAGCTTCTTGCCGCGGGCCAGGGCGATATCGACCTTCACACGCCCTCTCGGGTTGAAGAACATCTTGAGCGGAACGACGGTCAGATGCTCCTTCAGCACGCCGGCCGCGAGCTTGTTGATCTCGGACTTGTGAAGGAGCAGCTTCCGCGGCCGCTTCGGCTCGTGGTTGAAGCGGTTGGCCTCGCGGTATTCCGGAATGTTGGAGTTGATGAGCCAGAGCTCGCCGCCCTTCATCGCGGCATAGGCCTCGGCCAGGTTGGTGTGTCCGGTGCGCAGCGACTTGACCTCCGAGCCCCTCAGCTCGATCCCCGCCTCGAAGGCCTGCAGGATCTCGTAGTCGTAGCGGGCGCGGCGGTTGTCGGAGACGACCTTGATGCCCTCCTGCCTGCGCGACGCCTTCGCGCCGCCGCTTTTCGAGCTCATCTCAGTTCAGCAGCCCGGCATGCATCATCGCCTCGCGCACCGCCGCCCTGGTGGACTCGACCACGGGCGCCATGGGAAGCCGCGCTTCCGGGGCGCAAAGGCCGAGGAGGCTCGCCGCGTATTTCACCGGGCCGGGGCTGGTTTCCACGAACATCGCATGATGGAGCGGCATCAGCCGGTCCTGCAGGGCGAGCGCCCTGGCATAATCGCCCTTCAGCGTCGCCTCCTGGAACTCGGCGCAGAGGCGCGGCGCCACATTGGCCGTCACCGAAATGCAGCCCACCCCGCCATGCGCGTTGAATCCGAGGGCCGTGCCATCCTCGCCCGAGAGCTGGATGAAGTCCTTGCCGGACGCGAGCCGCTGGCGCGAGGGCCTTGTCAGGTCGGCGGACGCATCCTTGGTGCCGACGATGTTCCCGCAGTCGCGCGAGAGCCTCGCCAGAGTCTCGACCGAGATGCTGGCCACCGTGCGGCCCGGCACATTGTAGACGATGATGGGAATATCGACCGCATCGGCGACCGCCCTGAAATGCGCGTAGAGGCCGTCCTGCGTGGGCTTGTTGTAATAGGGAACGACCACGAGCGCGGCATCGGCGCCCGCGTCCCTGGCGTGGCGCGTATAGTCGATCGCCTCGGCGGTCGAATTCGAGCCCGTGCCGGCGATGACGGGCACGCGGCCGCGCGCTTCCTCGATGCAGATTTCGATCACGCGCTTGTGTTCGCCGGAGTCGAGCGTCGGACTTTCTCCCGTGGTGCCCACCGGAACGAGGCCGTGCGAGCCTTGCTCGATCTGCCAATTCACGAATTTCCGGAACGCCACCTCGTCAACCTTGCCATTCCGCATGGGGGTGATAAGTGCGGGGAAGGAACCTCTCAACTGCACGGCACTGCTCCGGAAAAAACTCAAAGGTAAGAAGTTGGAAACCATGGCGGACTAGTTTGAGACCGGTGTCACCGCCAGCCCGCGGACGGCGCTGCACCATAGACGCATCGCCGCGGAGCGGCAAGCGCCGATGGGGCTTCCGGGCGGGCCATGTTAAGGGCACAATTGGCACCTAGCGCATGTTCCAATCAGGTGAAATCACCTTATCGGAACATGCGCCAGGTCAATGGCTTGAGCATGATCTTGTTGCAAAACCGGTTCCGATTTTGCGGGTCATGCTCTGGCGGCGGTTTTCGACGATTGAGGAATATGATTGGATCGTTCATGGGTATCTGCCGGTTACTGCGTATCAGCGTGATCGCGCTTGCCGCCGCCACGGCGGTCGCGGCGCCCGGAGTAATATCGCAGTCCGGCGTGGCGCTGGCCGCCTCCGAGCCTTCCGCGGCCGCCGTCGAGGCGGCGAAGCTGGCGCTCGGCGGCGACTTCGCGGCGGCGGGCGAGGCCGCGCAGCGCTCGGGCGACGCGGCGGCGATCAAGCTCGTGGAACTGATCTACCTGCGCGACCGCCCCAATGACGCGGGCTACCAGCGCATCCTCGCCTTCCTCGACACGGCGCCCAGGTGGCCGCTGTCGGAGGCCCTTCTCAGGCGGGCCGAACGCTCGCTCTATGTGAACGACGAACCGCCGGAGCTGACCCTCGCGCATTTCGCCAGGCGCAAGCCCGTCACCGACGAGGGCTCGCTGGCGCTGGCCCGCGCCCTCGCCGCGACGGGCGATAAGGCGGGTGCGCGCGCCCAGGTGCAGAAAGTGTGGGCCGACCCCGAAGCCTCCGCCGAACTCGAAAAGCAGGTCTCCTCGGAATTCGGCGATCTGCTGACGGCGGACGACAACAAGCGCCGCATGTGGCGCCTTGTCTATGCGCAGGAAACCAATGCGGCAATCCGCGTGTCGAAGCGCCTGCCGGCGGAGTACCAGAAGGCCGCCGCCGCGGCGCAAAAGCTGGTGCGCGGCGAAAAGGGCGCCGCCAGGCTCTATGACGGCCTCTCCTCCGGCATGCGCGGCCAGCTTGGCATGCGCTATGCCCTGGCGCGCTACTATCGCGTGAACCAAAACTACGCCAAGGCGCGCGACGTGCTGCTCACCGTGCCGGGTGACGCCGGCAGGACCGGCGACGCCGAGGCCTGGTGGGTCGAGCGCCGCATCGTGGCGCGCCGCTCGATCGGCCTCGACGATCCGAAGGCGGCGCGCAGGGCCGCCTACAAGATCTCCGCGGCGCACGGCTTCGAGGATGGCGAGGAGGCGGTGGAGGGCGAGTTCCTCGCCGGCTGGATCGCCTTGCGCTTCCTGAAAGACCCGCAAACGGCGCTGGGCCACTTCCAGCGCCTTGGCCAGATCGCGTCATCGCGCAGCGAGAAGGCGCGCGCGGGCTACTGGACGGGCCGCGCCCATGAGGCGATGGGCGACGAGGGCAGCGCCAGGGCGGCCTACAGGGAAGCCTCGGCCTATTCGACGATTTATTACGGCCAGCTGGCGCGCGAAAAGATCGGGCTGGGCAAGGTGCCGGAGGAGATCGAGAGCGGCAAGGCCTCCGCCGCGGCGGAGGCCAGGGTCAACAAGGATGAGGTGGTTCGCGCCTTCCGGATCATGGAGCGGGCGGGCACGCAGAACGACCTTTATATGTTCCTGTGGTCCTTCGCCAACCGCTTCGATACGACCGACGAGTTGAACGCCGTCGCCTCCATCGTCTGGGATGCGGGCGGCGCCACCATGGCCGTGCGCCTTGCCAAGGCGGCAGCGCAGCAGAACGTCGATATCGACTCCTGGGGCTATCCGGTGCGGGCGCTGCCGGACTGGAAGCAGGTTGGCAAGCCCATCGAGAAGCCGCTGGTCTTCGCGCTGGCCCGCCAGGAGAGCGAGTTCAACCCCAACGCCGGCTCGAAGGTTGGCGCGCAGGGTCTGATGCAGATCATGCCGGGCACGGCGAAGCTCATCGCCAGCCAGCACGGCATCGCCTACAAACCCTCGCAGCTCATGAACCCCGTGGTCAACGTCACGCTGGGCGCGGCCCATCTCGGCGACCTCGTCGCCGATCACGACGGCTCCTACGTGCTCACGCTCGTATCCTACAACGCGGGCCCCCGCCGCTCGCGCGAGTGGATCAAGGAGTATGGCGACTTCCGCGCGGGCCAGGCGGACCCCATCGACTGGGTCGAATCCATCCCCTTCCAGGAAACCCGCCAATATGTGCAGAAGGTGATGCAGAACCTGCACGTCTACCGCTCGCGCCTTGCCCCCAAGACAGTGCGGCCGATGACGGCGGACCTGATGCGCGGCGCGCGCACCGGCAGCATCAATGTCGCCTCCACCGCGCCGGAGGCCGAAGCCGCGGGCGAACCGGCGGCAGGCGGCGCCAGGGGTTGCGCCAGGTCCTCGATCGCATCGCTGATCGCGGGCTGCGACTGAGGCATGGACTACGCGGAGCATCTTGTTCCCGCCGCCGACGGCACGATGCTCTATGCGCGCGATTATGCGGCGGACCGCGGGGGCCTGGCGCCCATCGTCTGCCTGCCCGGGCTCACACGCAATTCGAGGGATTTCGAGACGATCGCCCCCCGGCTGGCGAAGACCCGCCGCGTGCTGGCCTTGGATTTCCGCGGCCGCGGCCGCTCCGGCCGCGCCGATCCGGCCACCTACCGGCCGGACCAGGAAGTGGCCGACACGCTGCACGTGCTCGACACGCTGGGCATCGGCCGCTTCGCCATCATCGGCACGTCGCGCGGCGGCATTGCCGCCATGGTGATGGCGGCCCGCGCGCTGCCGCGCATGGCGGGCGTCGTCCTCAACGACATCGGGCCGCGGATCGACAGGGCCGGACTGCTCCGTATCCGGAGCTATCTCGGCGGCGACCCGCAATTCGCCGGCTGGGGCGAGGCGGTGGCGGCGCTGAAGTCGTCGAACCCCGGCTTCGGGCGCCTGAGCGAGGACGAATGGCAGGCCTTCGCGCGCCGCGTCTATCGCGACGAGAACGGCCTGCCCCGCGCCGATTACGACCCTGCCCTGTCGCTCAATTTCCCGAGTGCCGCCGATATCGAGGCGGGCAGGGCGCCGGAGCTCTGGCCGCTGCTCGACCTGATGGCGGAGGCGCCCTTGCTGGTATTGCGCGGCGAGCACTCGGACCTGTTGAGCGCGGAGACGGTCGCCCGCATGCACCGGCACCACCCCGCGCTCGACTCGGTCACCGTCAGGGACCGTGGCCACGTGCCCTTCCTCGACGAGCCGGAAAGTCTCGCGGCCATCGATCGCTGGCTGAAGGCGGTGGACGGGGGCGGGCACACCGGCCTGCTTTAGCTGACCTCCCCCGGGGGGCCGCCCTCGGGCCGCACCGCGCGAGTGTCCCTCCGCCAGCGGTCGCTGAGCCAGCGGGCGAAGGCGCCCAGCGGGCAGCCCGCAAGAAACAGCACCGCAATCCACAGGGCCAGTTCCGCATAATAATGGATATAGGGGATCATGAACTGCCGTCCTCCGGGTCCAGCGGCGTATCCGGCGGCTCGCCCGCCATCCGCCAGCCCACCCAGGCGCCGAGCCCCAGCGACACCAGCATCCAGAACCAGTGAAAGCGCAGCAGAAACAGCGTTCCCGACAGGTTCAGCGCATCCTCAACCCAGGCCGGCATCACGGTGTTATGGTCCCCACATGCATGTCGACGCGGCGCACGCCCTCGGTTCCCGCCACTGCGGCGCGCGCCCGCTGCACCGCCGCGCTGTCCGGGGCCTCGCCACGGATCTCCACGTCGCGGAACGTCACGGTCGGCTTGGCCCAGCCCTGTCCGGCAGCCGCGAGGGACGCCTGCACGCGGCGGTCAATCTCCGGCCCCAGCTTCGGCCCCTCGACGACTGCCGCAGCGAGGAAGGGCAGAATGGCCAGCGGCAGATGCACCAGCCAGCGCAGAGGCCTTACATATGGGGTGTGATCACGCATTATGGTGAGGTTACGCCGTTTTTGCGGTGAGTCGCAGCGCCCGGCCGTTTCATCCACATGAGAAGAGGCTGCTGCAATCCTTTTCATCACCAAATCGTTGCCCGCAATTGGTTTCATTATGGCAGTCCAGTCCTGAAACTGTGGCAAAGCAGTAACAGCCGCCAAAATTCCCGGCACATTTCCATCGCGGACGTTGACCCGCCGCCCGTTTGCGCAGACAACAGGTCCGTGCTCGACCAGATCGTGCATTGACCTCCGGATCCATTTGCAGGGGATGGGGGGATGTCTCAACTCCAAGACTTGGGAGAAACAAGAATGAAGACTGTGAAGATGGCGCTCATGGCTGGTGCGGCGGTTGCCGTGTCCGCCGCCGCCGCCCACGCCGACGAGCTGCAGGACCTCAAGGCGCAGGTCGAAGCTCTCAACGCCCGCGTCGCCGCGATGGAAACCGCCCCGGCGGTTCCGGCCGGCTATCAGTTGCTCGCCATTTCGAAGGGCGAACAGCTTGAAGTCCCGGGCATGCTCGGGTCTGACCGTGACCGCGTCGTCAATAACCGCGCCACCATCATCTCCGTCATGCCGACGGCCGATGCTCCGGCTGGCACCACCATCTCGTGGTCAGGCTATGTCCGCGCGGCGATCGTCTACTCGGGCCAGGACGACGAACTTAAGGTCAATCGCTATGACACCGAAGACGGCGCTTTCATAACCGGTGCCAAGACCTCCGGCGACGAAGACGATGACTGGGACGTGAAGTCGCGCGGCCAGCTCAAGGTGGTCGCCACCACTGACACCGCTGTGGGCGAAGTGGGCGTCGAACTCAAGATGCGCGCCGACCTGAACGGCAACGGCACCCGCGACATCTATATGAAGACGGCTTGGGGCTACTGGGCGATGACCCCGGAACTGACGCTTGGCGGCGGTTACTCGGGTTCGCTGGGCAATATCGGCTACGGCTATGATGGCGCCTGCACCTGCTACTACACCGACAACGCCGACGTGGGCTTCGATCCGGGTGACACCACCCAGATGCGCCTCAGCTATGCTTCGGGTCCCTTTGCCATGGCGATCGCCATCGAAGACGCGAGCACCAAGTCAGACAGCCTTTCGGGCAACAACCTGGGCGCGGCCGGTGAGATCAAGTACACGGGCGACAGCTTCTCGGGTGAAATCTCGGGCGTCTATCGCAGCGTCAATGAGGACAGCTACAGCTTTAAAGGCACGACCGGCAAGCCTGGCCAGTTTGGTTTTTATTCTGAGGGCACGGCTTACGAATTCAAGGCTGATCTTGATGCGCTGTGGCAGATCGGTGCCGGTGTGGGCTTCAACCTTGGCGACATCGCAAGCCTCTCGCTTGCGGCGGCCATGGGTCATGGCCCCTTCCAGACGGTCAACAACAGCGGTGATATCAAGGAAAGCTATCCCATCAACCAAGATTGGTGGGGTGTGTCCGGTCTGGCGAGCGCCAACCTGTCCGACGCGGTCCATGCCGAGTTCGGCGCGGGCTACAAGCATCGCGATGGTGACGGTTTCGACGGTGCAACGTTTGAAACCGAGACGGACCCGACGTGGCGTTACAGCAACACCGACTATGACACCTGGGCCCTGCTGGGCGGCGTGTACTACACCCCCGTCGATCAGTTGACGATCGGCCTTGAAGGCGAGTGGTATACGACCGACGTCTCCACCACCCGCACGGGTAATGAAGGCACCGCGGCCGACGGCCAGCGTGACAATATCGATTATACCCAAGACAACTGGACGATCGACCTCGTGTCCGTCTGGCGCTTCTGATCACGGCAATACGACAATCGGAAACGGCCTGCTTCGGCGGGCCGTTTTCTTTTTTGAACGCGTATTGTTCCCGGCGGCCCGCTGATTTTGGGAATTGCGTCATCAGGGCCACGCGGCGGCCCGATTTTATGTTATGAGGCTGACAAACCAGAGAGACAGATGTTGCTTCCCCTTCGTGCCCTGCTTTCCCTGAGCCTTCTGACGCTGGCGCTGGCAGCCTGCGAACCGGCCTCAAGCGTCGATCTTGAAAGCCGTAACTTCAATGTGCAGCAGACATCCGTGCCGCCCGGCGAGGCGGTGGCCAGCACCGAGCAGATCACCGGCCTGGTGCGCCGCTCCGGTCCGACCTATGTGACGCTGATCGTGTCGCAGCCCGCGAAGCCGGATAATGTCTCGAAGGATTCGCGCAAGGGCACGCCGGTCACCTCCGGGTCGGGCTTCGTGGTCGAAGGGTCGGGCTATGTGATGACGGCCGCCCATGTCGGCAAGCGCGTCGGCAACACCGTTTCGGCCAAGGCCGCCAATGGCCGCGTCTATTCCGGCGAGGTGATCGCCATCAAGCCAGACAACGACATGGCTCTCGTGCGGCTGCGCGGGTTCTCCGGCAAGGCGGTGACGCCGGCCGACAGCCAGTGCCTCGCCAGGGGCAACATCGTCTATTCGCTTGGCCGCCCGCATGCCCAGGGCGACACGGCCCGGCTCGGCGAATTCGAATCGCCAAGCTTCGGTCAGGCCGTTCATTACCCGGGTGCCGACGCCAGGTTCGGCTACCCGGACGCCATGGTGCTGCGGCTTTCGACCCAGAAGGGCGAATCCGGCGGCCCGCTGTTCAACGAGAAGGGCGATCTCGTCGGCATGGTGGTGAGCACGCTCTATGACAATGCGGGCCAGCCCCTGAACCTCGCCCATGCCGTGCCCTCGGGCACGCTGGCGGGCTTCCTCTGCTCCACCGTCCAATGCTCCGCCGAATGGCGCGCCGTGGCCGCCGGCAGCGGGCGCTGCGATTCCTAAATGCTGTCCAGAATCGGCCTCAGGTGGCGCTCGTAGGGCTTCCAGCGCGCGACCGATGCGGCATTGATGCCAGAGCGGACCTGCAGGCGGCTGAAGGTGGTCACCGCGCCGGCATTGCGCTCGGGGTGCAGGCAGGCCTCTTCCATCGGCAGGCCCAGATAATCGAGCAGCGCCGCGATGGCGGGCCCGGGGTCCGACACCAGCGCCTCATAGGAGAGATGGAAGACTCGGCCCGGCAGCACCTGATCCCAGTGCGCCATCAGGCGGCGGTATTCGCGGTGATAGGCGGCATAGCCGGCAGGGTCATAGCTGTAGGAATGCGCCGCGTTCATCTCCGTCTGCAGCGCCGAGATGAAGGTATCCGCCGGGTGGCGCGTGCAGTTCACAATGCGCGCCCGCGGAAACAGGATCGCGGCTTCGCCGATGAAGCGGAAGTTCAGCGGCATCTTGTCCACCGCCAAATCCTTGCCCTGCACCACGAAGCGCATCGCGCTTTCATAGACAGCGGCGATCTCCGCCACGCCCTTCGCGCCGAGGCTTGCGAGTGCCGCCTCGATATCGGAGAGCGGCCTGCCCTGCGCCAGCCTGGCGGCGCAATAGGTCATGGTCTCGAGCTCGCCCGCATTGCCGGCCCGGCTGTGCGCCGAAATGATCTGCGCGGCAAGCGTCGTGCCAGAGCGCGGCAGGCCGACGACGAAGACGGGCTGATAGCCGCTCCGGCCATGGAGCGCCGAAAGCCGCTCCAGCCTTTCCCTGTCGAAGGCCGCGATGCGGGCCTCGACCTCGCGGGCGATGGCGGCGGTGACGGGGGGTGCAGGCAGCAGCCGCTTGGCCTCGGTGAAGCTGGCGAAAGCCTCGTCATAACGCCCGCTCTGCTGCAGCATCACGCCCCTTCTCACCATCAGGTCGCTGCGGTCGACGGGAGAAAGACCGGGCCGCGCCAGCTCGCGGGCGACGCGGCCGAACATGTCCGAGGCCGCATCATGCCTGCCGATCGAGGCAAGGAGACAGAGATAGCGCGCATGCTGCGGCGTGGCGGCGATGAAGCGCTCGATCTGCGCGCGGGCCTCGTCCACGCGGCCGAGCGAGAGCAGGCAATCCAGAACCTCGAGGCGGATCGCGTGCCTTGCCCCCTCCGGCGCGCGCTCCAGCGCCCTGGAGAAGGCGGCGAGCGCTTCTTCCATGTGGCCGATGCGGGCGAGGAAGGAGCCGTTGCGCCAGATCGCCTCGACATTGGAGGGCGCCACGCTCCGCGCCTTGCCGTAAAACGTTGCGGCCTCCGGCACGCGGCCCATGGAGAGCAGGCAGAGGCCGCAGTTGAGGAGATAGCTGACGTTCCTGCCGTCCAGCGTCACGGCGCGGGCGAAATGCGGCTCCGCCTGCTCGAAGCGGCCCTGCGACTGGATGGCAATGCCCAGCATGAACTGCGCGGGCGCCGAGAGCGGGTTCTCCGCCGCCAGCTGGCGCGACAGCGCCTCGGCCCCGCGCATGTCGCCACGCGCCAGCAGCCCGTCGATGTGGCGGAGCGCATTGGCCACGCGCTCCGCCCGGTTGTGGATCATGGCAGCAGGACCGTGGCGCCCGTGGTCTTGCGGCTTTCGAGATCGCGATGGGCCTCAACCGCGTCCGCCAGCGCATAGCGCTGGTTCACCGGGATCTTCACCTTGCCGCTGGCCACCACGTCGACGAGGTCCTGCGCGGTCTCCCGCAGATCGGCATCCGACGCCGTATAGGTCATCAGCGTCGGCCTTGTCGCAAAGAGCGAGCCCTTGGCGGAGAGCAGCAGCATGTCAAGCGGCGGCGCCGGACCCGAGGCATTGCCGAAGCTGACGAACATCCCGCGGGGCTCCAGGCAGTCGAGCGAGATCATCATCGTATCCTTGCCCACGCCGTCATAGACCACGGGCACGCCCTTGCCGCCGGTCAGTTCGCGCACGCGCTTCACCGTGTCCTCGGTCGAATAGTTGATGACGTGGTCGCAGCCATGGGCACGCGCGATCGCCGCCTTGGCGTCAGAGCCCACCGTGCCGATCACGGTGACGCCCAATGCCCTGGCCCACTGGCTCATGATGAGCCCCACGCCGCCCGCCGCGGCATGCAGCAGAATGGTGTCGCCCGGCTTCACAACATAGGTTGCGCGCAGCAGGTAGCGCGCCGTCATGCCCTTCAGCATCATGCCCGCCGCCGTTTCGTCCGAAATCGCGGCCGGGAGCTTCACCAGCCGGCTGGCCGGCAGGTTGCGGACCTCGGCATAGGCGCCGATCGGGCCCGTGCCATAGGCGATGCGGTCACCCGGCTTGAGGCTGGCGACACCCTCGCCCAACTCCTCCACCACGCCCGCCGCCTCGAGCCCGATGCCCGACGGCAGCTGAACGGGATAGAGGCCCGAGCGGTGATAGGTGTCGATGTAATTGAGGCCCACCGCCGTCTGGCGCACCCGGACCTCGCCGGGGCCAGGCTTGCCAAGGTCCACCTCGACGAATTTCATCACCTCGGGTCCGCCCGTCTTCCCGATCCGGATCGCTTTCATGCTTGCGCCTCCCCGCAGAGCCCGGCACATTCCGGCGCAACCTGCATTTTCAGGCCTTTGGTGCCCCATCATGACCTATGCCGTCAATCCTGCCATCGCCCGCATCGAGGCGCCGCCGATCGCGGAAGCGCAAGGCTGGGTGCGTCCGGGGCTGCGCAACAGGAAGCTTCTGAACCTGTGCCAGGCCGCGCCAGGCTGGACATGCGCGGAGGAACTCGATGCAGAGGTCGCGCGCCTTGCGCATGAACCGGGCATCGGCCTCTATACCGACATCCTCGGCATCCCCGAGCTGCGGGGGGCCATCGCGGCGCATTTTTCGGATGACTACAAGGGCAAGGTGGCGGCGGAGAATGTCTGCGTCACCGCCGGCTGCAACCAGGCCTTTGCGGCGGCGGTCATGGCGATTGCCAGGGCGGGCGACAATGTTATCCTGCCCGTGCCCTATTTCTTCAATCACACCATGTGGCTCGGCATGCTGGGGGTGGAGGCGCGCCATGTCTCCGGCATTGGCGAACCCGATCCGGGCGAGGTCGCGCGGCACATCGACGCGCGCACCCGCGCCATCGTTCTGTGCTCGCCCAACAATCCGACAGGCGCCATCTATTCGCCTGAAACGATCAAGGCGCTTTTCGATCTCGCGCGGAGCCGCGGCATCGCCCTCGTCATCGACGAGACCTACAAGGACTTCCGCGACGGCGATGGCCCCGCCCATCCGCTCTTCGCCACCGATGGCTGGGAGGAGGCCTTCATCCATCTCTACAGTTTCTCGAAGGCCTATGCCATGACGGGCTATCGCGTCGGAGCCATCACCGCACCGGCGCGCGTGCTGGCGGAGATCGAGAAGATCATGGACTGCCTCGCGATCTGCGCCACCCACATCTCGCAGCGCGCCGCCCTCTTTGCGCTCACGAGGCTCGAGAGCTGGAAGCGCGCGAAGATCGCCGTGATGCACGAGCGGCTCTCGGCCCTGCGCCAGGCCTTCACGCGTGAAGGGCTCGGCTATCAGCTCGTCAGCTCCGGGGCGCTGTTTTCATATGTGCGCCATCCCTTCGCCGGGGAGACGGCGAAGCAGGTGGCCATGCGGCTTGCAGGCGGGCATGACCTGCTCTGCCTGCCCGGCTCGATGTTCGGCCCCGGCCAGGAGCGCCATCTGCGCATCTCCTTCGCCAATGCCGGGACGGGCGACATGGAAACGCTGGTGGACCGGCTGATGGAGAGCCAGGACAAGCGCTGAGGCCGTCTCCTCAAATCTCCGCCAATCCGCCTGCCCGCAAGCGGTTCTAGTTGTGATAGTCGGTCGCCACATAAGTGTAGGGCGGCTGCCAGTAGGTGAAGGCCGTGGTGGCCGCGAGGCCCGGCAGCGTGTCAGCGACATCCGGCGCCTGGCCGAGCAGTTCGTTGAGGTTCAGACCGATCGCGAGATAGGGATTGCGCGAGGGATCGACGCCGGCTTTGCGGGTCTGGTCGGTGTAACCTTCGGTAAAGTAGCCCGCCTGCAGTTCGGCGAAGCGCAGCGGCGTGTCCTCCAGATTTTCGAAGCCGGACAGCTTCAGGGCGAGGAGGTATCGCTGGCCGTCGTAGTCGGTGGCCGGGTTCCACTCGTGGTAGTCCGAGGATGCCCAGTATTCCAACCGGTAGTCGAGCTTGTCCGCAAGGCCCGGGACGGTGTTGCGCAGGAAGGAGAACGACGCGCCCACGCCGTTGGCGATCATATCCTCGTAGGAGAAGCCGTGTTCGCCGGCAAGACCGTCGAAAACCTCGATATAGGTCTGAAAGCCCATGCCGAGCAGCGAGCCGGTGATGGCCGCATTCTTCGGATCATCCACCGAATGCGCGATCCGCTGGGTAAAATACTGCGACACGAGATAGCCTGTATAGGCATGGCCCAGCTTGTCCATGCCGCCGTACTTGGTATCGGTGCCGAACCAACCCTCGCTCTCGAAGTGATAGCCCGACGTGCCCCAGTCCCAATTCCTGATGCCGAAAACAGTGATGCCGCCATAAAGGGCGAGAATGTCCCACTTCACCGACTTCGACTGTTCCCAGAACACGTCGAAGCTGTAGTCGCCATATTGCGACACGTCGATGGGCCGCAGATTATATTCGACGCCGTTGATGAAGTTGGCCACGGGCGAATTCGTCGGTTCCGGGCGGATCGGGTCGGCAGCGGCGGACGCGGGAAGAATATCGATGCTGTCCTGCTTGCCCAGCGCCACAATCTGGTTGCTGTTAAGCACGGCCTCAGAGCTGAGCGGCACATAAGGCTGCAGAGTTGCCAGATTCATCACTGCGGCACCGCTGACGGTGACTTCGCCCGACTCCGCAGCGCCGCACTGCGCAACGGACAGCAAAAATACTACCGCAAATGCTCCGGCCTTAATCATGCAGAAAGAATTACTAGAAACTCAATCGTCATCCAAGACCCTTTTGCGTCACAATCGCATATCGTGAACAAAAGGTAGCGGCACAACTTGCCACACGCCGCCCCCACCCCCGGGGACCGCCGCAAACGTCCTCTCCAGCGCTATATTCCATCATTATATCAGAAATTTAGCTGATCGCTTTCGATCACCTGCGGGGGCGGCGCAGGGCGCATGGATGAAATCGCTCGATGGGGGCCAAAGGCGCATTACGGGTGTTTTCCGGGGGCGCCCGGCAAGCTTCGGGCCGCGCGAGGGCGCGATGCGGGGTTCGGCCGCCGGGCGCTCAAGCTTGGGACAACGTTGCTGCCATAGCGTTCCGGCAACTCAAGCCAGGAGCCCCCGATGCCCGCTCAGCCACCGCGCGCTGTGCTGCCCTTAAGTCACCCCGCGCTCGACCAGCGGCGGCGCTCGGGGCGCCGCGCCTGCAGCCTCGCGGTGACGGTGCGCACAGGAGGCGGAGATTATCTGGCGCGGCTCCTTGACCTGTCGGCCGATGGCATCGCCTTGCGTATCGATGCGCTTGCCCCCCTCAGGGTCGGCGCCAGACTGATCCTCATCCACCCCGAGCTCTGCGAGGTGGCCTGCGTTCTGCGCTGGTCCATGCACCCGCGCTACGGCGCGGAATTCCAGGCCACCGACCGCGCCCTGGCGCGCATCCGCGCCTTCTATGACAGCCTGCCACCGGGGCTGGGCGAAATCATCTGAAACATCAACCCCCAACCCAGCACACAGCGGACCCGCGCATGAAAAAAAGCTTCCTCACCATCCAGCGCCTGATGATCGCCTTCGGCCTCGTCATCGTCGGCCTCATGGCCTTCCTCGCCGTCCAGACCTATTCCTCCGTCAGCAACATCAAGATCGGCAGCCCGTCCTATGACTTGATCTCTAAGGGCAAGGACCTGGTCGCCGACATCATGCCGCCGCCGCTGTACCCGGCGGAGCCTTTCGCCTATGCCCACATCATTGAGGGCGAGCCCGCGCTGCTGCCCAAGCTCACCCCGCGCCTCAATCAGATCCAGTCCGATTACAAAACCAGGCTGGAATACTGGAAGGAACGGCTCACCTCGCTCGACGTGATGAGCGATCAGGAGGCTGCCTCCTTTCTCCAAGAGGTCGAGAACCGCAATGAGCGCTTCTGGACGATCTTCCGGAATGACCTGATTCCCGCGCTCCAGCGCAACGACCGCGCGGCGATCGACACGACCATGAGCAACCTGAGCGATGACTTCGTTGACTTCGGCGAGTTCATGAACGCCAAGTCCCAGGCAATTCTGGCCAAGGGCGCCTCCATCGAGCAGGAGAGCATCGCGCGCTCCAAAAGCGACCTCAATCTCGTCACCGGTTTCAACATCGGCATCGCCGTCATCATCATGCTGATGCTGCTCGGGGCGCACCAGTTCGTGATCCGCGCCATCACCACCATCTCGGCAACCATGGCCAGGCTCGCCTCTGGCCACCTTGAGGAAGAAGTGCCCTATGCCCAGCGCGGCGACGAGATCGGCGAAATGGCGCGCGCGCTCGCCGTGTTCAAGGATCAGGCGATGCAGAACCGCCGCAATGACGAAAACTCCAAGAACATCATCACCGTGCTTGGCCAGGGCCTGGAGAATCTTGCCAAGGGCAACCTGACCCACCGCATCGACCAGCCCTTCCCCGAAATGCTGGACAAGCTGCGCCAATATTTCAACTCGGCGGCGGACAGCCTGACGGAAACCATCAACACCGTGAAGCGCGGCTCCTTCGGCATCAAGTCCGGCACGGAGGAGATTGCACAGGCCTCCGACAATCTGTCGCGCCGCACCGAGAACCAGGCGGCGAACCTCGAGGAGACGGCCGCCGCCGTGGCCGAGATCACCTCGACCGTGAAGAAGACCGCCGAGGGCGCCCAGCATGCGCGCAACATGGTGACTGCCGCCAAGGAAGACGCAGACCGATCCGGCGTCGTCGTCAAGCGCGCGGTCGAGGCGATGCAGGGAATCGAGAAATCGTCGCAGGAGATCACCCAGATCATCGGCGTCATCGACGAGATCGCCTTCCAGACCAATCTGCTCGCCCTCAATGCCGGTGTCGAAGCGGCGCGCGCGGGTGACGCGGGCCGCGGCTTCGCGGTGGTCGCCTCCGAAGTCCGGGCGCTGGCCCAGCGCTCGGCGGAAGCGGCCAAGGAGATCAAGGGCATTCTCTCCACCTCGCGCAACCAGGTGCAGGAGGGCGTGCAGCTTGTCGCCGAGACGGGAAGCTCGCTCCGCCAGATCATCGACCGGGTGAACGAGATCAACGGCATCGTCACCGAGATCGCGCGCAGCGCCGATCAGCAGGCGACGGGCCTGCAGGAGGTGAACACGGCCGTCGACCAGATGGACCAGGTGACGCAGCAGAACGCCGCCATGGTGGAAGAGGCAACCGCCGCCACCCGCACGCTGACCCAGCAATCGACCGAGCTGGCCCAGATCGTCGCCCGCTTCACCACCGCGGCGGGCGCGATCATCGCCCACGCCGAGGAGAGCACGCGCGAGGCGCACCGCCCCGCGCCGCGCGCGCCTGCCGCGCGCAAGAAGGCCGCGGCCGCCGGCGGCGCCAAGGCCGAGCCCGCCGACAGCGGCTGGGAGGAATTCTAAAGCATTTTCAGGTCAAGTGGACACCGGTTGACCGTCGAAAATGCGACCAGACAATGATAGAGAGCAGGTTTCGATTTCACTGAACCGAAACCTGCTCCAGCGCATGTTCCGGTCAGGTGATTCCACAGGCAGTTTGCACGCGACAAGCCGCCATGACCCCGGCTACACATCATCCCTGCCTGCAAGATGTGGAGAGCGGTCATGACGGCGAAACACCCGGTGGCGATCGGCATGGTGGGATGCGGATTCTATGCCCAGAACCACCTCCATGCCTGGGCTGACCTCAGGCCCGGGGGCGCCCTTCTCTCCGCCGTCTGCGACCGTGATCCGGTCCGCGCCGAAGCCGCCGGCAGGCGCTTCGGCGTTCCGCATTTCACTGACATGGGCAAGATGCTCGACACGGTGAAGATCGACCTCCTTGACATCGCCACCCGCATGGACACCCACAGGGAGCTTGCCGCAACCGCCGCCGCACGGGGCGTCGCCGCGGTCGTTCAGAAACCCTTCGCGCCGACATGGGAGGACTGCGTGGCGATCGTCAACAAGGCGCGCAAGCACAATGCCTGGCTTGCGGTGCATGAGAATTTCCGCTTCGGCTCCGCCATGCGTGCGGTGAAAAAAATCCTCGACCGGGGCACGATCGGCACGCCCACCTGGGCCAGGCTTTCCTGGCGCACCGGCTTTGACGTTTACCGCGGTCAGCCCTATCTGGCGGAGGAGGAAAAACTGGTGATCCAGGACGTCGGCATCCACATTCTCGATCTCGCGCGCTTTTTCCTCGGCGAAGTCGAACACCTGAGCTGCGAGACGCAGAAGCGCAACCCTGGAATTCGCGCCGAGGACACCGCGACCATCATGATGCGGCACTGCTCCGGCGCCGTGTCGGTTGTCGAGGCGACCTATGCCGCCCGCCGCCATGACGATCCGTTTCCCGAGACCATGCTGGAGATCGAGGGCGACGGCGGTTCGGTCATTCTCCGCAAGGGCGAGAAAGTCACCGTCACCACCCAGGGCCTGGGCTTCGAGGATCATGTCGGCGGCCCGCTGCTTGGCTGGACGAGCCGGCCATGGCATGTGTCGCAGGAGGCGGTGCTGCACACCAACCGCCACATGTTTGAGCGCTTCCGCGACGGATTGCCGGCGGACACCTCGGGCGAGGACAATCTCAAGACCTATGCGCTGGTCGAGGCGGCCTATGAATCAGCCAGAACCCATCGTGCGGTCAGGCCGGTGCAATGGACGCCGGAAGCCTGATTGCGGGGCCCGCTCAGTCCACGACCTCAATCGTGTCGGCATAGGCCCGGAACGGCAGGCCCTTGAGCGAGCCTGTCAGATCGACGGGAAGCCACAGCTGCTGGCCCGTGGGCAGTCTGTCAACCGGGGCGAAGGCCACATCATAGCTGTCGCCCGGCACATTCTTCTCCTTGGCGCGCCCTCCGATCGGCGTCCAGCGCACTTCGCAAAGCTGCACCGCACCCCGGTAATCGACGGTTTCATCCACGGTGCCGCTGCCCTTGCCGGTCAGCGCAAGTTCGAAGACATCGCGCCCGTCGAACACGTCATGCACGGATGGGCACGGCGTCTCGCCGGCGGTTCCGATGCGCAACACGGCCGTGATCGGGTCGGTCACATTGGCGTTCAGCGCCCGGGCAATGCTCTCGCGGCGTTCGGGCTTGTCACTTTGCGGCTCATAGGTGAGCACTCCATCCGCCCAGGTCAGCTTGGCCTTGCGGACACCGCTGTCGCGTTCTCGGACCAGCCTGAAACTCACCGGCTGCGGCGCGCCATTGCCGATCAGACTGGTGGCCTCGGCCACCACGCTGTATTCGGAGAAGAGGTTGGCGATACCCCCGCTCTTGATGCGGGCTTTGGAGTTCACCGCATCGGGCCCGATATCGAGCACGAATTTTATCGTGGTCAAGGTCATCGGGCCGACATCGACCTTGTAGTTCACGGCCACCTGGCCCGCGGCGGCGCCATGGGCAAGGAGACCGAGAAACACCAAGGCGAGAGCAGGGAAAAACGTATTCCGCATAGGCGCGCCTGCCAGGATTTTTGACTTTATCCTCGCGGAGTTTCGTCCCGATCTTTGGCGGGAGTGTGTCCGAGCCGGGCGGCAGGCGTGCCGGATGATCTTCTCTGTCTGCTGCGAAAAGGATGCCCGGATCGGGTCCGGGCACAGGCGAGGCGTATTCTCACGGCGCGGTGGCTGCAACCTTTACGGCGGAAGGCGCGGCGGCGAGACGGCTCACTGCGAGCTTAAGCGCGGCCAACTCTGCCTCCATCGAATTAAGCCTGGCTTCGGCAGTTGCGTAATTCTGCTTTGCCACCAAAAGCTCAGCCTCCGTTGCAGCGAGCTTGCGGTTCTGCTTCTGATATTCGTTGAGCAGCAGGCTGGGCAGGATTTCGTAGGACACCGAGTCCGGACGGCCCTGTTCGTCATAGACCACCAGATCCGGCATCACCTTGTCCACTTCCTCGGCGATGAGGCCATATTGGATGGGCTTGCTGCCGTCAGCCTCGGCCTGCTTGTAGCGGTAGGTGACGGGGCGGAGGCCCATCAGCGCATTGCTGGCATCGCCCATGCTGTGCACATCCTCCTTGTA
>NZ_JADCDA010000034.1 GCF_020252405.1 Aestuariivirga sp.
GCCTTTGTCCACAGATTCCGATGCGGAAAGAAGCCCTCATCCGGCCTGTCGGCCACCTTCTCCCATCGCGTACCGCGACGGGAGAAGGGAAAATTGACATGGCACAAGACACGCCGCCGCCATATGCGATTCGCCTCCCCTCTGAGGGAAAGGGCTTACTCACTTCCCCCTCCCCACAAGGGGGAGGGAAACACGCAGTCCTTATCCCTCCTGCATGAAATACAAGGTTGCGAGCGGAGGCAAGGTCAACATTGCCTGGGCCGGCTTGCCGTGGAGCGGCCGGGGCTCCGCCGTCACCGCCCCCATGTTGCCCATGCCGCTGCCGCCGTAAACCTGCGCATCCGTGTTGATGGTCTCGCGCCAGCGCCCGGCCGCCGGCATGGGCAGCGCATAACCGGTGCGCGGCACCGGCGTGAAGTTGCTCACCACCACCGCGATGGGGTGTCCCCCGCCCGAATGGCGCGCCCAGGCGAAGACGGAGTTTTCCCGGTCATCCGCAATCAGCCACTCGAAGCCCTCCGCCTCGCAGTCGCGCGCATGGAGTGCGGGTGTCCCGCGATAGACGTGGTTCAGGTCGCGCACGAGTGACTGCACGCCCTTGTGCGGCGCATGGTCCAGCAGGCCCCAGTCGAGGCTTCTCTCCTCCGACCATTCGCCCCAGGGTGCGAACTCCTGCCCCATGAACAGGAGCTTCTTGCCCGGGTAGCCCCACATGAAGGCATAGTAAGCGCGGAGCGTTGCGAATTTCTGCCAGGCATCGCCCGCCATTTTGCTCAGCAGCGATCCTTTGCCGTGCACCACCTCGTCGTGGGACAGCGGCAGCACGAAGTTCTCCGAGAAGGCATAGAGCAGGCCGAAGGTCAGCTCATTGTGGTGGTGCCTGCGGTGAATGGGCTCGCGCCCGAGATAGGACAGCGTGTCATGCATGAAGCCCATGTTCCACTTCAAGCCGAAGCCGAGGCCCCCGGCATTGGTGGGCTTCGACACGCCGGGAAACGCGGTCGATTCCTCCGCGATCGTCACGATTCCGGGGTTCTGGCCATAGGCCTCATGGTTCACGCGCTGCAGAAATGCGATGGCCTCCAGGTTCTCGCGCCCGCCATGTTCATTGGCAATCCATTGGCCCTCCCTGCGCGAGTAATCGCGATAGAGCATCGAGGCCACCGCGTCGACGCGCAGGCCGTCGATGTGATAGCGCTCGAGCCAGAACAGCGCGTTGTTCAACAGGAAGGACGCCACCTCGCGCCGCCCGAAATTGTAGATTGCGGTGTTCCAGTCCGGGTGGAAGCCCTGCCGCGGGTCTTCGTGCTCGTAAAGCGCCGTGCCGTCGAAGCGCGCGAGGCCATGTTCGTCGGTCGGGAAATGCGCCGGCACCCAGTCGAGGATGACGCCGAGCCCCAGGCGATGCGCGCGGTCAACGAAGCGCGCGAAGCCGGAGGGATCGCCGAAGCGTGAGGTGGGCGCATAGAGCCCCGTCGGCTGGTAGCCCCAGGACGCGTCGAAGGGATGCTCGCTCACGGGCAGCAGCTCCACATGCGTATAGCCCATGCCGGCCACATAGGGGATCAGCGTATCGGCGAGCTCGTCATAGCTGAGGAAGCCCCCATCGTCCCGGCGCCGCCACGAGCCGAGGTGAACCTCGTAGATCGACATCGGCGCGCGGCGCTGGTCAACGCCGCGGCGGCGGTCGAGATGGCTCTTGTCGTCCCAGGCGAAATTGTCGGTGCGCGCCACGCGCGAGGCGGTCTTGGGCCGCATCTCGGCGGCGAAGCCGAAAGGGTCGCTCTTCAGCGGCAGCAGCCTGCCTGCGGGGTCGAGCAGTTCATACTTATAGCACTGTCCCTCATGCGCGCCGGGAATGAAGATTTCCCACACGCCGGTATCGCGGCGCTTCCGCATCACATGGGCGCGCCCGTCCCAGCGGTTGAAGTCGCCGGCCACGGAAACGCGCGAGGCATTGGGCGCCCACACCGCGAAGTGCACCCCCTCATGCCCCTCATGCCGCATCGGGTGGGCGCCCAGCCGGTCATGAAGCCGGAGGTGGTTGCCCTCGCCGATATAGTAATCATCGAGCGGCCCCAGCACGGGCCCCAGCAGATAGGGGTCGATCACCGTCCAGCCGCCGCCCGCATTGCGGGCGAAATAGCCGAGCGCCTGGCGGCCCGAAACCGGCAGCGGGCCCTCGAAGAAGCCCGCCCCGTGCCGAAGCGGCAGCCGGGCCAGGCGCTTGGCGTCCCTGTCGAGGACGTCCAGTTCCTCCGCCCCCGGCACGAAGGCGCGGACCACCCATTCCGTGCCGGACTGGTGCAGGCCCAGCACCGCGAAGGGGTCTGCGTGTCGACCCGATACGATGGCCTCGACCTCGGCTGCGGGCAGTGTCCAGTCCGGGTCGGCCATTGCGCGTCCTCTCCTCAGCCGGCCGGCACGCGCCAGATGTCGCGGGCATATTGGCGGATCGTCCGGTCGGACGAGAACCAGCCCATGTTCACCGTATTGAGGATCGCCTTCTCCGTCCAGTCCCGGCTCCGGCGCCACACGCTGTCGATTTCGCGCTGGGTCGCGGCATAGGCGTTGAAGTCGGAGGCGATCATGAACCAGTCGCCATGGGTGATGCTGTCGACGACCGGCCGGTAACGGTTGGCGTCACCCGGCGAGAACACGCCGGACGACAGTTGGTCGAGGACATTCCGAAGCTCTCCGGCGGCATCCAGAAGTGCAACGGCATCAACACCAATGCGACGTCTTTCATCGACTTCCGCAGCCGTCAGACCGAAGATGAAGATGTTGTCCGCGCCCACATGCTCCAGCATCTCGACGTTGGCGCCGTCGAGCGTGCCGATGGTGAGCGCGCCGTTGAGCGCGAACTTCATGTTGCCGGTGCCCGAGGCCTCCATGCCGGCCGTCGAAATCTGCTCGGATAAATCGGCAGCCGGAACAATGACTTCGGCGAGGCTCACCGTATAGTTGGGAAGGAACACGACCTTGAGCAGGTCGCGCACGTCGGGGTCGTTGTTGATGGCCTGGGCCACGTCGTTGATCAGCTTGATGATGAGCTTGGCCTGCGCATAGCCCGCGGCCGCCTTGCCCGCGAAAATCTTGACGCGCGGCGCCCAGGGCCTGTCCGGGTGCGCCCGGATCGCGTTGTAAAGTGCTATTGTTTCCAATATGTTAAGCAGCTGGCGCTTGTATTCGTGAATGCGTTTCACCTGCACGTCGAACAGCGCCGCGGGATCGACCTTTATCCCCATCCGCGCCGAGATCAGGTTCGCCAGTTCCTCCTTGTTGTGCCGCTTGATGGCGGCGAAGCGCTGCTGGAAGGCGGCATCCGCGGCATGGCTTCTGGCCTGTGTCAAAACTTCGGCATCATCCATCACATTGGCCCCGGCGGCGTCGTTGAGAAGCGACGTAAGCTGCGGATTTGCCTCGAGAAGCCAGCGACGCGGCGTGATGCCGTTGGTCTTGTTGTTGATGCGCCCGGGGTAGAGTTGGTTGAGGTCGCGGAACACGCTCTGCCGCATCAGTTCCGTATGCAGGGCGGAAACACCGTTGATCGAATGCGCACCCACGAAAGCCAGCTGCCCCATGCGCAGCCGGCGCCCGTTATGCTCGTCAATCAGTGACACGGAGGCGAGAAAAGCATCGCTGCAGAAGTTGCTTTTTTGCGCATCGCCGATGACTTTCGCATTGATATTATAGATGATTTGCATGTGCCGCGGGAGCACACGCTCGAACAAGTGGACGGGCCAGCTCTCCAGCGCTTCCGGCAGCAGCGTGTGGTTGGTGTAACCGATCGCAGCCCGGGTGATCTCCCATGACTGGTCCCAGTCCAACCCATGGTGGTCGACCAGAATGCGCATCAGCTCCGCCACCGCCACGGCGGGGTGCGTGTCGTTCAGCTGGATCGCCACCTTGTCCGCCAGCAGCCGGATGTCGTCATACTGCTGCATGTGGCGGCGGATGACGTCCTGCAGCGAGGCGGAGGTGAAGAAATACTCCTGCCTGAGCCGCAGCTCCTGCCCGGCGGGCGTTGAATCTGCTGGATAAAGCACGCGGGTGATGATCTCCGCCTTGTTGCTCTCGGAGAGGGCTGCCGCGTAGTCGCCGCTGTTGAAAGCATCAAGCCGGATGGGGTCCGGCGCGCGCGCCGTCCACAGGCGGAGCGTGTTCACCCGCTTGCCGCGCCAGCCCACCATGGGCGTGTCGCAGGCGGACGCGATGAGCTTCTCCGCCGGCTTCCAGCGCCGCTGGTGGCGGTTGTTCTGGTCGATGCCGGGCGACACAGTGCCGCCGAAGCCGATCTCGTAAGCCGCCTCCCGGCGCGGGAATTCCCAGGGATTTCCGTGTTCCAGCCAGTTCTCCGGCAATTCCACCTGCCAGCCGTCGGTGATCTTCTGGCGGAACAGGCCGTGATTGTAGCGGATGCCATAGCCATACGCCGGTATGTCGAGGCTCGCCATGCTCTCCATGAAGCAGGCGGCCAGACGGCCGAGTCCGCCATTGCCGAGAGCGGCGTCAGGCTCCAGCGCCTCGATCAGATCGATGTCGACGTTGAGGCCTTCGAGCGCTTCGGTGAAGGCGCCGGTGAGCTCCAGATTGCTCATCGCGTCGCGCAGCAAGCGACCAATAAGGAATTCCAGCGATAGGTAGTAGACCCGCTTGGCCTTGGTCTGATAGGCGCGCTTGGTCGATTCCATCCAGCGGTCGATGATGCGGTCCCGGAGCGCCAGGATGGTGGCGGTGAGCCAGTCATGGCGCTTCGCCACGGCGGGGTCCTTGCCCACCGAATAGGCCAGTTTTTCAAGGATTTCTGCTCGGATGGTTTCCGGGTCGGCGCCGCGCGGGGCCGGCTTTATCATGTGTCGCTCGCTCGTCATGTCATCATCGCAGAGAAGATAAATCAGAGGGTCTGATTTATCCAGTTCAATTCTGGGTCACTGACATGGTTGCCACGCCGGCGACGATCATCGCGAGTCCCAGCCACTGCCCGGCTGAGACCTTTTCCTTGAGAAAGATCATCGCCATGATGACGGAGAGAGCGCCATAGGCCGAAATGCCGGTGCCGACGAATTCCTTGCCGGGAAAATGCCCCGAGGCATTGACGGCGATGACACCGAGCACATCGAGCCCGCCCATGACGAAAATTCCGATCCACTGGTTTCGTGTCAAAACCGAATTTTTGCCATCAAGGAAGGCGAATGGAAGCAGCACCAGCAGCGCCACGGGCCGCGACAGCCAGGTGGCGTCGACCTCGCCCACGCTGAGCGCCGCCTGCTGACCCAGAACGATGGAGGACGAATAGCCCAACACCGCCATGACGGCGAAGAACAGCAGCGCCGGCATCTTGCCAGGTTCAACCGCATTGATGCCGCCATCCGCCCCACCAGAGCGTGCCACGATGATTGCGCCCGATAGTGTCGCCCCGACACACGCCCATTGCAATGGAGTTGGATCCAAACCATTGAACACGCCCCACAGCACCGCGAGCACGGGGTAGCCGGCCGTGACCGGACCCACAAGCGAGACAGGCCCCAGACTGAAAGCCTTGAACAGCCCGCCCACGCCGAAGCCATAGGCAAAGCCCAAAAGCAGCCCGGAGAAAATGGCGGGGCCGGAAGCCTGCCAGATGGAGCCCTCCCACAGCACATAGACGGTGAGCAGGATGAAGCCCGAGACCATCACCCAGGCCGCCGTGCGGAAACCGCCCACCGCACCCGCGATCGACCGCGCGATCACGTCATGGATCGACCAGCACAGCGCGGCGAACACACCGAAAAGCACGGCAAACATGGTGGCGGATGTCCCCTCGTCAGCTCCTTGCAGGGCATTTGAGCATGCCGCGCGAAGGGCGGGAACTGCAATTCCGGAATGGCCTCCGGCGACGGCGCCCCCGGCAGGCTGCTGAAAAACTCGCCATTGCCGTTGGCTTTGTGATTTGCTGCGATTGTAAGCTTGGGGTGATTTGTGATGCGCGACCCCATACACCTCGCCCGGGGACCCGGCCAGAAAAAGTGGTGCCCAGGGCCGGAATCGAACCAGCGACACGCGGATTTTCAGTCCGCTGCTCTACCAACTGAGCTACCTGGGCCAGCCTTGTCCTGACCGGTGTATATGGAATCGTCCGGCGGCTGGCAAGCGGAACATTGGCGTATTGGCGGGTCTTGCGCCGTCCTCCCCCGCACAGCCGCAACGTCATGCCTGGTTTCGCGTGCTGTGGCGGCGCCACAATCCGGGACCCTCAGAGGGCTCCGTGACGCGCCAGCACGGGACGAGCGACGTGCTCGTGCCCGAAAGGCACGCGCGCGCCCTTGGCATGCACCTGGGCGCGGCGGCGCGGAAGCCTGACGCTGAAATGGCGCCAGTCATCGCCGGCCATCGGGCAAGAGATCGCATGGGGGCAGGGCGCCACGGGAATGGCCCCGGTGCGGCGTTTGATCTCGCCGTTGAGCCGCCCGATCGGGTTTGTCGAATGCAGCTTGGCGCGGTGGGCGGCGGGAAAGCCCATAAGGGCCAGCACATCGTGCTCTGCCGTGTCCAAGAGCGTCGCGAGTTCGGGCAGTTCGGGGCGGAGCTGATCGGCAAGGTCGCGCCACTGGATCGGGGCGGCATCCGGCGTTCAGCGGGCGATTGATCCACCGGATAAATCGCTGCTCCGCTTCACCCCGGGCAAAGGCTGTGGCGATGAAAGCGGATACGACACGCAGCCCGCTTTTGCCGGCATGGGCCAGCGGCGCAGCGATGACACGACACTCAGGAGTGGCGGGCAAAGGCCGTGGTCCGGGACGGCCGCAATCCCCTGCGGCGGCGCGCTTTGCAGGCCCGCGCCCACCGTCGGCCGCTGCACCCCAATAAAGGCAGCAGAAACACCAAACCATGATACAGGCCGGAAAGCCCGCCAAGGTCGCGCTGACGGCGCTCATGCGAAGGTTGACCAGAATGGCCAACCGCCCGTCCGACAAAACCGCAAATGGACGCGAGCAGCGGCCTGATCAGGACGGATGTTTCGGGCTGTCCGGGAAACATTCCGGCGAGTCCGGAAACGGACAGGTCGGACAGTCACATGCCACCAATCCCGTTTTTCCGAAGGAACCCCCTGAAATCAAGAGCCGTGGGGTGAATCGCACGGAGTTCTCTCTGATCGAAGGCAAATCCTGCCTCGTTATGCCAGCGCAGTTGGGCGGCGAACTCGGGCACCAGCCTGCGGAACAGCACGGCAGGCAGGGACCAGGCCTTTGGCCTTTTCCCAGTGACTTCGCGATAGGCATGCTTCATCTGGCCGACGGTCAGGGTGTCTCCGGCGAGGTTGATCTTGCGACCGGCCCAAAGGTCGGGGCTGATCAGAGCTTCGGACGCGATCCAGCCCAGGTCTTCGACCGCAAGCATCTGGAACCTTGTGTCGGGCTTCAGGCTGCCCGCAAGCACGGGAAACATCAGATGCGGCTTCATCGCGGGATTCAGCAGATTGTCCATGAACCAGACGGTTCCAAGAAGTGTCCAGTGCAGACCGCTGGCGCGGATGTCACGCTCCAGGTGCGCTTTCGACAGGAAATGCGCGGGACCGCCGGGTATCAGTCCGTCGCCCATGGTGGATTGCACGATGTGGCGGACGCCCGCTTCCCGGGCCGCCGCGATCACGGTGCGTCCCTGGCGCAGCTCGCCCGCAAGGCCCACGCCGGGGCTGTAGAAGTCCTGGACCGAAAAGACGCCCCGGACGCCCGCGAAGGCAGGCGGAAGGGTTTCGGGCCGGTCAAGATCGCCGGCAACAACAGTGGCACCCAGACCCGCGAGTGTGCGGGCTGCGGGGCTGCCTGTCTTCCTTGTCAAGGCGCGGACAGTCTGGCCCCGGCGCAGCAGGGCGCGGGCGACCGCCCCGCCTTGCTGGCCGGTGGCGCCAAGGACAAGAAAGGTCATGCTGCGGCCCTTTCCGCCAGGAAGTCGTGCAGAAGCATTGCCACGTCCCCGGGAGCGTCCACCGGCGAGATGTGATGGCCGGGAACCGGCGCGAACTGACCGTTCGGTATGCGCAGCGCCGCCTCGGCCTGACTTTCGACCGGATAAAGCGAATCAGAGATCCCGGTGATCATCAACGTTGGCACGGACACATCCTTCAACCTTCCGCGAAGCGGCACGCCGCGCAGGATGACCGACCGGACAGCCGCCGCCAGCCTGCGCCGGTCGGCCCCGGCCAGCATGGCGTGGAACCGGGCATGATAGGCCTGGTTGCGGCGCGGCATGTCGGCATCGAAAAAGCTTCTCGCCACCCCGTCGCGGAAAAACTTCCAGCCCACCATCCAACGGGCGCCGAAGGCGATCATCCGGTCGCCGAAACCTGGCCTTGTTCCGTCAATGTCCATCGGGGTGTTCATCAGGATCAGCGCCTCTGCCCGGTCGGGCGCGGCAAGCGCCACCTCTGCCGCCGTCAACCCGCCCCACGACACGCCGCCGACCACCGCGCGCCGGATGCCCATGGCATCCATGACCGCAAGCATCGCCCGACCGGCATCGGCACCGGTGAATTCCTGCCCTGTGCCAGGACTTCTGCCGTGGCCCGGCCCGTCGATCAGCACGAAGGTCGCGCTGTCTGCCAGCATTTCGGCCAGCACATCGAAGATATGGCTGTCCGTGAGGATCGAGGGCCAGAGCACGATCCGGCGCGGCCCATGGCCTGTGATCCGCACGGACAGGTCGCCCAGCGAGGTGGGCACCATACGCGCGCCTGTGGGTGTGGTCCTGGGAAGGGTTTGGATGGTCATGATGTCCTTCTGAAAGTGAACACTGATTACATACCCTCACTTGCGCCCGATGTAAACAGTGATTACAGAGTTTTGTCATGGACCTGGACGTGACCCGAAAGCCCCATCACCACGGTCGCCTGCCCGAGGCGGTGATCGAACTGGCAATCGATGCGGCGCGCGCAGGGTCAATCGACCTGATGTCGATGCGCGATGTCTCGCGGCGGCTGGGCGTGTCGCCGGCGGCGGTCTACCGCCACTTCCCCGACCGCGAGGCGATCCTGCGCGCCGTGGCCCGTGCGGGGTTCAACCTTTTGGCTGACCGCTTCGAAACCGCCGTGCCCTATGCCTCGACAGCCCCGGACGCTGCTGCCGCGCTGGAGCGATACCAGGCGCTGGCGCAGGCCTATGTCAGCTTTGCGCGTGAACACTACGGACTGTGGCGGCTGATGTTCGGCCCCTGTGGCCGCGACCCGCAGGCGCCCAAACCGGCGCGGCCTTCGACCTATGAATGGCTGGGCAAGGCGCTTGGGGAACTGAAGGCATACGGTGTGATCGCCAGTGCCACAGCCGGGGACCAGTACTTTGTCTGGACGGCAGTGCACGGGTTTTCTGACCTGCAGACCTCACCTGCCGCGACGCAATCCGCGAACGATCCCGACGTCCGCCGCCATGCGATCATGACTTTGCGGGCGCTTGGGTAGGGCGATTTGCGGGTTCGTGGGGAGCAGGCCCTGCTGCGCAGCTTCCGTTGCCCGGGCCATCGCGGTAAGGTGCGGTCTCAGGCCCCCACCGCCTGCAGACGGGTCGAGAGCGACTCTCTGGCCCAGGCCCTGCCATCCTCGCCCATGAAGTGACGAAATGGCGCATTGGGGTCACGTGCGGCATTGAGGATCGCCTCGACAACCTCGTCCGGATTGGCAGCCGCCATTGCGCCGAACCCGGACAGGACCTGGTCGCGCATTGCCTGATAGGCCGGATTCGCCGCGGCCATCGGCATGGACCCTGCAAAGCCGGTGGCGAAGTAACCCGGGTTGACGACAGTCACCCTGATCCCCAAAGGGGCAACCTCGGCCTGTAACGCCTCGCTCAGGGCCTCGATGGCGTGTTTCGTCGCCGCATAGGCCCCGCCAAAGGGCCATGAGGCGTGGCCCACCGCGGAACTGATGTTGATGATGTGGCCTGACCCCTGCGCCCGCATCACCGGCAGAACCGCCCGGACGAGCCGCATCGCGCCGAAGACGTTGGTCTCGAACACATTCAGCAGCTCGGCCTCGGTGACATCTTCGGCCCCGCCGAACAGGCCGTGGCCCGCACTGTTCAAGAGGACGTCGATCCGCCCGAACCGTTGTTCCGCCATCGCGACCGCCGCGTCCACATCCGCCGTAATCCGCACGTCCGCCGCGAGGACCAGAAGCTTGCCGATATGGCGCTTCGCGAGCGCGTCAAGCGACCCCGTGTTGCGCGCGACCGCCACGGCGCGGTCGCCGTTTTCGAGGACACGTTCCAGCACCCCCCGGCCAAAGCCGCTGGATGCCCCGGTGATGAACCAGACCTTGCTTTCCATTTTCGATTTTCCCTTGGATGGTTGTCGGGTGGATCCGGCCCCCGCGCCGGGGCCGGACGATCAGGGATGGTCGAGGTCACCAGACCCAGGGGGTCGGCACCCATTCATAGGCGCTGTCCCTGCGGGCCACATGGCCCAGCCCCGGGAAGGGGAAGTGATAGGCCATGGTCAGCGTGCGGTCCGTCGCCAGTTGATCCAGAAGTTTCGCGCGCGTGGCGGCGGCCAGACCCGGGTCCTGATCGACGATTGGCGTCCATTCCGGGTGCGCCATTCCGGTCACATAATTGTGGACAACATCGACGATGTTGATCAGCTCGGCATCGCCCGACGAAACCCGGAAGGCGACATGCCCCGGCGTATGCCCATGCGTGGCGATGGTCGAAACGCCCGGGACAACATCCGCGCCCGGCTTGACCAGGGTAACCTTGTCCTTGATCGCCGCAAGGTTGGCCTTTGCCGCGGGAAGCAGCGCCGACCTGAGCCCGTCCGGAACACCCGCCGCAACCAGCTTCGCCTCGATATCGTCCGCCGTCCAGAACGCCCATTCGTCTTCGGCCATCACGAAGGTGGCGTTGGGGAAGTTCAGCTTGCCCTCCGCTGAAAGGATGCCGCCAATGTGGTCGAAATGGCCGTGGCTCAGAACAACCGTGTCGATGGTGGAGGGATCAAGCCCCGCCGCGGTCAGGCGGGCGGGCAAGTGTCCGCCAAGCGGCCCCATCAGGCCCGCTGCCCCCGTGTCGAACAGGACGCGGTTCGTGCCGGTATCCACCAACAGGTTGTTGATGTCACCCCGTGCCAGATCACGCGGCAGGAAATGGCTTTCCAGCAGGGCTGCCACTTCCGCTTGCGGAGCATTAACGCCGGTGAAGACCGGGTAGACAGGAAAGCTTGGAGCCGGTCCGCCGCCGTCCGAAATCGAATAGGCCTGTAATGCGCCTATTTTGAACGGGTAGACGCCGACCGCCGGAGTGGCCGCCGAGGCCTCGGCAGCGGCTTTGCCGGCCACTCCCGGCAGGATGTTCGACGCAGCGGCGGCGCCGGCTGCGACGGCAAGGGTCCCGCTGGTCCGCAACAGGTTGCGGCGGCTGAGACTGGGTACAGAGCTGTGCATTGGCATAACCTTTCTTGCGTTTTAGGGACAAAAATGTATCATAGCGAAAAGTAAAGTGACCGAACACTTTGATTTTGTCAAGAACTATTGCGGAGAAAGCGATGCCACGGGTTTCCATGCGGGATGTGCTGATCGAGGCGGGCCAGAAGGTGCTGCACGAACGCGGCTATGCGGCCACAACGGTGCAGGACATCGCCGCCGCTGCGGGCGTGCCAAAGGGCTCATTCTTCAATCATTTCGGCACCAAGGAGGCCTTTGCAGCCCTCGCGCTCGAACGCTATGTGAGCGCGCGCGAGGCTGGGCTTGCCGATCTGATGGAAAACGATGGCCTGCCGATCCTGCAGCGGGTCAGGCTGCTGATCGATGCGGTGCGCGAGCGCGTCATGGCAGCGGGGGCGCGCGATGGCTGCATGGTGGGCAATCTCAGCATTGAGGTGACAGGGGCAAGCGAACCGCTGCGCCAGCAACTATCCGACTCCTTCCGCCGTTGGCGTGCGCCGCTTGCCGGAGCGCTTGCGCGGGCGCAGGCGCGGGGTGAGATCGCGCTGACTGTCGAGCCCGCCGCAATGGCCGACTTCATTCAGAACGGACTGCAGGGCGCGATGCTGCGCGCAAAGGTCGACCGGACCTCGGCCCCGATCGACCAATTCAAGATGATTCTCCTCGACCTGCTGGCCCGTTAGCGATGGCGGGATGCATGAAGGCGGCCTGCCCAGAACGAGAACCGCCGCTAACGCACTCGGCGGAAGCCTGACGCATGTTCCTGTCGCAAGAGTGGCTCCGCTCTTGCGGATCATGCTCCAGGTCGTTTCAGTGCTTGCCTATCATGGACAATTTCCAACCTGATGAGCAACTGAACGGATGAAGAATGGCCATTCCAGTCCGAAGGATTGTCTGCGGTAAACAAAGTGGCGGGCGCCCGGACGTTGTCGAAGATGGACTGCCCTCAAGGTCATCTACCGGACGGACATCTGGGCGACGTCGACCATTCCGGTTGACAACGACGATCCGTCAGACCCTACCCTGACATGGCCGGACGACAGGTCCCTGACTGTGCCCGGCGGCGCCTTCTGCTTCGTCATCGAGGCGCCGCCCAAGGAAGCTGACGCCCGACCATTCATGCACGCAACCGAAACGCTGGACTTTGTCCTCGTCATGCGCGGCAACTGAACGAGGCCGGGCGCGCATCTCCAGCGTCCGGCAAGGGGGCCCAGCGGCGGCTGTCAGGAGATCACTGTTCTTGTACACTCATGGCAGTAAAGGGAAGTTAAGTTGCGCGGCGCGCATCCCAAACCCTATGGTCCGGCCCGTCATAACGCCCTAAAGCATTTTCAGGTCAAGTGGACACCGGTTGACCGTCGAAAATGCGGCCAGACATAAAGACAGAGCAGGTTTCGATTCCACTGAACCGAAACCTGCTCTGAAGCCCGCCGCGAAAGGCCCGCCATGTTCGTTTCCTTCTTTCCCTCGCCGCGCCTGTTCTTTTCCTCCGCCGTGGCGTGGGCCTTGCTGGCGGTGCTGGTGTGGTTCTTCCTCGCGCGCGATGCGGGCGGGCTCATCGGGCTCCCCAACCCGCCGTCTGACGCCGCGCCTGTCGTGGGTGTCACCCGCTTCGTGTCGCCGTCCTTTATTTGGTTCTATCTCTATTTCGGAGGCGCGGTGGCGATCTTCACCGCGGTTTGGCGGGTCCGGGCGCCCCACCCCTATTTCAACTGGTCGGTGCCCGGCTCCGCGCTCATCATCTTCGTGCTCTATTTCATGGTCGAGGTGAGCGTCACCATCAATGACTGGTATGGCTCCTATTTCGACCTCATCCAGAAGGCGCTCGACCCGTCCACAAAGGGAACGGTGCCGGCGGCCGATCTCTATATCGGGCTTGCCGAAATCACCTCGGTGCTTCTGCTCAATATCGTGGTGGCCGTGCTCAACGCCTTTTTCACCAGCCACTATGTGTTCCGCTGGCGCACCGCGATGAATGACCACTATGTCGAACGCTGGGGCGCGCTGCGCCACATCGAGGGCGCTGCTCAGCGCGTGCAGGAAGACACCATGCGCTTTGCCCGCACCTTCGAGGACCTGGGTACGAGCCTGGTCAGCGCCATCATGACGCTGATCGCCTTCCTGCCGATTCTCGCCGGACTGTCGGCAAAGATCCCGTCGATCCCGATCCTCGGCGCGATACCCTATTCGCTGGTGGTCGTGTCGCTGGTTTGGTCGCTGTTCGGTACGGGGCTTCTGGCCATCGTCGGCATCAGGCTGCCTGGTCTCGAGTTCCGCAACCAGCGCGTCGAGGCCGCCTATCGCAAGGAACTGGTTTATGGCGAAGACGATGAGTCGCGCGCCGCGCCGCTGCCGCTCAGGGAATTGTTCGGCGCGGTGCGCCAGAACTACTTCCGGCTCTACTTCAATTATCTCTACTTCAACGTGGTGCGCTATGGCTACCTGCAGGCCGACCTGATGCTGCCCTTCCTCGTGCTCATTCCGGCCATCGCCGCGGGGGCCATCACCTTCGGCGTCTTCCAGCAGGTGCGCGCCTCGTTCGGCGAGGTGCGCGACGCGATGCAGTATCTGGTCAGGTCGTGGCCCGACATCGTCGAGTTCATGTCCATCTACAAGCGGCTGCGCGCCTTCGAGGCGGCCCTCCAGGGCGAGGCCTTGCCGGAGATCGACCGCAAGTTCCTGCAGGATGGCAAGCTGGCCTGATGCATGTTCCGGTCAGGTGGACTCACCTGATCGGGACGAACATGCGCCGGATCATATGCTTGGACATGATCTCACGGCAAAGCCGGTTCCACTCTTGCGGATCATGCTCCAGCCGAGGTCCGGGCCAGTCATCAGTCCGGCACAACCTTGGCATGATCCCTTGAGCGTAATTCGCTGTATGACACAGGTGACGTTGGCGAGAAAAATTGCTAGAATCATCGAGACTGGATGAGATGACATGATACCCTCCCGACTTGCCGTGTTTGCCGCCTGCCTGCCCCTGCTGGCCGTATTGTCGCCGGCCTCCGCGCAGGATACGGGGGAGCGCCAGTTTGTATTGGACCTGGGCGGCGGCGTCCTGGCACAGCCGCGCTATCCCGGTTCGGACGAGACCATCGCAGTTCCCTATCCGCTGATCGGCGTCAGTCGGCTCTTCGTGCCCGGCTTTGGCCAGATCGACGGGAATGACAGCGTGCGCGGGATCACGGTCTATCCGTCCTTCAACTTCATCGGCGAACGGAATTCAGCCGATTCTGAAGAACTGGAGGGGCTTGATGACGTTGACTGGGCGCTCGAGGCTGGCCTCGGCGTTTCCGCCCGCTATGACTGGATCCGCGGCTTCGTCGAGGTGCGCCAGGGCTTCAACGGCTATTCGGGCCAGGTGGCGAATTTCGGTATCGACTTCATCGGCAGCCCGACGGAGGATCTTGAACTCCGCTTCGGGCCACGCGCCGGATGGGGCTCGCAGAATTATATGGATGCCTATTTCGGCATAACCGCCAGCGAGGCCGCCGCGAGCCCGCTTTATGACCAGGCCTACAAGCCCGATGCCGGCTTCAACACGGTCGGCCTTGCGGGCTCCGCCAGCTACAATCTGACGGATGACTGGAAGCTCCACGCGCTGGCCGGCTGGGACCGGCTTGTGGGCGATGCCGGCAACAGCCCCATCGTCAAGGAAGGCAGCGTCAATCAGTATTATGCCGGTGCCGGCATCACCTACCGCTTCGCCTTCGACTTGTTCTGATCCACCAGGCGGTCCCGCTGTCCGGGTTCCCGCCCCGCAGGAGGGGAGAGGCGCGGCCCATGCGCCGCGCCGAAATTGCCGTTTGGCACCCGCATCATCGACATGTCGTCTCAGCCTGCGCAAACCTATCTGAGGACTTGCCAGACGTCGGCGGTGATGCTACGTAACTCCTACCGATTTACTGGGTGTAGTAGAGATGTCCTTCGCCGACCATGTCCGCTCTGCCGTCCAGGGGTTCCAGCAGCGCTGGGACCGGATGGCGGATCGTGCCTTCGGCAAGCCTCCCGCCGCGCATGACGAAATGGCGCGCGGCGAATTCATCTCCGCTTTCATCAGCGAGAGCGGCCTCAACTTCCCCGCCACCGGCAAAAACCAGCCGCGGGACTGATCCGTCACCACGGCTCGAATTCGTTAAGGCCGATCCGCATCTCAGCCGCGAACTGCACGAGCGCCGAAGCTGCGGCAGGCCCTGATTGAGCGGCACAGGCTGTCCGCCAAAGGCTAATGGGCGCTATCGAGATCGTGCTACGCGGCAAATGCCGCAGCCTCGAACGCGGGGCCGGATGCGCATGCCGCGGCGAAACTCAATCGAGTTGGAGACAGGAATGATCAGCTCACGCACCTTGCGCCGACCGGGCCTTGCCGTGGCCGCCGCCACCGCGGCCTTGTGGGCCGCCCTTCCCGCCCATGCCGACGCCACTGCCGACATCAGGGCTCTGGTCAGGAGCATGACCGATTTCGTGGCCGCCCAGAAGTCGATCTCCTTCGACATGGAAACGGACCTCGAGATCGTCACCACCCAGGGCCAGCGCCTGTCGCTCGCCAGTTCCGGCGCCATGGAGATGAGCCGACCCGACAAGATCCGCGTCGAGCGCAAGGGCGGCTTCGCCGACGTGGCCGCCGTCTATGACGGCAAGACGCTGAGCATCCTCGGCAGAAACCTCAATCTCTATGCCCAGATCCCCATTGCCGGCGATCTCGACCACCTGATCGACGAACTGCGCGACAAATATGCGAGGCCGCTGCCCGCCGCCGATCTGCTGAAGAGCGACTCCTACGACCAGATCATGACCGGGGCCACCGGCATTGCCTATCTGGGTGCGGGCGTCATTCTCGGCCAGATGTGCGACCATGTCGCCATGCGCAACGACGACGTGGACCTGCAGCTGTGGATCGCCCAGGGCGACAAGCCCTATCCCTGCCGCTACACCATCACCAGCCACGCCATTCCTGGCCAGCCGCAATATTCGGTCGAGATCTGGAACTGGAAGTCGGGCACCGATGCCGGCAGCGCAAGCTTCACCTTCACGCCGCCCGCGGGCGCTCAGGCCGTGGACCCCGCCAAGCTCGCCGACACCGACGAGCTTCCCGCGCATCTCGCCCCCAAGAACTGACCTGATGAGGATCACCATGATCAAGCGCCTCGGCCTTCTGGCCTTCACCACGCTCGCCCTTGGCTTCGCCATCGAACTCGGCGGCCAGGCCCTCGCCCCCGGCAAGCTCGGCGTCGTCACGCAGGCCCAGGCCATCATCGGCAGGCCCCTCACCCCGGTAAGCGTCGCCGGCGTCGCCCGCCGCACGGTGCGCCGCTGCGCGGTGGGTGTCTATTACTGCTGAGCCAACTCAGCCCAGGCGCGGCAGCCTGCGGCGCGTCCGAGCAGGAGCTGCAGGCGCTCTGCCTCAGGCAGCAAGCACAAGCGCTCCGCCAGCAAGGTCAGCACGGCCCATGGCCGCAAAGGTTGGGCACAAGCCCGAGGTCATCGCCGCTGAGCAGCCGCCCGCCGTGGGACACTTCTGGTCAGGGCGCATTGAAATTTTCTCAGGGGCTCTCCACATCTCCCGTGACGCCGGGGCTGCTCTTCCGGGAATTTTGTGCGTATCATACGCGTGAGACTCAACTGATTTGCGGCTCAATGGCCCAGAACCCGGGCGCCCTTGTTTGGCGGCTATTCCGCGCCAGACTGCGTGGCGGCCCATGAAAGGAAGTAGTATGAGCAAAACGGCCCCCGCAGGAAGCCACGAGACGATCCCGGTCCTGCCGCTCCGCGACATCGTCGTCTTCCCGCACATGATCGTGCCGCTCTTCGTGGGGCGCGAGAAGTCCATCAAGGCGCTTGAAGAGGTGATGCGCGAAAACAAGCGCATCCTGCTCGTCGCCCAGAAGAATCCCGCCGATGACGATCCGGCCTCGGATGCCGTCTATGACGTCGGCACACTGGCGCAGGTGCTGCAGCTTCTGAAACTCCCCGACGGCACCGTGAAGGTGCTCGTCGAGGGTTCCGACCGCGCGCGCGTGCACGGCTTCTCGGCCCGCACCGATTTCTTCGAGGCGGACGTCGAGGTGCTGCCCGCTGTCGCCGGAACCCCGGCCGAGACGGAGGCCCTGGCCCGCGCGGTCGTTTCGCAGTTCGACAGCTATGTGAAGCTGAACAAGAAGGTGCCGCAGGAAGTGCTGGCCTCGGTCGGCCAGATCACCGACCCTTCGAAGCTCGCGGACACCATCGCCGCCCATCTCGCCATCAAGATCGCCGAGAAGCAGGAGCTGCTCGAGATGACCTCCGTCGCGCAGCGTCTGGAGAAGGTTTATGCGCTGATGGAAGGCGAGATCTCGGTCCTCCACGTCGAGAAGCGCATCCGCTCGCGCGTCAAGCGCCAGATGGAGAAGACGCAGCGCGAGTATTATCTGAACGAGCAGATGAAGGCCATTCAGAAGGAGCTGGGCGACGGCGACGAGAAGAACGAGATCGACGAGCTCGAAGGCCGCGTCAAGTCCACCAAGCTCTCCAGGGAAGCGCGCGAGCGCGCCGAGGCCGAGATCAAGAAGCTGCGCCAGATGAGCCCGATGTCGGCGGAAGCCACCGTCCTGCGCAATTATCTCGACTGGCTGCTCGGCATCCCCTGGGGCCAGAAGAGCAAGGTGAGGCACGACCTCAAATTCGCCGAAGGCGTGCTCGATGCCGATCACTTCGGCCTCGACAAGGTGAAGGAGCGCATCCTCGAATATCTCGCGGTGCAGAGCCGCACCAACAAGCTGCGCGGCCCCATCCTGTGCCTCGTCGGCCCTCCGGGTGTCGGCAAGACCTCGCTTGGCAAGTCGATCGCCAAGGCCACGGGACGCGAGTTCATCCGCATGTCGCTCGGCGGCGTGCGGGATGAGGCCGAGATCCGCGGTCACCGCCGCACCTATATCGGCTCGATGCCCGGCAAGGTCATCCAGTCGATGAAAAAGGCGAAAAAGTCCAACCCGCTCTTCCTCCTGGACGAGATCGACAAGATGGGCATGGACTTCCGCGGCGATCCGTCCGCGGCCTTGCTGGAGGTTTTGGACCCCGAGCAGAACGCGACCTTCATGGACCACTATCTCGAGGTCGAATACGACCTCTCGAACGTCATGTTCGTGACGACGTCGAACACGCTCAATATTCCGCCGGCGCTTCTCGACCGTATGGAGATCATCCGGATCGCGGGCTACACGGAAGAGGAGAAGCTGGAGATCGCCAAGCGCCACCTGCTGCCCAAGGCAGCCGAACACCACGGCCTGATGCCTCAGGAGTTCGAGGTGACGGAGGAGGCCCTTTACGAGGTCATCCGCCGCTTCACCCGCGAGGCGGGCGTGCGCAACCTCGAGCGTGAGATCAACTCGCTCGCCCGCAAGGCGGTGAAGGAGATCATCACGGCGAAGACGAAGCAGATCCAGGTCACGCCGGAGGTGGTGCACCGGTATCTCGGCGTGCCGAAATTTCGCTATGGCGAGGCCGAGCGCGAGGACCAGGCCGGTGTCGTCACCGGCCTTGCCTGGACGGAAGTCGGCGGCGAAATCCTGACGATCGAAGCGCTGATGATGCCGGGCAAGGGCAAGATGACGGTGACCGGCAACCTGCGCGACGTGATGAAGGAGTCGATCTCGGCTGCTTCCTCCTACGTCCGCTCCCGCGCCGCCACCATCGGCGTCAAGCCGCCGGTGTTCGACAAGCGCGACATTCACGTCCACGTGCCGGAAGGCGCCACGCCCAAGGATGGCCCCTCGGCCGGCATCGCGATGGTCACGGCCATCGTCTCGGTGATGACCGGCATCCCCGTCCGCAGGGACGTGGCGATGACGGGCGAAATCACGCTGCGCGGCCGCGTGCTGCCGATCGGCGGCCTGAAGGAGAAGCTGCTTGCCGCCCTCCGCGCCGGCATCAAGACCGTGATGATCCCCGAGGAGAATGTGAAGGACCTCGCGGAAATCCCGGAGAACGTGAAGAAGGGCCTCGCGATCATCCCGGTCTCGCGCATGGACGATGTGCTGAAGCATGCGCTGACCCGCATGCCGGAGCCCATCACCTGGGACGAGGAGGCCGAGGAAGCCGCCGCCGCCGCCCGCGCCGCCGCCGACAAGGCCAGCGAGGGTGCGGCCCGCGCCCACTGACCGCCTGTCGGTCAACGACATTGGGGCCGTCCTTCGGGGCGGCCCTTTTTGTTGCCGCCAAAAGATCAGGCAACGGCTGATCTGGCGCATGTTCCGTCCAGGCGATTCCGCCGGAACGGAACATGCGCTAAGGACGATTTACCGGCTACAGGACGATCCGATCCGCTCCCGAGTGGGTGTGTTGCGGAAAATGCGGCACCCTGCGCCGCCGTTCTGATCTATCCTCGCCCGAATCACTCAAACCGCCTGTCCGGACCTCATGGCCCTCTCCCAGAATCTCCGCGGCATCGCCGCCATCGTCGTGGCCACCGGCAGCTTCGTTGCCAATGATACCTGCATGAAGCTGGCGCTGGCGGATGCGCCGCCCTTCCAGGTTCTGGTCATGCGCGGCACGGCGGCGATCGTCTGGTGCCTGCCGGTGATCTGCTTCATGGGCCTGATCCGGCACCTGCCCAAGGCCTTCAACCCCTGGGTCGTGCTGCGCTCGTCGAGCGAGCTCGTTGCCATCCTGTGCTTCATCACGGCGCTCGCCCACATGCCGATCGCCGACCTGACGGCGATCACCCAGACATCGCCGCTTGTCGTTCTGCTCGGCATGTGGTTCCTCTTCGGCGAGAAGGTGGGTGGCTTGCGCCTGCTGCTCATTGGCTTCGGCGTCACCGGAGCGCTGCTGGTGGCGCAGCCCGGCGGGGTCGCGGCCTCGCCCTTTGCGGTCTTCGGCTTCCTCACTGCGGCGGGCGTTGCGGGCCGCGACATCCTCTCGCGCAAGGTGCCGCCACGCACACCCGCGCTGGCGGTCACCTTCTCGACCCTGCTGGTCGTCGTGCTCGGCGCGCTCGTGCTGTCGCTCGCCTTCGAGGAGCAGGTGATGCCCACCCTCCACCATGCCTGGCTGATGTCTATTGCCGGCTTCTTCCTGATGTGCGGCCATTCCTTCGTTTTCCTGGCCTACAGCCGCAGCGCGGCGCGCGTGGTGGCGCCCTTCAGCTATTCGGTCATGATCTGGGCCGGCCTCTCCGGCATTCTGGTCTTCGGCCAGTTCCCCAACATGCTCGCAATTGCCGGCATGACGCTGATCATGGCTTCGGGGCTTGCCATCATCCTGCTCGAAGGCCGCAGGGGCCGGCCCGTGCCCGCCGCGGCGGAGCTTTAGCGCGATGCCCGACGTTCTCATCCTGCTCCATACCGAGGCCTCGAGCCCGGGGCGCATCGGCCAGATGCTGCGGGAGAAGGGCCTCCGCCTCGACATCCGCCGCCATCCGCTCGGCGACCCGCTGCCCGGGACGCTGGAGCACCACGCGGGCGCGATCATCTTCGGCGGCCCGATGAGCGCCAATGACAGCGATGAGTGGGTCGGCCGCGAGATCGACTGGATCGGCACGCCGCTCAGGGAGCAGAAGCCATTTCTCGGCGTCTGCCTTGGCGCGCAGATGCTGTCAAAGCACCTGGGCGGCACTGTCAGCCCCCATGCCGACGGCCTGGCCGAAATCGGCTATTATGACCTTACCCCCACCGAGGAGGGACGGGCCCACGGCCCCTGGCCGCGGAAGGTCTATCACTGGCACCGCGAAGGCCTCACGCTGCCGAAAGACGCCGTGCGGCTCGCCACCGGCGAGACCTTCGAGAACCAGGCCTTCCGCTTCAACGGCAAGGCCTATGGCATCCAGTTCCACCCGGAGGTGACCAGGCTCACCATGCACCGCTGGGGTGTAAAAGGCGCCCACCGCTTCGTCCTGCCCAATGCGCAGGATGCGGCGGCACATCTCGAAGGCAATCTGCTGCACGATGCGCCGGTGAGGGACTGGCTCTCCCGGTTTCTGGACAGCTGGCTCGCGCCGTGACGCCGCCCCTGTGCCGCGCTGGCACGCGGCAGCAGGCCCGTTAAGCCTTTCTTCGCAAACTCGAAACTGTTTGGAAACCGCATTGGCCCATGATGCATACATGGCCAGCGGGGACCGAGGGGGACTTGCGCCACGGCGATCCGGGATCAAGTACTGCGTACCCGGATACCATTTCTTGCGGGGGGCTTCTTTGCGGGGCTCCCCGTTTTTCGTTCCGCCCGGCCCATTGCGAAACATCCCCGCGCGCATGACATTGTAACGTCATGGCGGTTCCTCCCTTCGAAAGCTGGCTCAGGCCCGGCCCCTCGGGCCTCTATTGCGCGCCCGGCGATTTTTTCATCGACCCGGCGGGGCCGGCGCCGCGCGCCATCATCACGCATGGCCATTCCGACCATGCGCGGCCGGGCCACGCCGCGGTGTTGGCCACCGCCGACACGCTCGCCATCATGCGCCTGCGCCTCGGCGAACTCGGCCAGACCCAGGCCCTGGCCTACGGCGAACCGCTCACGGTGAAGGACGTGACCGTGACGCTCGTCCCCGCCGGCCACATCCTCGGCTCGGCGCAGATCGTCATCGATTATCAAGGCCAGCGCGCCGTGATCTCCGGCGACTACAAGCGCCATGCGGACCCGACCTGCGATCCCTTCGAACCCGTGCCCTGCCATCTCTTCGTCACCGAGGCCACCTTCGGCCTTCCGGTTTATCGGCATGAGCCCGACACCGCGGAAGTGCGGAAGCTGCTCGCCTCGCTCCGCGACTTCCCCGAACGCACGCACCAGATCGGCGTCTATGGGCTGGGCAAGTGCCAGCGCCTCATCAGGCTCATCCGCCAGGCGGGCTATGATCGCCCCATCTGGCTGCACGGCGCGCTGAGATCGATGACGGATTATTACGTCTCGCGCGGCTTCGATCTCGGCGCGGTGCCGGATGCCACGGACGCGCCTGACAGGCTCGCGGGCGAGATCGTGCTGTCGCCGCCCTCGGCGCTGGGCGACCGCTGGTCGCGCCGCTTCGCCGATCCGCTCCCGGGCTTCGCCTCGGGCTGGATGCGCATCCGCGGCCGGGTGCGCCAGCGCGGGGTCGAACTCCCTCTCATCATTTCGGATCACTGCGACTGGCCGGAGCTGATCCGCACTGTCACGGAGACGGGTGCGGCCGAAGTCTGGGTCACCCATGGCCGTGAGGAGGCGCTGGTGCATGAACTCGGCAAGCGCCAGATCGTGGCGCGCGCATTGCGCCTCGTGGGCCGCGAGGATGACGCCGAATGAAGGCTTTCTCGCAGCTCCTCGACCGCCTCACCTACACGCCGGCGCGCAACGCCAAGCTGATGCTGATGCGCAATTACTTTCTCGCGACGCCCGACCCGGACCGCGGCTATGCGCTCGCGGCCCTTACTGACGGCCTGCCCATCGAGGTCCCGCTGCGCCGCGTGCTCGCTGAGATTGGCGGGAGCCGTTTCGACCCGGCACTCTTCCGCATGTCGCGCGACGACGTGGGCGACACGGCGGAGACGGTGGCCCTCATCTGGCCGGTGACGCAGGCGCAAGGCGATGCGCCGCGCCTGCCGGAAATCGTCGCGGCCGTCGCAAGGGCGGGCCGGGGCGGCCATGCGGCGCTGCTCACGCAATGGCTGGACCGGCTGGACGCCACGGGTCGCTGGGCGCTCCTCAAGTTCCTCAGCGGCGCGCCGCGCGTCGGCGTCTCGGCGCGGCTTGCCAAACAGGCGGTGGCCGATGCCTTCGGACACAGCATCGGCGATATCGAGGAGCTGTGGCACGGCATAACGCCTCCCTATACGGAGCTCTTCGCCTGGCTGGAGGGCAAGGCCTTGCGCCCGCCACCCGCCGCCACGCCCGTCTTCCGCCCCATGATGCTGGCGCACGCGCTGGAGGAGCCGGACTGGCAGGCGATGAACCCCGGTGATTTCGCCGCCGAATGGAAGTGGGACGGCATCCGCATCCAGGTGGCGGCCAGGGGCGGCGCCACGCGGCTGTTCTCGCGCACGGGGGATGATATCGGCCAGGCCTTCCCGGAACTCGTCGATCACTTCAGGTTTGACGCCGTGCTGGACGGCGAGTTGCTCGTCGTGCGGAACGGCGGGGCCGCCTCCTTCCAGGACCTGCAGCAGCGCCTCAACCGCAAGACTGTGACGCGCGCCATGCTGACCAGATACCCCGCGCATGTGCGCTTCTACGACGCGCTCGAGATCGGGGCTGAGGACCTGCGCGGGCTTCCCTTCACCGCCCGGCGCGAGCGCCTCGAGGCATGGCGCCGGCAAGTGGACCCCGCCCACAGCGACCTTTCCGAACTGTTGACCTTCGCCGGCAAGGAAGAGCTGAAGGCGCGCTGGGAAGCGGCCCGCGGGGAGGGCATCGAGGGCCTCATGCTGAAGCGGCGGACGAGCCCCTATCTCGCCGGCCGTCCCAAGGGCCACTGGTACAAGTGGAAGCGCGCGGCGCTCACGGCCGATTGCGTGCTGCTCTATGCGCAAAAGGGCTCGGGCAAGCGCTCCTCCTTCTATTCGGATTACACCTTCGGCGCCTGGACGCGGAAGGACGGCCAGCCCGTCCTCGTCCCAGTCGGCAAGGCCTATTCGGGTTTTACGGACGAGGAGCTCGCCAGGCTCGACCGCTTTGTGCGCCAGAACACCATCGACCGCTTCGGACCCGTGCGCTCGGTGATGCCGAAGCTGGTGCTGGAAATCGCCTTTGACGCCATCCAGCCATCGACCCGCCACAAGTCCGGCATCGCCATGCGCTTTCCCCGCGTCTCGCGCATCAGGTGGGACAAGCCGGCGAAGGAGGCGGACACGCTGGAGACGTTGAAGGGGTTGATAACGTCAGTAAGCTGACGAAAGAGCCCCCGCCAGGGCTCGCTCCGCGTGGCAGGACGCTCAAGGCAGCGCCGCCCGCGCCACCCGGCACACCACCGAGTAAGCCGGGTTGAACACATTGGCCACGTCATATCTCACGCACTGTCCCATCACATGGCTCGCCGCCACCTCGTCGAGCCCGTGGTCCGCCATCAGCCAGTCCAGCATCTCGGTCGTCGCGTGCTGCAGCGCCTGGTCGAGCGGCCTTGCAGTGCCGATGGTGAAAATCTCCGTCCCGTTCATGCCCCGCGGCCAGCCGATCTTCCGGCCCTTCAGCACGCGCGCGGTGAAGGTCACGTCCGCCGCGGTTTCGATCCCCGTTCCCACGATCTCGCCGTCGCATTGCTGGGCATGCACATCGCCGAGGAAGAACAGCGCACCCGGAACGGCGACGGGGAACATCGCCTCCACCCCCGGCCTGAAGCCGCGATAATCCATATTGCCGCCATGACGCCCGCCGGTGGCGGTCGAGACCGCCTGTCCGAGATCGGGCGCCACGCCGAAGCAGCCGATCATCGGCTCCACCGCGACGGACCAGTCGGCGAGCGCCGGCGGCGGCACCGCCAATCGGGCGCGGCCCTTCTCCGCATCGATCAGCCATTCCGCCTTGCGCCGCCCGCGGAAGCGCAGCACGGCATCGGGCTCCACCACGTTCGGGCTCAGCACGTCGAAGGTCCAGCCCGTGCCGCGCGTCAGGCGGATGTCGCGGATGGCGATCAGCAGCGTGTCGCCGGGTTCGGCCCCTTCGATGAAGAAGGGCCCGGTCATCGGGTTCGGCCGGTTGCCGATTTTCCCACCGCGCGCGTCGAAGCCATGGGCATCGGCCGTCGCGGCGATCACCGTGTCGCCGCTGGCGATCGCCAGGGCAGGCGCGTGGCTTCCCAGCGTGTTGTGGAGCGTGGCGGGCGTGAAGCGATGCGTGGTCATGGCGGCAAGCATGCCGCATCGCGCGGGCGATGCAAGATCAGACGGGGGCCCCGGCCAGCAGTTTCCTGGCAAGGATCACCGCGGCCGGGCCATTGGCCGCCGTGCCGTCGGCGCCCACCGCGTCCACCAGTTCCGGCTGGCGGGCCACGGCGGAGCCGCCGATCATGATGCCGATCCTCGGGTTGAGCGAGCGTTCGCGCACCAGGCGGATCGCCTCCTTGAGCGAGGGCACATGCACGTCCGATCCGAGCGAGAAGCCGACGACGCCGAACCATTCCCGCGCGACGATCCCCGCCGGCTCGTCCGGCGTGGCGGTGTGGCAGCTCCACACATGCCAGCCGCCGGCGCGCAGGAACTTCTGCACAATGGTGCTGCCCAGGCTGTGCTGCTCGCCGGGTGCCGCGGCCAGCAGCACGCGGCGCTTTTCGTCATAATCCGGAATCTGCCCCAGCCCCTCGAACACATGGACCAGCCGCTGCAGCCTGGACATGCCGATGGTCACGTCGAGGAAGTCGGCCTTGTCCTCCGTCCACAATTCGCCGAGCAGGCGGGCCGCGGGCTCCAGCAGTTCCGCATGCAGGTCGTCGAGAGACACGCCGCCGTCCCTCAGTTTCAGCACGAAATTGAAGGCATCCTCGTTCTCAGGCCCCAGCAGCAGCCGGGCCAGCTCGGCAATCTCGGCGCTGCGCAGCGGAACAGCCGGCACATCGCCTTCAGGCGGCACATGCAGCGCCACCAGCTGGGGCAGCACATGTTCGACGACAATCTTGCTGAGTTTGGCATAGCGGAATGCGGTAACGTCAATGGTGAGCTCAAGCGGCGGCAGGAAACCCACGCCAGCCCCGGCCTCTTCGCCGGAGGGAAAGTCAGGCTTGACCGAAGCCAAGCCGCCGGTGTCGTCCTGATCTTGTGCCATCCCATCACTGTCGGGCCGCCTCTTTTTGTTATGGGGCGGGCCTCGGTATCCGGTGGGATGATAGGGCAGCTTGCCCGGCCATGCAATCGTCTCACGTCTGTTCGGTCCAGGACAGGGCGTGGCAGATGCCCTCAAATAAATCCCGGCATGTCTTCCGGGGTTCGTTCGCTTCAGCCTGTGGCTGAGCGCCGGACTTGGAACTCCATGCCGCCGTCGGCGCCGCCACCGGCGACTGGATCGGCTCCATCTCAGGGGTTCTGGCGCATGATCTTGTCGCAAAACCGGTTCCACTTTTGCGGATCATGCGCCAGATCAAAAGCTTGAGCATGATCTTGTCGCAAAACCGGTTCCACTTTTGCGGATCATGCGCCAGATCAAAAGCTTGAGCATGATCTTATCGCAAAACCGGTTCCACTTTTGCGGATCATGCTCTGGTGTTCAGTTCGTCCCTGTCAACGGCCAACCGCCAGACACGGAAACGCAACCAGGGCGGCTGTTTCGGGATTCCGGCGCCGCAGAAGCAAGAAAACGCCGGATTTCTCCCGGCCTGCTTTCAGTTGTCAGGTCTTTGTCGCCTGCCGCAAAAACCTCAGCTTTCTCGCCTTGGCGCCAACGCTTTCGCATTCCCAAATAGAAATGACACGCCATCCGCTCCTCCGAAGCAAGTTTCGGCTCAGGCGGTCTCTTGCCCGGTTGGAGGAAATCTTGGCTATCCAGTAGGCTGTATTCGTCTTGGGAAGCCGTCTACCGCGCTTGCAATTGTGGCCATGCCAAAAGCAGCCATTGACAAAATTCGCTGTCTTTAGGGAGTGAATGACAATGTCGGGTTTGCCTGGAAGACCGGACACATTGAAACGCATTCTAAAGCCCAGTGGCCGGATCATGGACCGAATCGCGATCTCAGCAGAGGTGGACCTGGATGCGACCGCCCGCATCGTCCTTGAGCGTGTCTCACTCGCTTTTTTTGCGCGGCCCATCTGCTTCGTCGTCAGCCTCCGAACCAGTTTCGACGCTTGCGTTTCCGCCCATCGCGGCAAACCGATCCTCGGCAATGGATCGAAGCCGTGATGCTTGGGTGAGCAGCGTTCTCCGCAGCCCGGTATTCACGTCCCGTTCTGCAATCGTCTGGGCGAGGCGCGAAATCACTTGGGCTCTGCGCGCCGTTCTCGTATCCGCGTGTCCTCGGAGTTTGAGGACCTCCTCAGAAACGATTCGACCCCTCAGCGGATGTGGAAGCGTGATTGAAATCGCCGGAGCAGGCGGGTCTTTCTCGTTCAGAATCGCTCGAAACCTGGAGCGCGCCACGGCGAGCTTGTGCACCTCATATTCCAGAGCATCAAGTGTTTGCTTTGCCCGGGAAAAATCCGGATGCCTGGAATTCACCTTGTCGAACTCAGGCAACGGATAGATCTCAATCTCGAAAACCTCGTAAGGATCGAGCACCGACATGGCAACCGCATCGGTCCGCTGATTGGTGAGATGCCGGCTTATGCGGCCCGACACCTTCTCCTTGGTCTGACCGACGTAAATAGGCTCGCCATCATAGTCATAGAATATATACACTCCCCACTTGTGCGCGCCGATTGCTCTGGGTTCTCCTTTTTCGCCGCCAACGATGTAAGGCTGCCTGAGGAAGTTCCGCAGCGACCTTCTTAGCTCGTTGGTTTCGAACGGCGGGTTATTCTTCTTTCTTGCCATGGTTGCGGCTTATTCCGCTGCAATGGTCATTACGGTCGGTCGATCAAGCGCTGGGCCGGTAAGGCGATCCAGCAGGTGCTCCCGTAGAAAAGAGACGGCGGGCACGGCAAGTCCATCGCCAAAAATGTGGTATCCGTCATTGTAGTTCTCTGGAATTGCGTAATCGGCACTCTTCGGAACTCCCATCAGGTTTGCTGCTTCCCGGACCGTCAGAAGTCTCGATCTGATTTTTTTCTTGTCGACCACGAGGATGATCTGTCTGCTGGAGCCTCCTCCAGGAGTCCTCAGGCAACCGGCTATGCCGTCAAAGCGCACTTCGGCCCTTTGCACTCTCCCTAAGCGCTCCTCATTTCTCGTCCGCTTGTAAATTGTTCCTACAGTCCTCTCACCGGACGCCTGAGCCACCTTCACCTTCTCAAGGTTTGTCGGCGACATCATCGAAAGAAGACGGGAAGTCTCCGCATCAGAATGCCACGTGCTGACATCATCATCACGTTCCAGCATATCGGCAAGGTTCAGTTGGCGGGGTTTGGGAATGGGCAACCGCCACCACCGCCATACGGCTCCAAGATGTGACGGCAATGATGAATACGCCTGGTAAACCGCTTCATTGTGCCAAGGTCTGATTGGCGCGTCAGCGACCAGCTCGGGTCTGTATTGCTCTCCGCGCTTCTGACAGACGACGAACAGCCGTGGTCTTGATTGTGGAAGGAAATGAACTGCGTCAATCACAAGTGCGCCAAAGTCATAGCCCAGGGAGAAAACCGCTTGAGCGAGTTCCCGGAAGTCCTGCCCTCCATGAGACGATAGCGCGCCAGTCACGTTTTCCAGAACTAGCAAACGGGGCGCGCGGTTTTCCGCACTCAGAGAACTTATTGCCTGCCAGAAGCCCCAAAACGCGCCGCTTCTCTCTCCCGCCAGTCCGGCGCGATTCCCAGCCAGAGATAAGTCCTGACACGGAAATGAAGCCCAAGCCAAGTCGGCCCTGCCTGGTAAGTCCCCGGATCTGAGCTTGTAGACGTCGCCGTGCACGATCTCCTTCTTCCCGAAGTTCGCCTGGTAGGTTGCGACTTTCTTCGGGTCAATGTCATTGGCCAAGAGGCATGTCCAATCGGGGCCAAGCCCCAGACGGGCCATGCCGCCACCGGCGAAGAATTCGTAAAAAAAGCGATTTGCCATTTATGGAAGTTCGCCTAACGTTCTCCCGTCGTCAAGGGCGGGGCACATACACTCAACAAAAAACCCCGGTGTTTCCACCGGGGTCCGTTTGTTTCAGCCTGTGGCTGACAGGACTTCTTAGAAATCCATGCCGCCACTTTGACCGGCCTTGGCCGGTCAAAGCACTTTCGGTGATGGGCGGCTTTTATGGACTCCTTAGAAGTCCATTCCACCCATGCCGCCGCCCATGCCGCCGGGGGGCATGCCGGCCGGGGCCTTGTCCTTGGGCTTCTCGGCGATCATGGCTTCCGTGGTGATGAGCAGCGAGGAGACCGATGCCGCGTCCTGGAGCGCGATGCGCACGACCTTGGCGGGGTCGATGATGCCCTTGGCCACCATATCGACGTACTCTTCGTTCTGCGCGTCGAAGCCGTAGTTGCCGTCCTTCTCCAGGAGCTTGCCGACGACGATCGAGCCTTCGACGCCCGCGTTCTCGACGATCTGGCGGAGCGGCGCCTCGAGCGCCTTCGACACGATGTTGATGCCGGCCTGGATGTCGGCGTTGGAGGACTTGAGTGCCCCAACCGCCTTCTTGGCGCGCAGCAGCGCAACACCGCCGCCGGGGACGATGCCTTCTTCCACCGCGGCGCGGGTGGCGTTCAGCGCGTCGTCAACGCGGTCCTTGCGCTCCTTGACTTCCACTTCCGTCGAACCGCCGACCTTGATGACGGCAACGCCGCCCGCCAGCTTGGCGAGACGCTCCTGCAGCTTCTCCTTGTCGTAGTCCGAGGTGGTTTCCTCGATCTGCGCCTTGATCTGCGCGCAACGGCCCTGGATGTCGGCCTTCTTGCCCGCGCCGTCGACGATCGTGGTGTTTTCCTTCTCGATCTTCACGCGCTTGGCGCGGCCCAGCATGTCGAGCGTCACGTTCTCAAGCTTGATGCCCAGATCTTCCGAGATCACCTGGCCGCCCGTCAGGACGGCGATGTCCTCGAGCATGGCCTTGCGGCGGTCGCCGAAGCCCGGAGCCTTGACGGCCGCGACCTTGAGGCCGCCACGCAGCTTGTTGACCACGAGGGTGGCGAGCGCCTCGCCCTCGATGTCCTCCGCGACGATCAGCAGCGGCTTCGAGGTCTGCACGACCGACTCGAGGACGGGGAGCATGGACTGCAGCGAGGACAGCTTCTTCTCATGCAGCAGGATGTAGGCGTCGTCGAGCTCGGCCACCATCTTGTCGGCGTTGGTGATGAAGTAGGGCGAGAGATAGCCGCGGTCGAACTGCATGCCTTCGACGACATCGAGTTCGGTCTCGGCGGTCTTGGCCTCCTCGACGGTGATGACGCCCTCGTTGCCCACCTTCTGCATGGCTTCGGCGATCATGTCGCCGATGGCCTTCTCGCCATTGGCGGAGATGGTGCCGACCTGGGCCACCTCGGCGGAGCCCTTGATCTTCTTGGCGCGCTTCTTGATGTCTTCGATGGCGACGGCGACGGCCATGTCGATGCCGCGCTTCAGGTCCATCGGGTTCATGCCGGCGGCCACGTTCTTCGCACCCTCGCGGACAATCGCCTGGGTGAGCACGGTGGCGGTGGTGGTGCCGTCGCCGGCGAGATCGTTGGTCTTGGACGCGACCTCACGCACCATCTGGGCGCCCATGTTCTCGAACTTGTCCTCAAGCTCGATTTCCTTGGCGACGGTCACACCGTCCTTGGTGGTGCGCGGCGCGCCGAAGGACTTGTCGATCACGACGTTGCGGCCCTTGGGACCCAGCGTCACCTTCACGGCGTTGGCGAGAATATCGACGCCGCGGAGCATGCGCTCACGGGCATCGGCGGCAAAACGGACTTCTTTGGCAGCCATAGTTGCTACTCCTGATTACGGGTTGTTCAGTTGTGGGGGGCGAGGTGGATCAGGCGACCTTCTTGGACGCCGGCTTGCCCTCAAGCACGCCCATGATGTCGCTTTCCTTCATGATCAGATACTCGACACCATCGATCTTGACTTCGGTGCCGGACCACTTGCCGAACAGCACGATGTCGCCGGCCTTCACATCGAGGGGGATGAGCTTGCCGGTCTCGTCGCGGCCACCCGGGCCCACGGCGATGATTTCGCCCTGCATCGGCTTCTCCTGGGCGGTGTCAGGGATGATGATGCCACCCTTGGTCTTGGTGTCTTCCTCGACGCGCTTCACCACAACGCGGTCGTGCAGAGGACGGAATTTCATGTCGGTTAACTCCTCGGAATGTCGTCATTTTTTGAGGTTTGACACTGGCGGACTCCGGATGGGAGGCCAGCCCTGCTGGCACTCCCCTGTGTAGAGTGCTAGCAGTCCGGTGGAGATATGGCGGACGGGGCGTTCCGTCAAGAGGGCGGCAGGGTCAAAGATTAAATTTTGTTCGGGTCGGCCGGGCGGCTCAGAACAGCGGTTCCACCGCCTTGTAAAGCCCCCGGAATTTCTGAAGCCGCGCGGCATAGATTTGGGCCAGCTCCGGGTCGGGCCGGATTTCGGCGGCGATCTCCGGCTTGCTGCACACGGCGGCGACATCCTCCCCCGTCGCGGCAAGCCTCGCCAGCCGGGCCGCGCCGAAGGCGGGGCCGGCTTCGGAACCCTCCTGCAGAAGCACGGACTTGTTCAGCGCGCTCGCCAGGATCTTCATCCAGAAGCGGCTCTTCGATCCGCCGCCGTTCACCGCAATCCGGTCCGGCAGCTTGCCCGTCGCTTCGAGACAGCCCTGCGCATCGGCAAGCGACAGCGCCACGCCCTCCAGCACGGCCTGGGTCACCTGTTCCGGCGTGGTGGCGGGGGTGAGGCCGAACAGCACGCCCTTGGCATGCGGGTTGTTGTGCGGCGTGCGCTCGCCGGAGAGATAGGGCAGGAACAGCAGGGCCGAGGGGCCGGTGAAGGCGCGCTCCGTGTCCTCCAGCAGCTGCCCGATGTCGCCCCGCCCCATCAGCCCCGCCGCCCAAGCCAGTGCGCCGGCGCCGTTGAGCAGCGCGGCCATCTGGAACCAGCGGCCGGGCAGCGCGTGGCAGAAGGTGTGGATCAAATGCTCCGGGGACGGACGATAGGTCCCGCGCGCGGCGAAATACTGCGTCGCTGTGCCCAGCGAAATGAAGGCATCGCCCCCGTTCACGGCCCCGCTCGCCACCGCACCCGCCGCCGCATCGCCCGCACCCGCCGCGACGATGATGCCGGGGGACAATCCCCACGCCATCGCCACCGATCCCTGCAACAGGCCGGAGACGGCGGAGCCTTCGAGCGCGGTGGGCAGCATCGAAAGCGGAATGCCCGCCGCGGCCGCAATCTCCGGCGACCATTGCCGTTTCGCGCCATCGAGCAGCAGCGCGCCCGAGGCATCGCACATGTCGGTGGCGAAGCCATGGGTCATGCGGAAGCGCGCATAGTCCTTGGGCAGCAGCAGATGCCTGGCGCGGCCGAAAACCTCCGGCTCATGGCGGGCCAGCCAGAGAAGCTTGGGCGCCGAAAAGCCCGGCATGGCCGGAACGCCCGCAATGGCGCCGATCCCGGGCAGCTTCGCATTCAGCCAGGCCGCCTCGGCATGCGCGCGCCCGTCATTGTGCAGGATCGCCGGGCGGATCGGATGGCCCGCCGCGTCCAGCAGCACCGCGCCATGCATCTGGCCCGAAAGCCCAATCGCTTTCACCTCGTGCCAGGCATTGCCCGCCTTGTGGCGCAGCCCGGCGATGGCCTGCCCGACCGCCACCCACCAGTCCTCCGGGTTCTGTTCCGACCACAGGTCCTGCGGCCGGGAGACGGCAAGCGGTGCGGAGGCGCCCGCAAGAATGTTCTGCTCCCCGTCCACCACCACCGCCTTGACGGAGGACGTGCCGATGTCGATGCCGAGAAAACTGCTGGCGGAATTGCTCATTTACCGTCCCGCGCCAAATGCAGTGTGCTATCGAATGGCGTGACAATCCCTTTCCCAGCGTCATACATTGACGTTTGTATCATGGAGACTCGACGTGAAGCGTGGGTGGACGACCCTTGGCGGAATAGCGGTTCATGACTTTCGACGCGCGCTCCGCGTTCTCGAAAAAGATGTCCCAAGGCACGAACTCCTCAAGTTGCTGGCGGACAGGATACGCAGCAAGCTGGTATATGTACTTGCGGCCTATCCTTTTCTGTTGTTCGGCGTCTTTCTGATCGCTGACTGCAAAGTCGGAAATGTCATTCTATTGCCTGAGTTCCTGGGGTTCGCGGAAATCCCGCTCAGTTATGTGGTGTTCGTGTTGGCCTGGCTCTGTGCAGGGGTTGTTCTCGGCACGCATAGCATATGCCTGATGGGCAGGTACCTCGGCTTGCTCGTGTGGAAATCCTTCCCGTCTGGCAGTGTTGCGGCCTACACCGCGCCCTATCTCGGGCTGCCGGTCTTCTCCCTCGCCAGGGAAACATATTTCCGCCTCGCAAAAGCGGCGCGAAGTTCCAGGCGGTCAAGGCGGGAGTTGGGTCTCTACCAGATTCCCATATCGGGAATTTGCGCTGCGTTCCTTTTTGTCGACCTGTTCATCTTCAGCATCTTGATGTCGACCGCCATCGCCGTCGTCAGGGCTCCCGAAACAGAAACGCACGGCCACTTGCTTGGCTATGTGAGCCTGTGCTTCCTCCTCGGTCCGCTGCTGAATGTGGTCGCCTACCGGATTCCCATCAGATACCGATGACGGGTGGCGCTCACCCCTTCTGCGCCACCAGCATGTAGTTCACGTCCATGTCGCGGCTCACCCTCCACTGGCGGGAGAGGGGGCTGTAGGTGACACCCAGCTCTTCCTTCACGGTGAGGCCATTGTCCGCCAGCCAGCCCTTCAGCTCGGCAGGGGTGATGAACTTTTCCCACTGGTGCGTGCCCCTGGGCAGCCAGCCCAGCACATATTCGGCCCCGATGATGGCAAGGCCGAAGGACTTCAGCGTGCGGTTGAGGGTGGCCACGAACATCAGCCCGCCCGGCTTCAGCATGGCGGCGCAGGTCCTGACGAAGGCGTCGGGGTCCGCCACATGCTCGATCACCTCCATGTTGAGGATCACGTCGAACTGTTCGCCGGCCGCGACCAGGTCCTCCGCCGTGCCCACGCGGTAGTCGATGTCGAGGCCCATTTCCTGCGCGTGGACGGTGGCCGTCTTGATGTTGCGCTCCGATGGGTCCACCCCGGTGATCCTGGCCCCCAGCCGCGACATGGGCTCGGTCAGAAGCCCCCCGCCGCAGCCGATGTCGAGAAAGCGCAGGCCTTGGAACGGCTCCCGTTCCAGGGGGTCCCGCCCACAGCGCGCCGTCACCTGTTCCTTGATGAACTGCAGCCTGACCGGGTTGAACACATGCAGCACCCCGAACTTGCCTTTGGGGTTCCACCATTCGGCCGCCATGGCGGAGAACTTGGCGACTTCGGAAGGGTCGAGGGAGGGGGCGGCAGCGGTCATTCTGAAATCCAATTTAATGCTGTGGCGATTATTGCATAAGCGAAACCTGTCATCTATGAGTACGCCGCGCCGCGCCCGGGGGTTCAAATTCCTTCAGAGTTGACCACGAGCGCATGTTCCGCTCAGCCGGAATCGCCTGGACGAAAAGAACATGCGCCAGATCAAAAGCCTGAGCATGATCTTGCCGCAAAAGCGGTTCCACTTTTGCGGATCATGCTTTAGCCGGACCTCCCGAGGAGGGGTTTCCGGGCGGCGGGGGATATGAAAGGTTTAGGGCCGATGGGCCGTCTGGTTATGAAGTTCGGGGGGACTTCGGTTGCGGATATCGCCCGCATCCGCAACGTCGCCCGCCATGTCGAGCGTGAAGCGAAGGCCGGCCACCATGTGGCCGTGGTCGTTTCCGCCATGTCGGGCACGACCGACCGCCTGGTCGGCTGGTGCCGCGAGGCCGCCGCGGTGCATGACGCCCGCGAATATGACGCTGTGGTCGCTTCCGGCGAACAGGTCACCGCCGGCCTGCTGGCGATCGTCCTGCAGGACCTAGGGATACCCGCCCGCTCCTGGCAGGGCTGGCAGATTCCGTTGAGGACCGACGGCGTCCATGGCGCTGCCCGCATCGCCGGGATCGACGGCGACGAGATCAGGAAGCGCATGGACCAGGGGCAGGTGGCGGTGATCGCCGGCTTCCAGGGCATCGGGCCTGACCACCGCATCACCACGCTGGGCCGCGGCGGGTCCGACACCTCCGCCGTCGCCATCGCCGCGGCGCTCGATGCCGCCTGCGATATCTATACCGACGTCGACGGCGTCTACACGGCGGACCCCCGTATCGTCACCGGCGCGCGGAAGCTCGACCGCATCTCCTATGAGGAGATGCTGGAGCAGGCCTCGCTCGGCGCCAAGGTGCTGCAGACCCGTTCGGTCGAGCTCGCCATGGTGTATAAGGTGCCCCTGCAGGTGCGCTCGAGCTTCGAGCCGCCGGATTCGCCCAACCAGAACAAGCCCGACGGGACCGGTCCCGGAACACTCGTATGCGATGAGGAGCGTATCGTGGAACAGCATGTCGTCAGTGGTGTCGCCTATTCCCGTGACGAGGCCAAGGTCTCCGTCCGCCGCGTGAGGGACCAGCCCGGCGTTTCCGCCGCCATCTTCGGCCCGCTCGCCGAGGCCGACATTTCGGTCGACATGATTGTCCAGAACATTTCCGCCGACGGCACCTACACCGACATCACCTTCACCGTGGCGCGCAAGGACCTGCGCAAGGCGCTGGAGGTGCTGAACGCGGTGAAGTCCAGGGTCGGCTTCGACGACCTCGCGCATTCGGCCGATGTCGCCAAGGTGTCGATCGTCGGCATCGGCATGCGGAGCCACGCCGGCGTTGCCGCCAGGATGTTCAGGGCGCTCGCCGAGAAGGGCATCAACATCCAGGCCATCACCACATCCGAAATCAAAACCTCGGTGCTGATCGACGAGGCCTATACCGAACTCGCCGTGCGCGCGCTCCACACGGCCTACGGCCTCGACGCCAAGGTCGCCTAGCAGCCCCATGCGCCACGCCATCAGCCACGTCATGACGAAGGCCCGCCGCTGCAAAGCGGTTTGCGTCTCCGTAAGCGGGGACGGCGGCTGATGGCAACCTCCGCCCTTGGCCCGCGCGTCCTGCTCAGAAGGCTCCGCGAGGTCATGGCGGAGCCGGTGGCGGCGCAGAAGCGCCTCGACAAGATCGTCCAGATCATCGCCGCCAACATGGTGGCAGAGGTCTGTTCGATTTACGTCATGCGGCCTGGAGATTTCCTCGAGCTTTATGCCACGGAAGGCCTCAAGCGGGAGGCGGTGCATAAGTCGAAGCTGAAGACGGGCGAGGGCCTGGTCGGCACCATCGCCAATCAGGCGATCGGGCTGAACCTGCAGGACGCCCGGCAGCACCCGTCCTTCAAATACCTCCCCGAGACGGGCGAGGAAATCTACCATTCCTTCCTTGGCGTGCCGATCATGCGCGGCGGCGCCGTCATCGGCGTGCTCGTGGTGCAGAACCGCACCAGGCGGCTCTACACCGAGGAGGAAGAGGAGGCGCTGCAGACCACGGCCATGGTGCTGGCGGAGGTCATCGCCGCGGGCGAGCTGCGCGAGGTGGCGCGCGAAGTCGCCGCCGACGTGGCGCATGTCCGCAGCCATCATCTCCGCGGCGATTCGCTCGCCGAAGGCGTTGCGCTTGGCCATGCCGTGCTGCACGAGCCGCGCGTCGTCATCCAGAATCTGATCGCCGAGAACGTGCCGGCGGAGAAGCGCCGCCTCGAGGATGCGGTGGCCCAGCTCCGCGCCCATGTGGATGAGTTGCTCGACGGCTCGGACGCGCAGCGCGGCGCCACCGAATATTCCGACGTGCTGGAAACAATCCGCATGTTCGCCCATGACAAGGGCTGGACGAACCGCCTGCGCGAGGCGATTGACACCGGCCTCACCGCGGAGGCGGCGGTGGAGCGCGTGCAGAACGACAACCGCGCGCGCATGATGCGCACCCCCGACCCTTACCTGCGCGAGCGCATGCATGACCTGGACGATCTGTCGAACCGCCTGCTGCGCATCCTCACCGGGGCGATCGCCACCGCGTCCCGCACCGACCTGCCGCAGAACGCCATCGTGGTGGCCCGCAACATGGGCCCCGCCGAACTCCTCGACTATGACCGCTCGAAGCTGCGCGGCGTGGTGCTGGAGGAGGGCGGGCGGACGAGCCACGTCGCCATCGTCGCGCGCGCGCTGGGCATTCCCGCCATCGGCCAGACGGAAGGGCTGATCGACCTCCTCGACACCGGAAGCCCGGTCATCGTCGATGGCGGCACCGGAGAGGTCTTCGTCCGTCCGTCCGCGGACCTTCAGCGCTCCTATGCCGAGAAAGTCCGCTTCTATGCGCGGAGGCAGGCGCAATATGCCGCGCTGAGGGACGAGCCCGCCGTCTGCAGGTCGGGCGAAAGGATCGAGCTCAACATCAACGCCGGCCTCATCGTCGACCTGCCGCATCTCCATGAATCAGGCGCCGACGGCGTGGGCCTCTACCGCACCGAACTGCAGTTCATGATGGCGAGCCGCTTCCCGCGGCTTTCCCAGCAGATCCGCCATTACGGGGCGATCATCGGGCAGGCCCAGGGCAAGCCCGTCACCTTCCGGACGCTCGACATCGGTGCCGACAAGGTGCTGCCCTATCTCCGCCAGCCGAAGGAGGAGAATCCGGCTCTGGGCTGGCGCTCGATCCGCATGGCGCTGGACCGTCCGGCCCTTCTCCGCCTGCAGCTCCGCGCGCTGATGATGGCGGCGGAAGGCCAGCCGATGAAGATCATGTTCCCGATGATCGCCGACATCGAGGAATACAGGCGGGCGCTGGACGCGGTGGAGACCGAGAAGCGGCATCTCCTGAAGCGCGGCCACAAACTGCCCGCACCGCTGAAGCTCGGCGCCATGATCGAGATTCCCTCGCTGCTCTGGCAGCTCGATCATCTGCTGCCGCTCGTCGATTTCGCCTCGATCGGGTCCAACGATCTCGTGCAGTTCCTCTTCGCGTCCGACCGCGGCAACCCCAGGCTCGCCGGCCGCTATGATCCTTTGAGCCCCGCAGCCCTGGGCGCCATGCGGCTCATCGTCGAGAAGGCGGCGGAGCATGGCAAGCCGGTGACGCTGTGCGGCGAATTGGGCGGACGCCCGCTGGAGGCGATGGGCCTCATCGGCGTCGGCCTCAACTCGATCTCCATGGTTCCCTCCGCCATAGGCCCGGTGAAGGCCATGCTGCGCACGCTCGACCGCCGTAAGCTGTGGACCTTCATGCAGCCCCTGCTGCGGAGCCCCCTCCACACGCTCCGCCCCGAGTTGCTGGAATTCGCCCAGCGCAACGGCGTGGTTCTCTGAACCATTCTTCCTGCGGGGGATGCGCCCTGTCTGGCCCTTTTCCCCTCCTTCCGCGGGTGGGAGCGCGCGCCGCCGTCCCCGCATTAGCTTCCCATTCACCATTCTCGGTCATTCTTGGACAAAAGGTAACAGTGCCCGAGAGTGGTATCATGCGTGATGACAGCGTCGAGATGAGCGGTGAGGCCGAGGCCGCCGTGGAACAGCACGGGGAGGCCGCCCCTCAGGAGGAGGCTCACCATCACATCGAGATTCGCGACAAGCCCGATGGCGAGTCAGACCCTCTCGGAGAGGCCGGCTGGTATCTTGAGCATGAGCGCCTGATGCGCGGCCTGTCGCTGGAGGACGCGGCCGAGGGCTGCGGCATTCACCCCTATCACATCGAAGCCATCGAATATGGCGACATGACCTGCCTGCCGGAGCGCGGCGAGGCCCTGGAGATGATCGGCGCCTATACGGCGTATCTGGGCTTTGACCCGGAGCCGCTGGTGCAGCATTTCGCGCAGTTCATGCCGGTGCCGGAATTCACTGCGGACGTGCGCCATCCAGCCAATCCTGGCCCGCTGTCCTCCGCCAGGATACTGTCCTTCGCCAGCTTCGCAAAGCTGCCCAGGATGAAGTTGCGCCGCATTCCCGGCGGTGCGGGCGGCCTCGTCGCCGGCCTCGCGGGCGCCGTGCTGCTGTTCGGTGCGGTGAGCTATATGCTGATGCCGCATGCCGGCAAGGCCCCGGACAAGGTGGCGGACATGTCGGGCGTCGATTACCCAGCCCTGCCGCCGCCCCCGGGCGCCGATCTGATGCCGACCGCCTCGACCGGGTCCGGCACGGCGGATGTTTCGGTGGGTGACGAGCCCATGCCCGCTGAGGAAACCCAGACCGCGGCGGCACAGCCGGAGGGCCGGAACGATCTCGACGGCACCGGCCTCGATGGCATCACGGCGCTGATCCAGAAGAATGTGCCCCAGACCACCGCCTCGACCTCGCCCGCGCCCGGCGCCGCACCCAAGGCTGCCGGCACGCAACAATTCGGCGAAGCCAATGCCGGCAGCCGCCTGACGCTGAAGGCCAAGGCCCCCGTCTGGGTCCGCATCGAGGATGCCAATGGCAACGTGGTGATGACCCAGATGCTGATGAAGGGCGACACCTATCGCGTGCCGAACCGTGACGGGCTCGTCGTCATCGCGCGCGATGGCGGGCTGCTCGACTACATCATCGACGGCAAGGAAAAGGGCATTCTCGGCACGCCTGGCGAAATCCTTGTCGGCCGCTCGCTTGACCTGAAGTCCTTCGAAAGCTGATCCCGCCTCCTTGCGCGCCGCCGTCCGGCGCATTTTCGCTGCCGGGCACCGAGCGGTTGCCGCGCAAGCAGCGCTTCGGCCCGAGCATGATCCGCAAAAGTGGAACCGCTTTTGCGATAAGATCATGCTCAGGCTTTTGATCTGGAGCATGTTCCGGTCAGCCGAAAACCGGTTGACCGTCGAAGATGCGACCAAACAAATAGATGGAGCAGGTTTCGATTCCACTGAACCGGAACCTGATCTAGAAGCCGCCCATGTCCGCCATTCCCCACGAAAAGCTCGACCGGATCATCCAGCGCTTCGCTGCTGTCGAACACGACATGTCATCCGGTGCGGTGTCGGGCGAAGCCTTCGTCAGGCTGTCCAGGGAATATGCCGACCTTGAGCCGGCGGCGAAGAAGGCCCAGGAACTGCGCAAGGCCTATGACGAGCGCCGCGACCTGGACGAGATGGTGAGGGCCGGCGGCGAACTGGCCCAGATGGCCGAGGCCGAGCGCCCGGTGCTGGACGGCAAGATTGAGAAGTCGGAGCGCGAGATCCGCATCCTGCTGCTGCCCAGGGATGCGGCGGATGACAAGAACGTCATCCTCGAAGTCCGCGCCGGAACCGGCGGGGACGAGGCGGCGATTTTCGCGGGCGATCTGTTCCGCATGTACCAGCGCTATGCGGCGTCCAAGGGCTGGCGCGCCGAGGTGATCTCGGCGAGCGAGGGCGAGCATGGCGGCTATAAGGAAGTGATCGCCAATATCCATGGCGCCGGCGCCTTTGCGCATTTGAAGTTCGAGTCAGGCGTCCACCGCGTGCAGCGCGTGCCCGCCACCGAAACGCAAGGCCGCATCCACACCTCCGCCGCCACCGTGGCGGTGCTGCCCGAGGCCGAGGACGTGGACATCAAAATCGAGGACAAGGACTTGAGGATCGACGTCTACCGCTCGTCAGGCCCCGGAGGCCAGTCGGTGAACACCACCGATTCCGCCGTGCGCATCACGCATATTCCGACGGGCATCGCGGTGGCCCAGCAGACCGAAAAGTCGCAGCTCAAGAACAAGAATGCCGCGATGAAATTGCTGCGGGCGAGGCTTTACGAGATCGAGCGCCAGCGCATCGATTCCGAGCGCTCCGCCGCCCGCAGGGGCCAGGTCGGTTCAGGCGACCGCTCGGAGCGCATCCGCACCTATAATTTCCCCCAGGGCCGCTGCACCGACCACCGCATCAACCTCACCCTCTATAAGCTCGACCAGATCATCGAAGGCCCGGCCTTGGAGGAAATGGTGCAGGCGCTGATGACCAATCACCAGGCGGAGCTTCTGGCTCAGCAGGAACATGCCGCCTGACCGGCTGGCGGCACTGCTTGCCGCCGCCACCGCGCGTCTGACGGCGGCGGGCTCGGGCACCCCCACGCTCGACGCCCGCCTGCTGCTGCAGGCTGCCGCCGGTCTCACCCGCGAAGACCTCATCCTCGGCCCAGACCGCGCGCTGACGGAAGAAAAACTCGCCCGTTTCGACAGCTTCATCGCGCGGCGCGAGCGGCATGAGCCCGTCTCCCGCATCCTCGGCGAGCGCGAATTCTATGGCCGCGTCTTCCGGGTGACGCCCGATACGCTGGACCCGCGGCCCGACACCGAGACCCTCATCGAGGCGGCGCTGCCCCTTCTGCCGAAGTCCGGACGCCTGCTCGATCTCGGCGCCGGCACGGGGGCCATCGCCATCACGCTGCTGGCCGAGCGGCCCGATGCGACCGGCATCGCGACCGATCTCTCGGCCGCCGCGCTCGCCGTTGCGCGGGAGAATGCCGCGCGCCTCGGCGTGGCCTGCCGGCTGACCTTCGCGGAGGGCAGCTGGTTCGCGCCGGTCTCCGGCAGCTTCGACATCATCCTGTCGAATCCCCCCTATATTCCAGATCGGGACATTGCGTGCCTGAGCCCGGACGTGCGCAACCATGACCCGGACCTTGCACTTTCAGGAGGAGCCGACGGCCTCGGCCCCTACCGCATCATCGCAACCGGTGCGGCTGCCCATCTGGCGGCGGCGGGGCATGTGCTGGTCGAGATCGGGGCGGGGCAGGCGGAAGACGTCGAGGCGATTTTCGCCCAGTCGGGCTTCCGGTCGGTCGGCCGACGCCGCGACCTGGGCGGCCACACGCGCTGCCTCGTCTTTGTGTGCAGCCAAAAATAGCGTTTGGAAATGAAGGGTCTGTGGGCTAAACAGGAACCGGAAACGCTTTCTGCCCTTTGATTGGTGCCAGGAACGACGTTGGGGCATTGGCGCCGGGATGGCGCAGAGGCCGCAATTGAAATCAGCACAGGCGGGGACATGGCACGCGCCCTCCGGGACTCGCGCCTTTGGCGGAAGCCTCCTCAAACCAACGGGTTAAGCTTGAAGACGCTCGCTTTCTGAGCACATGTGACAACGGATTGCCGCGGAACCCGAGCGTTCCGTGGGGCAATGCCTGCAACCTAAGATCAGACTCAGTCTGAAGATGGAATGTTGATGAGACCGACTCACAAGAACCGCAACCGCAACCGTCATCGCAACGGGGGAGGCGGAGGCGGGGGCGGCGGGGGTAACCCGCTGAGCCGCGTCTATGAGAGCAACGGTCCGGACGTGAAGGTCCGCGGCACCGCTCAGACGGTGGCCGATAAATATCTGCAGCTCGGCCGCGATGCGCAGTCCTCGGGCGACATCGTGATGGCGGAAAGCTATTTCCAGCATGCCGAGCACTATCTGCGCATCGTCTTCGCGGCACAGGCCTATAACCAGCAGAATCAGCCGCAGTCCCGCCGCTCCGACGATGATTTCGACGACGAGGACCTTGAGGATCATGGCGAGGCGCAGGTGGAACAGCGCGGCCAGCAGGGGCAGGGTTCCGAGCCGGAAGGGCTGGGCGACCAGCCCTCGATCGACGGTCAGGAGCGCGCGCCGCAGCAGAACCAGCCCTTCCGCCAGAACCGCGACCGTGACTTCAACCGGGACCGCGACTTCAACCGGGACCGGGACCAGAACCGCGACCATCAGGGCCAGAACCGTGACCGTTTCCGTCCGCGCTGGCAGGACCGCAACGAGCGCCGCAACAACGACCAGCCGGGCCAGGGCGGCGAACCCCGCCAGCAGAACCAGCAGCCACGCCCGCAGGATGGCCCGCCGCGCGGCGAAGCTGCCGCGCCGCCGCCTGCCGCCGCCCCGGACGATGCCGATCGCTGGGAGGCGCCATCCTTCCTGCGCCGTCCGGCCCCTGCGCCGGTCCCTGTCCAGGCCGCTGCCGAAGAGGTTGCCGCACCGCCGGTGAAGCGCCGCCGCACCCGCAAGGAAACCGCCACCGAGAGTTCGGAGGCTTCCGACTGAGGCGTTTTCAGCCGCCTGGCCGGTAGGCCAGCCAATAGGCGAGGGCAACGCCCCCGGCCCCGCCCACGATATTGCCGAGCGTGACCGGCACGAGATTGCCGAGGAAGCCCGCCAGCGTGACATTGCCGCCCAGCGCCCAGCCGAGCGGGATGAAATACATGTTGGCGATCGAGTGCTCATAGCCCAGCAGCACGAAGGCCGAGATCGGGAAGACGATGCCGAGGATCTTGCCGTCCACCCCGCGCGCCGCGAAGCTCACCCACACGGCGAGGCAGACCAGCATGTTGCACAGGATGCCGCGGGTGAAGGCCTGCATGGGGCCGAGCGCCACCTTGGCCTCCGCAATGGCGCGCGCCGTGTCGCCCTTGGGGCCGTCAAGCAGGCCCGAAAGAACCATCAGCGCCACCACGGCGAGCGCCCCGAGCAGGTTGCCGGCGAAGGCAAAGGCCCAATTGCGCAGGAGTGCCGAAGTGCTGATCCGGCCATCGACCCGCGCCATGACGATGAGCGTGTTGCCGGTGAAGAGCTCGGCCCCCGCAACGACGACGAGGATGAGCCCGGTCGCGAAGGCGATGCCGCCGAGGAGACGCGCCGGGCCGAAGCCCGGGGTGGTTCCCGCCAGCACCGCCGTGAAGGCCGCCGCCCCCAGTGCGATGAAGGCCCCCGCCAGCACCGAGAGGGTGAGCAGCGGAATGGCCGGGAGGTTCGCCTTCCTGACACCCGCCTCTTCGATGCGAAGCGCCACTTCGGCAGGCTTGTAGGCGTCGATGCCCGTGGGATCGAGTTTCTGGTCCATGCCCGCTATAGGCCGCATGGCGGATACGCGCGCCTTGATGCAGCGCAAGGTTTGCCGCACGGCGGGGGTCTAGAGCGGCGGGCGGTCATGCAGAATCGGGGTCTTTTCCCTCCCCCTTGTGGGGAGGCGAATCGCATATGGCGGCGGCGTGTCTTGTGCCATGTCAATTTTCCCTTCTCCCGTCGCGGTACGCGATGGGAGAAGGTGGCCGGCAGGCCGGATGAGGGCGTCTTTCCGCATCGGAATCTGTGGAGAAAGGCC
>NZ_JADCDA010000035.1 GCF_020252405.1 Aestuariivirga sp.
GCGCGGCTTGTCTTTCCGCCACCTGTCAAACGCGCCTTCGTGTTCAGTTGGTCACTCTGGCGGCGCGTTCACCAAGCCCATGCCGCCGAGGCCCACTACCGCGCAAGACTCACCACGCAGACGCAACTGTAGTACTAGTTCATCTGGGCGACGCCGCCCACCTTGGCCTTCACCCTCACCTCGCCCGCCTTCTCGAAGGTGAGCGTGAGTTCGATCTCCCCGCCCTCCTTCAGCGGCTGGGTCAATCCCATCAGCATGATGTGATAGCCGCCGGGCTTCATCTCCAGCATGCCGTGGGCGGGAATGCCGATGCCGTCCACATGCTCCATTTTCATCACGCCCTCGGCCTCCACCGTCTTGTGGAGCCCGGCCATCTTCGCGGCAGGGGTGGAAACGGCGATGAGCCGGTCCGCTTCGCCATGCAGCATCAGGCTCACATAGGCCGCACCCGTCTCCGCGGTGGGCGTGGCGGATGCGCGGGCATAGGCCTGCATCACCATAACGCTACTGGCATGCGCCCCCGTCGCCAGTGCTAGGATGGCGGAGAGGGTGAGGGCGATGGCGGTGGCGACTTCGATCAGGACTTTGCGCATGAAAACCTCCGTTCAGGCTTTTTCGCGCCGCACCCGGGGCCTGTCACGCGCCACGGCGTCGCAAGCCCTTCTGCTCGCATTGCTGGCAGCGCCCGCCCCGGCACAGGAGCAGACCCCGGTGGCCGTCGAACTCGTCCTGGCGCTCGATGCCTCGGCCAGCGTCGACAAGAGGGAATTCGCATTGCAGGTCGAGGGCCTCGCCGCCGCCTTCCGCGATCCGGAGGTGCAGCGCGCGGTGGAGGACCTGCAGCCCCTGGGCGCGGTCGTCGCGGTCGTGCAATGGGGCGGGCCGGGCGAAACCCGCGTGGTGCTGCCCTTCACGCAGCTGAACAGCGCGCGGGACTCCAAGGCCTTCGGCTTCCGCATGGCGCTGATCCACCGCTTCATGTGGGCGAGCCTCACCTCGATTGCCGCAGGCATCAGCGACAGTGCGGCCCTGATCGGGGAGAACGAGTTCGACGGCCAGCGCAAGGTGATCGACGTGGCGGGCGATGGCGAGGACAATGGCGCGGCGAGCCTCGAGGCCGCCCGTCAGGCGGCGCGTAAGCAGGGCATCATCATCAACGGCCTGCCGATCATGGCCGGCAGCCCGGAGCTTGCCGACTATTACAAGAACCGCGTCATCATCGGACCGGACTGCTTCGTGGAGCCCGCCCGCGACTTCGAGGACTATGCCCGCGCCATCCGCATCAAGCTGCTGAAGGAACTGCGGCCGCTGGCATCGTGAGGCCGTCACGCGGCGCCGGAGCATGTTCCGGTCAGGTGGAATCACCTGATCGGCAAGACCATGCGCCAGCATATGAACCGGCGCATGAAGCGGAAGGCATGGCTGTGTGCGGCATCGCTCATTGCAAAACTGCAATCAGCCGGGCTGCGGCCCTTTGCAGATCATCCTCGCTGAATCCGGCGAAGCTCAGCAGCAGCCCCTGTTCGCGCTTGCGGCCCGCATAATGGCTGGACAACGACTGCGTCTCGATGCCCTTTGCCTCAAGCCTCTCCACCAGCGCCCCGTCGCTCATATCCGGCGGCAGGCGCAGCACCAGCATGAGGCCCGCGGGCGGGGCATCGATGCTGAAGAGCCTCCCCTCCCCCGGCTTCAGCGCCTCGATCAGCGCGCGCCGCCGCGCGGCGTAGATCCGGCGCATGCGGCGGATGTGGATGGCGAAGGCGCCGGACCCCATGAATTCGGCGAGGGCCGGCTGCGCCATCAGCGAGGGAGGCGCTCCATGCGACACGCGCTCCTCGCGGAAGCGCTTCACCAGCGCCAGCGGCGCCACGATGTAGCCCAGCCGCAGGATGGGCGAGAACACCTTGGAGAAGGTGCCGGTATAGATGACGCGCGCCCGCTTATCGAGGCTCATCAGCGCCGGCAGCGGCTTGCCGACATAGCGGTACTCGCTGTCATAATCGTCCTCGATCACGGTGGCGCCGGCCTCCGCCGCCCAGTCGAGCAGCTCGAGGCGGCGGGCGAGCGGCATGGTGACGCCGGTGGGATATTGCCGCGCCGGGGTCACGAAGGCCGCGCGCGCGCCTTCCGCCCGCTCGCAGCCGCGCGTCACCGCCATTCCCTCCGCATCGACCGGCACCGGAACGGCCGTGACGCCGCCCAGCGAGAAGATGCGCCGCGCCGTCGGGTAACCCGGCTCCTCGAACCACACCTCGTCCCCGGGCTTCAGGATGGAGCGGCCGATCAGGTCGAAGGCGTCGAGGCCGCCCGCCGTCACGATCACCTGTTCCGGCGCGCAGCCGATGCCGCGCCATTCATAAAGGTGCCGCGCGATCGCCTCGCGCAGCGGCAGCCAGCCGAAGGGATCATTGTGTTCGAGCAGCGTCACCGGCGGGTTGCGCCAGAAGCGGCCGAGCAACCGGCCCCAGTCGTCATGCGGAAAATTCGCCCAGTCGACAAGGCCGGAGCGGAAGGGCCGTGCCGGCTCCCGCCTGGCCCCGGCGCGCGATGGCTCCCGCGCACGCTCCTTCGGCGCCGAAACGAGAAGCGAGTCCGGCAGCTCCGCCGCCACCCGCGTGCCGGAACCCGAGCGTGTCTCGAGATAGCCCTCGCTCAGCAGCTGCTCATAGGCCTCAACCACCGTGGCGCGGGCGACGTTCAGCTCCTCCGACAGGGCGCGCGTCGAGGGCAGCCTGGTCTGCGGCTTCAGCCGTCCGCTCAAGACCAGCGAGCGCAGCTGGCGCGCGATCTGGGACTGGATCGGCTCGCGGTCGCCGCGGTCGATGCCGATCTCGCTGGAGGACGTCCCGAGAAGTGGTCTGCTCATTGAAGCCGGACTTGGACCTTTCAGCCAGACCATATTGCAGGCATCGGATGCGCGCAATGGAGTGACTGAGATGAATGCCCCCAGCGAAAGGACCCGCGTGAAGCGGATGAACAAGCGCGCCGCCTATGATGCCGAAACGGTGCACGGCATTCTGGACGCCATGCCGGTCTGCAATGTCGGCTATGTCTTCGACGGCGCGCCCTATGTGACGCCCACGCTGCAGTGGCGCGAGGGCCGCCATGTCTATTGGCACGGCTCATCCGCCAGCCGCATGCTGGAGGCCTGCGCGGAGGCCGAGGTCTGCCTCACCGTCTCGATCGTCGATGGCTTCGTCATGGCGCGGTCGGCCTTCAACCATTCCTGCAACTACCGTTCCGTGATGGTCTTCGGCACCGCGCGCAAACTCACCGATGCCGCCGAGAAGGAGATGCGGCTCAGGACCTTCACCGACGGCCTGTGGCCCGGCCGCTGGGACATGCTGCGCCAGATGACCGCGCAGGAACTGAAGGCGACGACGGTGTTGAAGCTGTCGCTCGCGGAAGCCTCCGCCAAGGTCCGCACCGGCGCTTCCGGTGACGACGAGGCCGACTATGCGCTTCCGATCTGGGCCGGCGTCATCCCGGTGCGCATGGAGGTGCTGGCCCCCGTCGACGATCCCCGGCTGATCGCCGGCCTCGCGCCGCCCCAACACATCACGGATTTCAAAATCGGCTGAGCCCAATGCCATCCGCCGCTCGCGTCGTCGTCTTGGGCTCCTTCGGCGGACTTGGAGTGACAGTGTTGCCCCGCGCAATGCCGGTTCTGATGGTCATTCCATTCGCGAACGGCAGTCTGTCAGGCTTCGTCCACGGGGCCGAGTTCGGCGCTGCCGCCTGCCTTCCAGCGCTCCAGGCGGTCGTTCCCGGAAGGGCCGCGGCCGCCGAAATCGTCGCGCAGCAGCACGGCGGCCAGCACGGTGACCTGCGCGAAGGAAATGCCGAAGGAAAAGCCGAAAACGAAGACCCACAGCAACGGGCTCTCGGCCTTGCCGAGCAGCGTCCACACGCCGCCGATATCAACCGCGAGCAGCATCGCCACGAACAGCCATCCCGCGGCCATGCCGATGAGCGACCACTTGAGCAGGAAGCGAATCAGCGGCGGCATCGGCGTCAATGCGTGAGCCCGGCGGGAATTCCGCCGTTGGCAGGTAACGTCGCCGTTGAGGTGTCCGCCAGCAACCTGCTGCTCCTTGCCTGAATGGCCGCACGGCCTGGAAAGGCCCAATCGCAGCCCGCCCGCCGCACGATTGAAGCCGTCAACGGACATTGGCCGTGCGATCCGGGCGTAATACGCAGGATCGGGCCTTTCGGTTGCATCGAAGCCTCGCCCTGCAGAAACAGCAGATTTTTGAAGGGTGGACCAGTTTCCGTGGCGTCCCCGGCCTTCAGCGACGGCTGACGGCGCCACAGCCGGACGGCCACTTGCTGAAGCGCAGGGACCGCGCGGGCTCCATGGACCCGGTTGCATGGAGCGAGAGCGGCACGCCATCGCACATGCCCCGTTCAACAATGAGCTTTTGCGTGTATCCTGCCCGCGTATAAAACGCTTCGGGAGAGGGAAGTGAAACGGACATATGCGCTCGCCGTCCTGGCATTGCTGGCCTGCATGGCCGCGCCGCGCGCGGAGGCCAACGACTCAATGGCTGAAACGCCGATCGGCGGCCTCGTGCTGACCCGGAGCAGCAGCATCGCACTCGACAGGGAAGACCTGTTCATTTCGCCGGAGGAGGTTCGGGTCGACTATCTCTTCACCAACACGGGCACAGAGGACATCGAGACGCTGGTGGCCTTTCCGCTGCCCGACCAGGACTACAACAGCGAATCCGTGCCCGCCTATAACCTGCGCAAGGAACTCGGCTTCCACACCACGGTGGATGGCGCGCCGGTGCAGTACCAGATCGTGTTGCAGGCCATCGCGGGAGGCAAGGACGTGACGGATGAACTGGCGGAAGCCGGCCTCGATCCGGACCAGGACTGGAACGCCCTTCAGGCCTCGCTCCGCGCATTGGACCCCGCCAAGGTCGAGGCGCTGCGCAAGCGGGGCCTCATCGTCGAAGAGGATGGCGGCGGCGAGGGGCCGGTCTTCAGTTCCACCTGGAAGATCCGCACCATCGTTACGCGAAAGCAGGTGTTTCCGGCGGGCAGGACCGTCGCCGTCAGTCACCGCTACAAGCCGCTCGCCGGCGGCAGCGTGGGCGGTTCGCTCTACAGGCAATACCGCAACGAGACCCTGCCCTACTATAAGGAGAAGTACTGCGTCGAGGACAGCTGGATCGCCGCCCTCGACAAGACGGTGGCGCGGCGCACCCCACCTGGCCAGGAATTCCCCGAGATCTACACGGAGACATGGCTGGGCTACGTGCTCTCCTCCGGCGCAAACTGGAAGGGGCCGATCAGGGACTTCCGCCTCGTCATCGACAAGGGCCGGGCCGAAAACATGGTCAGCTTCTGCGCCGAGGGCGTCAAGAAGATCTCCCCCACCCGCTTCGAGGTCCGCAAGACCGATTTCGAGCCACGCGAGGATCTGAACATCCTCATCGTGGAGTGGATCAAGCCGGAGTGATCCGCCAACAGGAAAGGGGCCGCCTTTCGGCAGCCCCCTGAAAAGCAGACCGTGATCTGCTTCTGGCTCAGCGCTTCGAGAACTGGAAGCTGCGGCGGGCCTTGGGGTGGCCGTATTTCTTGCGTTCGACCATGCGGGGGTCGCGCGTCAGGAAGCCGGCCTTCTTCAGGGCCGCGCGCAGATCGGGCTCGAAATAGGTGAGCGCACGGGCAAGGCCGTGGCGGACAGCGCCGGCCTGGCCGGAAAGGCCACCGCCGGCGACGGTGCAGTCGATGTCGAGTTCGGTGGCGCGGTTCACCGTCATCAGCGGCTGCTGGACGAGCATGCGCAGAACCGAGCGGGCGAAATAGGTCTCGATCGGCTTGCCGTTGATGGTGATCTTGCCCTTGCCGCGCTTGATCCAGACGCGCGAGGTGGCGTTCTTGCGGCGGCCGGTGGCGTAGGCGCGGCCCAGGGCATCGAGCTTGGGCTTGGCAGGCGCAACGGCAGCCGCCGGAGCGCCGCCGCCTGCGGGGGCCACGCCCATGGCCTGGCCGAGATCTGCGAGGGATTTGCGTTCAGCCATATCAGCCTCTCACCGCATTCTTGGGGTTCATCGACTTGATGTCGAGCTTCCTGGGGTTCTGCGCGCCATGCGGATGCGTGGCCCCACCATAGATCTTGAGGTGTGTCATCTGCTGGCGCTTCAAAGAGCTGCCGGGAAGCATGCGCTTCACCGCGAGCTCCAGCACGCGCTCGGGGAACTTGCCGTCAAGAATCTTGCCGGCATTGCGCTCCTTGATGCCGCCCGGGAAGCCGGTGTGGTGAAAGTAGCTCTTCTGCTCTCTCTTCTTGCCGGTGAAGTGGATCTTCCCGGCATTGATGACGACGACATGGTCGCCGCAATCCATATGGGGGGTGAAGGTGGCCTTGTGCTTGCCGCGCAGGCGGTTCGCGATGATGGCGGCCACGCGGCCGACGACAAGGCCTTCCGCGTCGATCAGCACCCAGTCCTTCACGATGTCCTTGGCTTTCGCCGAATAGGTTGTCATCTGGTTGTCTCTGGCGTTACGGGGTCAAGTGCGGGGGGTGCGCAACCCGGAAGCCTCCGCACCCCGCTCAGTGCGGGGCTGATTACGGGTCAAGCGCCAGTCTGTCAAGGAAAACCCCGGAAAATGCGTCGGATAACTGCTGTGGTAACATAATACCGCGAGCGGTATGTTCATCGCGAAATCGCCCTTCACCCGCCTCCCGCCATGCGCCAGATTAAATGCTTGAGCATGATCTTGTCGCAAAAGCGGTTCCACTTTTGCCGATCATGCGTTGAAGTATCATCAGGTCAAGTGGACACCGGTTGACCGTCGAAAATGCGATCAGGCAAAGAGATAGAGCAGGTTTCGGTTCCACTGAACCAAAACCTGCTCTAGACTTTGCGCCAGCAGGAAATCACAGATGACAGCTCGCATTTTCGTGACACTCGCGGCCTTGGCCGGCCTTGCCATTCCGACCGCCCATGCCGCCACCGCGCGCGCGGAGAGCGGCACGGTTCTCGTCCAGGCGGCCACACCTCAGCCCACTCCGGTCGCACCCTCCACCGGCAGCGGCACGGCCCCGGCAGCGCCACAGGCCACCCCGCCCGCCGCCACCCCGCCCCCGGCTGCGCCACAGGCCACCCCGCCCGCCGCCACCCCGCCCCCGGCTGCGGCAGCCCAGCCGGCGCCGCAAGACCAGACCATGCCTGACACGTCCGGCGGGCAGGACGGCGCCGTTGCGGAGGACACTGGCGACACGCCGGACAGCGAGCTGAGCCTCGGCGATATCCCGACCATCGAGACCATGGAGCTGACGCCCGAACTCGCCAGGCGCGCGCTCGACAGCTACATCATGGCCAAGTCCAAATATGCCGACACCGACCTCGATCAGTACGAGAACCTGCAGGACTTCGTCGACCAGACGGAGGACGGCAAGAAGTTCGAGGCGGATGTGAAGGCCGCCGGCTTTGCCGACGTCACCGGCTGGAATCTTGCCGTCACCACGCTTGGCCTCACCTATTCCTCGCTCACCGACGACCAGACCTCGGACCTCGAGCAGCAGATCAAGGAGGTGGAGGACGACAAGGAACTGGCCCAGGACATAAAAGACAAGATGGCGAAGGCCCTGAGGGCGCTGATCCCGTCCGCTAACAACAGGAAGGTCATCCAGGACCTGATGAACGATCCTGTCTATGGCACGAAGCTGAAGCAGCTCGACATGGAGGAAGAATGACGGCGCTTCTGCTCTCCGCCGTCGAGGGCGGCGTGCTGCGTCTGACGCTCGCCGACGGGGCGACCCGCAACAGCCTGTCCGAGGCGATGATGGCGGCGCTGCGCGAGGCGCTCGACAGGGCGGCAGGAGACAAGGCGGTGCGCGTTATCGTGCTGGCGGGCGAAGGCCCGGCCTTTTCCGCCGGCCACAATCTCAAAGACATCACCGCGCATCGTGCGGGCCCTGACAAGGGTGCGGCCTATTTCGCTGAGCTCTTCGAGGCCTGCGCCCAGCTGATGCTCGGCATCGTCCATCACCCCAAGCCCGTCATCGCGGAAGTGGCGGGGATCGCCAGTGCGGCGGGCTGCCAGCTCGTCGCCAGCTGCGATCTCGCCGTCGCCGCAGAGACGGCGCGCTTCTGCACGCCCGGCGTCAACATCGGGCTGTTCTGCTCCACTCCCATGGTGGCCCTGTCGCGCAATATGTCCGCGAAGCACGCCATGGAAATGCTGCTGACGGGCGATGTCTTCGGCGCCGAGGATGCGCTGCGCTTCGGCCTCGTCAACCGCGTCACGCCGGCCCATGCGCTCACCGGCACGGTGATGGCGCTGGCCAACAGGATCGCGTCGAAATCCATGGTCACGGTGAAGACCGGCAAACAGGCCTTCCACCGCCAGCGCGACCTGCCGCTGGCCGAGGCCTATGCCTACACGGCGCGCGTGATGACGGAAAATCTTCTCATGCGCGACGCCGAGGAGGGGATCGCCGCATTCATCGCCAAGCGCCCGCCCGAATGGACGGATGAGCCGTGAACCACGACGGCTATTCGCCCGGCTATATCCGCTCCATCCTGCAATCGGTGAAGACCATCGCGCTGGTCGGCGCCTCGGCCAACGCGGTGCGGCCGTCCTACTTCGTCATGAAATACCTCATCGACAAGGGCTATGAGGTGATCCCCGTGAACCCCGGCCTCGCCGGGCAGCAGATCCTCGGGCAGACCGTTTACGCCGCGCTGAAGGACATTCCGAAGCCCGTGGACATGGTGGACATCTTCCGCAATTCGGAGGCCGCCGACCCCATCACCGGCGAGGCGCTGGCGCTCGACCCCAGGCCCTCCGTCATCTGGATGCAGCTTTCGGTCCGCAATGACGAGGCAGCCGCCCGCGCCGAGGCAGCGGGGCTCAAGGTGGTGATGAACCGCTGCCCCAAGATGGAATATGGCAAGCTCTCGGGCGAATGGCTGTGGGTCGGCGGCAATTCAGGCATCATTTCGTCCCGGAAGCAGTCACTGCACGAGAGCGGCAAGGTGCAGAGCCTTGGGTTGGGCCCGAAACGCGGCTATTGATCACCGTCAAGGACAGCGGATCTGCCCTGCTTCATACGTCTTGACCGCATCCTCAACAATAACGGAGCTGCCATGAGTCTTGCCCCCGGGAACCGCTATGACAGAGTCGCCATGATCATCCACTGGCTCACCGCCGTGCTGATGATCTACATGGTGCTCCTCGGCGAGGATATGATGAAGGAGGGCGAGCGCCTCGCCAGGGCGGGCGATGCCGCCAACGCCGCCTTCCAGCCCTCGATCCATGTCACGCTGGGCGTCAGCATCCTGCTGCTCACCCTGCTGCGCATCATCTGGCGCGTCACCCACGCCACACCGCCCTATCCCGCCGGCATGAAACGCTATGAGGTCATCGCCTCCAGGTCGCTGCACGGCCTGTTCTACATCCTGCTGATCGCCATTCCCCTCACCGGCTGGATCGCCTTCGGCGGCTTCTCGGAAGAGGCGCCGGCCGTGGCCCAGGCCCAGGTCTTCGGCCTCTTCGCCATGCCGCAGCCGCCCTTCACCGGCGAATGGGCGGGCGAACTCCACGGGCTCGGCGCCAACGTCGCGATGGTCCTCATCGGCCTCCATGTGCTGGCCGCGCTGAAGCACCAGTTCATCGACAAGGACGGAATCTTCGGCCGCATGCTGCCGTGGTGACAACGCGCATCATTCTCTAAGCCGGCATTCGCCGGATAACGCACTGATTTCTGGTGGAGTTGTCACGATTCAGGTATAATTATCAGTAGTTTAACCTGGACCGTATGAGGCCATCATGGAGAACCCGGCGGGTGAATCAAAAGATGGCTCACTGCGGCTTGATTTTGACCGCCGCCTGAAGCTTGAGTTCCATGGCTCGCGGATCGCCTCTGATGCCGGGTTGCTCGCTTACCGTGAACTCGACGATGCCCTTGGCCTCAGCATGATGGCTGGTGATGTGCTTGCCGATGCCCGCACCGGTAGAAGCGGCCGCCATGCCCTGGTGGGCCTGCTGCGGCAGTCGGTGTTCGGACGGCTAGCCGGATATGAGGACGTCAATGATGCCGAACGCCTGCGCCATGATCCGGCGATGCGCTGGATTGTCGGCGGCAAGGCGGCCTCAGGTCGTGCGGCATCAGCAAGCCAGATGGGCCGTTTCGAGACAAGGTGGCTGACGGTGGAGAGGAACCTTGCTGCGCTCGCCGATCTGCCGGGCCAGTGGATCGACCGGGTGCAGGCTCGTCGTTCGTCCCTCAGCATCGTGCTCGATATGGATTCGAGCGTCAGCCCCACTCATGGCGAACAGGAGATGAGCGTCTGGAACGGTCACTTCGAATGTACCTGCTATCATCCGCTGTTTGTGTTCAACCAGTTCGGCGACCTCGAACGCTGTGCGCTGCGTCCCGGCAACGTTCACAGTGCAGATGGTTGGAAGGATGTGCTGGAGCCGGTGGTGGCGCGTTATCGTGGCCAAGTCTCGCGCCTCCATCTCCGGGCCGACGCGGGCTTTGCCAATTCCGAGGTCTATGAGTACCTCGAAGCCGAACGGATCAAGTATGCGATCCGGCTGCCCGCCAACAAGGTGTTGCAGGATAGGATCGGCTACCTGCCGACCCGTCCGGTTGGACGTCCTCCTCTTTATGTGCGCCGGTATTACGCCAACTTCCGCTACCAGGCAGCAAGCTGGACGACATCGCGCCGGGTGGTCGCCAAGGTCGAGTGGCACCCGGGTGAACTTGTCCCACGCGTCGGCTTCATCGTCACCAACCTCTCGAGACCGCCTGAGAACATTGTCGCCTTCTACAATCAACGCGGCACCTGCGAACAATGGATCAAAGAGGGCAAGGGTGCCGTCAAATGGACCCGCCTGTCATGCCGGACATTTGCCGCCAACGCCGCCCGCCTTCAGCTTCATGCGCTGGCCTACAATCTCGGCAACTTCCTGCGCACCCTGGTAACGCCCGAGCCGATCAGGGACTGGTCGCTGACCAGCCTGAAGGAGAAGCTGATAAAAATCGGCGCCAAGGTCATCAGCCATGGCCGCTACATCGCCTTCCAGATGGCCGAAGTCGCAATTCCGAGGCAGCTCTTCGCCGACATACTGCGGCTCATTGTCGAACTACGGCCACCGCCTGAACCTGTGTCAGGGTGAATGGCCCGGTTGTCATGCGTTCCAGCGAAAACCTCGGGAGAACTATGCCTTGAAGAAAGCGAAATCGACATTCTCGACCAGCGACGCGCAGGCATCACCGCTTTGGCGGATCACCAACGCCTTTTGCCAAGGCCAGGTCTTGCCAATGACGCCAGTTTGCGCAATACTCAACTGTTCGGTCATCCGGTGGATGTCGGATTAAATGTCTTCAGTTCCCTCTGCAGGCACTCAACAAACGGAAAATGGAGAACACAATGACTAGCAAATTGCTTCAGAATGTGTTAATCTCGCCAATTGTCTTGGTTGCAACTGTCAGTAGTGCAATGGCTGGGGACCTGTTTGGAGGCCCCGTATTCTCCTCCAATCAAACACTCGTAGCATGCGAGATCACCAACGTCACCAGTGCGCCGGTCACCATCACGAGCAAGTCGATATTCAACAAATCCGCAGTCAACCTGAGTTTTCTCGGAGACACGTGCACAGCTACGCTCGCGGCTTTCAGTTCATGCTACTACGCCGCTAACGTGCCCGCCAGCTCGGTTCATACCTGCTTCCTGCGGATCGTACAGGGGAATGACAGTGTGCGCGGAACTGCTCATGCGCGCAACATTTCGAACACAACAGTCAGCGAGTTGCAAATGCGCTAGCGCGCATTCCTGGATTCGCGCTGCATTAAAGTCTGTCGCTGCCCGACAACACCACTGACGAGGGCATGGCACGTGCCCTTGTTTTGGAACTGTAGTGATGAAGCGGTGCGCGCTGGGCTGCAGGCGGCAGCCGTAGTCGATTGGCCTGCCAGCATCGCCGCAATGCTCTTGGGGTTGAAGGTCCTGCCCTGCTCATTGACGTGTCCATGTTCAGATGGCTTTGCTGCTGACGTTGACTGTCCCGCTGGCGGTTCCGGCCAGCGCCCATTCCGGTGGCCTAAATTCCGAGGGCTGCCATAAGAACCGCAAGACAGGTGACTACCATTGCCACCTTAAAGCTTCGAAGTCGGCGGGCAACCTGAACGTGTTGCCTGCGCTTGGTTCTGGAGCAGGCCGCCCGTTCCGCAACTGTACAGCGGCAAGGGCTGCTGGCGCGGCTCCGGTGTTTCGAGGCGATCCGGGCTAAGATCATCTTCGCCGGGCTTGTCTCGACGATTTGCGCTTTAATGGAGGAGCCGGGGGTGCCTGACCGCACCCCCGGTGTTGGCGGGAGACCGATTTACCGGGCTGGTCCCTAGAGACCGTGGTCAAGCTTGGTCCCCGTCATCTTTGCATTCA